>NZ_SDOY01000021.1 GCF_004117935.1 Streptomyces roseicoloratus | reverse complement strand
CGGGGGCCGGCTTGGGGGCCGGGGCGCCGGGCTTCGGGGCAGCGGGACGTGCCGCGGCGGCCGGAGAGGGCGCCGCGGGCTTGGGGGCGGGCGCCGCCTTGCGGGGCGCGCCAGGCTTCGCAGCGGTCTTGCCGGCGCCACCGCCGGAACCCTGCAACGCATCAGTCAACTTGCGCACGACCGGCGCCTCGATCGTCGAGGACGCCGAACGGACGAATTCACCGAGTTCTTGGAGCTTGGCCATGACGACCTTGCTCTCCACACCGAACTCCTTGGCGAGTTCGTATACCCGGACCTTAGCCACTTCGCTCCTTTGAGGTCCGGTTACCGCCGGACCGTCGCTACTTCATGGGCGTACTCATCGCGTACTCATCGAGTGCTCATCGCAATCTCGACCTACTTCCAACTCGCGAGGTACCTGACCGCACGGGGTGTTCCGTGCCGTACATCTTTTGTGCCGTACATCTCTACGGTGCTGCCTGCTCGACATCCGCGCGCAGCGCCGTCGTGTCGAGCGGCCCCTGGACCCGGAAGGCCCGTGGGAACGCCCGACGGCGCACCGCCAGGTCGAGACAGACCAAGGCGGGGTGCACGTACGCACCCCGGCCGGGCAGCGTACCGCGATGATCGGGGACGCACTCGTCCTTATTCATCACGATCCGCAGCAGCTCGCTCTTGGCCGCTCGCTCCCGGCATCCCACACAGGTTCGCTCAGGGCACACGCGGGCATGCGTCCGGCCAGACACGTTAAGTCTACCTCCCCGTACCGACCTCACCCGTTCGGGGCAAAAATCGAACAGTCGTTGGCCAAAAAGGATCAGTGCCGGTACGGGACCGGCCGACCGTGCTAGGGAGTCTCCGACGATCCCCTGGCGCCCGTCCGGCCGACCCTGGCGGGACGGGCCCTACCGGGCGCCGCCCTCACCCTGCTGCTCGGTGTCCGGACGGATGTCGATCCGCCAGCCGGTGAGCCGCGCGGCGAGACGGGCGTTCTGGCCCTCCTTGCCGATGGCCAGCGACAGCTGGTAGTCGGGCACCGTCACCCGGGCGGAACGGGCCGCCAGGTCCACGATCTCGACCTTGGAGACCCGCGCGGGAGAGAGCGCGTTGGCCACCAGCTCGGCCGGGTCGTCCGACCAGTCGACGATGTCGATCTTCTCGCCGAGCAGCTCCGCCATCACGTTGCGCACCCGGCTGCCCATGGGACCGATGCAGGCGCCCTTGGCGTTCAGACCCGAACGGGTGGACCGGACGGCGATCTTGGTGCGGTGGCCGGCCTCACGGGCGATGGCGGCGATCTCGACGGAACCGTCGGCGATCTCCGGCACCTCCAGGGCGAACAGCTTCTTCACCAGATTGGGGTGGGTGCGCGAAAGGGTGACGGACGGACCGCGCACGCCCTTCGCCACCCGGACGACGTACGTGCGCAGCCGCAGACCGTGCGTGTAGTCCTCGCCCGGCACCTGCTCCTGCTTCGGGAGGATCGCCTCCAGGCGGTCGTCCAGCCGGACGAGGACGTTCTGCGGGTCCTTGCCCTGCTGCACCTGGCCGGCCACGATGTCGCCCTCGCGGCGGGCGTACTCGCCGAAGGTGACGTCGTTCTCGGCGTCGCGCAGCCGCTGCTGGATGACCTGGCGGGCGGTGCTCGCCGCGATACGCCCGAAGTCCGACGGCGTGTCGTCGAAGTCCTTGGGCTCCTGGCCCTCCTCCAGCTCGGAGGGGTCTTCCTTCGCCCACACCGTCACGTGACCGGTCTGCCGGTCCAGCTCCACGCGCGCGTGGCGGCGGGCGTCGGGGGTGCGGTGGTAGGCGATGAGGAGGGCCGACTCGATCGCCTCGACCAGCATCTCGAAGGAGATTTCCTTCTCCTGTGCCAAGCCCTTCAGGAGCTTCACGTCGATGTCCACGGCTACGCCTCCTCTTCCTTCTTGTCCTTGCGGTTGAACTCGATCTCGACACGCGCCTTGGCGATCTCGGAGAACTCGATCCGGCGGGCGGTCGCCTTGCGGCCCTTCACGCCCGGCACCTCGGTGTCCAGACCGTCCTCGTCCACCGCGAGGACGCGGGTGACGACCTCGCCGCCGCCGGCCTCGGGGGTCAGCTGGAGCTTCACCAGACGGCCGGTGGCACGCAGGTAGTGACGGTGCTGGGTGAGCGGACGGTCGGCGCCCGGGGAGCTGACTTCGAGGACGTACTCGCCCTCGCCCATCGCGTCCGTCTCGTCGAGCTTCTCGGAGATGACGCGGCTCAGCTCGGCGCAGGCGTCCAGTTCGACGCCCTCGTCCGAGTCGACGATCACCCTCAGGAGTCCACGACGGCCGGCCCGGGACACCTCGATCTCCTCGAGGTCGAGGTCCTTCGCGTGAACGAGCGGCTCCAGAAGACCGCGCAGCCGTTCGTTCAGGGTGGTGCTCATCCGGGTGACTCCTCGGCCGCGTGTGCTGTTGTGGGTTCGTCGCGTGTCAGACCAAAGGGTATCCGGTCCCGGAGGGTGTTGCCGTCCACCGGGCCGGGGGTCGCGGGTACGCTCGCCTGCGGCGATCTTCGAAGATCTTCGAACACGCGAGGGAGGCGAAGCGTGACGACCATGGGCAGACGCGCGCTCCTGACGTCGGGCGCGGCGGGAGCGGCGGCGGCGCTCGCCGGCTGCACGTCCGACGGGGACCGGGGCGGCCCCAGGAAGCCGAGCGCCGCCGAACGCGCGGCCGCCGCCGAGGCCGCGCTGCGCGCCCGCTCGGTGGCCACCAGCCGTGACCTGCTGCTGCGCTACGACGCGGTCATCGAAGGACACCCGGCGCTCGCGGCCCGGCTGGCGCCCCTGCGGGCGTCGGTGGCGGCCCATGTGAAGGCGCTGGGCGAAGGCGGCGCCGCGCCCGCCCCCGGCCCCACCGCCTCCACGCCGCCGTCCGCCGCGGCAGCCTCGTCCTCCGCGTCGCCGGCCGCCGCCTCCCCCTCCGGCTCGCCCGCCTCCGTCCGGGTGCCGTCCGATCCCGCCGCGGCGCTCCAGGACCTCGCCGCCGCCGTACGGGGGACCGCCGACACCCACACGGCCGCACTGCTGACCGCGCCGCCCGAGTACGCCCGGCTGCTCGCCTCCGTCGCCGCGTCCGGCGCCGCCCACGCCTACCTGCTGACCGAAGGGGCCCGCGGATGAGCGCGCTCGACGCGGCCCAGGCCGCCCTCGCCGCCGAGCACGCCGCCGTGTACGGCTACGGGGTCGTCGGCGCCCGGGTCGACCAGGCCCGGCGCGCCGAGGCCACCGCCGCCTACGAGGCCCACCGCGCCCGCCGGGACGCGCTGCGCCGCACCGTACGGGACCTGCGCGGCGAGCCGGTGGCCGCGGCCGCCGGCTACGAGCTGCCGTTCGCCGTCCCCGATCCGGCCGCCGCCGTACGCCTCGCGGCCGTCCTGGAGGACCGGGTGGCCGGCGTCTACTCCGACCTGGTCCGCTCCGCCGACGGCCCGCTGCGGCGCGACGCGGCGGCCGCCCTGCGCGAAGCGGCGGTGCGCGCGGTCCGCTGGCGCGGCAGCGACGTAACCTTTCCTGGGCTCGCGGAGCGGGCCTAGGCCCGGATCGGGGTGGACGGCCCGCGCGAGGCCGTTTCGGCCGGCGGTTCCGGGGCAGCAGGCCCCGGGCCGGGCCTCGGGCCGTCGAAGGACACGAAGGAATCAACGCACGCATGGGTTTCGAACCGCCGCAGCGACTGGTGCGGGCTCTCGGCGAGACGTACGGGGACGCTGTCGCGGCCGAATGGCTCCGGGAGCTCCCGGAGCTCGCCCGGGACACGCTGGAGCAGGCCGGGCTGGTCGCCGAACGGGTGATGGCACCGGGCGGGCGCAGCAGCCTCGTGGTCCTCGTCCCCGACGCGGTCGTGAAGATCGCGCCCCCGTTCGCCCGTCCGGACCTGGAGCGGGACGCCCTCGCCCACTGGAACGGCTGGGGCGCGGCGCGGCTGCTCGGCGAGGCCGGTGACGGGGGTCTCGTCCTGGAGCGGCTGCACCCCGAGGTGTCCCTGCGTTCCCTGCCGGAGGCGAAGGCCCTGCTGGAGGCCGCCGGGACGGTGCGGAAGCTGTGGGTGGAGCCGCCCGCCGGGCACGGCTTCGAGGCGGTCGACGGGCGCACGGCCCGGCAGGCCGCGGCCATGGAGGGCTACGGGGCGGATGCCGAGGCCGGCGGGCTCGTCGGCGCCGCGCTCGCCGCGCGCGAGGAGTTGGTGGCGTCGTCCCCCGAGGTCCTGCTGCTGCACGGCCAGTTCCGGCAGGGCAAGGTGCTGGCCGGTGACCGGGCGCCGTGGCTCGCGGTCGGCCCCGAGCCACTGGTCGGCGAGCGCGCCTACGACCTGGCGCGGCTCGTCCGGGACCGGGTGGAGGACCTGGTGGCCGCGTCGGCCGGGGCCTCGGCCGCCCGCCGCCGGGTGAACAAGCTGGCGGACGCCCTGGACGTCGACCGGGAGCGGCTGCGCGGCTGGACCCTGTTCCGCGCCGTCGAGTCGGCGACCCGGTCGCTGACGGCGGGCCGGCGGGCGGACGCGGAGATGCTGCTGGAGTTCGCCGGCTGGTTGTAGCCGGTCTGCGAGGGAATACCCTTTTTGTAACGTCCGGCCAGGCTCGACGGCAGGGGGCCGCGATGATGCAGGAACTCCTGGCGGCCGGGGCCGCCACGGCCGTGGCGGCGGTCGCCTACGTGGGTGCGGCGGCCAGGGTCGTCAAGCAGTACGAACGCGGGGTCGTGTTCCGCTTCGGCCGGCTGCGCGGTCAGGTGCGCGCGCCAGGGTTCACCATGATCGTTCCGGTGATGGACCGCCTGCACAAGGTGAACATGCAGATCGTCACGATGCCGGTGCCGGCCCAGGAGGGCATCACCCGGGACAACGTGACCGTACGGGTGGACGCCGTCGTCTACTTCAAGGTCGTGGACGCGGCCGAGGCACTGGTCCGGGTGGAGGACTACAAGTTCGCCGTCTCGCAGATGGCGCAGACCTCGCTGCGGTCGATCATCGGCAAGAGCGAGCTGGACGACCTGCTGTCCAACCGGGAGAAGCTCAACGAGGGCCTGGAGCTGATGCTGGACTCCCCGGCGATCGGCTGGGGCGTGCAGATCGACCGGGTCGAGATCAAGGACGTCTCGCTGCCGGAGACCATGAAGCGGTCGATGGCCCGGCAGGCGGAGGCCGACCGGGAGCGCCGGGCGCGGCTGATCAACGCGGACGCGGAGCTCCAGGCCTCGAAGAAGCTGGCGGAGGCGGCGCACCAGATGGCGGACGCGCCGTCCGCGCTGCAGCTGCGGCTGCTCCAGACGGTCATGGCCGTCGCGGCCGAGAAGAACTCCACACTGGTGCTGCCGATTCCGGTGGAGCTCCTCCGCTTCCTGGAACGCGGCGGCTCCGGCACCCCGGCCACCCCCGAACACCACCACGCTCCCCTGCCGCCCCCGGTCCCGCCCGTTCCGCCGGAGGCTCCGGCGCCCGAGCGGCCGCCGTCGGAGGCGTATCTGGCGGGCCGACAGGACGCCGTGGACGCGATCGAGGACCTGACGGGCGCGTCGGTGGACCCGGCACCGCGCCATGACGACGAGCCCTGACCCGTCACCCTGCCCCCTCTTCACCCCCTTCCCCCTCCTTCGCCCCTGCCGCCACTCCCGGGACGTCAACTTGGGTTGACATGGAGCGCATGTCAACCTACGTTGACATGCATGAGTGAGGCAACCGATCTGGCGAGCCGCGCCGGTGACCGCGATCCCCGGGTGGGGTTGCGGGCCGTGGCGGCGCTGCGCCGGCTGTTGGAGCAGTTGGAGTCCGTGCAGGTGCGCAGTGCGCGGGCGCAGGGGTGGTCATGGCAGGAGATCGCGGCCGAGCTGGGCGTCAGCAGGCAGGCCGTGCACAAGAAGCACGGGAGGTCGTGAATGTTCGAGAGGTTCACCGCGGCGGCGCGCTCGGCGGTCGTCGCGGCCCAGTCGGAGGCGGTGCGGGCCGAGTCGGGCGTCGTCGCGGAGGAGCATCTGCTCCTCGCGCTCCTGGAGCAGGGCGCGCTCGACACGCTCGGGGTGGACCGGGCCGCGCTGCGGGCCGGGCTGGCCGAGGCGCGGCGGCGGGGCGGGCTGTCGAAGGCGGACCAGGAGGCCCTGGCCGGCCTCGGCATCGACCTGACCGAGGTGGTGGCGCGGATCGAGGAGACCCACGGCGAGGGCGCCCTGAGCGCCACGACGCCCGGTGGCCGCGGTCGTACGGGCGGGCTCTTCGGCCGCCGGGAGCCGGGCCGGCGCACCCACCGTCCGTTCACGACGGAGTCCAAGCGCGTCCTGGAGAACTCCCTGCGGATCGCCCTCGGCCGCAAGGACAAGGAGATCGGCGCCCGGCACCTGGTCCTCGCGCTGCTCACCGGCGCCGGCCCGGTGTCCGAGGTCCTGGCGGACCACGGCGTCACCTACGAGCGGGCGGAACGCGACCTGACCGGCTGAACCGCGGCCGGCCGAACGGCGCGTTCCCGGCCCCGGCCGGAGGGGTCCTGCCCCACCCGAACGAACCGGGAACGCCGAAGAAGACGCCGGCCCCGCCTCCCGCGCCCGGGAACGCCGAAGGGGCGCGACCTCACCGGTCGCGCCCCTTCGTGCCGGATCAGGCCGACAGACGGGCGATCGCCTCGTCCACCGGGAGCTCCTCGCGCTCGCCCGTGCGGCGGTCCTTCAGCTCCACGACGCCCTCGGCCGCGCGGCGGCCGGCGACCAGGATCTTCGGGACGCCGATGAGCTCGGCGTCGGTGAACTTGACGCCCGGGGAGACGCCGGCGCGGTCGTCGACCAGGACCCGCAGGCCCGCGGCGGCGAGCTTGCCGGAGACCTCCAGGGCCAGCTCGGTCTGCAGGGCCTTGCCGGCGGCGACGACGTGGACGTCGGCCGGGGCGACCTCGGCGGGCCAGCACAGACCCTTGTCGTCGGCGGTCTGCTCGGCGAGCGCCGCCACCGCGCGGGAGACGCCGATGCCGTACGAGCCCATGGTCACGCGGACCGGCTTGCCGTTCTGGCCGAGGACGTCGAGCTTGAGGGCGTCGGCGTACTTGCGGCCCAGCTGGAAGATGTGGCCGATCTCGATGGCGCGGTCCAGCTTCAGGCCGGTGCCGCACGCGGGGCACGGGTCGCCGTCCTCGACGACCACGACGTCGACGTACGCGTCGACCTGGAAGTCACGGCCCGCGACGACGTTCTTCGCGTGCGTGCCCTCCTTGTTGGCGCCGGTGATCCAGGAGGTGCCGGGCGCCACCCGCGGGTCGGCGAGGTACGTGACCTTCTCCAGGCCCTGCGGGCCGACGTAACCGCGGACCAGGTCGGGACGGACGGCGAAGTCCGTCTCGGTGACCAGCTCGACGGTGGCGGGGGCGAAGTGCGCCTCGACCTTGTCCATGTCGACCTCGCGGTCGCCGGGGACGCCGACGGCGACGATCTCGCCGTCCACCTTCACCAGGAGGTTCTTGAGGGTGGCGGAGGCCGGCACGCCGAGGTGGGCGGCGAGGGTCTCGATGGTGGGCGTGTCGGGGGTGGGGATCTCCTCGGCCGCGGGGACGGCGGAGCCGTCGACCGGCTTCACCTCCTGGTACACGGCCTCGGTGTTCGCCGCGAAGTCGCAGTTCGGGCAGTCGGCGAAGGTGTCCTCGCCGGCCTCGGCCGGGGCGAGGAACTCCTCGGACTTGGAGCCGCCCATGGCGCCGGCGGTGGCCGCGCAGATGCGGTAGTCGAGGCCGAGGCGCTCGAAGACGCGCCGGTAGGCCTGGCGGTGCAGGGCGTAGGACTGCGCCAGGCCCTCGTCCTCCAGGTCGAAGGAGTACGAGTCCTTCATCAGGAACTCGCGGCCGCGCAGGATGCCGGCCCGGGGGCGGGCCTCGTCGCGGAACTTCGTCTGGATCTGGTACAGCGTGACGGGCAGGTCCTTGTAGGACGAGCACTGGTCCTTCACCAGCAGGGTGAAGATCTCCTCGTGCGTCGGCCCGAGGAGGTAGTCGCCGCCCTTGCGGTCCTGGAGGCGGAACAGCTCGGCGCCGTACTCGTCCCAGCGGCCGGTGGCCTCGTAGGGCTCGCGGGGCAGCAGCGCCGGCAGGGAGACCTCCTGGGCGCCGATGGCGTCCATCTCCTCGCGCACGACGCGCTCGACGTTGGCGAGGACCTTCTTGCCGAGGGGCAGCCAGCTCCAGATGCCGGCGGCGGTGCGGCGGACGTAGCCGGCGCGGACGAGGAGTTTGTGGCTGAGGACCTCGGCGTCCGCCGGGTCGTCGCGCAGCGTCTTCGCCATCAACTGGGACATGCGCTGGACCGGTGCGTTGGCCATGGTTCTCGTACTCCTGCCGGGACTGACGTTGATGGCCCTGAGGTTAGCCGGGCCGCACCGGGTGGGTGAAATCAGTTCCGGCGCCTGAGCGGCAGCGGGGCACCCATCACGGCGTACGGGCGGGGCGCGCTCGGGAAGTGGACCCGCCGGGCGAGGTCGGTGTAGCCGAGGGAGCGGTAGAGACCGCGGGCGGGGCTCTCGGTGTCGATGGCGGAGAGGATGGAGCGGGGCAGCTCGGATCCGTCGGTGATGGTGGTGATCAGCTCGCGGCCCACTCCCCTGCCCTGGAAGTCGGGGTGGACGTGCAGCTCGGTGATGACGAAGGAGCCGTCGAGCCACTCGGCGTTGCCCTCGGCGCGCAGGTACGGCTCCACCACCGTCGACCACCAGTGGGAGCGGTCGTTGGGCATGCCGTAGACGAAGCCGGCGAGCCGTCCGTCGGGCGTGGTGGCACCGTACGCGCGGGCGCCGGGGCTGAGGAGGTGACGCAGCACGATGTGGCGGCGCACGGCCACCTCGGCCGCGTCGAGGCCGAAGGCGACGGCCTGGACGGCGAGGGCCTCGTCGACCCGTGCGGCGAGATTGACCGGCGCGATCACGATCTCGGTGTCATCCATGCGCCGCACCCTACAAGCCGGTCAGAACAGCACGCTCATGAAGGCGCCGACCTCCTCGAAGCCGACGCGGCGGTACGCGGCGCGGGCGGGCGTGTTGTAGTCGTTGACGTAGAGGCTGGCGACGGGCGCGACGTCGGCGAGCGCGTAGCGCAGGACGGCGGCCATGCCGGTCTCGGAGAGGCCCTTGCCGCGGTGCTCGGGGGCGACCCAGACGCCCTGGATCTGGCAGGCCTGGCGGGTGGCGGCGCCGATCTCGGCCTTGAAGAGGACCTTGCCGTCCTCGATGCGGGCGAAGGCGCGGCCGGAGCCGACGAGCTCGGCGACCCGCGCCTGGTAGAGCAGTCCGCCGTCGCCGGCGAGCGGGGAGATGCCGACCTCCTCGGTGAACATGGCGACGCACGCGGGCATGATCACGTCCATCTCGTCCTTGCGGACCCGGCGGACCAGCGGGTCGGCCTCGACGGTGGCGGACGGCCGGTCGGTGACCATCAGCGGCTGGTGGGCGCGGACGTCCCGGGCGGGGCCCCAGCCGGGTTCGAGGAGCCGCCACAGGTGGGCGGTGGGTTCGGCGGGGCCGACGATGGAGGAGCAGCGGCGGCCGGTCCTGCGGGCCCGGTCGGCGAAGGCGCGGACGGCCTCGGGGGTGGCGCAGACGGGCACGAGGTTGGCGCCGGAGTAGCACAGCGAGGTGAGGTGTCCGTCGCTGTACCAGCCCCACATCTCGCCGCCGAGGCGCCAGGGGTCGAGCCCGGCGAGCTGGACGCGGGCGGTGACGAAGGCGTTCTCGACGGGGGCGCTCTCCAGGACGGCGAGCGCGGCGCCGAGGTCGGCGGGTTCGAGGACCCGCGTCGATGATTGCGTCAACACCTGGGGCCTCACCGTACGGTTCTACTGGGTTCTGGCACCTTACCGCCGTTCCCGCCGGTGAGGGGGTACGAACGTCGCGTCGTTCCGGAGGTACGGGAAGGCCCCTCCCGGAGGAGGGGCCTCGCGCGGTGCCGGAGCGGGTCGGCCGGAGCGGGTCAGCCGGCGACGGAGACGGTGGGCTCGCCGCTGGCGATGCCGTCCTTCTCCATCTGCTCGGCGATCTTCATGGCCTCGTCGATGAGGGTCTCGACGATCTTGGACTCGGGGACGGTCTTGATGACCTCGCCCTTGACGAAGATCTGGCCCTTGCCGTTGCCGGAGGCGACGCCGAGGTCGGCCTCGCGGGCCTCGCCGGGGCCGTTGACGACGCAGCCCATGACGGCGACGCGGAGCGGGACCTCCATGCCCTCCAGACCGGCCGTGACCTCCTCGGCGAGCTTGTAGACGTCGACCTGGGCGCGGCCGCAGGACGGGCAGGAGACGATCTCCAGGCGGCGCTGGCGCAGGTTCAGCGACTCCAGGATCTGGATGCCGACCTTGATCTCCTCGGCCGGCGGGGCGGACAGGGAGACGCGGATGGTGTCGCCGATGCCCTCGGAGAGCAGGGCGCCGAAGGCGACGGCGGACTTGATGGTGCCCTGGAAGGCGGGACCGGCCTCGGTGACGCCCAGGTGCAGCGGGTAGTCGCACCGGGCGGCGAGCTGGCGGTAGGCGTTGACCATGACGACCGGGTCGTTGTGCTTGACCGAGATCTTGATGTCGTGGAAGCCGTGCTCCTCGAAGAGGGAGGCCTCCCACAGGGCGGACTCGACGAGGGCCTCGGGGGTGGCCTTGCCGTACTTGGCGAGGAGGCGGGCGTCGAGCGAGCCGGCGTTGACGCCGATGCGGATCGGGGTGCCGGTGGCGGAGGCCGCCTTCGCGATCTCCTTGACCTTGTCGTCGAACTGCTTGATGTTGCCCGGGTTGACGCGGACCGCGGCGCAGCCGGCGTCGATGGCGGCGAAGACGTACTTCGGCTGGAAGTGGATGTCGGCGATGACCGGGATCTGCGACTTCTTCGCGATGGTCGCGAGCGCGTCGGCGTCGTCCTGGGTGGGGCAGGCCACGCGCACGATCTGGCAGCCGGAGGCCGTCAGCTCGGCGATCTGCTGGAGCGTGGCGCCGATGTCGGAGGTGCGGGTGGTGGTCATCGACTGCACCGACACGGGGGCGTCGCCGCCGACGGCCACCGATCCGACCTGGATCTGACGGCTCTTGCGCCGCTCAGCGAGCTTGGTCGGAACGGACGGGATACCGAGAGAGATCGCGGTCATCAGCTGTACAACCCCAAGGTGTGGTTCATCGGGCTCAGGTCTTCGAGATTACCGCCTCGGGCCTGCCCCGCCGGACAGGCCCGAGGCGGGCGGCGGGGCACCGCGGAGGGTGTCCCGCCCCGTGCGGCTAGGTCAGCTTCACCGGGTTGACGATGTCGGCGACGAGGACGAGCAGGGTGAAGCAGACGAACACTCCCGCCACCACGTACGCGGCCGGCATCAGCTTGGCCACGTCGAACGGGCCCGGGTCGGGCCGCCGGAAGATCCGCGCGGTGTGCCGGCGGATCGACTCCCACAGGGCGCCGGCGATGTGGCCGCCGTCGAGCGGGAGCAGCGGGAGCATGTTGAACAGGAACAGCGACACGTTGAACATGACCAGCAGGTTCATGAACCAGACGAGGATGGTCTGCGGCGGCGCGTCCAGGGTCATCAGCTCGCCGCTGAGGCGGGCGGCGCCGACGACGCCGACGGGCGAGTCCTTGGCGCGTTCGCCGTCGCCGAAGGCGGCGTTCCACAGGGCGGGGATCTTGCCGGGCAGGGCGATGACGGACTCGACGCCGGCCTGGAGCTGGTCGGACATCCGGTCGGCGGACTGGCCGAAGGTCAGCGGCAGGACCTCCGTCTTGGAGGCGAAGCCGAGGTAGCCGGCGGGCTCGGTCTGCAGCGGCTGCACGAGCCGGCCGTCGGCGTCCTTCTTGTAGACCTCGTTCTTGATCAGGGTCGGGCGGAGGTCGATCCGCTCACCGGCGCGCTCGACGGTGACGGTGGCGGGGCCGATGGTGGCGCGGATGCGGTCGGAGAGCGTGTTCCAGTCCGAGACGGGCGCGCCGTTGAAGGCGACGATCTTGTCGCCCTCCTTCAGGCCCGCGGCGTACGCGGGCGAGACCGGGTCGCCGTCCTGGCACTTCTCGCGCTTGGTGTCCTGGGCGATGACGCACTTCTGGACGCCGCCGACCTTGGTGGTCTGCGTCTCGAAGCCGATGGCCATGGCGCTGCCGAAGAACAGCACGACGGCCAGCACCAGGTTCATGAACGGGCCCGCGAACATGACGATGACGCGCTTCCACGGCTTGCGCGTGTAGAACAGCCGGTCCTCGTCGCCGGGCTGGAGTTCCTCGAAGGAGGCCTCGCGGGCGTCCTCGATCATGGAGCGCCACGGGGAGGTGGAGCGGGCCTCGATCCGGCCGTCCTTGCCGGGCGGGAACATGCCGATCATGCGGATGTAGCCGCCGGCCGGGATGGCCTTGATGCCGTACTCCGTCTCGCCCTTCCTCCGCGACCAGATGGTGGGGCCGAAGCCGACCATGTACTGCGGCACCCGGATGCCGAACAGCTTGGCCGTGGAGAGGTGCCCCAGCTCGTGCCAGGCGATGGAGACGAGGAGTCCCACCGCGAACAGCACGATGCCGAGAACGGTCAGGAGTGTGGTCATGCGCGCGCCTCCGCGATTGCCTTCGCCGCGAGTTCCCGGGCCCGGGCCCGGGCCCAGGTCTCCGCTTCCAGGACGTCCGACACCGTGAGCGAGGTTCCCGTGGGGGTGCCGTGCTCGGTGACGACCGCTGTGACCGTATCCATGATTCCGGTGAACGGCAGCCTTCCGGCGAGGAAGGCGTCCACGCACTCCTCGTTGGCGGCGTTGAAGACGGCGGGCGCGGTGCCGCCGAGGTCTCCGACGTGACGGGCCAGGTTCACCGACGGGAAGGCCTCGTTGTCGAGCGGGAAGAACTCCCAGGTGGAGGCCGTGGACCAGTCGAAGGCGGGGGCGGCGTCGGGGACCCGCTCGGGCCAGCCGATACCGATGGCGATCGGGCCGCGCATGTCGGGCGGGGTGGCCTGGGCGAGGGTGGAGCCGTCCGTGAACTCGACCATGGAGTGGACGTACGACTGGGGGTGGACGACGACCTCGATGCGGTCGAACGGGATGTCGTAGAGCAGGTGGGCCTCGATGACCTCCAGGCCCTTGTTGACCAGGGTGGCGCTGTTCACGGTGATGACCGGGCCCATGGCCCAGGTCGGGTGGGCGAGGGCGTCCTCGCGGGTGACGCCTTCGAGCTCCTGGCGGGTCCGGCCGCGGAAGGGGCCGCCGGAGGCGGTGACCACCAGCTTGCGGACGTCGGCGCGGGTGCCGGCGGCGAGCGCCTGGAAGAGGGCGGCGTGCTCGGAGTCGACCGGGATGATCTGGCCCGGCTTGGCCAGCGCCTTCACCAGCGGGCCGCCGACGATCAGCGACTCCTTGTTGGCGAGCGCCAGGGTCCGGCCGGCCTCCAGGGCGGCCAGGGTGGGCGCGAGGCCGATGGAGCCGGTGATGCCGTTGAGGACGGTGTGGCAGGGCGAGGCGGCGAGCTGCGTGGCGGCGTCGGGGCCGGCCAGGATCTCGGGCAGCGGCTCGGAGCCGTAGAGCGCCTTCAGGGCGGTGCGGAGCTCCTCGGCGGCCGCCTCGCGGGCGACGGCGACCGTGCCGACCCGCAGCCGGTGCGCCTGCTCCGCGAGCAGCCCGATCCGGCCGCCGGAGGCGGCGAGTGCGGTGACCCGGAACCGGTCGGGGTTGCGCAGGACCAGGTCGATGGCCTGGGTGCCGATGGACCCGGTGGAGCCGAGGACGACGATGTCCCGGCGGCCTTCGGACACGTCGAAGGCGATGTGCGGGTCGGCGAGGGGAGAGGGGCGGTCGCTCATGCCCCCCATTCTTGCCGCAAAGGCCGGGCGCCCTTCACACGGCCCGCCTCACGGCTTCCGGGCGAAGGCCGCGAAGACGGGGTGGAAGTCCGGGAAGGTCTTCCGTACGCAGCCGGGGTCGTCGAAGGTGATGCCGGGGGTCCGCAGGGCGGTGACCGCGAAGGACATCACGATGCGGTGGTCGCCGTGCGTGGCGATCTCGGCGGGTCCGGCCGGGGTGCCGGGCCGGATCTCGATCCAGTCGGGGCCGGTGGCGACGCCGACACCGAGCCGGCGCAGGTTCTCGGCGCAGGCGTCGAGCCGGTCGCACTCCTTGACCCGGGTGTTGGCGACGTCCTCGATGCGGACCGGCCCGTCGGCGAAGGGCGCGAGCGCGGCGAGGGTGGGCATGGTGTCGGAGATGTCGCGCATGTTCACGGTGAGGCCGCGCAGGGTGCCGGTGGAGCGGACGGTCGTGCCCGAGGCGCCGATCTCGACGTCGGCGCCCATCCGGCCCAGCACCTCGACGAAGCCGAGGTCGCCCTGGAGGGCGCCGGCGCCGAGACCGGGCACGGTGACGGCGGCGCCGGGGACGAGCGCGGCGGCGGCGAAGAAGTAGCTCGCGGTGGAGGCGTCGGGCTCGATCGCGTAGGTGGTGGCCCGGTAGCCGGTGGGCGCGACGGTGTACGTACGGCCTTCCGGCCCGTCCTCGCGGGCGACCCGGGCGCCGAAGGCCCGCATCATCGCGAGGGTGATCTCGACGTACGGCTCCGAGACCAGGTCGGTGACGGTGATCGCGAGGCCCTCGGCGGTGAGCGGGCCGAGCAGCAGCAGCGCGGTGAGGTACTGCGAGGACTGGCCGGCGTCGAGCCGGATCGCGCCGCCCTTGATGCCGTGGGCGCGCACGGTGAGCGGGTGGTGGCCCTCGCGCTCGCCGTGCGCGAGGTCGACGCCGAGCTCGCGCAGCGCGGTGGTGAGCGGCCCGAGCGGGCGGCGGCGCATCTGGGCGGAGGCGTCGAAGCGGAAGGTGCCGTGTCCGGCGGCGGCGAGCGCGGGCAGGAAGCGGGCGGTGGTGGCCCCGTCCCGGCAGTACACGTCGGCCTCGTCGGCGCCCGGCCCGGCGGGCCGCCCCTCGATGTGCCACGCGCCGGGCTCCTGCCGTACGGCGTAGCCGAGGGCCTTCAGCCCTTCGGCGAAGCCCTCGGTGTCGTCGGACCGCAGCGGCCGGAGCAGCGTGGTGGTGCCTTCGGCGGCGGCGGCGAGGAAGAGCGCGCGGGCGGTGACGGACTTGGAGCCGGGGATGTCGATGACGGTCACCCCGCCATCCTGCCGCGCGCGGCGCGGGGGCGGGGCGGGCGTCCGGAGGATGGACGGGGCGGCGGCCGTACGGCCGGAGGCGGGGGCGGGGGCCCTGGCGCGGGCCGGACGGGGGCCGGGCGCGGGCCGG
>NZ_SDOY01000020.1 GCF_004117935.1 Streptomyces roseicoloratus | reverse complement strand
GGCCGCGACGGAACGCCCACGGCCACGCGAACGCCCGGACCGGAGCGGGCGCCCCGGCGGCGGGGCCGGCGGCCCGGTGAAGGGCGGGCCGCCGACCGCGCGTGCGCCGGTGGCCCGGCTGGTCGCCCGGCGGGTCGGGTTCACCTATCCCGGTGGGGTCGCCGCGCTCGACCGGGTCGATCTGGAGATCCGGGCGGGTGCGGTCACCGCCGTCGTCGGGCCCAACGGGGCCGGGAAGAGCACGCTGTTCGACTGTCTCGCCGGCACGTTGCGGCCGACCGCCGGGCGGGTCGTCCTCGACGGGGTGGACATCACGAAGCGGGCCGCGCACCGCAGGCACCAGCTCGGGGTCGCCAGGACGTTCCAGCAGCTCGCCGTGTTCCCGTCGCTCACCGTCGAGGAGAACGTCCTCGTGGGCGCCCGCGGCCGGGACGCGGAGACCGCCGTCGAGCGGGCGCTGCGGCTCGCCGGCCTCGCCGGGCCCGTCCGGCGGACCGCGGCGGCCGGGCTGCCGACCGGCACGCTGCGCCGCGTCGAGCTCGCCCGGGCACTCGCCGCAGAACCCCACACCCTGCTCCTCGACGAGCCCGCCGCCGGGCTGGACGCCGGCGAGACCGACGCCCTGGCCCGCGTCCTCGCCGCCCTCGCCGCCGACGGCCTCGCGGTGCTCGTGATCGAGCACGACCCGGACCTCGTCGCCGGCATCGCCCGTACCGTCCACACCATGGAGAACGGCCGGATCGTGTCCAGGACCGGGCCATGACCGTCGAGATCGCCCTCCGCGCCGCACGGGTCCGCTACGGCCCGCTGGAGGCCCTGCACGGCCTCGACCTGGCCCTGCCCGCCGGCACCGTCACCGTGCTGCTCGGCCGCAACGGCTCCGGCCGCACCACCGCGCTGCGCGCGCTCGCCGGAACGGTGCCGCTGGCCGCCGGGCGCGTGCTGTGGCGCGGCGCCGACGTCACCGCGCTGCCCGCCCACGCCCGGGCCCGCCGCGGGCTCTGCTTCGTGCCGGACCTGCGCGCGGTGTACGCGACCCTCACCGTCGCCGAGAACCTGGACCTCATGGCCACCGGCCACCCGGACGCGGCGCGCGACACTGCCCTCGCCGCCTACCCGGAGCTCGCGCCGCTGCTCCGCCACCGCGCCGGCACCCTCTCCGGCGGGGAGCGCCGCATGCTCGCCCTGACCCGCGCCCTGCTCTCCCCCGCCCGTATCGTCCTCGTCGACGAACCGTCCCTCGGCCTGTCCGCGGCCGTCGCCTCCCGTACGTACGGCCTGCTCGCCGCCCTCACCCGCCCGCCCCGCTCCGCGGCCGTCGTCCTGGCCGAGCAGCGCGTCCCGCGCGGACTCCCGCCCGGCTCGCTCGCGTACGAGCTGAGCCGGGGCTCGCTCGCCGACGCCCGGGAGCTCGTCCCGCACCCGTCCGGCTAGGGCGATTCCTTCGGATCCGGATCGGAGGACAGGGCCGGGGGCGCCGGCCTGCTAGAGCGGCGAGATGCGCAGCATCACGCCGACCGCCAGCCGGTTCGGGTCCGGGCCGATCGCCGCCCGGTTCGCCGTGTACAGCGCCTGCCAGCCGCCCTTGATCGCGAACCGGCGGGCGATCCCGCTGAGCGTGTCGCCGGGCTGCACGACATGGGCGCGGCCGCTCAGTCCGTAGCGCCGCGAGCACACCGGCCAGGCGCCCCAGCCCTGGACGCGCAGCACGTCCTCGGCGACCGTGATCTGCTGCGCCCGGGTCGCCAGGTCCGCGCGCGGGGCGAAGCGGCGGCCGCCGAACTCGTCCCAGGTGGGCTGCCAGAACTGCAACCCGCCGTAGTAGCCGTTCCCGGTGTTGGCACGCCAGTCCCCGCTGCTCTCGCACTGCGCGACGCAGCCCCACGGCCACTGGTCCTTCACGCACGCCTCGACGGGCGTGGGCGCGGCGGAGCCCGGTGCGGCCGGCGTACGGGGAACGGTCACCGCCCCGTCGCCCGGCGTCGCCGCCACACCCTCCGCCGGGGCCGCCAGCAGCGCGGCCGCCAGCAGGCATCCGGTCGTCCACCATCGGATCTTCGACATCGGGGCAGGCTAGGCAGCGGCCCCGCGACCGGGCTCCGTGCCGCGCGGAACACCGTTCACATGCCACCCGGTCGGCGCACGGCCCGGGTCCCGCCCGGCGCGCCCCCTCCCACCGCGTCTCAAACATTTGTCGGCCCTTCACGCGTGACCCCGGCCGAGGCTTCCCCGTTGAACTCGGCATGAGACGACCGGGATCCGCCCGCCGTCGCACGCAATGAGTCCAGGGAGCCCCCCGTGCCGCGCATGCTCGACGTCAGCGAGGACGTACGCGCCGAGATCGGCGACGAAGAAGCCGACCGGCTGCTCGCCGGCGACAACGCCCCGGGCAGCTACGACTGCACCTCCTGCCGGACCCCGGGCGACTCCGAGCAGGAGCGCACGAGCACCGTGCTGTTCGTCGGCGAGGAGACCGCCGTCCTCGCCTTCGCCCACGCCAGCTGCATTCCGTCGCAGGTCGTCCGGGTCGCCGAGGAGCAGCTCCAGGGCGCCGTCGCCTCGATCACGGCGGCCGACGCCGCCGACTCGCTCTCCGCCGCCCACCCCGAGCAGGCGGTCCTCGGCGTCACCAGCGGTCTCGTCCTGATCCAGGGCGAGCTGCACCCGGCGCTCGTGGTGGAGCCGACCGCGCCGGTCGCCCGCCCCGGCTCGGACGGTCTGACGGACGAATTCCTGCCCCTGCTCGCCGAGCAGGGCTTCCAGCCGGTCGCCGACCTCGAGCACGCGCCGGCCCAGCTGCCCGGCTGGTCGGTCCTGGTCGCCATGGGCCAGCTGCACTCGGTGCTCCAGCCCGGCACGGGCGGCACGGGTCAGGTCGCCTGGTGGCAGGCGCACCAGCCGCTCCAGGTCACCGAGGGCTGGCGGGCGGCGGCGAACAAGTCGCACACGGTGCTCGTGTTCGCCGCCCCGGTCGGTTCCATCGGGCAGCAGCCGCGCGAGGACCTGCTGCGCGACGCGCTGGAGAAGGCCGCGGCGAACGGGCGCCTGGTGGCCGCCGCGATGCCGCTGGCCGGCACGTGATGGACCACCCGCGACCCGGCATAGGGCCGGCCCGCGTCCCGGGGGTGCCGGTCGTGCCGCGCCCCCGGGCTCCGCTTTCCGAGGCGCGCCGCCCGCATCTCACGGACGGCGGGGTCGTTGGCACATACGTGCACGCATACGACCCCTTCCGCCCGCAGTATCCGAGCCCGGTCCCGAGTCAGGTGCCGAGTCCGATCCCCTCGATGCGCCCGGCGCAGGACGGTTCGGCGGGCTTCTCGGCGACTCCGATCTACGACGCCCTGTACTCCGAGTACCGCCGGTCGTTCCGCACGCTGCCGGGTGACCGCAGCGGCGAGGAGGAGCTGCGCTTCCGGGGCTTCGCCGGCACGGGAGCGGCGCGGCACCGCCAGCAGACGGTCTGGTCGCCGGCGACGGGGGCGTACGCACTGCCGCCGGGTTCGCGGAGCGGCGGACTGTAGCGACTGAACGACGCAACGACTGAGGGCCGGGGCTCGGTGCCCCGGCCCTCGGCCGTGCGCTCGACGTCGCCGCCGGGCGTTACTTCTTCTTGCCGCGCTTCTCCCGCACCCGCACCGAGATGTGGATCGGGGTGCCCTCGAAGCCGAACTCCTCGCGGAGGCGGCGCTCGATGAAGCGACGGTAACCGGCCTCCAGGAAGCCGGAGGCGAAGAGCACGAAGCGCGGCGGCTTGGTGCCCGCCTGCGTGCCGAAGAGGATGCGCGGCTGCTTGCCGCCACGGATCGGGTGCGGGTGGGCCGCGACGAGCTCGCCGAGGAAGGCGTTGAGGCGGCCGGTGGGGACGCGGGTCTCCCAGCCGGCGAGGGCGGTCTCGATGGCCGGGACCAGCTTGTCCATGTGGCGGCCGGTCTTGGCGGAGACGTTGACCCGGGGCGCCCAGGAGACCTGCTGCATCTCGGTCTCGATCTCGCGCTCCAGGTAGTAGCGGCGCTCCTCGTCCAGCTCGTCCCACTTGTTGTAGGCGATGACGATGGCGCGGCCCGACTCGACCGCCATCGTGATGATGCGCTGGTCCTGGACCGAGATGTGGTCGGAGGTGTCGATGAGGATGACGGCCACCTCCGCCTTCTCGACGGCGGCGGCGGTGCGCAGCGACGCGTAGTAGTCCGCGCCCTCCTGCAGGTGGACCTTCTTGCGGATGCCCGCGGTGTCCACGAACTTCCAGGTCTTGCCGCCGAGCTCGATCAGCTCGTCGACCGGGTCGCGGGTGGTGCCGGCCAGCTCGTTGACGACGACCCGCTCCTCGCCGGCGACCTTGTTGAGGAGGGAGGACTTGCCGACGTTCGGGCGGCCGATCAGGGCGATGCGGCGGGGGCCGCCGACGGCGTTGCCGAAGCGCTGCTCCGGGGCCTCCGGCAGGGCCTTGAGGACCTCGTCGAGGAGGTCGCCGGTGCCGCGGCCGTGCAGCGAGGAGACCGGGAAGGGCTCGCCGAGGCCGAGGGACCACAGCGTGGCGGCGTCGGCCTCGCCGGAGGGGCCGTCGACCTTGTTGGCGGCCAGGACGACCGGCTTGCCGGCGCGGCGGAGCAGCTTGACGACGGCCTCGTCGGTGTCGGTGGCGCCGACGGTGGCGTCCACGACGAAGAGGCAGGCGTCGGCGGCCTCGATGGCGTACTCGGCCTGGGCGGCGACGGAGGCGTCGATGCCGAGGACGTCCTGCTCCCAGCCGCCGGTGTCGACGACCTTGAAACGGCGGCCGGCCCACTCGGCCTCGTAGGTGACGCGGTCGCGGGTGACGCCCGGGCGGTCCTCGACGACGGCCTCGCGGCGGCCGATGATGCGGTTCACCAGGGTCGACTTGCCGACGTTCGGGCGGCCGACGACGGCGAGGACGGGCAGCGGGCCGTGCCCGGCCTCCTCGATCGCGCCTTCGACCTCCTCGACGTCGAAGCCCTCTTCCGCGGCGAGCTCCATGAACTCCGCGTACTCGGCGTCGCCAAGTGCCCCGTGGTCGTGCTGGTCGTTCATGAAGTCCGTTCCTTGATCATTCGTGGTCGGTGGGTCCGCGGCGGGCTGCGCCCGCGGGACCCACTACTGAGAGTGTCGCTCAGCGCCCGGTGAGGCGCCTGGCGTTTTTCAGGTGGTCGGTGAGCCGTTCCTGGATGCGGAAGGTCGCCTCGTCCAGCGCCTTGCGGGTGCGCCGGCCGCTGCCGTCGCCGGCCTCGAACGGGTCGCCGAAGACGACGTCGACCCGGCTGCGCAGCCGGGGCAGCCCCTTGACCAGCCGTCCGGGGGCGTCCGTGCTCCCCAGCACGGCGACCGGGACGATCGGGGCGCCGCTGCGGACGGCGAAGTAGGCGAGGCCGGCGCGGAGCGAGGCGAAGTCGCCCTCGCCGCGGGTGCCCTCGGGGAAGATCCCGAGGACGCCGCCGTGCTCCAGGACCGCGAGGGCGCTGCCTATCGCGGCCCGGTCGGTCGAGTCCCGGTCCACCTTGAGCTGGCCGATGCCTTCGAGGAAGGCGCCCAGCGGGCCGACGAACGCCTCCTTCTTGATGAGGAAGTGCACGGGCCGGGGGGCGGTGCCCATGAGCATGGGGCCGTCGATGTTGTGCGCGTGGTTGACGGCGAGGATGACGGGGCCGGTGGCCGGGACCCGCCAGGCGCCGAGCACGCGCGGCTTCCAGAAGCCGTACATCAGCCCGATGCCGATGCGGCGGCCGACGGCGGCGCCCTTCCGCGAGGGCTCGGTCACTCGGCGGCCCTCTTCTCCTCGGCCCTCTTCTCCTCCACCAGCGTGACGACGCACTCGATGACCTGGTCGAGGGTGAGCTCGGTGGTGTCGACCTCGACGGCGTCGTCGGCCTTGGCGAGCGGGGAGGTCTTGCGGCTGGAGTCGGCCGCGTCCCGCTTGATGAGGGCCTGCTTGGTCGCGTGGACGTCGACGCCCTTGAGCTCGCCGGAGCGGCGGGCGGCGCGGGCCTCGGGAGAGGCGGTGAGGAAGATCTTGAGGTCGGCGTCGGGCAGGACGGTGGTGCCGATGTCCCGGCCCTCGACGACGATGCCGCGCTCGGCGCTCCGGGCGATGGACCGCTGGAGCTCCGTGATGAGGGTCCGCACCTCGGGGACGGCGCTGACGGCGCTGACCTTGGAGGTGACCTCCTCGGTGCGGATGGGTCCGGAGGCGTCGAGGCCGTCCACCGTGATGGTGGGCCGGGCCGGGTCGGTGCCGGAGACGATGACGGGCTTGCCGGCGGCGTTGGCGACCGCGTCGGCGTCGGTGACGTCGACGCCGTTGCTGATCATCCACCAGGTGATGGCCCGGTACTGGGCACCGGTGTCGAGGTAGCTCAGCCCCAGCTTGGCGGCCACCGCCTTCGAGGTGCTCGACTTGCCCGTGCCGGAGGGGCCGTCGATGGCGACGATCACGGTTTCCACGGTGGGGAACGCCTTCCTGGGTGAGCGGCAGCCCCCGGCGGATGTACGGGGGACCCCACAAGGTTACCGAGTCCGCCGCACCCGTTCGGCCCAACGGTGTCGCCACGGGCGCCGGCACCCGCCCGGACGGCTCCTCCGGCCGGGCTCCCGGGCCTCCGGCCGGGCCCGCGGCCGGAGGCCCGGGGGCCCGGCCGGCCCCGGATCAGCTGCTGCGCAGGGCCCAGCCGCGCTCCTTCAGGGACGCGCCCAGGACCGGTGCCGCCGACGGTTCGACCATGAGCTGGACCAGGCCCGCCTGCTGGCCCGTCGCGTGCTCGATCCGCACGTCCTCGATGTTGACGCCCGCGCGACCCGCGTCGGCGAAGATCCGGGCCAGCTCGCCCGGCTGGTCGCTGATGAGGACGGCGACCGTCTCGTACGGCGTCGGGGCGGCGCCGTGCTTGCCGGGGACGCGGGCGCGGCCGGCGTTGCCGCGGCGCAGGACGTCCTCCACGCCGGAGGCGCCCTCGCGCCGCTCGGCGTCGTCGCCGGACTGGAGCGAGCGCAGCGCCCGTACCGTCTCGTCCAGGTCGGCCGCCACGCCCGCGAGGACGTCGGCGACGGGCCCGGGGTTGGCGGACAGGATCTCCACCCACATGCGCGGGTCGGACGCGGCGATCCTGGTCACGTCGCGGATGCCCTGGCCGCAGAGCCGTACCGCCGTCTCGTCCGCGCTCTCCAGGCGGGCCGCCACCATGGAGGAGACGAGCTGCGGGGTGTGCGAGACCAGCGCGACCGCGCGGTCGTGGGCGTCGGCGTCCATGACGACGGGCACGGCCCGGCACAGGGCGACCAGCTCCAGGGCGAGGTTGAGGACCTCGGTGTCGGTGTCCCGGGTCGGGGTCAGGACCCACGGCCGGCCCTCGAAGAGGTCGGCGGTGGCGGCCAGCGGGCCGGAGCGCTCCTTGCCGGACATCGGGTGGGTGCCGATGTACGCGGTGAGGTCGAGCCCCAGCTCCTGGAGCTCGCGCTTGGGGCCGCCCTTGACGCTGGCCACGTCGAGGTAGCCGCGGCCGAGCCCCTTCCCGATCGCCTCGGCGAGGGTGCCGGCGACGTGCGCGGGCGGTACGGCGACGATCACCAGGTCCACCGGCCCCTCGGGCTCCGCGTCCGTGCCGGCGCCGAGCGCGGCGGCGGTACGGGCCCGGGCCGGGTCGTGGTCGCGCAGATGGACGGTGACGCCCCGCCCGGCGAGGGCGAGTGCGGCGGAGGTGCCGATCAGGCCGGTTCCGATGACGAGCGCGGTTCTCACTGGGCGATGTCCTTGCGCAGGGCGGCCGCGGCACCGAGGTGGACGTGCGCGATCCGGGTCTTCTGGGGCAGTTCTGCGGCCAGCCTAGTCAGCCGGGGGCCGCCGCCCCCGCGGCGCCCGCCCAGCGAGACGGGCCGCGGCACCCGGCTCCTCCCGCCGGCGGCCGGGACGACGGACGCCCACGGCCTCGGGTGCCCCGTCCGCCGGCGGGGCGTACAACTGTGGGCATGCTGCTGCACGTCGTACCCCTGGACGAGTGGTCCGCCGACCCCGGACTGCCCTACGCCCCGCCCTCCCTCGCCGCCGAGGGTTTCGTCCACTGCTCGCCGGACGAGACCACGGCCCTCGCCATCGCCGACGCCCACTACCGCGACGTGCCCGGCCCGCTGCTCGTCCTGGTGCTGGACGCGTCGCGGCTGGGCGGCGAGGTCCGCTGGGAGGGATCGGACGGCATGCTCTTCCCGCACGTGTACGGGCCGATCGAACGGGCCGCGGTGACGGCGGTCCTGGAGGTGCGGCGGGACGCGGACGGCCGGGCGAGGGAGCTGGCGCCCCGGGCGTAGGCGTGTCGCGGCGCGCGGGGCGGGAAGCTCGCCAAGCTGGTCGCCATGACTGCTGACGCGCTGCCCCGCCTGTCCCGCCGTGCGGCCCTCCTCGCCGGTACGGTCCTGGTCACCGGCTGCGGTGAGGACGGATCGGACGGTACGGCGGAGAGTCCGGCGCCGGCGGACGCGACCGCCCCGCCGGCCACGGCGCCCTCCTCCGACCCCGCCTCTCCTCCTCCCGCCCCGGCCACCTCCTCCGCCGCTTCCGGCCGGCCGGCGCTCGCGAAGACCTCCGACATCCCGGTCGGTGGCGGGACGGTCTTCACGGACGAGAAGGTGGTGGTGACCCAGCCGGCGCAGGGCGAGTTCAAGGCCTTCTCGGCGGTCTGCACGCACCAGGGCTGCCTGGTGAACAAGGTGGCGGACGGCACGATCGACTGCCCGTGCCACGGCTCGAAGTACCGCATCGCCGACGGCTCCGTGGCGGCGGGCCCGGCACCCCGCCCCCTCCCGGCCGAGCAGATCGAGGTCTCGTCGGGAGAGATCATCCTGACCTAGTGTGGCGCGCATGGATCCCGAGGAACTGGTGCGCGACCACACGATCTACTCCTGTGTGATGGGGTCGCGCGCGTTCGGTCTGGCGACCGAGGACAGCGACACCGACCGCCGGGGCGTGTACCTCGCCCCGACGCCGCTGTTCTGGCGCTTCGAGAAGCCGCCGGCGCACGTGGAGGGCCCGGCCGACGAGCAGTTCGGCTGGGAGCTGGAACGCTTCTGCGAGCTGGCGCTGCGCAACAACCCGAACGTCCTCGAGTGTCTGCACTCCCCGCTCGTCGAACACGCCGACGCCACCGGTCGCGAACTGCTGTCGCTGCGCGGCGCGTTCCTCTCACGCCGCTCGCACACCACCTTCGTCCGCTATGCCGAGGGCCAGCGCCGCAAACTGGAGGCCGACGTCCGCCAGTACGGCGCGCCCCGCTGGAAGCACGCGATGCACCTGCTGCGTCTGCTGACCAGCTGCCGGGACCTGCTGCGCAGCGGTGAGCTGCGGATCGAGGTGAGCGAGGAGCGGGAGCGGCTGCTGGCGGTGAAGCGCGGCGAGGTGGCGTGGCCCGAGGTGGAGTCCTGGATGAACCGCCTCCAGGACGAGTCCGACCGCGCCCACACCACGAGCCCCCTCCCCGACGCCCCGGACCACGCCCGCGTCGAGGACTTCCTCGTCCGCGCCCGCCGCGCCTCGGCTCTACGCGAGCTCCAGCCGGGTCCGGACGACGAAGTCCTCCAGGGCGGCGAAGGCACCGGCTTCGCCCGGCAGCCCTGACCCGGCCTGCGCCGCGTCGAGCACGCCGTGCAGCCGCTCCACCTCCACCCGCACGTCCACCACGGCCACGTCGGCGGTCGCGTGCTCGGCATCCGCCTTGGCCGCGACGAGCCCGTCCAGCCGCGCGGGTGCCTCGGGCACCTCGGCCGCGAGCGTGGGCAGATGGGCCTGGATCTCGCCCGAGCGCATGAGATGGATACCGGTCAGCAGCGCCCGGTAGGTGTAGAGCAGCGGCTTCAGCTCGCCGCTCTTCTCGAAGAGCCGCCACTGGGTGCCGGCGAATCCCCGGTAGTGGTGGGCGTGGTGCGAGGTGAGCACGCCCGGCACGAGGGCGCGCAGCTCCGCGTGCGCGCCGGTGGTGTGGGCGACGAGCGGTGACGTGAGCTGTTCGAGGACATAGCCGTTGCGCCGCAGCATCAGCCGGACGAACTTCCGCAGGTCGTGGGTGACGAGGTCCATCTCGACCCCGTCGCGGCCCCACATGCGGGTCCTGGTCTCCTCCGGGTCGCGCAGCCCCAGCAGGGCGGAGACGGGCAGCAGGTGCACCCCGCGCAGGTCCACGTCCGAGTCTCGGGACGGGAATCCGTAGAGGTGCGCGCCGGAGACGGTGGCGAAGAGCAGGGGGTCGGGCTGCTCGGCGACGACGGCGGACAGGTCCACGTCGGGTATGAGGGCGTTCTGGTGCGGCATGGCTCAAGCGTCCCAGAGCGCGCCGAAGGCCAGGAGTTCGTCCCGGTGCTCGATCCGGGCCACCCACTCCGCCGGCCAGGCGTCCGCGCCCAGGTGGGCGCCGGCGAAGGCGCCGGTGAGGGCGGCGATGGAGTCGGAGTCGCCGCGGGTGCAGGCGGCGCGGCGGAGGGCGGTCAGGGGCTCGTCGGGGAAGAGGAGGAAGGCGAGGAGGGCGGTGGCGAGGGCCTCCTCGGCGATCCAGCCGTCACCGGTGTACTCGCAGGGGTCGAGCTCGGGGTCGGCGGTGCGCTGGACGGCGTCGAGGCGTTCCAGGACCGCCAGGCACTCGTCCCAGCCGCGCCGGATGAAGTGGGTGGCGCCGGGGTCCTGGGAGCGGGTCCAGAGGTCGCCGAGCCAGCGCTCGTCGTAGCGGGAGCGGTGGTCCAGCGCGTACGAGCGGAGCTGGCCCACCAGGCCGGTGGGGTCGGCGCCCCGCGCCAGCAGGTGCACGGCGCGGGCCGTCAGGTCGGAGGCGGCCAGGGCGGTGGGGTGGCCGTGCGTGAGGGCGGACTGGAGCTGGGCGGCGCCGGAGCGCTGCTCGTCGGTCAGACCGGGGACGAGGCCGATGGGGGCCACCCTCATGTTGGCACCGCAGCCCTTGGAGTGGATCTGGCTGGCGTCCTGCCAGATCCGGTCGCCGTCGAGGAGCCGGCAGGCGACCATGCAGGTGCGGCCGGGAGCCCGGTTGTTCTCGGGCGAGTGGTACCAGTCGACGTACTCCTCGCGCAGCGGTCGCGCCAGCCGCAGGGGCGTGAGCGGTCCCCGCTCCATGGCGGTGCGGATGCCCCGTGCGAAGGCGAGGGTCATCTGGGTGTCGTCGGTGATGTACGCCGTGCCCCGGGTCACCGGCAGCTTCATGGCGCGCCAGGGCCCGAACGTCCCCAGGATCCGCGGCACGTCGTGGAACTCTGTGGGGAAGCCGAGGGCGTCCCCCAGCGCCAGCCCCACCAGCGCCCCCGTCGCGGCCTTCTTCGTCATGCGGATCGTCCTTCCGGTCGCAGCAGTGGCGGGTGGAGGGCCGTGGCCTCGCCCGCCCGGTAGAGAGCGGCCGGTTTCCCCCGTCCGCCGGTGCGGCGCGGCGGGCCTTCGACGGGCCGGACGAAGCCGGGCGTCGCGAGGACCTTGCGCCGGAAGTTGGGGCGGTCGAGCGCGACGCCCCAGACCGTCTCGTACACCTGCCGCAGCTCGCCGAGGGTGAACTCGGCCGGGCAGAAGGCGGTGGCCAGACAGCTGTACTCGAGCTTGGCGCCGACCCGTTCGCGGGCGTCGGCGAGGATCCGGTCGTGGTCGAAGGCCAGGTGACGGACGTCCTCGTACGGCAGCCAGCGGGCCTGCGCCGCGTCGCCGCCGCCGCGCGGCTCCGGCAGGTCGGGGACGAGCGCGGTGAACGCGACGGACACCACCCGCATCCTCGGGTCGCGGCCGGGGTCGCTGTAGGTGCGGAGCTGTTCGAGGTGGAGCCGGGCGGCGGTGTCGCCGGACAGGCCGGTCTCCTCGGCGAGTTCGCGGCGCGCGGCCTGCTCGGCGGACTCCTCGGGCAGCACGAAGCCGCCGGGCAGGGCCCAGGCTCCGGCGTAGGGCTCCTGGCCGCGTTCGACGAGCAGGACGTGCAGGCGGCCCTCGCGCACGGTGAGGACGGCGAGGTCGGCGGTGAGGGCGAAGGGCTCGAAGGCGTACTTGTCGTAGCCCTCGACCTCGGGGGGCGCGCTGGTCATCGGTGCTCCGGCAGGGGGTCGGTGACGTGCCGGGCCTCGGCGAGCAGCGCGTCGACGGCGGCGACGGCGGTCGCGAGGCGCTCCTCGTGGGGTCCGGTGAGGACGACGGTGCGGCGGCCGGTGCGGGCGAGCCGGGTGAGGAGCCGCGCGGTCATCCAGGGCCGCAGCTGTGCGGCGTCGCCCCGCCCGTCGCCCCGCCCGTCGCCCGGCCCGTCGCCCGGCCCGTCGTCCGCGAGGGCGATGCCGCGGTGGTCGGTGAGCAGCCAGAGGTGCTGCCGGCCGCGGGCGGCGATCTCGCCGGTGCCGGGGCTGCTGGTGCCCAGGTGGCGCTCGTGCCGGATGGTGGCGGCGAAGGCGTCGGAGTCGCAGACGAGGACGGGCGAGCCGGCCCGGGCGGCCTCCTCCTCCAGCTCGGCCTGGCGCAGGGCGATGACGGGGAAGTCGGCGGAGTGGAGGCGCACGTCGGAGCGGCCGGCGCCGGGCCGTTCGGCGCGCAGTTCGGCGAGCCTGAGCTCTTCGTACGCGCGTCCGTGGTCGGGGACGCACCGGGTGCGGGCCCAGACGCCGCCGCGCCGCCGGTAGTGGTCGGTGAGGGCGAGCGCCAGTGTGGTGGCGCCGGTGCGCTCGGCTCCGAGGACGACGACCCGGCGGGCGAGCGCGGCCCGTACGGGGGCCTCCAGTGCGTCCCAGTGGGCGACGGGGTCGGCACGGACGGCGGCACTGGTGAGGCTACGGCCGGCCGGGCCGGGCTCGACGCGGACGGACGCGGCGCCGAGCCGGCGGGCGAGCTCCTGGCCGTACGGCGCCGCGGTGAAGACGGCGTCGACGGGCTCGGGCACGGCGGCCCGGACGAGGGCCGCACGGGCGTCCCACGCTTCGGCGTCGCGGAGGCCGGCAGGAAGGGCGGCGGAGTGGTCCCGGAGGCCGCCGGGAGGTTCGTCCGCGGCGTCGACGACGAGCGCGTCGGGGTGGATCTCGCGCATCCAGGCGACGCGGTCGGCCGGCGGCGGTGATTCGGCGGCGGTGCCGTGGACCACGACGGTGAGCCGCTCGCACCGCTCGCGCGCGGTGCGCACGAGGTGGTGGTGTCCGGCGTGCGGCGGGCGGAACCTGCCGACGACGAGACCGTGCCCGTAGCGCTTCACGCTCGCTCCTCCCCCGCCCGGCCCACTCCCCCCAGGTCCCCCGTCGTCCCCGCCGCGGACGGCGGGCCGCCGGAGCCTGGTCCACCCCCGTGGGTCCAGGTCCGTCGGCCGCGCGCGGCGGCGGGGGCGACGGGGAGGTTCACGGGACTCATGGCCGTCTCCTCGCACCTTTAAGAGTCACCTTGACTATAAATGGCGATGGGGCTCGGCCACAAGGACGAAGAAGGTCCGCGATGGGATGGGCAAGGGCCCGGCCCTGGTACGCGAGGCCGCGCGCCCGGGTACGCGAGGGGCCAGGACCGGGTACGCGAGGCCCCCGCCCGGGTACGCGAGGGGCCGCGACCGGGTACGCAAAGGGCCCGCGATCGCCGGGCGGGCGGTCGCGGGCCTCGCGTGAAGCGGAGGTGCGGGATCGGCTAGAGGCCGACCTCCTTCATCAGCATGCCGACCTCGGTGTTGCTGAGCCGGCGCAGCCAGCCCGACTTCTGGTCGCCCAGGGTGATGGGACCGAAGGCGGTGCGGACCAGCTTCTCCACCGGGAAGCCCGCCTCGGCGAGCATGCGGCGCACGATGTGCTTGCGGCCCTCGTGGAGCACGACCTCGACCAGGTAGTTCTTGCCGGTCTGCTCGACGACCCGGAAGTGGTCGGCGCGCGCGTAGCCGTCCTCCAGCTGGATGCCCTCCTTGAGCCGCTTGCCGACCTCGCGCGGCAGCGGGCCGGTGACGGCGGCCAGGTAGGTCTTCTTCACGCCGTACTTCGGGTGGGTGAGACGGTGGGCCAGCTCGCCGTGGTTGGTGAGCAGGATGATGCCCTCGGTCTCCGTGTCGAGCCGGCCCACGTGGAAGAGCCGGGTCTCGCGGTTGGTGACGTAGTCGCCGAGGCACTGCCGGCCGTCGGGGTCCTCCATGGTGGAGACGACACCGGCGGGCTTGTTCAGCGCGAAGAACTGGTACGACTGGGTCGCGACCGTCAGGCCGTCGACCCGGATCTCGTCCGATTCCTTCACCCGGAGGCCCTGCTCCAGGACGATCTCGCCGTTGACCTCGACGCGGGCCTGCTCGATGAGCTCCTCGCAGGCACGGCGGGAGCCGTAGCCGGCGCGGGCGAGCACCTTCTGCAGCCGCTCGCCCTCCTGCTCGGCACCCGGGAAGGTCTTCGGGGTCTTGATCGCGGGCTTGTTCGCGTAGCGCTCGCGGTTGCGCTCCTCCGCCCGGGCGTCGTACTCGCGCGAGCGCGCCGGGGCGGTGCGGCCGCCGCCGCGCTTCGGGGACTGCTTGGGACCGCCCTTGGCGCCGCCGCGGGCCGCGTCGCCGCGCCCGCGCTGCGGGGCGGCGCCGCCGGACGAGGGCATGTCCACGTCGTACTGGCGGTCCTCGGGGCGGGGCCGGCGCGGGCGGGCCGGGCTCTGGCCGCCGCCCCGCTCGTCGCGGTTGTTGCCCGCTCCCCGGTAGTTGCCGCGGCCGCCGCTCTTGGCACCACGGCTCCCGCCGTTGTTTCCGCTGTTCCTGCCGCTGCTGCTTCGCATCAAACTTCCGTCGTCTTGTCGTCGGCATCCGGGTCGAACGACGGAACGCCTTCCAGGGAGTCCGGCTCGACCGCCTCCGCCTCGGGGAGGAAGGGCGCGAGTTCCGGGAGTTCGTCCAGGCCGCGCAGGCCCATCCGCTCCAGGAAGTAGTTCGTCGTCCTGTACAGGATCGCACCTGTTTCGGGTTCCGCGCCCGCCTCCTCCACCAGACCGCGCTGGAGGAGGGTGCGCATGACGCCGTCGCAGTTCACTCCGCGCACGGCGGAGACGCGGGATCGGCTGACCGGCTGGCGGTACGCGACGACGGCGAGGGTCTCCAGGGCCGCCTGGGTGAGCCGGGCCTGCTGGCCGTCCAGGACGAAGGCCTCGACGGCGGACGCGTACTCGGCGCGGGTGTAGTAGCGCCAGCCGCCGGCGACCCGGCGCAGTTCGAAGCCGCGGCCCTGGACGGCGTACTCGTCGGCGAGTTCGCGCAGCGCGTCGCCGACCTCCCGCGGGGTGCGGTCGAGGACCTTGGCCAGATGGGCCTCGGTGACGGGCTCGTCGACGACCATGAGGACGGCTTCGAGGGCGGGCTTGATCGCGGTCCCGGAATCGGTCCCGGACCCGGGCTCGGTCCCGGGGACGGTCCCGGACCCGGCGGCGGTTCCGGCAGCGCTCCCGGCGGCGGTCGTGTCGGTCACGGGGCGTCCTCCTGGTCGAATTCGTCGGTGACGGCCCCGGACGGGTCCGCCTCCCCACCGGTCCAGGACACGGTGAGGTCGCCGAGGGCGGTCTCCTGGTCGAGGGCGACGGCCTTCTCCCGGTAGAGCTCCAGCAGGGCGAGGAAGCGGGCGACGACGGTGAGGGTGTCGTCGACGCCGGCCACGAGCTCCCGGAAGGTGACGGTGCCCTTCTCGCGCAGCAGGGCCACCACCACGGCGGCCTGCTCCCGCACGCTGACGAGCGGGGCGTGGATGTGGTCGACGTACACCTCGGGCCGGGCCTTCGGCTGCATGGCCTTGACCGCGAGCCGGGCGAAGCCCTCGGCGCCGACGGAGATGACGACCTCGGGCAGCAGCTCGGCGTGGTGCGGCTCGAGACCGACGGTGCGCGGGTGGCGCCGGCCTTCGGCCTCCCACCGCTCGGCGAAGATGTCGGCGATCCGCTTGTACGCGCGGTACTGCAGCAACCGCGCGAACAGCAGGTCCCTCGCCTCCAGGAGCGCGAGGTCCGCCTCGTCCTCGACCTCGGCGGCGGGCAGCAGCCGCGCGGCCTTCAGGTCGAGCAGGGTCGCGGCGACGACCAGGAACTCGGTCGTCTGGTCGAGGTCCCAGTCGGGTCCCATGGCGCGGATGTGCGCCATGAACTCGTCGGTCACCCGGGACAGGGCGACCTCGGTGACGTCCAGCTTGTGCTTGGCGATCAGCTGCAGCAGCAGGTCGAACGGCCCCTCGAAGTTCGCGAGCCGCACGGTGAACCGCCCGTCACCGGCGTCACCGCCGCCACCGCCGTCGCGGGGCCCTCCGGCTGCACCGGCTTCCTCCAGCCCTCCGGCTGCACCGCGGTCGTCGGCCTCCGCTGCCGCACCGGCCTCCTCGGCCCCTGTGGCCTCGCCGGCCGGATCGGTGAAGACCGCGTCCGCGCGTCCGGCGGACGCCTCGCCGGCCGTCGGCTCCTCGGCGGAATGGGCGCACTCGGCGGACTCCTCGGCGGGAGCCTCGCCGGCCGGCCCCTCCGGCCGCGCGGCCGGGGCCGGGGACAGCGCCGGGGGCGGGGGCTCCGCTGCGGGCGGGTCCGGCGTGGGAGGCGCGGCCTCCCACGCGGCCTCCGGCTCGCGCGGGACCGTCGGTGGTGACGTACCCGGCCCGCGTCCCAGTGCGCGGCGGCGGGCCGGACGGGACGTTTCGTCAGAGGGGGAGGGAGGGTGCATCGGGGTCCTGACGGGGCGGAGGTGCGGCAGTCCCGCAGGCTACCGTCAGCGGCCGCGCAGGCGGCGCACGAGGATGCTCGCGTCGCCGCGTGACTCCAGGTCCGCGAGGACCACCGCGACCGCCTCGCGGACGATCCGGCCGCGGTCGACCGCGAGGCCGTGCTCGCCGCGCAGCACCAGGCGCGCGTGCTCCAGGTCCATCAGTTCCTCGGCGGAGACGTAGACCGTGATCTTCTCGTCGTGGCGCTCACGCCCGCTCGGGCGCCGGTTGGCGGTGCGGCTCCGCCGGCGGGCCGGGTTCGCGGCCGGGGCGGCCGCCCCCTTCGCCGCCGGGGACGCGGGAGCGGACGCCGGCGCGGCGGGCTCCGCCGTCCTGGCGCGCGGCTCCGCCGCGTCCGTGTCCGCGGCCGTGTGCTCCGCGGAGCCCTCCGCCGCGGCGGCCGCTGCCGAGTCGCTCTCGCCCGCCGGTGCCGGTACGGTGCGGCGCGGCGAGGAGGGCTGGAGCGCCATCCCTCCGGTCGTACGGAACAGTTCGTCGGCGCCGGGCAGACTCACTCGGCGTGACACCGGGCGAGCACCTCCCTGGCGAGCTGACGGTAGGCGGCGGCGCCCACGCTGTTCGAGGCGTACGTGGTGATGGGCTCGCCGGCGACCGTGGTCTCCGGGAAGCGCACGGTCCGGCCGATCACCGTGTGGTACACGTGGTCGTCGAAGGCCTCGACGACGCGCGCGAGCACCTCGCGCGAGTGCACCGTCCGCGAGTCGTACATCGTGGCGAGGATGCCGTCGAGCTCCAGCTCGGGGTTGAGCCGCTCCTGGACCTTCTCGATGGTCTCGGTCAGCAGGGCCACACCGCGCAGCGCGAAGAACTCGCATTCCAGCGGCACGATGACCTTGTGAGCGGCCGTCAGGGCGTTCACGGTCAGCAGGCCGAGCGAGGGCTGACAGTCGATCACGATGTAGTCGTAGTCGTTCATCAGCGGCTTCAGCGCCCGCTGCAGGGTGGACTCGCGCGCGACCTCGCTGACCAGCTGCACCTCGGCGGCGGAGAGGTCGATGTTGCTCGGCAGCAGGTCCATGTTGGGCACGGCGGTCTTGAGCAGCACCTCGTCCGCCGACACGCCCCGCTCCATGAGCAGGTTGTAGACGGTGAGGTCGAGCTCCATCGGGTTCACGCCGAGGCCGACCGACAGGGCGCCCTGCGGGTCGAAGTCGACGAGCAGGACCCGTCGTCCGTACTCCGCGAGCGCGGCGCCCAGGTTGATGGTCGACGTGGTCTTGCCGACGCCGCCCTTCTGGTTGCACATCGCGATGATCTTCGCGGGGCCGTGGTCGGTCAGCGGGCCCGGGATCGGGAAGTACGGCAGGGGCCGTCCGGTGGGGCCGATCCGCTCGCGGCGCTGGCGGGCAGCGTCGGGTGCGAGGGTGGCCGCGTACTCCGGGTCGGGCTCGTACTCGGCGTCGGGGTCGTAGAAGTGCCCCTCGGGCACCTCGTCGTAGGCGGCGAAGTGGGTGGACTCTCGGCCCATCTCGTTGCCGGCCGTGGCGTTCACGTGTAGGCCGTCCGTCATCTTCATCGTATGGGCTGTCGTCATGGGCTGGTGCGTCGCGAAGGTCCGCACCGCGACGGAGCCGATCGGGGCCCCTGGCTCGCCACCCTCGGGAGTAAATGTCGACTCATTCACAAGTCGTCTTACCTCCTTGGATGTGGTCAGGAACATTTATCGATAGGTCAGCGTGGCACCATGCCGACGGTTGGCGACTCTATGGCGTGTCACCGCTCCGCAGCAACACAATCCGCCGGACCCGGCCCGATGTGTCGGCAACCGAACACCGCGCTGTCAAGGGTGCGCAGGCGGGAAACCGCACGTTTCAGGGGTGCGCGAAACGGTTAAAGAGTTACGTTCGAGGCGAGTTGACCGAGCGTCGGAACGTGGCCGGACACACATCGGGCCGGACCTTGCGTGACAAGGTCCGGCCCGGTGCGCGGGGTTGACGATGCGGGTTGACCGACCGTTTCTTCGGCCGTGCCGCAAGGCCCGTGGGGTCAGCCCAGGAGGCTGTGCAGCTCGAGGTGCTCGTAGCCGTGCGCCTCGGCGACCTCCTTGTAAACCACCTTGCCGTCATGGGTGTTGAGGCCCTTGGCGAGGGCGGCGTCGCGGCGCAGCGCCTCGACCCAGCCGTTGTTCGCCAGCGACACAATGTAGGGCAGCGTGGCGTTGGTGAGGGCGTAGGTGGAGGTGTTCGGGACCGCGCCCGGCATGTTGGCGACGCAGTAGAAGACCGAGTTGTGGACCTGGAAGGTCGGCTCGGCGTGGGTGGTCGGGTGGGAGTCCTCGAAGCAGCCGCCCTGGTCGATGGCAATGTCGACAAGGACACTTCCGGGCTTCATCTTGGCGACGAGCTCGTTGGTGACCAGCTTCGGGGCCTTGGCGCCCGGGATGAGGACGGCACCGACGACGAGGTCGGCCTCGATGACGGCCTTCTCCAGCTCGAAGGCGTTGGAGACGATCGTCTTGACCTTCGTGCCGAAGATCTTGTCGGCCTCGCGGAGCTTGTTGATGTCCTTGTCGAGCAGGGTCACGTGGAAGCCCAGGCCGATGGCGATCTGCACGGCGTTCCAGCCGGAGACGCCGCCGCCGATGACGACGCACTCGCCGGCGTGGGTGCCGGGGACGCCGCCGGGGAGCACGCCGCGGCCGCCGGCCGAGCGCATCAGGTGGTAGGCGCCGACCTGCGGGGCCAGGCGGCCCGCGACCTCGGACATCGGAGCGAGCAGCGGGAGCGCGCGGTTCGCGGTCTCGACCGTCTCGTACGCGATGGCGGTGGTGCCGGACTGCAGGAGGGCGTCCGTGCACTCCTTGGAGGCGGCGAGGTGCAGGTAGGTGAAGAGGGTCTGGTCCTTGCGGAGGCGGTGGTACTCCTCCGCGATCGGCTCCTTGACCTTGAGCAGCAGGTCGGCGGTGGCCCAGACCTCGTCGGCGGTGGCGAGGATCTCGGCGCCGGCGGCGACGTACTCCGCGTCCGTGATCGACGAGCCGACACCGGCGTTCTGCTCGATGAAGACCTGGTGGCCGTTGCGGACGAGCTCGTGGACACCGGCGGGGGTGATGGCCACGCGGTACTCGTTGTTCTTGACCTCGCGGGGGATGCCGACCTTCATCGTCGATCACGGTCCTTGTATCGGGGGGACAACTGGGGGTGCTGCGGCGCGTCAGAGCCAAAAGGTGTGACAAAGCCATTCATACCCGGATGCACTGCGGCGCACCGGGGCAGACCACGTTCGAACGCGGCGCGAACCAGTCTAATGAAGGAGTTCCTGCTGTCTAGCCTTTCAAAGTATTAATCTTCTCCGGAACCACTGCGGATTTCGTAGGCGGAAGCCTCGGTTCCCAGCAGTCTCTCCGCGGCCGACCTGTGCAGTCGGGCCGCCGCGGGGTCGCCGAGCCGGTCGAGGGTGTCGGCGAGCCTCAGCTGCAGCGCGGCCTGGAGCCGCTCGTCCTTCGCCCGGCGCGCCCACTCCACCGCTTCCTCGCAGGTCCGCAGCGACTCCTCGGGCCGGCCGGCGTACTCCTGCACCCGGGCGGCCTCGCTCAACGCCCGGGCGTAGCCGGGGAGATCGGCCAGCCGCCGGTAGCCCGCGGCGGCGGCGCGCCAGTTGCGCAGCGCCTCCCCGTACCGCCCGGCGTAGGTGTGCACCGCGCCGAGCCGGCCGTACAGCCGGGCCTGGTCCGCCCGCTCGTCGCGGGCCAGTCGCTGGGCCAGGGCGCGGCCGTACCAGTCGCCGGCCCGCTGCCAGTCCCCCAGCTCCTGATAGCTGCCGCCTACGGATTCCATTGCGCGGGCGGTCGCATACGGGTCATTTGCTTTGCGTCCGGCCTCCAAGGCCGACCGATATCGCAGCAAAGCGTCCTGGGTGCGTCCGGTCCTGGCGTCCAGGTCGGCGAGGTTCAGCAGGGCCGCGGCCTGCTCCCGGTGCAGCCCGCGCCGCTCGGCGACGTCCAGGACCAGCCGGTGCAGCCCGTAGAGGTCGGGCGCGGCGGCCTCGGCGCCCCGGTGCGCGGCGAGAGCCCGGACGAGCGCCGCGATCAGCCGGCGGGCCAGGGTGTCGAGCTCTCCGTCGGCGACGGCCAGCCGGGCGGCGGCGAGCAGCACGGGCCGGCGGCCTTCCAGCCAGGCGGCGGCGGTCGCCGTGTTCGGGAAGCGCAGGGCGCGGGGCAGTCCGGCGAGCTTGCGGCGGGCCGGGGATCCCTCGGGCTCGGTGACGGCGCGGCTGGACTGCAGCAGCCGTACCGTCCGCTCCAGCATCCGGGCCCGGGCCAGCTGCACCTCGGCCGGACGGTCGAGCTCCGCGAGCCGCTCCCGCAGCAGCGGCACCAGATGCCCCGGCACCTCGTACTGCCCCTCCCCCTGCCGTCCGTCCCCGCCGGGGATCTCCCGTACGAGACCGGAGGCGGCGAAGTCGGCGAGGGTGGTCGCGGCGGCGGACACCGAGCAGCCGGCCAGGGCGGAGGCGGTGTGGGCGTCGGCCCGGCCCAGCGGCGCCAGGCACAGATGACGCAGTATCCGGGCGGCCGGCTGCGGCAGCGACTCGTGGACCAGGGAGAAGGCCCGCTCGACCGGGTCGCCGGTGAGTGCCCGCAGCCGTTTGGTGAGGTCGGCGACCGAGGCCTTGGGGCGGGCGGCGAGCCAGCCCCCGGCCAGCACCAGGGCTCCGGGCAGTCCGCCGCACTCCTCGGCGAGGCTCTCGGCGGCCTGCGGGTCGACGGTGACGCGGACGGAGCCGGTGTAGCCGGTGAGCAGTTCGATGGCCGACTTGGGGTCGAGACCGCCGACCGTGCAGGGCCGGACGTCCGGGATGCCGGTGAGCGGACCGCGTGCCACGCCCACGACCAGGCTGTCGGGGTTGTCGGGCAGCAGGGGATCGACCTGCTCGGCGTCCACGGCGTCGTCGAGCAGCAGCAGCGCCCTGCGGCCGTCGAAGGCGCCGCGGACCAGGGCGGTGAGTTCGTCCTCGGCGGCGCCGGGCGGCTCGGGGACGCCGAGCGCGGCGAGCAGGTCCTGGGCGGCGCGGGTGGTGGGGACCGGGTCGCCGCCGGCCTCGGTGAGCCGCACCCGGAACACCCCGTCGGGGTACTCGGGGGCGAGCCGGCCGACCAGCTCCTCGGCGAGCGCGGTCCGCCCCGAGCCGGGCTTGCCCGCGATGAGCAGGACCCGGGCGCGGGGCGCCTTGCGGCCGGTCAGGGTGTCGAGCCCGGTGCGTTCGATGTCGGCCCGCAGTGCCTTCAACTCCCGCTGGCGACCGTAGAACTGCGAGGCGCCGACCGCTGCCACCGCCTGATCCGTCACGGGCCACGCTCCCGTCCACCTGCGCACGACCATCCCGTGGGAGGGCTCCGCACGGGCGATGTCGAGCGTAGTTCAGCGCAGGGGCCGGACCCGGCGGAGCGCGGCGGGCACATCGCCCGATCGGATCAGCGGATTGTCGGACCGCCCCGCCGCTCACCCCCCTCCCCCCGTCGACCCGCGGCGGGCCGGCGCGGGCGGACCGGCACGCGGCCGGGGCCGACCCGGGCCGGCCCGATCCCGTCCTATGCCTCGAAAGGCCGGGCCGGCCACGGCGCGTCGGCCGGGCGCAGGGCGTCCAGGCCGTCGCCCGCGCGGGCGGCCACCAGCGAGAGCACGCCGACGACGAGGCAGTTGTTGTGCAGCTCGCCGGCCAGGACACCGCGCACGAGCTGGTCCAGCGGCACCCGGGAGAGCTCCATGTCTGCCTCCTCCTCGGCGACCTCGTACCGCTCGCCCTCCGCCTCGGACAGCCCGCGCGCCAGGAAGATCCGCACGGCCTCGTCGCAGCCGCCCGGCGTGGTGTAGACGTCGGTCAGCACCCGCCAGTCCTCGGCCTTGACGTGCGCCTCCTCGTACAGCTCGCGCTGCGCGGCGTGCAGCGGGTTCTCGCCGGGCACGTCGAGCAGGCCGGCCGGGATCTCCCACAGCTTCTGCCGCACCGGGTGCCGGTACTGCTTGAGCAGCACGACCCGGTCCTGGTCGTCGAGCGCGAGGACGGCGACCGAGCCGGGGTGGACCTGGTAGTCGCGGCGGACGACCGCGCCGTCCGGCATGACCACGTCGTCCGTGCGGACACTCGTCTTGTTGCCCGTGAAGGGGGTGGTGGTGGCGACGACCTGCCACTCCTCCGGGGTGTCCTGCACCTGCATCAGTTGTCCTCCCACATACGAAAGCCGGGGTACGGGCCCCGTGGACCCGTACCCCGGCAACGGTAACGCCAGTGATCTACCGGGCGGCGCGGCCCGTCTTGCGCTCGACGGCCGCCTTCACCAGACCGGCGAACAGCGGGTGCGGGCGGGTCGGGCGGGACTTGAGCTCCGGGTGCGCCTGGGTGGCGACCAGGTAGGGGTGGACGTCCTTCGGGTACTCGACGAACTCGACGAGCTTGTTGTCCGGGGACGTGCCGGAGAAGACCAGACCGGCCTTCTTCTCCAGCTCCGCGCGGTAGGCGTTGTTCACCTCGTAGCGGTGGCGGTGGCGCTCCTCGACGTACGGCTCGTCGGCGTAGGTCTCGCGGACGACCGAGCCCTCGGCGAGCTTGGCCGGGTAGAGGCCCAGGCGCATCGTTCCGCCCAGGTCGCCGGCGCCCTCGACGTAGGCCAGCTGCTCCTCCATCGTCGAGACGACGGGGTGCGCGGTGGCCGGGTCGAACTCGGTGGAGTTGGCCTCGGGGATGTCGGCCAGGTTGCGGGCGGCCTCGATCACGATGCACTGCAGGCCGAGGCAGATGCCGAGCAGCGGCACCTTGTTCTCGCGGGCGTAGCGGATGGCGCCGACCTTGCCGGCCACACCGCGGTCGCCGAAGCCGCCGGGGATGAGGACGGCGTCGCAGTCGCCGAGCTGCTTCTCGGCGCCGGCCTCGGTCTTGCAGTCGTCGGAGGTGACCCACTTGACCTTGACCCGGGCCTTGTTGGCGAAGCCGCCGGCGCGCATGGCCTCGGTGACCGAGAGGTAGGCGTCGGGCAGGTCGATGTACTTGCCGACGAGCGCGACGGTGACCTCGTGCTCCGGGTTGTGGACGCGGTCCAGGAGGTCCTCCCAGACGGTCCAGTCCACGTCGCGGAAGGGCAGGTCGAGCTTGCGGACGACGTAGGCGTCCAGGCCCTCGGTGTGCAGCACCTTCGGGATGTCGTAGATCGACGGGGCGTCGATGGCGGCGACGACCGCGGCCTCGTCGACGTCGCACATCAGCGAGATCTTGCGCTTGATGGCGGTCGGGACCTCGCGGTCGGCGCGCAGCACGATGGCGTCGGGCTGGATGCCGATGTTGCGCAGGGCGGCGACGGAGTGCTGGGTCGGCTTGGTCTTCAGCTCGCCGGAGGGGCCGATGTAGGGCAGCAGCGAGATGTGCACGACGAAGACGTTGTCGCGGCCGACCTCGTGGCGGACCTGGCGGACGGTCTCCAGGAAGGGCAGCGACTCGATGTCGCCGACGGTGCCGCCGACCTCGGTGATGACGACGTCGACGTCGTCGGTGGCCATGCGGCGGATGCGGGACTTGATCTCGTTCGTGATGTGCGGGATGACCTGCACGGTGTCGCCGAGGTACTCGCCGCGCCGCTCCTTGGCGATGACCTGCGAGTAGACCTGGCCGGTGGTGACGTTGGCCGAGCCGTCGAGGTCGACGTCGAGGAAGCGCTCGTAGTGGCCGATGTCCAGGTCGGTCTCGGCGCCGTCGTTGGTGACGAACACCTCGCCGTGCTGGAACGGGTTCATCGTGCCGGGGTCGACGTTCAGGTACGGGTCGAGCTTCTGCATGGTGACCCGCAGGCCCCGGGCCTTGAGGAGCGCACCCAGGCTGGAGGCGGTCAGGCCCTTGCCGAGGGAGGAGGCGACACCCCCGGTGACGAAGATGTGCTTGGTCGTCGTGGTGTTGGGCGGCATCGCCAAGAGGGGGCTCCCGTGGTCGCGTTCTGGAGGTGCGTTCCGGCGTGCCCTCCGGAAGAATCGGGGGATGCCGTCGCTGCGGTTGCGGGGTCCTCGGCTGTCGCCGTTTCCCACCGGTCCACGGGGTACCAGGGTATCAGCGACATCGGGAGACCGCTTCCGGCCACACGGGGCAGTCGGGTGCACACGGTGGGCGACACGCCGGGCCGGTCACCGGCTCGACCAGGCACCATGGGTGGGGGCGCAGCCGTCGGGCGGGCCGGGTCAAGACCTGTTCACCCGAACGGCGCAGCGGTGTTACAAGATCGGCGCAGCCGGTCCATAGGGTGCGTCGTATCCTGCTCGGACATGCGCTGCCGAGCCGGACCGGCACGGCACCACCCCCGCCTGTCAGCCGGACCAGAGGCTCGTCAACGATCCCTTGACCCGCTGACCTGTACGACTCGCCCTCCGGGGCGGAAACGCCCCGCGGGGCGGACGTGGCCGTTCGATCTGGAGTGAAGCACGTGGCCGGGCGCATCGAGGATTACGCACTCATCGGAGACATGCAGACCGCCGCCCTGGTCTGCCGGGACGGCAGTGTCGACTGGCTCTGCCTGCCCCGCTTCGATTCGCACGCAGTCTTCGCGGGGCTGCTCGGCACCGAGGAGCACGGCTTCTGGCGGGTCGGCCCGGCCGACCCCGACGGCGCCGCGGCGGTCCCCGCCGACCGGCGCCGCTACCGCGGCGACTCGCTCATCCTGGAGTCCGAGTGGGACACCCCGCGCGGCACGGTCCGGGTGACCGACTTCATGCCCCCGCGCGACGGCGCGCCGCAGCTGATCCGGGTGGTCGAGGGCATCAGCGGCCGGGTGCCGATGCGCTCCAGCCTGCGCATGCGCTTCAGCTACGGCCGGGTGGTGCCCTGGGTGCACAAGGTCGGCGAGCGCACGGTGGCCGTCGCGGGCCCCGACTCGGTGTGGCTGGACACCGACGTGGAGACCCATGGCAAGGACCTCACCACGTACTCCGAGTTCACCGTCACGCCCGGCGACAAGGTCACCTTCACGCTGTCCTGGCAGCCCTCGCACAAGGAGCCGCCGGCGCTGCCGGACCCGGAGGGCTCGCTGGAGGCGACCGTCGACTTCTGGCGCGAGTGGGTCGAGCACTGCACGTACCACGGGCCGTACCGCGAGGCGGTGATCCGCTCCCTGATCACCCTCAAGGCCCTGACGTACGCGCCGACCGGCGGCATCGTGGCCGCGCCGACCACCTCGCTGCCCGAGGAGATCGGCGGCGTCCGCAACTGGGACTACCGCTACACCTGGCTGCGGGACGCGGCGATCACCCTCTCCTCGATGCTGCGCACCGGCTACCGCGAGGAGGCCCGCGCCTGGCGGGACTGGCTGCTCCGCGCGGTCGCGGGCGACCCGGAGAACCTGCAGATCATGTACGGCATCGCCGGCGAGCGCGAGCTCGGCGAGGCGGAGCTGGACTGGCTGCCGGGCTACGAGAACTCCGGCCCGGTCCGGGTCGGCAACGGCGCCGCCAACCAGCTCCAGCTCGACGTCTACGGCGAGGTCACCGAGGCCCTGCACCTGGCGCACATGACGGGCCTGTCCCGCAACGACTACGCCTCGCTGCTGCAGATCAAGCTGATCAACTACCTGGAGAAGAACTGGGACCAGCCCGACGAGGGCATCTGGGAGGTGCGCGGGCCGCGGCGCCACTTCACCCACTCCAAGGTGATGGCCTGGGTGGCGGTGGACCGCACGATCAAGCTCATCGAGTCCGGCGACGCGGACGGCCCCCTGGAGCGCTGGCGCGAGCTGCGCGAGGAGATCCACCGGGACGTCTGCGAGAAGGGCTACGACAAGGAGCGCAACACCTTCACCCAGTCCTACGGCTCCCAGGAGCTGGACGCCTCGCTGCTGCTGATCCCGCAGATGGGCTTCCTGCCGCCGGACGACAAGCGGGTGATCGGCACGATCGAGGCGATCCAGCGGGAGCTGTCCACGGAGGACGGCTTCGTGCTGCGCTACCCGACGGCCGGCGAGGAGGCCGGCGTGGACGGCCTGGAGGGCGACGAGGGCGCGTTCCTCGCCTGTTCGTTCTGGCTGGCGGACGACCTGGCGATGATCGGCCGGGTCGACGAGGCCCGCAAGCTGTTCGAGCGTCTGCTGTCGCTCCGCAACGACCTGGGGCTGCTCGCCGAGGAGTGGGACCCGCGGCTGCAGCGTCAGGTGGGCAACTTCCCGCAGGCCTTCAGCCACGTCCCGCTGATCGACACGGCCCTGCGGCTGACGGCGTCGGGCGCGTACGGGGGCTGACGTCCCGAGCGGCGGGGGGCGGGACCGCGTCCTACGATGAAGGGGTCCTGTCCCCCGTGTCGCACGCGAAAGGGGGGCACTGCCATGGCTCCCCAGACCACCGTTCCCGACAAGGCCCTGGCGGGTCTCCGAGAGGACCTGGCGGGCGAGGTGCTCGTGCCCGGCGATCCGGGTTACGACGAGGCCCGAGCCGTCTTCAACGGGATGATCGACCGGCGCCCCGCCGTCATCGCCCAGTGCGAGACGCCCGAGGACGTGTCGAACGCCGTGGTGTTCGGTCGCGAGACCGGACTGCCGATCGCGGTCCGCGGCGGCGGGCACAGCGTGGCCGGTACGGCGCTCAACGACGGCGGGCTCGTGGTGGACCTGCGGCGGATGCACGCGGTGGTCGTCGACCCCGAGGCCATGACGGTACGGGTCGAGGGCGGCGCCACGATGAGCCACCTGGACCACGCCTGCCGGCCGTTCCACGTGGCGGTGACCGGCGGCCGGGCGTCCACGACCGGCGTCGGCGGCTTCACGCTCGGCGGCGGATCGGGCTGGCTGGAGCGGAAGTTCGGGCTCGCCTGCGACAACCTGCTGTCCCTGGACCTGATCACCGCCGAGGGCAAGCACGTCCACACCGACGCCGAGGAGAACCCGGACCTGTTCTGGGCGCTGCACGGCGGCGGCGGGAACTTCGGCGTGGTCACCTCGATGACCCTGCGGGTGCATCCGCTGCCGGAGTTCTCCTTCGCGATGCTGCTGTTCCCGAAGGAGGCCGGCCCCGACGTCGTCCGGGCGTACCGGGACCTGCTGACGGACGCGCCGGACGAGGCCGGCGGCGGTGTGATCTACCTCAACGCGCCGCCCGAGGAGTTCATCCCCGTCGAGATGCAGGGCACGCTGCTCAGCGGCGCCCTGGTGACGTGGGCCGGGCCCGCGGCGGAGGTCCGCGGGTTCGCCGAGCCGCTGTTCGCGCTGAAACCGCCGGTGGAGCTCCTGATGGACCTGCCGTACGTGGACTTCCAGTGCATGCTGGACGACCCGCCGGGGATGCGGAACTACTGGTCGGCCGAGTACCTGTCGGCGTTCCCCGATCCGGCGGTGGACGTGTTCTGCGCCCGCGCGGACGGGATGATCGTGCCCTCGGGCATGCAGCACGTGCTGTTCCCGCTGGGCGGGCGGGTCGCCCGCGGCCCGGCGGACTCCCCGATCCCGTGGCGGTCGGCGCCGTGGGGCGTGCACCCGTTCGCGGTGTGGGAGGACCCGGCCGACGACGAGCGGGCGATCCAGTGGGTCAGGGACGTACGGGCGGACGTCCTGCCGTGGTCGACCGGCGCCGTGTACCTGAACTTCACCGGCGACGAGGGCCGGCAGCGGGTGGTGGAGGGCTTCGGCGCGGAGAACTACCAGCGCCTGGCCCGGGTCAAGGCGGCCTACGACCCCGACAACGTCTTCCGCTTCAACCACAACATCGCACCGGCCGCCTGAGCCCGCCGGCCGTGTGAGCCCGCCGGCCGTGTGAGCAGGCCGTTCGCCGGCCCGGGCTTCTCCGGCGGGGCCCGCGGCGGGTAGCGTCCGTGCATGTCCATGGAACGTCAGGGCGGGATCACCGTGCAGCGGGCGCTCGAGCTCCCGGGGTTGCGGAGCGGGCTCCCGGAGGTCGTCGCGGGCGCGGACCGGCTGCACCGCACCGTGCGCTGGGTCCACGCCGGCGAGGTGCCGAACATCGCCTCGCTGCTCAAGGGCGGCGAACTGCTGCTCACCACCGGAATGGGTCTGGGCACCCGTCCGGCGGAGCAGCGGGCCTTCGTACGGCGGCTCGCGGAGCGCGGCATCGCGGCGCTCGTGGTGGAACTCGGCCCGCGGTTCGCCCGGCTTCCGGCGACGATCGTGGAGACGGCGCGGACCGCCGGACTGCCGCTGGTCCAGCTGCACCGCGAGGTGCCGTTCGTCGCCGTGACCGAGGAGATCCACACCGAGATCGTCAACGGCCACTACGCGCTGCTGCGGCAGGCGGAGGAGGTCCACCGGCAGTGCACCGAGGCGCTGCTCGGCGGCGGCGGGGTGCCGCAGGTGCTGCGGATCCTGGCCGACTTCGCGCTCAACCCGGTCTTCCTGGAGACCGCCGACGGCCGGCTGCTCTACGCGGCGGGCACCGAGTCCGAGCCCGCCGACCCGCTCCAGGTGTGGGACGGGCTGCGCGGACAGCGCGCGGCGCGCGAGTCGGGCCCGCCGGCCGGCACGATCCTGGTCGACGTGCCGGGCGGCGGTCCCGGCACGTCGTCGGTGCGGGCGCGGCTGGTGCTGTCGGCCGTGTCCTCGTCGCTGTCCCCCGTGCACCGGATGGCGGCGGAGCGGGCGGCGGGACTGCTCGCGGTCGTCCTGATGCAGGCCCGGCAGGAGGAGGAGCTGGCGGCCCGCGGCCGCGGCGACTTCCTCACGGACCTCGCCGAGGGCCGGATCACGGCGGAGGACGCGCCGGCGCAGGCCCGTGTCCTCGGCTTCCGGCCGGGTGACGGCCCGCTCCTTCCGGTCGTGATGCGCCTGGCCTCCGAGCTGTCCCCGTCCGGCAACTGGGCCCTCCTGGCGCGGGCCGTCCTGGAGGAGCTGTCCTCGGTCGGCGTGCCCGTCCTGCTCGGCGTCCGCCCGGTGGAGGGCCGGGTCCCGCTGCTGCTCGGCCTGCGCACGGAGTCGGAGCGCACGGCGGTGGCTGACCGGGTCGCGGCGGCGCTGCGGGCCGGTGTCGAACGGGCCGGCCTGGAGCGCGCCGGCGCCCATCCGCCGGTCGTGGTGGTGGGCGTGGCGGGCGGCTGGGCGGCGGCGTCGGCGGGGCTGCGGCACGCGGCGGAGACGGCGACGGCGGCGCAGGGCCTGTCGGACCGCCCGTGGTACGACGCCCGCCGCCTGGACACCGACCTGCTGCTGTGGCGACTGCGGGACCACCCGGACCTGGCGGCGTTCGTGGACCGCGCGATCGGCCCGCTGCGCGACCACGACCGCACGTCCCGGCCGCCGTTGCTGCCGACCCTGGAGACCTATCTGGCCCACGCGGGCCGCAAGGCGGAGACGGCCCGCGAGCTCCACCTCAACCGCCAGACCCTCTACAACCGGCTGGCCCGCATCTCGGAACTCCTCGGCACGGACCTGGACGACCCCCAGACGGTCCTGGCCCTGAGCCTGGCGCTGAGGGCCCGCCGCCACACGGCCTGAAGGGCACGGCCTTCCGACGGTGGCGCAGCACGACTCCGCCCGTGCCCGGACCGACGCGTCAGGGTCTTCGCGACGGGCCCAGGCGGTCCGACAGTTCGTCGTACACGCTCAGGACGTGCGCGATCGTCTCATCCTCCGTCGGCCAGGTGCCCGCCTGCACCCGCCCGGCCGCCGCCAGGTCCATGCGGCGGTCGGCGTCGTCCAGCAGACCCCGTACGGCGCTCGCGACGGCGTCCGCGTCGCCGTACGGCACGAGTTCCGCCGCGTCGCCGACGAGTTCGGGCACGCCCCCGACCGCCGTGGCGACGAGCGGCACGCCGAGCCGCAGGGCCTCCTGCGCGAGCAGGGAACGGGCCTCCCAGCGCGAGGGCAGGACCGCGACGTCCGCCGCCGCGAGCAGCTCCGCCACGTCGTCCCGGCGCCCGATCAGCCGTACCGCGAGGTCTTCCGCCTCGATCCGCCGCTGCAGCGCGGGCCGTTCGGGGCCCTCGCCGGCGATGACGAGCAGCGGCGGCGGGTCGAGGTCCCGCCACGTCCGCGCCGCGTCGAGCAGCGTCCCGTAGCCCCGCCCCGGCTCCAGCGCGCCGACGGCCATCAGCAGCGGCCGGTCCACCGCGCCGAGTTCCGCCCGGGCCTTGCCGTCGTGCAGGCAGACCGGTGCCCGCGAGGCGGGAACGGTGACCGGCGCGAGCCGGGCGTCGCGGGCGCCGCGCCGCCGGGCCCGGTCGACGAGCTCGGACGAGGTGCCGAGGACGACGGACGCCGCCCGTACGGTCGTGCGCTCCAGGAGCCGCACGAGTCCGGCCCGCGCGCCCGCCACGTGGCCGCGCGTGTGCCAGGTCGTGACGAGCGGGGTGCGCGGCGCGGGAGCGCCGGACAGCGCGAGCGAGGCCCGCACGGAGGCGTCGAGGCCGTGCGCGTGCACGACGTCGGCGCCGATGAACGCGTTGCGCAGCACGGCGACCGCCGCCGGGCCGCCCCGGCGCGCGGCGGGCACGTAGTGCGCGCCGGTGCCCGCGAAGTCGTAGACGTGGTCGAGTTCGGGCGGGGCGCACACGGTCACCCGCACGCCCCTTGCCACGAGCCCCGAGGCAAGCGATCTGACGTGCGCGCTGCTGCCCGCGCTGCCGCCGCCCAGCACTTGGACCGTACGGAGCTGTGTCACGCGCCCAAGAATGCCAGTCCGTACGCACGTTCCGGCACCGAAGCCCCCGCGTTGTCGTGGCGCCCGCCGTAACTTACCGGCCAGGATCACCCACACGGGTGAGCGCAGGCGAGGGCGCGGAGGCGCGCGCGAGCTCGCTCACGCGCTCCCCGTACACGGCCGCGGCGACCAGACCGGCGGCGTGGGCGGCGAGCCCGAGCCGCCCGTTGACGGCGGCGACCGAGGTGCCGAGCGCGGCTCCGAGCGCGTGGGCGCCCATGTCACCGAGCATGGTGCGCTCGGCCAGGTCGTCGGCGAGGACCGCCGCCGCGGCGCCCATGGGGGCGGCGGGAAGCGATCCGCGCAGCAGCCCCGGCGCGCCGAGCCCGAGCACGAGCAGTCCGGCCCGACCGGGCCGCACGTCCACCAGGTTGACGAGGTGGGCCGTCCCGGCGACGACGACACCCGCGAGGGCCATGTCCAGCGGGCGTTCCTTGAGCAGCGCCCCGGCCACGAGCCCGGCGGCGCCGATGCCGAGGAGCTTGACGGCCCCGCTGGTGACCTCGCCGTGCCGCAACGCCGTCAGATGGGCCCGGAAGCCCCGCCGTTCGTCGCCGCGCAGGTCGTCGTGGCGCCCGCACGCGGCGCCGGCGACGGTGGCGAGCACGGCCGGCGCCCCGGGAAGGGCCGCGAGAGCGGTGCCGAGGGCGACCGCGGCTCCGGCCTGGGTGTGCACCGTCCGGCCGGCGTGGTTGGTCCGCTCCCAGCTCGCCGCGCTGCCCGGCGGTCGCCGGAGCAGCTGCCCGTGCGCGACCCGCGTGGCACCGAAGGCGACGGCGAACCGTACGGCCCGGTCCACGACGGCGGCCGCCCGCCCCGCCGACCGCCGGACGGCCGGTC
>NZ_SDOY01000019.1 GCF_004117935.1 Streptomyces roseicoloratus | reverse complement strand
CTCAACTGGGTGTCCGAGCAGGGCTGGAAGGTCGACTCGCAGTCCGGCAAGGGCGACGTCTCCGTGCTGCGCACCGACAACAAGGTGACGCCGGACGCCTACAAGTCGGGTTCCGTCGACGGCGCCTGGGTGCCCGAGCCGACCGCGTCGAAGCTGGTCAGCGAGGGCGCGAAGGTCCTGCTCGACGAGCGCGACCTGTGGCCGGACAAGCAGTTCGTCATCACCAACGTCATCGTGTCGCAGACGTTCCTCGAGCAGCACCCGGACGTCGTCGAGGCGGTGCTGCGCGGCACGGTGAAGACCAACGCGTGGATCAACGCCCACCCCGACGAGGCCAAGGCGTCCGTGAACTCGGCGCTGAAGAAGCTGACCGGCAAGCCGCTGTCCGAAGCGGTGATCGACGCCGCCTGGCCGTCCATCAGCGTCACCGACGACCCGCTGGCCACGACGCTCCAGGCGCAGGCGGACCACGCGGTGAAGTCCGGGCTGCTGAAGAAGCCCGAACTGGCGGGCATCTACGACCTCGCCCCGCTCAACAAGGTGCTCAAGGCCGAGGGCAAGCCGCAGGTGTCCGACGCGGGCCTCGGCGCGAAGTAGAGCCGCGCCCGGAGCGACGCAGAGCCGAGCCCCAGCAACGCAGCCCGAACTCCCAGGAGATGACGACCATGGCCACGACCACGACGCTCGCCAAGGCCGGGGACCGCGAGACGGTGACCCATGCCGCCCGCATCGAGCACGTCTCGAAGTCCTTCGGCGGTCCCGCCGGCGGGCAGCTCGTCCTCGACGACATCAGCCTCGACGTCGCCCCCGGC
>NZ_SDOY01000018.1 GCF_004117935.1 Streptomyces roseicoloratus | reverse complement strand
CCGGCCGCCGCCCCGCGTCAGGCGCGCCGCAACGCGCCGCGCAGCACCAGCACCGTCATCGGCAGCAGCAGGCACGCGCCGACGACGTTCAACCAGCCGTATCCCGCCTGGGAGACGATCAGGCCGGCGGCGAGGCCGCCGAGACCGGCCGAGGTGTTCATGATGAAGTCCGAGAGCCCCTGGACGGCCGCCCTGGCCGCCTGCGGGACGGAGTCGGTCAGCAGGGCCGAGCCGGAGACCAGGCCCGCCGACCAGCCGAGGCCCAGGACGAACAGGCCGAGCGCGACCTGCCCGTGGCCGGCTCCGGCCGTGCCCGCGAGCAGCGCGGCCGTGGAGATCAGCGCGACCGCGAGGCCGATCACCGTGAGCCGCCCGAGCCGGTCGGACAGCCAGCCCATCACGGGCGAGAACGCGTACATGCCGGCGATGTGACCACTGATCACCAGGCCGATCAGCCGGATGTCGGCGCCGTGGTGGCTGAGCGCGACCGGCGTCATCGACATGATCGACACCATCGCCGTGTGCGAGCCCGCCACGGTCACCAGGGCCAGCCGGGCCCGTGAGGACGCCCGTACGGCACGCAGCCCGGCCTTCAGGGAGCGGCCGTCGGCGTCCTCGGCCTCCTCCGGGCCCGCGAGCGCCCGCGCGGTCAGCAGTGGGTCGGGGCGCAGCAGCAGCGCCACCGTCACGGCGGCGACGACGAAGACGCCGGACGCCCACACGAAGGGTCCGGCCGCGGCGGGGATGCCGAGGCCGGACACGCTGCGGCCGGCCGGAGCGGCGACGTTCGGGCCGAGGACGGCGCCGATGGTGGTGGCCCACACGACGGTCGAGATGGCCCGGGCCCGCCGGTCGGGCTCGGCGAGGTCGGCCGCCGCGAACCGGGCGGCCAGATTGGCCGAGGAGCCCGCTCCGAAGCCGACGAGCCCGGCGAGGAGGAGCGGGAAGCTGCCGAGGACGGAGCCGAGGACCACGACGCCCGCGCCGAACGCCCCGACCAGGTACGCGAGGACCAGTCCGCCGCGTCGCCCGCGGCGGGCCATCAGCGAGGCCAGCGGCATCGCGAGCAGCGCCGGCCCGGCGACCGTGGCGGTCGACGCGAGACCCGACAGCGCCTCCGTACCGCTGACGTCCTTGGCGAGGACGGCGGCGAGCGCGACGCCGATGGCGATGCCGAGCCCGCCGAGGATCTGGGTCGCGATCAGCACCGCCTGGATCCGCCGCCGGAGGGCGGGGAGCCGGTCGGGGGAGGGCAGGCCGGGTATCGCCGATGTGTTGGGGGTGTGGGGTATATCGGGCGAGGCGGGTGCGCGCAGGGCGTCAGGAGCGTCCGAGCTGTGGGTCACTTACGCATAGTGCCAGCCGTCCCACCATGTGGGAACGCCCCGGCTTTCCGCCCCCAGTCGTCCGCCCCCGGCCGTCCGCCCCCGGGCCCGGCGCAGCGACTCCCCACCGCCCGCAACCCCGGCCCACGACGGCTCGGACAGCGCCCGCGGACGGCAGTCGGACCAGCAGTCGGACCCTCGGACAGCGCCGCCTACGGGCGGCAGCTCAGAACAACGGCTCCGGCAGTACGCCCTCCAGGGCCAGCAACCGGCGCTTGGTCTCCACGCTGCCGCCGAAGCCGCCGATGCCGCCGTCGCTCTCCACGACCCGGTGGCAGGGCACCACCAGCGGCAGCGGATTGGCGCCCATCGCCGTCCCCACCGCCTGCGCCGCCGTCGGCTGGCCCACCCGGCGGGCCAGCTCCCCATACCCCACGACCGTCCCGTACGGGACGGAGTCCGCGAGTTCGCGCAGCACCTGACGGTTGAATCCGGTCACCAGCGACCAGTCGAGCTTGACGTCGAAGCTCCGCAGCTCCCCGTCGAAATAGGCCGTGAGCTGCCGTACCGGCTCGGCGAGGCGGCCGGATCCGTCTGCCACGAGCTCCGCGCGGAGCACTCCGGCCAGCCGCTCCAGGGCGCGCTCGCGCACCCGCCCCTCCGCGTGGAACGTCACGTTCACCAACCCGCGGTCCGTCGCGGCGAGCAGCAGGGGACCGACCGTACTGGGCAGCACGGCCCACTCCACCCGTCCGGTGACGCGGTCCGTCCGCGCCGTCTCGTGTTCCATGCGGCCCACGGTACGACCCGGCACCGACAGTGGTCGCCCAATTCGAGGACCCCATGGCCGGACGGCCGTGGTGGGCGCCATAATCCGGTAGCACTACTCAGCGGTACCGACTGTTTTCGGACGACGTTGCACCACGGGGTGGAGGACGGACGCTCATGCAGGGCACGGTCGACGGATTCAGCTACGGACTGGTCACGCCGGTGGCCGCCTTCCTCATGGCCTGCCTCGGCGGAGCCCTGGGCCTGCGCTGCACCACCAGGTCGCTGCGGCACCGCGACACCTTCAAGGTTGGTTGGCTCGCGCTCGGCGCCACCTCCATCGGCACCGGCATCTGGACCATGCACTTCATCGCCATGATGGGCTTCTCCGTCCAGCAGGCGCCGGTCGGCTACGACCGGCCCATCACCTTCGCCAGCCTCGGCGTCGCCATCCTCATGGTGGGCATCGGCATCTTCATCGTCGGCTACCGCGGCGCGACCGCCCTCACCCTGGTCACCGGCGGCACCATCACCGGGCTCGGCGTCGCCACCATGCACTATCTGGGCATGGCCGGCATGCGGCTGCACGGCCAGATCACCTATGACACCCTCACCGTCGCCCTTTCCGTGGTCATCGCCGTCGTGGCCGCCACCGCCGCCCTGTGGGCCGCCGTCTCCGTCCACGGCTTCCTGGCCAGCCTCGGCGCGAGCCTCGTCATGGGGCTCGCCGTCAGCGGCATGCACTACACCGCCATGGCGGCCGTCGACGTCACCCTGCACGGCACCCCGGAGCCCGGCACCGGGGACACCGCCACCTCGCTGCTGCTGCCGATGCTGATCGGCCCCGGCGTCTTCCTGCTGCTCGCCGCCGTCGTCGTCATGTTCGACCCGCTGCTCGTCATGGGCGAGCCCGACTGGCAGCGGCCCGTCGCCCGCGGCGGGCACCGCCACGGAGCGCCCGGCGTCTCGACCCCGCGCCGCACCCCGGCCTACGGGGAACCCGCGAACTGGTCCTCCACCCGGCCCGCCGCACGCTCCGGCCGCCGGAGCGCCCAGCGCGGCACGTACCGCTCCCAGGACTGGTAGCGGGCCGCGGGGGACCCGGGGGAGGGCCGGTCGCGGCCCGGCGCCGGGCCGATCACCCCCGGCTGTCAGCGGCGGGTCGTACGGTGGTGGCATGCGGCCCGTTTCCAAGATCGAACGTACGGTGGCGCCCTTCGAGGTCGTCAGCCCCTACCAGCCCAGCGGCGACCAGCCCGCCGCCATCGCCGAGCTCGAGCGGCGCGTCGGCGCGGGCGAGAAGGACGTCGTGCTGCTCGGCGCCACCGGCACCGGCAAATCGGCGACCACCGCCTGGATGATCGAGAAGCTCCAGCGCCCCACCCTGGTCATGGCGCCGAACAAGACGCTGGCCGCCCAGCTGGCGAACGAGTTCCGCGAGCTCCTGCCGAACAACGCGGTCGAGTACTTCGTCTCGTACTACGACTACTACCAGCCCGAGGCGTACGTCCCGCAGTCGGACACCTACATCGAGAAGGACTCCTCCATCAACGAGGAGGTCGAGCGGCTGCGCCACTCCGCCACCAACTCGCTGCTCACCCGCCGCGACGTCGTCGTGGTCGCCTCCGTCTCCTGCATCTACGGCCTCGGCACCCCGCAGGAGTACGTGGACCGCATGGTCGCGCTCAAGGTGGGCGACGAGATCGACCGCGACCAGCTGCTGCGCCGCTTCGTCGACATCCAGTACACCCGCAACGACCTGGCGTTCACCCGCGGCACCTTCCGGGTCCGCGGCGACACCATCGAGATCTTCCCGGTCTACGAGGAGCTCGCCGTCCGCATCGAGATGTTCGGCGACGAGATCGAGGCGCTCTCCACGCTCCACCCGCTCACCGGCGAGGTCATCAGCGACGACCGGCAGCTGTACGTCTTCCCCGCCAGCCACTACGTCGCGGGCCCCGAGCGCATGGAGCGGGCGGTCAACGACATCGAGCGCGAGCTGGAGGAGCGCCTCAAGGAGCTGGAGAAGCAGGGCAAGCTCCTGGAGGCCCAGCGGCTGCGGATGCGCACCACGTACGACATCGAGATGATGCGCCAGATCGGCTCCTGCTCCGGCATCGAGAACTACTCGATGCACTTCGACGGCCGCGAGCCCGGCTCCCCGCCCAACACCCTCCTCGACTACTTCCCCGAGGACTTCCTGCTCGTCATCGACGAGTCGCACGTCACCGTCCCGCAGATCGGCGCCATGTACGAGGGCGACGCCTCCCGCAAGCGCACCCTCGTCGACCACGGCTTCCGGCTGCCCTCGGCGCTCGACAACCGGCCGCTGAAGTGGGAGGAGTTCCAGGAGCGGATCGGCCAGACCGTCTACCTGTCCGCCACTCCCGGCACCTACGAGCTGTCCCGCTCCGACGGCTTCGTCGAGCAGATCATCCGCCCGACCGGCCTCGTCGACCCCGAGGTCGTCGTCAAGCCCACCGAGGGCCAGATCGACGACCTGGTGCACGAGATCCGGCTGCGCACCGAGCGCGACGAGCGCGTCCTGGTCACCACCCTCACCAAGAAGATGGCCGAGGACCTCACGGACTACTTCCTGGAGCTCGGCATCCAGGTCCGCTACCTGCACAGCGACGTCGACACCCTGCGCCGCATCGAGCTGCTCCGCGAGCTGCGCTCCGGCGAGTACGACGTCCTGGTCGGCATCAACCTGCTCCGTGAGGGCCTCGACCTTCCCGAGGTCTCCCTGGTCGCCATCCTCGACGCCGACAAGCAGGGCTTCCTGCGCTCCGGGACCTCGCTCATCCAGACCATCGGCCGCGCCGCCCGTAACGTCTCCGGCCAGGTCCACATGTACGCCGACACCGTCACCCCGGCGATGGCCCAGGCCATCGACGAGACCAACCGGCGCCGCGAGAAGCAGATCGCGTACAACAAGGCCAACGGGATCGACCCGCAGCCGCTCCGCAAGAAGATCAACGACATCGTGGCGACCATCGCCCGCGAGGAGATCGACACCGAGGAGCTGCTCGGCACCGGCTACCGCAAGGGCGGGAAGGACGGCAAGGGCGCCAAGTCCCCGGTGCCGTCGCTGGCCGCCCACGCGCCGAAGGGCAAGGGGGCCAAGGCCGGTTCGACCGTCGAGCTCGGCGACCGTCCGGCGGCCCGACTGGCCGGGATCATCGAGGAGATGACCGAGCGGATGCGCGCCGCCGCCGCCGAGCTCCAGTTCGAGGTCGCCGCCCGGCTCCGCGACGAGGTCTCGGAACTCAAGAAGGAGCTGCGCCAGATGAAGGAGGCCGGGATGGCCTGACGGCCCCGGCCGGCCGCACCGGCGGACACCCGGTCGTGTGTCCGCCGGTAACCCCCTGCGAGGGGCCCGGAGGCGGCTCCGTGTGTTGCAAGACCGACACAAAACCGGGCCTCTCCGGGCACGTTGTCAGTCCCCCTGCGTAGGGTGCTGCTCACACCGATGAGAGGGGCAGCGCGTGACGGTCAACATGACCAAGGGACAGGCCATCAACCTGGAGAAGCAGGGCGGAGGCAGTCTCACGTCCGTGCGCATGGGGCTGGGCTGGCAGGCGGCGCCCCGCCGCGGACTGTTCGGCTCGCGCACCCGCGAGATCGACCTGGACGCCTCCGCCGTGCTCTTCGCCGACAAGCAGCCGGTGGACGTGGTGTTCTTCCGCCACCTGGTGAGCGACGACGGCTCCGTCCGTCACACCGGCGACAACCTGGTCGGCGGCGTCGGCCAGGGCGGCGACGACGAGGCGATCCTGGTGGACCTCCAGCGGGTCCCCGTCCACATCGACGCGATCGTCTTCACGGTGAACTCCTTCACCGGCCAGACCTTCCAGGAAGTGCAGAACGCGTTCTGCCGCATCGTGGACGAGACCAACGGCCAGGAGCTCGCCCGCTACACGCTCGACGGCGGCGGCAACTACACCGCCCAGATCATGGCCAAGGTGCACCGGGCCGGTTCCGGCTGGCAGATGACCGCCCTGGGCAACGCGGCCAACGGCCGCACCTTCCAGGACCTGATGCCGGCCATCTTCCCGGTCCTGTAACCCGGCGCAGTCGCGCCCACGTTCGTACGGAGAGACGGAGCAGATGACCGCCGAGCTGGTCCGGGGGCAGAACCACCCCCTGCCCCACACCTGCCTGGAGATCCGGGTCTCGGCCGGTCATCCGGTCCTCGCCGCGGCCGCCCTGGGCGACGAGGAGGGCCGCGTCGCCGGCCCCGAGGCCGTCGCCCACCCCGGATCCGCGGCCCTGCCCGGGGTCGAGGTGCCCCGGCAGGCCGCCACCGCGCACCGGCTCGCGGTCGACCTGGAGGCGGTGCGGGACACCGTCCACCGGGTCTCCGTGCTGCTCGCCCTGCCCCTCGGCACGGGCGGCCCCACCCGTTTCGGCGCCTCGGCCGCACCGGTCGTCACCGTGACGGGCCCCGACGGCACGGCCGTCGCCGACTACACGATCACCGGCCTCGACCGGGAGTCCGCGCTCGTCGCCCTGGAGCTCTACCGCCGCCAGGGCGCCTGGAAGGTGCGGGCCGTCGGCCAGGGCTACGAGGGCGGGCTCGCCGCACTCCTCGCCGACCAGGGCCTCGACCGCCCGGCCGAACTCGCCGGTTCCGCCCTCGACGCGGTCGCCCAGGGTCTGGCCCGCTCGGTCGCGGCGCCGCCGTCGCGCGTCCCCGACGCCGACCGGCTCCCCGACGGCGAACACGCCCACCAGGCCGCTCCGGGCCCGGCGCAGCCGCCGGTTCCGCCGGCCACCCCGCCCCGGGCCCAGACCCCGGCCCAGCCGCCGGTCCCGGCCCAGGCCCCCGCCCAGCCTCCCGTCCCACCGGCTCCCCCCGCCGCCGGGGGCCCCATCGACTACACCCACCCGAGCCGCCGCCCGGCTCCCGCGCCCGCTCCGCGCCCCGCCGGCGGACCCCAGGGACCGGGCCAGGAGGCGGCCTCCGCGCCGGAGGGCTTCCCGGCGCCGGTCGCCGGCGACGCCGCGGGCTGGTCCATGGACGAGCGGCTCTACAACCAGGTGTGGGGCATGTTCGAGGACCTGGCCCGCGCCACCGCCGCGTACCGCAGTGCCTGCCGCTTCGCCGAGAACCGGCTCGACCAGGAGCTCGACCGGGTCCTGTCCGACCCGCGCAGCCGGATCGGCGGCGCGGGCGACGCCGCCAGGGCCGCCGCCAAGGCCAAGCACGACGAGCTCACGGCCCGCGCCCAGGAGGTCCTGGACCGCGACCTCGCCCAGCTCGCCGCCGAGTCCGAGGTGGTCGAGCCCGCACTGCCCGCCGCCTACGCCCGCTGGGACAGCCCGGTCTGGCAGGCCTACCGGGTGCCCATGGAACCGCCGATGGCCGTCCGCCTCGGCGACCTCCACCTCCCCGAGCGCACGGACCTGCGCATCCCGTTCCTGGCCCGCCTGCCGCTCGCCCGCGGGCTCTGGGTGGACTCGGGCCGCGGCCAGTCGGCGGCCGCCGGGCTGCTCGACGAGGCCGAGCTGCGCCGGCTCGCCCTGGACAGCGCCGTCGCCCACGTGGCGCGGCTGCTCGCCGTGCACCCGGCGGGATCCTTCCGGGTCCGAGTGATCGACGCGGCGGGCGCCGGAGCGGCCGCCTTCGCCCCGCTCGTCGGGGCCGGGGTGCTCGCCGGTCCGCCCGCCGCCGGCGCGGCCGGGGTCTCGGCCGTCCTGACCCAGCTCACCGAGCGGGTCGACCTGCTGCAGATGGCGGCGCGGGCCGGCGCCGACGAGGACCTGCCGCCCGGCCTGGACACCGCCGAGGAACTCCTCGTCGTGCACGATTTCCCGCACGGCTTCGACGACCGGGCGGTCAACCAGCTGCGCTACCTGGCCGACGAGGGCCCGGCTGTCGGCACCCAGCTCCTGATGGTCGCGGACCGGGCCGACGCGGCGGCGTACGGGCCGGTGCTCGACCCGCTGTGGCGCTCCCTCATGCGCCTCACCCCGGTCCCGGACGACCACCTCGCCGATCCCTGGGTGGGTCATGCCTGGACGTACGAGCCGCCTTCCTTCCCGGCGGGGAGCGCGGTGCTGCGGCAGGTGCTCGGCCAGCTGACCGACGCCCGTGGGCAGTGGGGGCCAGGAAGTCGCTGACCAGCGGTTTTGGGTCTGCTTTACCTGTCCCTTTACCTTTTCTTGGTCCTTCGGGTACTGTTCTCGGTACGGAGGGGAGTACTCCCTATCGCGGCGCACCCGTCAATACGGACAGGTCGGACACCTGGTCCCGGGGCGTCGGCCCGGGCCGTCCCGGGTGGAAGAGACCTCCGGCAACGAGAGGCTGCTTCGGGCAGCCGTACGAGCCGGAGGCGCAGTGGACGTTTCTGTGACCCTGTGGGTGCTGACCATTCTCGGTCTGGGCGCCCTGATCGCGGTCGACTTCTTCATCGGGCGCAAGCCCCATGACGTGTCGGTCAAGGAAGCCGGGATATGGACGGTCGTCTGGATCGTCCTCGCGGCACTGTTCGGCGTCGGTCTGATGGTCTTCGGCGAGAGCCAGGCCTCGGGCGAGTTCTTCGCCGGCTTCATCACCGAGAAGTCGCTCAGCGTCGACAACCTCTTCGTCTTCGTCCTGATCATGGCGAAGTTCTCGGTGCCCTCCCACCTCCAGCAGCGGGTGCTGCTCGTCGGCGTGCTCATCGCCCTGGTGCTCCGCGCGGTCTTCATCGCCGCCGGCGCGGCGATCATCGCCAGCTTCTCCTGGGTCTTCTACCTGTTCGGCGCGTTCCTCATCTACACCGCCTGGAAGCTCATCCAGGAGGCGCGCTCCGACGAGGAGGAGGACGAGTTCGAGGAGAACCGTCTGCTCAAGACCGTCGAGAAGAAGTTCGGCGTCGCCGACCGCTACCACGGCACCAAGCTCTTCATCCGCGACAAGGGCAAGCGCGTGCTGACCCCGCTGATGGTCGTCATGCTCGCGATCGGCACCACCGACGTGCTGTTCGCCCTCGACTCCATCCCGGCGATCTTCGGCCTCACCCAGGACCCGTACATCGTCTTCACCGCCAACGCCTTCGCCCTCATGGGCCTGCGACAGCTGTACTTCCTCATCGGCGGACTGCTGAAGAAGCTGGTCCACCTCAGCTACGGCCTGTCGGTGATCCTCGGCTTCATCGGCGTCAAGCTGGTGCTGCACGCCCTGCACGAGTCCGGGGTGCACGTCCCCGAGATCTCCATCCCGTTCTCGCTCGCCGTCATCTGCGGCGTCCTGGTCGTCACCACGATCACCAGCCTGATCGCGTCGAGGAAGCAGGCGCGGCGCGAGGCGGCCGAGTCGCTCGAGGGTCCGGAGCGGGAGAGCGTCGAGGCCTGACGCTCCCCGGTGATCCGGGCGCGGCCCCGCGCGTCAGCCCGTGCAACCGGCGACGGCGGGGCTGCTGGGGGCGCAGTTGGAGGGCAGGTTGTCCGTCACCGGCGTCGCGGTGAGGGACACGGTTCCGCCGGAGTTGTAGACGCCTCCGGCGGACTCCGCCGCCGTGCCGGAGAGGTTGTGGGTCACCGAGCTGTTCCTGAGGGTCGCGGAGGCGGTGGCGCCGAGGTTGTAGATCCCGCCGGCCTGGCTGTCGCTGCCGAGCGCCCTGTTCGCGAACACGGTGGTCCGTTCGAGGCTCAGAGAGCCCAGGTTGACGATTCCGCCGGCCGCACCGCCACCGCCGCTGTTCCGCGCCGTGGTGTTGCCTCGGACGAGCGTGTCGGTGAGCGTGGCCGCCGCGCCCTCGCGGACCTGGATGCCGCCCGCGCCCTCCCTGTCGGAGTTGTCGGTCACCCGGCTGTTCGTGGCGACCAGTGTCTCGTGCACGTCGATTCCGCCCGCCTGGGCCCGCGCCGTGTTGCCTGTGACCGTGGTGTTCGACAGGGTCAGGGGGCCGTTCGCGAACACGCCACCGCCGTTGTCCTGCGCGATGTTGTAGCTCACCGTGCTGTTGCGCAGGACGAGCGTGCCGCCGGCCACGATGCCGCCTCCCGGGCCGGTGGCCAGTGCCTGGTTGCGGGTGACCTCGACGTTGTCGAGAGTGGCACGGCTGCCGAAGGCGACGGCGATGCCGCCGCCGCCCGCGCCGCCGGACGTCGACCGGCCGTCCCGCACGGTGAGGTTCCGCAGGGTGAGGTCGCCGCCCGGTCCCCTGACCTCGAAGATCCGGAAGTTGACCGTCGTCGACGCCCGCCGGATGGTGCTCCTGTTGCCGATGACGTCGATCTCGCTCGTGACGGCCGGCAGCCCGTTCCCGGGGTTGTCCTCCACGGTGAGCTGATACGTGCAGCCGTACGACAGGTAGAGCGTGGCGGGGCCCGGGGTCGTGTTCGCCCTGGTGATGGCGTTCCGCAGCGCCGTCGCGCTGCACGGGACGAACTCCAGGGCCTGCGCGGTGGCCGGGACGGCGACGACCGCCGCGACCGCTCCGGTCGCGGCGGCGAGAACGGCGAGTCTGGACAACGAGGCCTCCGAGGGCGAGCGCGGCTACTGTCCGCAACATAGGAAGAGCGATCCGTAGCCGCAATCGGAGATCCGCTAGGCGGGCGCGCGCTCCGGCTCCGGTGCCGCCGACCGTGCCGGGAGCGTCTCCGGAAGCAGTGCGAAGCAGCCCAGGCTCACCAGGGCCACCACCGTCAGATAGGCCGCCACGCCCCACGGCGGGCCCGAGCCGCCGTCCGAGACCGCCGTCGCCACGATCGGTGTGAGCGCCCCGCCCAGCACGCCCGCCAGGTTGTAGCCGACGGCCGCGCCCGTGCAGCGCACCCTCGGCTCGTACAGCTCGGGCAGATACGCGGCCACGACGGCGAACATCGTCATGAAGGCGAGCAGCGAACCGAGGAAGCCCAGGAACATCAGCAGCGGGCGTGCGGTGTGCAGGAGCGCCACCATCGGGAACATCCACAGTGCCGAGGCCGCGCAGCCCGCCAGGCACAGCGTCCGGCGGCCGTGCCGGTCGCCCAGCACCGCGAAGAAGGGCGTCGCCGCGCCCTTGACCGCCACCGCCGCCATCACGCACGTCAGCATCACCGTGCTGGACACCCCGAGCCGCTCGGTGCCGTAGGCCAGCGCCCAGGTCGAGACCGTGTAGAACACGGCGTAGCCGACGGCCAGCGCGCCGGCGGTGAGCAGCACCAGGCGCCAGTGGCCGCGCACCACCTCGGACAGCGGTGCGGTGGCCCGGCGCCCCTCGGCCGCCAGCTCCTCGAACTGCGGGGTCTCGGCGAGCGAGGAACGCAGCGCGAGTCCCGCGGCGGCGAGCAGGCCCGCGGCCCAGAACGGGACCCGCCAGCCCCAGGAGCGGAAGTCCGCGTCACTCAGCCCGGCGGTCAGCGCCAGCATCACCCCGTTCGCCAGCAGGAAGCCGACCGCGGGGCCGATCTGCGGGAAGCTCGCCCACAGGCCCCGCCGCTCCTCCGGAGCGTGCTCGGCGGTCAGCAGCACCGCCCCGCCCCACTCGCCGCCGAGGCCGAGGCCCTGCAGGAAGCGCAGCACGAGCAGCAGCACGGGAGCGGCCACGCCGATCGACTCGTACGCCGGGACGCAGCCGACGGCGACCGTCGCGCAGCCGGTCAGCAGCAGCGAGGCGAACAGCACCGGGCGCCGCCCGTAGCGGTCGCCCACATGGCCGAAGACGATCGAGCCGAGCGGTCGGGACAGGAAGCCGACGGCGAAGGTGCCGAAGGCGGCCAGGGTGCCGGCGACGGGCGAGAAACCCGGGAAGAACAGCGGGCCGAGGACGAGGGCCGCGGCCGTCCCGTAGACGAAGAAGTCGAAGAACTCGATGGCGGTGCCGGCGAGCGAGGCCACGGCGAGCCTCGCCATCGACGGAGGGTGACCGTGGTGCTGGTGCGCGTGCTGGTGCATGTCGCGCCAACTACCCGCGCGCCGTCCCGGTTACGGGGGCGACCGGGGCGGCCCGGGGGTCACCGCCCGCGCGCGGGGGTCACCAGCCGCGCTCGCGCCACTCCGGCAGGTGCGGGCGCTCGTCACCGAGCGTGGTGTCCCTGCCGTGGCCCGGGTAGACCCAGGTCTCGTCGGGGAGCGCGTCGAAGAGCTTGGTCTGCACGTCGTGGATCAGGCTCGCGAAGGCCTCCGGGTCCTTCCCCGTGTTTCCGACGCCGCCCGGGAAGAGACAGTCCCCGGTGAAGACGTGCGGGTGGCCGTGCGGGTCGTCGTAGACCAGGGCGATCGAACCGGGGGTGTGGCCGACCAGGTGCCGGGCGGTCAGCTCGACCCGGCCCACGCGGATCGTGTCACCGTCGTCCACCAGCTCGTCGGTGCCCACGGGGATGGCCTCCGCGTCGTACGCGCCCGCGTACGTGCGGGCGCCGGTGGCCGCGACGACCTCGGCGAGGGCCTGCCAGTGGTCGCCGTGCCGGTGCGTGGTGACGACGCCCGCGATGCCGTCGTCACCGATCAGCGTGAGGAGGGTGCCGGCCTCGTCGGCCGCGTCGATCAGCAGCTGCTCGCCGGTGGCCCGGCAGCGCAGCAGATACGCGTTGTTGTCCATCGGGCCGACGGCGACCTTCGAGATCATGAGGTCGGTCAGCTCGTGCACGTCGGCGGGCCCGCCGACCTTCACCGCTCCGCTGTACGTCATGGGATCAGCGTAGCCCCGGCCGTCGAGCGGTGGTGGGGTGGCCGGGGCGGCAACTGCTGTTACAGGGGCGGGAGCTCGGGGAGGGCGGGGCCTTCGAGGACGGCGAGGCGGGCGCCCTTGTCGCCGCGGCCGGACAGCCAGCCGAGCAGTTCGGCGGCCGTGCCGCCCAGGACGACCGGGGTGCCCTCGGTGCCGCCGGTGCGCCAGGCGGGGGCGTGCTCGTCGTGCCCGAGGCGCAGGGTCACCGGCGGCACGTCGGGCCGGCCGGACCAGCGGTCGGCGAGGAACGCGATCTCCCGGGTCGTGAACTCGTCCGGCAGGTCCTCGAGCTCGTAGCCGGCGCCCAGGTCCACGTGGTGCAGGGCCACCTCGACCCAGCGGCGGAAGGGCACGCGGGCGGCCCGGTCGGTGACGCCGTTGCGCAGCTCCACCGTGCGCTCCCAGTCGGCGGGCTCGGCGCAGACCTTGTCGAAGCGGTCGGCGGTGGCCCGCAGGTCGGCGAGCTGGGCTTCCAGCGGCCGGCCGGCGTCCCGCTCGATGTCGGCGTCGCGGGTCTCGGCGTCCTTGTACATCGGCAGGCCCTGGAGGACGTTCACGAGGGCGTCGGCGTTGCGGCAGAGGTGGGCCAGGACGTGGCCGCGGGTCCAGCCGGGGAGCAGTGACGGTTCGGCGAGTGCCGCGTTGTCCCAGGAGGAGACGGCCTCGACGAGCCGGTCGGTCGCCTCGCGCACGGAGGCGATGTCACGCAGATGGTCGATCATGGCGCCGACCCTAGGCGGTCCCGGACGGTTCCGGCCAGGCCCGCACCGGCCCGACCTGCGACGGAGCACCGGCGCAGCCACTCGATCGGGTGAAGAGGATGGCCGCCGGACAAAAATCGAATGTGCGTGCTATAGGCTCGATGGAAGCATCCGGCATCCTTGGTTGTTGGGTTTTCAGGCACATCCGCTCTCTCAAGAAAGGTGCGGACCGGCGTGGCCGACCGTCTCATCGTCCGTGGCGCTCGCGAGCACAACCTCAAGAACGTCTCGCTCGACCTCCCGCGTGACTCCCTCATCGTCTTCACCGGGCTCTCGGGGTCGGGCAAGTCCTCCCTCGCGTTCGACACGATCTTCGCCGAGGGGCAGCGTCGGTACGTCGAGTCGCTCTCCTCCTACGCCCGGCAGTTCCTCGGCCAGATGGACAAACCGGACGTCGACTTCATCGAGGGTCTGTCCCCGGCCGTCTCCATCGACCAGAAGTCGACCTCGCGCAACCCGCGCTCCACGGTCGGCACCATCACGGAGGTCTACGACTACCTCCGGCTGCTCTTCGCCCGCATCGGCAAGCCGCACTGTCCCGAGTGCCGCCGGCCGATCTCCCGCCAGTCGCCGCAGGCGATCGTCGACAAGGTCCTGGAGCTGCCCGAGGGCAGCCGCTTCCAGGTGCTCTCGCCGCTGGTGCGCGAGCGCAAGGGCGAGTTCGTCGACCTCTTCGCCGACCTCCAGACCAAGGGCTACAGCCGTGCCCGGGTCGACGGGGAGACGATCCAGCTCAGCGAGCCGCCGGCCCTGAAGAAGCAGGAGAAGCACACCATCGAGGTGGTCGTCGACCGCCTCACCGTGAAGGACAGCGCCAAGCGGCGGCTCACCGACTCCGTGGAGACCGCGCTCGGCCTCTCCGGAGGCATGGTCGTGCTCGACTTCGTCGACCTCCCCGAGGACGACCCCGAGCGCGAGCGGATGTACTCGGAGCACCTCTACTGCCCGTACGACGACCTGTCCTTCGAGGAGCTGGAGCCCCGCTCCTTCTCCTTCAACTCGCCGTTCGGCGCCTGCCCGGACTGCACCGGCATCGGCACCCGCATGGAGGTCGACCCCGAGCTGGTGGTCCCCGACGAGGACAGGTCGCTCGACGAGGGCGCCATCCACCCCTGGTCCCACGGCCACACCAAGGAGTACTTCGGCCGGCTCATCGGCGGCCTCTCCCAGGCCCTCGGCTTCCGTACGGACATCCCGTACGCGGGCCTGCCGGCGCGCGCCAAGAAGGCGCTGATGTACGGCCACAAGACCCAGGTCGAGGTCCGCTACCGCAACCGGTACGGCCGCGAGCGCTCCTACACCACGCCCGCCTTCGAGGGCGCCGTGTCCTTCGTGAAGCGGCGGCACAGCGAGGCCGAGAGCGACTCCAGCCGTGAGCGCTTCGAGGGCTACATGCGCGAGGTGCCCTGCCCCACCTGCGAGGGCACCCGGCTGAAGCCGATCGTGCTCGCGGTCACCGTGATGGACAAGTCCATCGCCGAGGTCTCCGCGATGTCGATCAGCGACTGCGCCGAGTTCCTCGGCCGGCTCACCCTCAGCGCCCGCGACAAGAAGATCGCCGAGCGCGTCCTCAAGGAGGTCAACGAGCGGCTGCGCTTCCTCGTCGACGTCGGCCTCGACTACCTCTCGCTCAACCGGGCCGCGGGCACGCTGTCCGGCGGCGAGGCCCAGCGCATCCGGCTCGCCACCCAGATCGGCTCCGGCCTGGTCGGCGTGCTGTACGTGCTCGACGAGCCGTCCATCGGTCTCCACCAGCGCGACAACCACCGGCTCATCGAGACCCTGGTGCGGCTGCGCGACATGGGCAACACGCTCATCGTCGTCGAGCACGACGAGGACACCATCAAGGTGGCCGACTGGGTCGTCGACATCGGCCCGGGCGCCGGCGAGCACGGCGGCAAGGTCGTCCACTCCGGCCCGCTGAAGGAGCTCCTGGGCAACGAGGAGTCGATGACCGGGCAGTACCTGTCCGGCCGCAGGGCGATCGCCACCCCGGACATCCGCCGGCCCGTGCACCCGACGCGCCGGCTCACCGTGCACGGCGCCCGTGAGAACAACCTGCGGGACATCGACGTCTCCTTCCCGCTGGGCGTCCTCACCGCCGTCACCGGCGTCTCGGGATCCGGAAAGTCGACCCTGGTCAACGACATCCTCTACACCCATCTCGCGCGCGAGCTGAACGGCGCCAGGTCGGTGCCCGGGCGCCACACGCGCGTGGACGGCGACGACCTCGTCGACAAGGTCGTGCACGTCGACCAGTCGCCCATCGGCCGCACCCCGCGGTCGAACCCGGCGACCTACACCGGCGTCTTCGACCACGTCCGCAAGCTCTTCGCGGAGACGATGGAGGCCAAGGTCCGCGGCTATCTGCCCGGCCGCTTCTCCTTCAACGTCAAGGGCGGCCGCTGCGAGAACTGCTCCGGCGACGGCACCATCAAGATCGAGATGAACTTCCTCCCGGACGTCTACGTGCCGTGCGAGGTCTGCCACGGCGCCCGCTACAACCGGGAGACCCTGGAGGTCCATTACAAGGGCAAGTCGATCGCCGAGGTCCTGGACATGCCGATCGAGGAGGCCCTGGGCTTCTTCGAGGCCGTCCCGACGATCTCCCGCCATCTGCGCACCCTCACCGAGGTCGGCCTGGGCTACGTCCGCCTCGGCCAGTCCGCGCCGACCCTCTCCGGCGGCGAGGCCCAGCGCGTCAAGCTCGCCTCCGAGCTCCAGAAGCGCTCCACGGGCCGCACGGTCTACGTCCTGGACGAGCCGACGACGGGCCTCCACTTCGAGGACATCTCGAAGCTGATCAAGGTCCTCTCCGGCCTCGTCGACAAGGGCAACTCGGTGATCGTCATCGAGCACAACCTGGACGTGATCAAGACCGCGGACTGGATCATCGACATGGGTCCCGAAGGCGGCAGCGGCGGCGGTGTCGTCGTCGCCGAGGGCACGCCCGAGGAGGTCGCCTCCGTCCCGGCCAGCCACACCGGGAAGTTCCTCCGCGAGATCCTGGGCGCCGACCGCGTCAGCGACGCGCCGGCCAAGGTCCCGGCGGCCCGGAGCGCCAAGAAGGCCCCGGCGAAGAAGACGGCGGCGGCCGGCAAGGCCACGACGGCGAAGAAGGCGGCACCGGCGAAGAAGACGACCGCCGCCGCCAAGAAGACGACGACCCGCACCCGCAAGTCCTGACAGGCAGCCGCCCGTCACCGCCCCGAGGGGGCCGCCCCGCCGGAAGGCGGTGGGGCGGCCCCCTCGGGCGCATGCGGAGACGGGGCGGCGCGGGACGCCAGGCCGTCAGCCCTCTCCTCCCGGGCCCCGCAGCTCCCGGGCGTACGGCGGTTCCGCGCCGGTACGGGAACAGGTGACGGCCGCCGCCCGGGCCGCGTACCCGAGGAGCTCGCGCCAGTCCACAGCCGACAGGGCCGTCACCGGACGGTCCCCGAGGCCGTGCAGCAGCGCCGCGCTCACCGTGTCGCCCGCCCCGATCGTGTCCGCCACCCGCACCGGCACGGCCGGGACGGACACCTCGTGCCCACGGGTGAAGACCGTCAGACCCGCCGCGCCCCGGGTCAGGACCACCGCGCCCGGACCGGCGGCCAGCCACTCCTCAGGAGAGCCGCCCAGCCACGCGGCGTCCTCCTCCGAGAGCTTCAAGACCGAGACGTACGACAGCCAGCCCGCGAAGCGCTCCCGGTAGACCTCCGCGTCGGGGATCAGACCGGGCCGGACGTTCGGGTCGAGCAGGGTGAGGGCGCCGGCCCGCGAGGAGCGCCGCAGCAGCGCCTCGTACGCGCTCGCGCCCGGCTCCAGGGCCAGCGAGCAGGTGCCGAAGGCCACCGCCCGCACCCCGTCCGGCAGCCGCTCGGGCAGGGCGAAGAACCGGTCCGCCGTGCCCTCGACGTAGAAGCCGTAGCGTGCCGAGCCGTCGGGTCCCACCGAGGCGACCGCCAGGGTGGTCGGCTCGGGTCCGCGCTGCACGAGCCCCGTCGCCACGCCCGCCGCCCGCAGCCGCTCGACCAGCACCTCGCCGAAGGCGTCCGTCGAGACGCGCGAGCAGAAGGCCACGTCCGCGCCGATCCGGCCGAGCGCGACGGCCGTGTTGTACGGGCCGCCGCCCGGCCGGGGCAGCAGCGGGGCCAAGGCGCCCGGGGCCCCGCCCGGAACCCCGCCGGGGACCGGGTCGGGAACCAGGTCGATCAGGGACTCACCGGCGACGACGATCACGCATCGGAACGTAACCCATGACGGGCTCGGGCCGACAGCGGTTCCGCGGACCGGCCCGGACCGGCCCGGCCGCGGACCGCCCGCGGGCCCGGTGCGGACCCGGACGCCGGTGGCCGCGAACCCGCCGGTATCGTCGGTTCGGTCCCTTCTGGGGACGCCTTGTCCCCGATCCGACACACCGACACCGACACCGTCGCCGTCTTCGTCACCGTGGAGCGCTCATGTCCGGCCAGTCCACCCGCCGCACCGTACTGAAAGGCGCCGCCCTCGCCGGAGCCGCCGGGCTGGGTGTCGCCGCCTGCTCCACCGAGTCCAACGTCGGCCACGCCCAGAACCCCACGCCGACCGCCCCGGTCGCGCTCGGTGCGCCCGACGAGGTCCCGGTCGGCGGCGCCAGGCTCTACCGCGAGCAGCGGCTCCTGGTGCACTGCCCGGCCCAGGGTCAGTACAAGGCCTTCAGCGCCCAGTGCACCCACGCGGGCTGCGTCCTGGACAAGATCGAGAACAACGAGGGCAACTGCCCCTGCCACGGCAGCCGCTTCGACGTGACCACCGGAAAGGCCCTCCAGGGCCCGGCGACCGTGCCGCTCCCGGAGGTCCCGGTCCGCGTCGAGAACGGCAAGCTGATCGCCGGCCCGAAGGCCTGAGCGCGCGCCCGGCCCGCCCCGGCCCATCCAGGGCCAGGGCCCGGCCAGGGCCTCAGATCCAGTCCCACTCGATGCCCAGGATCCCGGGTCGTACTCCCTGCTCCACGATGTGCACCGCGCGGTGCCGGCCGGTCAGTGTGAGCTCGGTGCGGCCGCCGCGCGGTGCGCCCGTCGAGGCCTGGGCGAAGCGCCGGCAGCGGACCGGCAGGGCCGCCTCGTCGAAGCGGACCTGGAGCACGTACTGCCCGCCCGCGAAGCTGAAGCCCCGCACGTACTCCCGGCTCGCGCCGCCCGTGCCGTCCTCGAAGCCGTACGCGAAGACGAAGGTGTCCCCGGCCCGCAGCCGGGTGTCGAAGAGCAGCTCGGCGACGACCACCCCGGTCTCCGCGTGCCGCCGTACCCGGCCCGTCCGGCAGTTCTCCGTCGCCCGCACCTCCACGCGCGACGGATCGCAGCCCGGATCGCCCCGGTGGATCGCCAGGTAGCGGTCGATCCCGTCCCGGTGCGCGCGCACCACGTGCTGCGAGTCCCGCCCGACCAGCTCGCGACCGGCCCCTATCCGTACCCGCTCCTGGTGGACCACGGTGTGCAGACCGCCGTCCGCCGGGCACTCCAGTTCCGCGAGGAGCCGCTCGACGACGCCCGAGGCCTCGACGAGCGAGCGGTAGGAGCGGGTCGCCGGGCGCTCGACGCCGTCACGGGCGGCGGCGTCCTCGTGGAGCAGCCGGATCAGCGAGTTGCCGGGCAGCTGGAGCAACTCCTCCAGGGCACGCACCGCCTTCATGGACTCCGGCCGCTGCGGCCGCCGGGCTCCCTGCTGCCAGTAGCTCAACGACGTCACACCGACCTTCACACCGCGGTGCGCCAGATGGTGCTGGACCCGTTGGAGCGGAAGACCGCGCACCGCGAGCGCCGTGCGCAGCGCCAGATGGAACGGACCCGTGTGCAGCAACTGCGCCAGATCGGCCTCGGTGTGACCCACGAGGACTCCTCAGTGAACGTTCACGGTGGGGGAGGCGGAGCACGCTGACGCCGCGGCGGGCGGGCAGGTGGACCGGGGACGGCTGTTCACAACCGGGTCACACCGTTCACAGCTCTCCGTCACCCCGCATTGAAGCGTGTTGACCGGATCCGGACAACGTCCGATGCTCCAGACCAGCGTCCGGACGCGCTCCTCTCCTCCACACCCCACTCCCCACACCCCCACTCCTCCGATCCCCACCACGGGAGGAACGCGATGCGCACGACGAGCACGATGAGCACGATGCGCAAGAGAAAGGTCCCCGCGGCGCTCGCCGCGACCGCCGCCCTGTTTCTCGTCCCCGCCGCCCCGGCGTCCGCCGCGCCGACCGGCGAGGACGCGACCACGGCAGGCGTGTCCGCCCTCGCCTCCAAGCGGCTGAACATCACCATGCAGGCCCAGCAGAAGACCAACTGGTGCTGGGCGGCCGGCGGCAACACCATCGCGACCTGGTTCGGCCGCAACTACAGCCAGAACCAGTTCTGCAACGCCGCCTTCGGCCGGCAGCAGGGGTACGACTGCCCCAACTGGCAGGCCACCCTGGGCAACGTCCAGGACGGGCTGAGCTGGGCGGGCATCAACCCCGGTTCGTACGTGACCGGCTGGCTGCGCTACTCGACCGTGCAGACCGAGATCAACGCGAACCGGCCGGTCGAGACCCGGATCCAGTGGTCGAGCGGCGGCGGGCACATGCACGTCGTCTACGGCTACGACGACGCCAACAGCTGGGTGTACTGGGGCGATCCGTGGCCGTCCAGTGACCGCTACAACTGGGCCTCGCACGCCTGGTACGTCAACAACAACTCCTTCTCCTGGACCCACTCGCTCTACCGGATCGGGGCGTGACGACGATGAACGCACGCATACGCGCCCTGCGCGCGGTCGGTGCCGGTGCGCTGGGCGCCGCGACGCTCGTGCTCCTCGGGGCGGCGCCGGCGGACGCGGTGTCCGCCGACGCGGTGCGGGGTGGTGCGGCGCCGGTCGGTGCGGTGCCGTTCGGTGCGGCGCCGTTGGGTGCGGTGCCGGGCGAGGTGGCTCCGGCCGGTGACGCCGGGCCCCTGCCCACCGCGGCGAGCCCCGAGCAGGCGGCTGCCGCGCCCCGCACCCTCGACACGGTGGCCCGCTTCTTCGCCCGTGACGGCGCCCTCGCCCAGGACGCCGCCCGCGCGCGGGCGGCTGAGCGGCCCCGTATCGAAGGCGCCTCGGTGCCGGTGCGGATCCTGTCGCCCGACTTCGTCGCCGGGAAACCGGGGGCGCCGGTGGCCCGGGTCGAGTTCCACGCGAGCAAGGCGGTCGCGGCGGACGGCCGGGCGGCCTCCCTCTGGAGCGTGCGCGCGGCGGGCGGCGGCTGGCAGGTGGTGAACATCGCCACCGGCGACGACGAGGTCCGCTACGCGGAGCAGGGCGGGCGGCTGCTGCCCGGCGGGACGGTGTTCCGCGAGCCGCAGATCGACGCGTGGTACGTCCAGAAGGGCACGAAGGTGCTGCCGCTCGACGAGGACGCGGTGCGGGCGGTCGGTGCGAACGGGACGACGCTGGCCGCGTACCGGGAGCGGGTGAGCAGGGCGTACGGCGACAAGCTGCCGGGCTCCGCGTACGCGAGGAAGGGCGCGGCGGGCGGCTACGCCGCCGGGTCTCCGGGGCCGGTGGCCGCCGGCGACGGGGCCGCTGCCGGCGGTGTCGGGTG
>NZ_SDOY01000181.1:74821-85921 GCF_004117935.1 Streptomyces roseicoloratus | reverse complement strand
GTCCTACCTTCTTCTTGGGTTGATCGGTCATTCGTAAGATCGATGGCCCAGGGGCTCTGGGTATGGCTGGCATGTGGCCGCCGTTGGATGGCTCAGGAGACTTGGCCGCCCGGAGTCCCGCGACGACTCGACCGCTAATTGGGAGACGCGACGCGATCGCTGTGTAGGACAACGTCGGCGAGGTCGTCTGCTGGGTTCACGCGCGACGAGTTGGTGGAGGTGGCTGTGCCCGAGATCTGGGCCGGAGTGGACATCGGCAAGGAACATCACCACTGCGTGGTGATCGACGCCCAGGGCAAGCGGCTTCTGTCGCGACGGGTCTTGAACGACGAGATCGAGCTGCTCCAGCTCACTGCCGACGTCCTGGAGCTGTCGCGCGACGTGCTGTGGGCAGTGGACATCAACCACGGCGGAGCCGCGCTCCTGCTCGGCCTGCTGGTCAGCCATGACCAGCACATCACCTACATCACCGGACTGGCCGTCCATCGTGCCTCGGCCGGCTACCGGAGCCAGGCCAAGACCGACGCGAAGGACGCCTTCGTCATCGCCGACCAGGCCCGCATGCGCACCGACCTCGGGGTCCTGCGGCCCGGCGACGAGATATCCGTCGACCTGCGCACCCTGGTCAACCGCCGCACCGATCTGGTCTGCGACCGGACCCGGCAAATCAACCGTCTCCGCGCTCAACTCCTTGAGATTTTCCCCGCGTTGGAGCGTGCCCTGGATCTGACCAGGAAGGGGCCGGTCGTGCTGCTGACCGGCTACCAGACCCCGGCCGCCATCCGCCGCGCCGGAACCTCGCGCATCACCACCTGGCTGAGGAACCGCAAGGTCTACGGCAGTGCGGCCTTGGCCCGGACCGTCGTGGAGGCGGCCGAGGCCCAGTTCACCGCGCTGCCCGGCGAGAAGCTCGCGGCCACCATGGTGGCCCGCCTGGCGAAGGGGGTGATGGCCCTCGATGAGGAGATCGCTGAAGTAGAAGCCCTGATCGAGGCCCGGTTTCGCGAGCACCCGAGCGCCAAGGTGATAGAGAGCCTGCCCGGCATGGGCACCATGCTGAGCGCGGAGTTCCTCGCCGCCACCGGCGGTGACATGGAGGCCTTCGGCACCGCGGACCGCCTGGCCGGCTACGCCGGCCTCGCACCCGTCCCCCGCGATTCCGGACGCGTCAGCGGCAACCTCCACCGCCCGCGCCGCTACCACCGCGGCCTGCTCCGTGCCTTCTACCTCTCCGCCTTCGCCAGCCTGCGGACCTGCCCTGCCTCGAAACGGTTCTACGAGCGCAAACGCGCCGAAGGCAAGGGGCACAAACAGGCGCTGCTGGCACTCGCCCGTCGCCGGACCAACGTCCTGTGGGCCATGATCCGCGACGGAGCGTGCTACCAAGCCACACCACCAGTCACAGCAGTGGCTTGACAACGTCATTGGGAAGTCTCCTTCGTGTCGTCTATCGCGGCCTCGATCTCCTCCGTACGCGCACCCGACGCGTCCGCGAGCTCCGCCCACTCCTCCTCCGCCCACAGGTGCCGGTAGGCCGGGTCGTCCTGGCAGCCGCACGCCTCGTCCGTGCACACGCACGCCGGGTTCACGCACAGCACCGCGCGCCGGTCGGGGAAGGCCCGCAGCGACACCGAGTCGCACCAGGGGCAGCGCCCCGACACCCGGACGACCGTCTCCGCCTCGCCCAGCGTGCGCGCGCAGCGGCGGGCCATCCGGCGGATCTCGTCGCGCACGTGGCGGGCGAGCACCGGGTGGCCGGCGATCTCGTCGAGCAGCCCCACGACCCGGCGCAGCCGCTCCACGACGCCGGCGCGGCGCGGGCGCGGCAGCCCCAGCCGCGCGCAGACCGCCTCCTCCAGCTCCACCACGCCGTCGGTGATGTCGCGGATCGCGTCGGACACGTGCAGCCGGATCGGCGCGGCGCCGTGACCGGGCACGGCGAGCCCGTGCCGCTGTTCGAGCAGCAGGGCCTCGCGCCGCTCGGCGCGGATCAGCTCGTCCCGGCCCGGGTGCGGCGCGCGCGCCGCGGAACCGGCGGGCGCGGTGCGGCCGGGCGCCAGCTCGTCGGCGAGCTCGGGAAACTGCCGTACGAGCGAGGCGGCCCAGAGCACGACGTCGCGCAGGACCCGCTGGTCGGCGGCAGCGGTGGCAGCGGTGCCGACAGGTGCGGTGGCGGGGGTGGTGGCAGGGATGGTGGCGGTCGCGGGCGTGCCCGCTTCCGGCGTGCGCTCAGCCACGGGTGCTCCCGGCGAGGACCAGGGCCTGGGCGGGCACGGCCGGTGCGACGGGCCCGGCTGACGGGGCGGGCGTGACAGCGGAGGCGCGGGCGGCGGGCGGCACGGGCGGCGCCAGGGCGGCGCCCGCCGCGTCCAGGGCCGCGGCCAGTTCGTCCGCGGCCGTACGCCCCTCGCGGCGGCGCGGCTTCACCGGGCGGCCGTTGCGCCACAGGCGGCCCGCGCAGACGCCGTCGAACCAGCTCTCGGCGGGGGCGACCGCCGCCTCGCACTCGCGGCTGACGGGGCAGACGGCGCAGGCGCGCAGCGCCGGGGCCGCCTCCTTGCCGCGGCGCGAGAAGACGACGGACGGGGAGAGGCCGGCGCATGCGGCGGCGGCCTGCCATGGGTGGGTGTCGGGCTGGTGCACGGTGGGTCTCCACGGTCCGGGCCCCGCTGCCCTGGGGCCTGTGGGGCCCTTGGGACTCGTGAGGCCGACGAGTGCGGCGTTCAGCACCATAAGCAAGTTGCGTGCGAGCTCGCAACTAAGTTTATGGAGCCCTCTTCACCGATTCGACACCATTGCGTGCGGGAAAGCACGTAATTCTGTGCGCGCAAGCACGCTAAAGTAAGGGGCTCGAAGGGTGGGGGAGTCAAAGGGAGAGCGGTACACATGAGCACTCAAGGGCTCGACGAGTTCGCGGGTTGGGTCGAGGGTCTGATGCGAGCGCGCGGCTACGACATCGACAGCCCCCGCGGTGGCGGAAAGTCCCGGATCGCCGACGAGGCCGGCGTGCACCGCGCGGCGGTCACCCGGCTGCTGCAGCGGCAGAGCATGCCCGACCTGGAGACGATGCGCAGGATCGCCCCGCTCCTCGGGGTCTCCGTCCGCGACATGCTGATCCGGTCCGGGCGCGTGACGCCGGAGGAGTTGCCGGTCGCGGCGGACCTGCTGCCGCCGGGCGACTGGCAGCCGACCATGGAGGACTTCGCGCGCTGGCTCGGCGTCCCCGACGAGCGCATGGACGTCTTCGTCAAGGTCGTGAACCAGTTCCTCGACCACCCGGAGACGGAGGGGGCCGAACCGCGCCCGGCGGGCGAGTCCCGCCGCGCCGCCCAGGACTGAACCGCACCGCGCCGGCCGCGCGGGAGGCTCACCCCGCCGGCCGTGACGGGAGACTCGTCCACCGGTGCCGTGGGAGGCCTACCTGTCGACGGCGCGGGAGGCTCACCCCGCCCGTCCTGCGCAAAGCCCGCCCGTCCTGCGCAAGGCCCGCCCGGTCGGCCGCGGGAGGCCCGCCCGGTCGGCTGCGGGGGCCCGCCCGGTCGGCCGCGGGGGGCTTCACCCCGCCGGCGCTGGTGACGCGGGTGCCTTGTCGCGCCTCGCCCGGCCCTGTCGTGCCGCGCCGGGGGCGGTCGCGTCGGGGGCGGGCCGTGCGAGGGGTGACCGTGCCGGGGGTGCCCCCGTCGCGTTCTCCCACGTCGGCCGGGCGGTCCGCGCGTGGGCATTTGTTTTGACCGGAGTCCATGCGATAGGTACGCTCATGCCTTGTGCCTGGGGTGTGCCCGGAGCCGTGTGCGTGTCCTCAACCGCAGTCGGATCCGAGACCGGCCACCGCAATCAGCGCCCTTTTCCGCCGGCGGCGGAGGTCCGCGCGATTCGACACACCCGACCGCGTGGGTCGGCGACGTTCCAGGTTAGTTGTACCGAACGGCACACAGAAACCGGAGAAGTAGTGCCTACGATCCAGCAGCTGGTCCGCAAGGGCCGGCAGGACAAGGTCGAGAAGAACAAGACGCCCGCACTCGAGGGTTCCCCTCAGCGCCGTGGCGTCTGCACGCGTGTGTTCACGACCACCCCGAAGAAGCCGAACTCGGCCCTCCGTAAGGTCGCGCGTGTGCGTCTGACCAGCGGCATCGAGGTCACGGCCTACATCCCGGGTGAGGGCCACAACCTGCAGGAGCACTCCATCGTGCTCGTGCGCGGTGGCCGTGTGAAGGACCTGCCGGGTGTTCGTTACAAGATCATCCGCGGTTCCCTCGACACGCAGGGCGTCAAGAACCGTAAGCAGGCTCGCAGCCGCTACGGCGCCAAGAAGGAGAAGTAAGAATGCCTCGTAAGGGCCCCGCCCCGAAGCGCCCGGTCATCATCGACCCGGTCTACAACTCTCCTCTTGTCACCTCGCTGATCAACAAGATCCTGCTGGACGGCAAGCGCTCCACCGCCGAGCGCATCGTCTACGGCGCCATGGAGGGCCTGCGCGAGAAGACCGGTGCCGACCCGGTCGTCACGCTGAAGCGCGCCCTCGAGAACGTCAAGCCGTCCCTCGAGGTCAAGTCCCGCCGTGTCGGTGGCGCCACCTACCAGGTGCCGATCGAGGTCAAGCCCGGTCGCGCCTCCACCCTCGCGCTGCGCTGGCTGGTCGGTTACTCCCGCGCCCGTCGCGAGAAGACCATGACCGAGCGCCTCATGAACGAGCTCCTCGACGCCTCGAACGGCCTCGGTGCTTCGGTCAAGAAGCGCGAGGACACGCACAAGATGGCCGAGTCCAACAAGGCCTTCGCGCACTACCGCTGGTAGTCGCAACCCACATCGAGACCGAGAGAAGACTGAAGCCTTATGGCTACCACTTCGCTTGACCTGGCCAAGGTGCGCAACATCGGCATCATGGCCCACATCGACGCGGGCAAGACGACCACCACCGAGCGGATCCTGTTCTACACCGGTGTCTCCTACAAGATCGGTGAGGTCCACGACGGCGCTGCCACGATGGACTGGATGGAGCAGGAGCAGGAGCGCGGCATCACCATCACGTCCGCCGCGACGACCTGCCACTGGCCGCTCGAGGACGTCGATCACACGATCAACATCATCGACACGCCGGGTCACGTCGACTTCACCGTCGAGGTGGAGCGTTCGCTGCGCGTGCTCGACGGTGCTGTCACGGTGTTCGACGGCGTGGCCGGCGTCGAGCCGCAGTCCGAGACCGTCTGGCGTCAGGCGGACCGTTACGGCGTTCCGCGCATCTGCTTCGTCAACAAGCTCGACCGCACCGGTGCCGAGTTCTTCCGCTGCGTCGGCATGATCGAGGACCGCCTCGGCGCCCAGCCGATCGTGATGCAGCTCCCGATCGGTGCCGAGGCCGACTTCCAGGGCGTCGTCGACCTCGTCCGCATGAAGGCCCTCGTGTGGTCCGCCGAGGCCACCAAGGGCGAGATGTACGACGTCGTCGACATCCCGGACACCCACACCGAGCTCGCCGAGGAGTACCGCGGCAAGCTCATCGAGGCCGTGGCCGAGAACGACGAAGCGATCATGGAGCTGTACCTCGAGGGCGAGGAGCCCACCGAGGAGCAGCTGTACGCGGCCGTCCGTCGCATCACGATCGCCTCCGGCAAGTCCAAGGACACCACGGTCACCCCGGTGTTCTGCGGTACCGCGTTCAAGAACAAGGGCGTCCAGCCCCTGCTCGACGCGGTCGTGCGCTACCTGCCGTCGCCGCTCGACGTCGAGGCCATCGAGGGCCACGACGTCAAGGACGCGGATGTCGTCGTGAAGCGCAAGCCGTCCGACGAGGAGCCGCTGTCGGCGCTCGCGTTCAAGATCATGAGCGACCCGCACCTCGGCAAGCTCACCTTCGTCCGCGTGTACTCCGGTCGCCTGGACTCCGGTTCTTCTGTCCTGAACTCCGTGAAGGGCAAGAAGGAGCGCATCGGCAAGATCTACCGCATGCACGCGAACAAGCGTGAGGAGATCGACTCGGTGGGCGCCGGCGACATCATCGCCGTGATGGGTCTCAAGCAGACCACCACCGGCGAGACGCTCTGTGACGACAAGGCCCCGGTCATCCTGGAGTCCATGGACTTCCCGGCGCCGGTCATCCAGGTCGCCATCGAGCCCAAGTCCAAGGGCGACCAGGAGAAGCTGGGTGTCGCCATCCAGCGTCTCGCGGAGGAGGACCCCTCCTTCCAGGTCCACTCGGACGAGGAGACCGGCCAGACCATCATCGGCGGTATGGGCGAGCTGCACCTCGAGGTGCTGGTCGACCGCATGCGCCGTGAGTTCAAGGTCGAGGCCAACGTCGGCAAGCCGCAGGTGGCCTACCGCGAGACGATCCGCAAGGCCGTCGAGCGCGTGGACTACACGCACAAGAAGCAGACCGGTGGTACGGGTCAGTTCGCCAAGGTCCAGATCGGCATCGAGCCGATCGAGGGCGGCGAGACCTCGTACGAGTTCGTGAACAAGGTCACCGGTGGCCGCATCCCGAAGGAGTACATCCCTTCGGTCGACGCCGGCGCGCAGGAGGCCATGCAGTTCGGCATCCTCGCCGGTTACGAGATGACCGGCGTCCGTGTGATCCTGCACGACGGTGCGTACCACGAGGTCGACTCCTCCGAGCTCGCGTTCAAGATCGCCGGTTCGCAGGCCTTCAAGGAGGCCGCGCGCAAGGCTTCGCCCGTGCTCCTCGAGCCGATGATGGCCGTCGAGGTCACCACGCCCGAGGACTACATGGGTGAGGTCATCGGCGACATCAACTCCCGCCGTGGCCAGATCCAGGCCATGGAGGAGCGTCACGGTGCCCGCATCGTGAAGGGCCTCGTGCCCCTGTCGGAGATGTTCGGCTACGTCGGCGACCTCCGCTCCAAGACGTCGGGTCGCGCGAGCTACTCGATGCAGTTCGACTCCTACGCCGAGGTTCCGCGGAACGTCGCCGAGGAGATCATCGCGAAGGCCAAGGGCGAGTAACGCACCGCGTTTAACGCACCGCGTTCCCACGCCTTAGGCTTGACACCGACCGCCGGAGGTCGGACCCCGACAAGGGGGAGAACCTCCGGCGGGCGGCACCCCAGCAAAGATCACCTGGCGCCGATGAAGCAAGGCGTTCAGAACCACTCCACAGGAGGACCCCAGTGGCGAAGGCGAAGTTCGAGCGGACTAAGCCGCACGTCAACATCGGCACCATCGGTCACATCGACCACGGTAAGACGACCCTCACGGCCGCCATTACCAAGGTGCTGCACGACGCGTACCCGGACCTGAACGAGGCCTCGGCCTTCGACCAGATCGACAAGGCTCCCGAGGAGCGCCAGCGCGGTATCACCATCTCCATCGCGCACGTCGAGTACCAGACCGAGTCGCGTCACTACGCCCACGTCGACTGCCCGGGTCACGCGGACTACATCAAGAACATGATCACCGGTGCCGCGCAGATGGACGGCGCCATCCTCGTGGTCGCCGCCACCGACGGCCCGATGCCGCAGACCAAGGAGCACGTGCTCCTGGCCCGCCAGGTCGGCGTTCCGTACATCGTCGTCGCCCTGAACAAGGCCGACATGGTGGACGACGAGGAGATCCTGGAGCTCGTCGAGCTCGAGGTCCGTGAGCTCCTCACCGAGTACGAGTTCCCGGGCGACGACCTGCCGGTCGTCCGCGTCTCGGCGCTCAAGGCGCTCGAGGGCGACAAGGAGTGGGGCGAGAAGCTCCTCGGCCTCATGAAGGCCGTGGACGAGTCCATCCCGCAGCCCGAGCGTGACGTCGACAAGCCGTTCCTGATGCCGATCGAGGACGTCTTCACGATCACCGGTCGTGGCACCGTCGTCACCGGTCGTATCGAGCGTGGTGTCCTCAAGGTCAACGAGACCGTCGACATCATCGGCATCAAGACCGAGAAGACCACCACCACGGTCACCGGCATCGAGATGTTCCGCAAGCTGCTCGACGAGGGCCAGGCCGGTGAGAACGTCGGTCTGCTCCTCCGTGGCATCAAGCGCGAGGACGTCGAGCGCGGCCAGGTCATCATCAAGCCGGGCTCGGTCACGCCGCACACCTCCTTCGAGGCCCAGGCGTACATCCTGTCGAAGGACGAGGGTGGCCGTCACACCCCGTTCTTCAACAACTACCGCCCGCAGTTCTACTTCCGTACCACGGACGTGACCGGCGTCGTGACCCTCCCCGAGGGCACCGAGATGGTCATGCCGGGCGACAACACCTCCATGTCCGTCGAGCTGATCCAGCCCGTCGCCATGGAGGAGGGCCTCAAGTTCGCCATCCGTGAGGGTGGCCGGACCGTCGGCGCCGGCCAGGTCGTCAAGATCACCAAGTAAGTTCTTCCGAACTTCGGTGGTTTGACCTGGTAGCTCGACAGAGCTCCCACGAGGGCCCCGCACCACTCCGGTGGTGCGGGGCCCTCTGCCGTGTCCGGCCGCCGCGGCCCCCGGCGGGCACCGCTCCACGGGAAGGACCCCACCCCCCTGTGCAGGAGTCGAACTGACGTCCCGTAGCATGCCGCCGGTCAGGCGTGTCATGACCAACAGGGGTGGAGACAACTTGAAATCGGGACGTCGAGCGCGTCGCACCACGAGCAGACGAGTACGTCGCACGGCACTGGGCGCCGCACTGGCCGCCGCCGCGGTCCTGGGCTTCCAGAACGTCGCGGGCGCCGAGGTGGGGACGCAGGCCGCCGCCGGCAACGCGACCACCGCGCAGAACGCCGCAAGCAAGGGTGAGGGACCCGTCAGGAGCGAGGTCCAGAAGCTCCCGCTGACCGACCGCGGTCACGGCGAGGCGACGCTCACCAAGACCACCACCGAGCCCTTCGACCTGATGGGCGTGTCCTGGACGGACCCCGCGGCGAAGATCAAGGGCACCATTCAGGCCCGCGCGCGCAGCGCCGCCGACGGCACCTGGGGCGAGTGGCGCGACCTCGAGCCCTACCCGGCCTTCCTGGACGGCAGGCGCGCGGGCGCCCGCGGCTCGACCGAGCCCATCTGGGTCGACGGCGCCGACGGCGTCGAGGTCCGGGTCAGCGACGGCACCGCCGGCAACGAGCTGCCGGACGGACTGCGCGTCGACCTGGTCGACCCGAAGAAGGACGCGGTCCCCGGCGCCCCGGACTCCGGCACGAAGGACTCCGCCACGGCCGCCGGCTCCTTCCGCGCCGCGCCGGCCGCGTTCGCCGCCGACGACCCGCCGACCACGCCGCCGAGCGTCCCCGGCCCGCCGTCCAGCGCGCCGCGGCCCACGATCGTCACCCGCGCCCAGTGGGGCGCCGACGAGTCGCTCAACAACGAGGGCCCGATCTACCTGCCCGCGGGCAGGATCAAGGCCGCGTTCGTGCACCACACCCCGGACGTCACGTACGACTGCGCCGACTCGGACGCCGTCGTCCGGTCGCTGCACGTCTACCACGTGAAGACCAACGGCTGGCGCGACCTCGGCTACAACTTCCTCGTCGACAAGTGCGGCAAGATCTTCGAGGGTCGTCAGGGCGGCGTCGACCAGCCCGTCCTCGGCGCGCACACCTACGGCTGGAACAGCGAGTCGACCAGCGTCGCGATCCTCGGCGACCACACCACGTCGTCCTCCCCGGCCTCGAGCGCCGCGCTCTCCTCGGCCGGCAAGGTCATCGCGTACAAGCTCGGCCAGTACGGGGTGAACCCGGCCGGCAAGGCCACGCTCACCGCCGGCGCCACGCAGAGCAACTACTTCCGGCAGTCGTTCACCCAGGGCCAGACGTACGAGTTCGACGCCGTCTCCGGCCACCGCAACGGCTTCAACACCGTCTGCCCCGGCGACGGGCTCTACCCGCAGCTGTCCACCGTCCGCAGCAACGCGACCGCGGCGAACGCCAAGCTCAGGATCGACTCGCTGAGCGGCGGGGCGACCAGGGCCGGCACGGGTTACGAGACGCCCGGCCCGGTCACCGTGAACTGGTCGACCAGCACGTCGAGCGCCCTCATCAGCACGTTCGAGGTCCTCGTGGACGGTGTGTCCACCGCGACGACGTCGGGCAGCGTGCGCAGCGCGTCCGTCGGCGTGAGCGGTTACGGCGCCCATCAGATCGTGGTCCGCAGCACGTACGGAACGGGCAGCACGACCCTGTCGTCCCCCGTCACCGTCACCGTCCCCGGCCCCAAGACCTTCCAGCCGGTCACCCCGACCCGTCTGATGGACACCCGGGTGGGTCTCGGCGTGCCGAAGGCCAAGATCGGCCCCGGCCAGGAGGCCGTCCTCCAGGTCACCGGCGCGAACGGCATCCCCGCCACCGGCGTGGGCGCGGTCGTCCTCAACGTCACCGCGACCAACCCCACCGAGGGCAGCTTCGTCTCGGTCTACCCGAACGGCACCGACCGCACGAGCGCGTCGAACCTCAACTTCATGGCCGGCACGACCATCCCGAACCTGGTGACGGTCCCGGTCGTCGACGGCAAGGTGCGCTTCTACAACAAGAACGGCTCCGTCGACCTGATCGCCGACATCACCGGCTACTACGTCAGGGACGCGAGCGGTTCGACCCACAGCAACCTGGGTCCGCTGCGGATGATGGACACCCGTACGGGTCTCGGTGTGCCGCAGGCCAAGGTCGGCCCCGGTGCGGTCGTCGACCTCCAGGTCACCGGCACCCAGGGCGTCCCGGCGACGGGCGTCACGGCGGTCGTGCTCAACGTGACGGCGACGGCTCCGACGGCGGGCAGCTTCGTGTCGGTGTACCCGTCGGGCACGACCCGGACGAGCGCGTCGAACCTGAACTTCCTCGCGGGCCAGACGATCCCGAACCTGGTGATCGTCCCGGTCGGCGCGGACGGCAAGGTCAGCTTCTACAACAAGTCCGGCTCGGTGGACCTGATCGCCGACATCACCGGCTACTTCTCCACCGACCCGGCGGGCGCCTCGCACGTCAACCTCGGTCCGCTGCGGATGATGGACACCCGCTACGGCCTCGGCGTGCCGAAGGCCAAGGTCGGCCCGGGCGGCGTCGTGTCGCTCCAGGTGGCCGGCGCCCAGGGCGTCCCGGCGACCGGTGTCACGGCGGTCGTGCTCAACGTGACGGCGACGGCTCCGACGGCGGGCAGCTTCGTGTCGGTGTACCCGTCGGGCACGACCCGG
>NZ_SDOY01000181.1:0-74771 GCF_004117935.1 Streptomyces roseicoloratus | reverse complement strand
CGCGGGCCAGACGATCCCGAACCTGGTGATCGTCCCGGTCGGCGCGGACGGCAAGGTCAGCTTCTACAACAAGTCCGGCTCGGTCGACCTGATCGCCGACATCACCGGCTACTTCGTCAAGTGACCTGATCGCAGGGCGCGTCGAGGGCCCGTCTCCCTTCCGGGAGGCGGGCCCTTCGCCATGCGTCAGCGGGCCGGCCGCCACACCCAGGGGCGGGCGTCCGCGCCCAGGCCGACGACCGTCGTGCCGCCGTGCAGCACCGGGTCGCCGACCGCGGTGACCCCTTCCGTACGGGTGAACAGGCGTCCGCCGGCGTGGAGTTGGACGCGGTGACGCTCGTCGCGGCCGAGCAGGACCGGGCCGCGGGGGGCGGGCGCGGCGGCCAGGGGCCCGTAGCCCGGGAAGACCGGCGCCGTGCCGGACGCCGCCCGCAGACGGGCGTCGGCGGGCGCGCGGTAGAAGACCCGCACGCCGTCGGAAGCCCCGTGACCCCCGTCGGGGACCGCGGCGACCGGGTCGCCGGAGAGTGGGAGCGGTGCGGCCGGCACACCGTCCACCCAGTGCCGTACGGCCGTGCGGCCCGCCGCCAGCAGATGCACCCGGCCCCGGCCGTCCACCAGCGCCGTCAGCCCGTCCTGCACCTCCTCCTGCACGGGCAGCGCCCGCCACCGGCCCCAGGACCCGTCGGCCGCCCGTACCCGCGTCGAGACGTCCTTGTCCGCGTTCCGTACGAAGAGGTGGACCCGGCCGTCGGGGGCGGCCACGGCCACCGGCGCGCCGATCCGGCGGCCCCGGTCGTCGCCGCGCTCCGGATTGCCGAGGCCCCGCCACGCGAGGAACGGCCCGCCGGGCGAGCGCTGCTCCAGGAGCACCACCTCGCGCCGGTCGGCGCCGCCGCGCCCCGACAGCGCGGCGAAACGCACGCCGAAGAGCAGCACCCGGCCGTCGGCGAGCGCCGCCGGGGCGAGGACCGGCGCCAGCGGGCCGCCGCCCAGGTCCTCCGGCTCGCCGAACACGCCCGTGCGCTCCTCCCGCTCGCGCCAGCGCACCGCGCGCAGCCCGAGCACGCCGTACGCCACGAGCCGGCCGCCCGCCTCCTCGGTGACGGCGGGGCCGGCGGCGGGCCAGCGGTGGTGGGTGGCGCGCACCCAGCCCTTGCGGTTGGTGAGCGGTCGCTCGCCGCCCACCGCGTAGTCGCCGCAGCCGGACGGGTTGCCGCACTCCCAGGACGGGTCGCCGCCGTACAGGACGAGGTGGGCGGCCTTCTCGGCGAGGACCCGCGGCGGGAGGTTCTTGGGCCAGTGGCGGTTGTAGTAGCCGCGGAAGGCCGTGGTGGTGAAGGCCGGGACGGGCTCGCCGGCCGCGGTGGCGTCGGCGACCCGGCGCAGCAGCGCGGCCCAGGTGAAGGAGGCGACGGCGGTGTGGTCGCCGTGGTCGGCGTAGCCGCGCTGCTCGCTGTCGCGCTTGCGGGTGGCCTCGGAGCTGTGCTGGATGTCCGGGTCGGGGTCGAGGGTGTGCACGACCGTCGGGCGGTACTCGGCGAGCAGCCCGGCGAGGACGTCGATCAGGCCGGCGTGGTCGTAGCCGTCGGTCCGGTCGACGGGGGAGCCGGCGGAGAGACGGGTGCGCAGTTCGAGGGCGCGGTCGTGCCAGAGCGCGGGCAGCGCCATGTAGCGGCGCGGGGTGTGCATGGGCAGGTCGAGGAAGACCAGCTCGACCCGGCGGCCCTCGTGCTCCAGGGTGTTCACCTCGGCGCGGCGCCCGCCGGCGAGCGGGGCGACCCGCTTGCGCCAGGGCGTGAACCGGTCCGCGCCGAGCGCGTCCGCGTACGCCTGCCGCAGGCCCTGGTGGCGGGCGGAGGAGTAGGCGGCCTTGTCCGGCGGGGCCTCCGGCATGCCCTCGACGCGGTTCACGCCGATGTGCTCGCCGGCCGTGACGTACACGGAGACGACCGGGACCCCGGCGTCGAGCAGCCGCTGGGTGTCGGGGTTCATGAAGTACAGGTCGTCGTCCGGGTGGGCGGCGACCTGGAGGAGCAGGGCCCGACGGCCCGTGGAGACCGGCCGGCCGGGCGCCGGGTCGGCGGCGGCGGTGCGGCCGGGCGGCGTCGGTACGGAGCATCCGGCGACGGCCGCTGCGGCGGCCGCGCCGGCCGCTCCCGCGAGCACGGTGCGCCGTGCCGGTCTTCTGTCGTCCACGGCTCGTGCGCCCCCGTGCGTGCTGTCGTACCCCGTCCGGACTCTTGTGCGACCGGCTAGACGGATTTTCCGGGTACGGGGTTCAGTGCCGGACGGCGGGTCCCCCGAGCGGCACGGTCGCCCGCACCTCCATGGGGCCGTCGCCGCGGCGCGAGAGCAGCACGAGCTCGCCGACGGACACGGTCGCCGTGCCGAGGAGCGCGGCGCACTCGGCCGCCAGGGCGGCGGGCTCGCGGCTGCGGCCCAGCGAGAGGTGCGGGGTGAAGGGGCGCGGGTCGGCGCAGCGGGGGAAGCGTTCCTCCAGGGCCGCGCGGAGCGCCAGCCAGGGCGCGGCGCCGGCGGCGGCCGGGTCGAGCCAGTCGGTGGCGTCGTGCCGGTGCCGGAACCAGCGCACTCCCCGGAGGCGCGCGGTGAACGGCGGGAGCGCGCGCAGGGCCTCGGCCGCCAACGGGAGCGCCCGCGCGAAGTCGGACTCGGGCACGAACCCGTAGACGACGTTGACGTGCGGCGGCCAGCGCCGGATCTGCCGGTCGTGGACGCGCCGGACCGCCTGGATGCCCGGCCACAGCTCGTCGGGCGGCAGCCAGGCGACGGCCGTGCGGTGCGTGGGCGCGGCGGCGAGGACGGGGAGCGCGGGCCCGGGGAACCCGGCCTCGGGCTCCCCGGGCCGTGGGACCTCGGGCCGTGGGACCTCGGGCACGGGCACGGGAACCTCCGTACGTCACGAACCGATCAAGGGTGCCGGACCCGCCTACTGCGCAGGTCGGACGGTGTGAGAGCGTCCGCTTCGCACTATGCGACACCAGGGGTGGGAACGATGAGCGACAAGCCGTCCGGCGAGCCGTCCGACCAGGGGTCCGACAGAGCGTCGGTCTCGGACGCGGAATGGGCCGCCTTCGTGGCGGCCGCGAAGGAACAGGGCCTCGGCACGGAGGCCCAGGAGCGCGCCCTGCGCGAGGCGAAGCCGAAGAAGCAGCCGAAGCCGCCGAAGGCCACCCGGGCGACGAAGCGCCAGGAGCCGGCGGGCTGGCGCACCGGCCCGGCCTGGCAGGAGATGAACGGCCGCGCGCAGCGCAGGCGCCGGACCCGGGCGGTCCTCGGCATCACCGCCGTGGCGGCCCTCGCCCTCGTCGCCGTGCGGCCGCAGCTGGTCACCGGCGTGCTGCCGGAGAGCGTCACCTCGGCCCTGCCGTCGAGCTGGACGGACCGCCCGGAGGACACCACCCCGCTCGCCGCGGAGACCGCGCTGCCCACGGAGCCCCCGGAGTACGCCGCCCCCTCCCGCCCGACCCTCCAGGAGCCCTTCAAGGGCTCCCCGGCCCTGCGCTGGGCCGACGGTGCCGCGGGCATCGCCCTGCCGGAGCCGAAGCCCACGGGCTGGATGTCGAAGGCGCAGGTCGAGACCGCGCTGAAGACGTCCAAGGAGTTCCTGACGGCGTCCAACCTCGACCCGGCCGTCCTCATGGGCGGCCGGCCGGAGGCGGCGCTGCGGCTGATCGACCCGAAGCAGCCGGGGGTGCGCGAGCAGCTGGAGAAGGCGCTGGCGAAGCCGACGGAGAAGAACGACCCGACCTTCCTCTTCAGCCGCTTCGACCCGTCCCGGCTCCGCCTCGTCGGCTCCGTGGTGAAGACCCGCGGCCACATGACCGTCACGCCCGGAAAGGGCGACCGCAAGGGCGCGGTCCTGGTCCGGGCCGACTACACCTTCGTCTACCCGGTGGTGAAGACCCGGCCGGGAGCCGACGAGGTGGCCCGCACCGTCGTGCGCCGCGAGGTCACCTTCGCCTTCTACCCGCCGGGCCGGTACGACGTGACCGAGGGCCGGCTGATCCTGGACGACTACGACACCAGCGCCGGCAACAGCGCCTGCGACAGCGACGACGGCTTCTACCACCCGATGTTCCCGGAGGACCACACCGCCACCTCCCCGGCCGACCCCGCCCCGACGGGCCCCGCCACCGACCCGTACGACCGCAGCAAGCCCCTCGCCGACCGGCCGTCGCCGGAATGCGGCACGGTCACCCGCAGCTGACGTCCCCGCGCGATCACCCGCACCCCACGCCCGCGGTCAGCCGCGGGGCCGGCCGGACCAGCCGGCCCCGCGGCCCCCGCCCCGCCCGCCCCTCCGCCGTGCGGCGGGCCGGGCGGCGTCGTAGGGTCCAGCCATGAAGCCCAGGGCCGGGGGCGTCCTCACCGCCGTCATGCTGGTGCTCACGGTGACGACCGGCATGATCGAGGCCGTCAGCTTCCTCGCGCTGGGGCCGGTCTTCACCGGGATGCAGACCGGCAACATCCTCCTGCTCTCCTTCGCGCTCACCGGCGCCGCCGGCCTGTCGCCCGCCGCCGCGGGCGTCTCCTGCGGCGGCTTCGTGATCGGGGCGGTGCTCGGTTCGCGGCTCGAGACGGGCATGGACGTCCGGGGGCGGCGCTGGTTCGGGCCCGCCCTGCTCGGCGAGGGGCTGCTCCTCGGCTGCGCCGCGCTGGTCGCGTGGCGGGCCGGGATCGACCGGCCGGCGGGTCTCGACGGGCCCGTCGACGGCCGGCACTTCGCCGTGGTCGCGCTGCTCGCGGCCGCCATGGGCCTGCGCAACGTGACCACGCTGCGGGTGCGGGTGCCCGACGTGCCCACCACCCTGTCCACCCGGGCGCTGGCCGCCTTCCTCGGCGGTCTGCCGCAGATCGCCGACAACCGCATCGGCGCGGGCGCCCGCCCGGAGGTCCGGCGGCTCGCCTCGGTCGGGGCCATGTTCGCCGGCGGACTGCTCGGGGCCTGGCTGCTCCACGAGGGCGCGCTCCCGGCGGCGGTGCTGGTCGTACCGGGCGTGCTGGCGCTGGCCCTGGGCGCCTCGTACTGTGCCGCACCGGCCCGGCGGACGTCCGACCCGGGCTGACCGCGGCGCGTGTCCCGCCGCGGGGCGCGCCGCCGTGCGTAGCCGCGCGTGACGTGGGGTACAGTCTTCGCCCCCGATTGGCGGGCGGAAGGTCCCGTATGGCAGACTAGCGGGGTTGCTCGGTTGAGTGCCGATGCTGCGCGCCTCCCGCCGGGAGGACCGGAAGCGAGTCCCACAGTACTCGTCGCCCCTTCTCAGGGGCGGACGTACGGGAATCTTCCGGGAAGTGTCAGCGGGGCCCCGACCAGGCACCCGGTGGGTGTCTCGCCCCCGTCTCGCGGTCTCGGACCGCACCCCCTTGGTTGGGAAGTCCTCAGGGCTTCTTCGTAGAGGGAGTGCGACACGCCCGACCGCGTGGGTCGGAGGAGGGACGCGAACCGACCGGGTTCCAGAGCGTTGACGAGAGACAGGACTACGAAGTAGCCATGGCGGGACAGAAGATCCGCATCCGGCTCAAGGCCTACGACCACGAGGTCATCGACTCCTCGGCGAAGAAGATCGTCGAGACGGTGACCCGCACTGGTGCGTCGGTCGCGGGCCCGGTGCCGCTGCCCACTGAGAAGAACGTGTACTGCGTCATCAAGTCGCCGCACAAGTACAAGGACTCGCGCGAGCACTTCGAGATGCGCACGCACAAGCGCCTCATCGACATCCTCGACCCCACGCCGAAGACGGTTGACTCGCTGATGCGTCTCGACCTGCCGGCCGGCGTCGACATCGAGATCAAGCTCTGAGGTGACGCGCGAGATGGCTAAGAACATCAAGGGCATCCTGGGCGAGAAGCTCGGCATGACGCAGGTCTGGGACGAGAACAACCGGGTCGTCCCGGTGACCGTCGTCAAGGCCGGCCCGAATGTCGTGACCCAGGTGCGTACGAACGACATCGACGGCTACGAGTCGGTCCAGATCGCCTTCGGCGAGATCGACCCGCGCAAGGTGAACAAGCCCCTCAAGGGCCACTTCGCCAAGGCCGACGTCACCCCGCGCCGTCACCTCGTCGAGATCCGTACCGCTGACGCCAGCGAGTACACCCTCGGCCAGGAGATCACCGCCGAGGTCTTCGAGGCGGGCATCAAGGTCGACGTGACCGGCAAGAGCAAGGGCAAGGGCTTCGCCGGTGCCATGAAGCGCCACAACTTCCGTGGCGGCAAGGCCTCCCACGGTGCCCACCGCGTGCACCGCAAGCCCGGTTCGATCGGTGGCTGCGCCACCCCGGGCCGTGTCTTCAAGGGCATGCGCATGGCCGGCCGCATGGGCAACGAGCGCGTGACCACCCAGAACCTGACCGTTCACGCCGTTGACGCGGAGAAGGGCCTGCTCCTGATCAAGGGTGCGGTTCCTGGTCCGAACGGCGGCCTCGTCCTGGTCCGCACCGCGGCCAAGGGGGCCTGAGGATATGAGCACCATTGACATTCTGTCGCCCTCCGGCGACAAGACCGGGACCATCGAGCTCCCGGCCGAGATCTTCGAGGCCAAGGTCAGCATCCCGCTGATCCACCAGGTCGTCGTCGCGCAGCTTGCGGCTGCCCGCCAGGGCACCCACAAGACCAAGACGCGTGGCGAGGTCCGCGGTGGTGGCCGGAAGCCGTACCGCCAGAAGGGCACCGGCCGCGCCCGTCAGGGTTCGACCCGCGCCCCGCAGTTCGCCGGTGGTGGCGTCGTGCACGGTCCCGTGCCGCGTGACTACTCGCAGCGGACCCCGAAGAAGATGAAGGCCGCCGCCCTCCGCGGTGCCCTCTCCGACCGGGCGAACCACTCCCGCATCCACGTCGTCACCGGCGTGGTCGAGGGTGACATCTCCACCAAGGCCGCCAAGACGCTGTTCGGCAAGATCTCGGAGCGCAAGAACCTGCTCCTGGTCGTCGAGCGCTCCGACGAGGCCGCGTGGCTGTCCGCCCGCAACCTGCCCCAGGTGCACATCCTGGAGCCGGGCCAGCTGAACACGTACGACGTGATGCGATCCGACGACGTGGTCTTCACCCAGGCCGCCCTCGAGTCCTTCGTGTCTGGCCCCAAGGCCGACAACAACGAGGGGAGCGAGGCCTGATGGCCGAGATCACCAGCAAGACCTTCACGGACCCGCGCGACGTCCTCGTCAAGCCGGTTGTCTCCGAGAAGAGCTACGCGCTGCTCGACGAGAACAAGTACACGTTCATCGTCGCGCCCACCGCCAACAAGACCCAGATCAAGCAGGCCGTCGAGGCGGTCTTCTCGGTCAAGGTCACCGGGGTCAACACGATCAACCGCCAGGGCAAGCGCAAGCGCACCCGCACCGGTTTCGGCAAGCGCGCCAACACCAAGCGCGCCATCGTGACCCTTGCCGAGGGCAACCGAATCGACATCTTCGGCGGCCCGACCGCCTGACGGCGGTCGAGTCGTCCGATATCGGACGAGGACTGAGAAATGGGTATCCGCAAGTACAAGCCGACTACGCCGGGCCGTCGTGGCTCCTCCGTAGCCGACTTCGTCGAGATCACGCGGTCCACGCCGGAGAAGTCGCTGGTCCGCCCCCTGCACAGCAAGGGCGGCCGTAACAACACCGGTCGTGTGACCGTCCGTCACCAGGGCGGTGGCCACAAGCGCGCCTACCGTGTGATCGACTTCCGTCGCCACGACAAGGACGGCGTGCCGGCCAAGGTCGCTCACATCGAGTACGACCCCAACCGCACCGCTCGCATCGCGCTGCTGCACTACGCGGACGGCGAGAAGCGCTACATCATCGCCCCGCGTGGTCTCTCGCAGGGCGACCGGGTGGAGAACGGCCCCACGGCCGACATCAAGCCCGGTAACAACCTGGCCCTCCGCAACATCCCGGTCGGTACCACGATCCACGCGATCGAGCTCCGTCCCGGTGGTGGCGCCAAGTTCGCCCGCTCCGCCGGCGCCTCCGTGCAGCTGCTCGCGAAGGAGGGCACCATGGCCCACCTCCGCATGCCGTCCGGCGAGATCCGTCTCGTCGACGCCCGCTGCCGCGCCACGATCGGTGAGGTCGGCAACGCCGAGCAGTCGAACATCAACTGGGGTAAGGCCGGCCGCAAGCGCTGGCTGGGCGTTCGCCCGACCGTTCGCGGTGTGGCGATGAACCCGGTTGACCACCCGCACGGTGGTGGTGAGGGCAAGACCTCCGGTGGTCGCCACCCGGTCTCCCCGTGGGGTCAGAAGGAGGGTCGTACGCGTTCGCCGAAGAAGGCTTCGAACAAGTACATCGTCCGCCGCCGCAAGACGAACAAGAAGCGCTAGGAGCGGGTTTAGATGCCGCGCAGTCTCAAGAAGGGGCCCTTCGTCGACGACCACCTGATCAAGAAGGTGGACGCCCAGAACGAAGCCGGCACCAAGAACGTCATCAAGACCTGGTCCCGTCGCTCCATGATCGTGCCGGCCATGCTCGGCCACACGCTCGCGGTGCACAACGGCAAGACCCACATCCCGGTGTTCGTCACCGAGTCGATGGTCGGTCACAAGCTCGGCGAGTTCTCGCCGACGCGCACCTTCCGGGGTCACGTCAAGGAAGACCGGAAGTCGAAGCGCCGCTAGTAGCGGATCGCATTCAGACACGTAAGTAACTGAAGGGACAACCATGGAAGCCAGGGCCCAGGCGCGGTACATCCGCGTCACGCCCATGAAGGCCCGCCGCGTGGTGGACCTGATCCGTGGCATGGACGCCACGGAGGCTCAGGCTGTTCTGCGATTCGCTCCGCAGGCAGCCTCCGTGCCGGTCGGCAAGGTGCTCGACAGCGCCATCGCCAACGCCGCGCACAACTACGACCACACGGACGCCTCTTCGCTGTACATCAGCGAGGCGTTCGTCGACGAGGGTCCGACCCTGAAGCGGTTCCGTCCGCGTGCCCAGGGCCGTGCCTACCGGATCCGCAAGCGGACCAGCCACATCACCGTGGTCGTCAGCAGCAAGGAAGGAACCCGGTAATGGGCCAGAAGGTAAACCCGCACGGGTTCCGGCTCGGCATCACCACCGACTTCAAGTCGCGTTGGTACGCCGACAAGCTGTACAAGGACTACGTCAAGGAAGACGTCGCCATCCGTCGGATGCTGACGTCCGGCATGGAGCGCGCCGGCATCTCGAAGGTGGAGATCGAGCGCACCCGTGACCGTGTCCGCGTGGACATCCACACCGCTCGCCCGGGCATTGTCATCGGTCGCCGTGGCGCCGAGGCCGACAAGATCCGCGGCCAGCTCGAGAAGCTGACCGGCAAGCAGGTCCAGCTGAACATCCTCGAGGTCAAGAACCCCGAGGTCGACGCTCAGCTGGTGGCCCAGGCCGTCGCCGAGCAGCTGTCCTCCCGCGTCTCCTTCCGTCGGGCCATGCGCAAGAGCATGCAGTCCGCCATGAAGGCCGGCGCCAAGGGCATCAAGATCCAGTGTGGTGGCCGTCTCGGCGGTGCCGAGATGTCCCGCTCGGAGTTCTACCGCGAGGGTCGTGTGCCGCTGCACACGCTGCGCGCGAACGTCGAGTACGGCTTCTTCGAGGCCAAGACCACCTTCGGCCGCATCGGCGTGAAGGTCTGGATCTACAAGGGCGACGTCAAGAACATCGCCGAGGTCCGCGCCGAGAACGCTGCTGCCCGCGCCGGCAACCGCCCGGCCCGTGGCGGCGCCGACCGCCCGGCCCGTGGTGGCCGCGGTGGCGAGCGTGGCGGTCGCGGTCGCAAGCCGCAGCAGGCTCCCGCTGCCGAGGCCCCCAAGGCCGACGCCGCCGCCGCTCCGGCTGCTGAGAGCACCGGAACGGAGGCCTGACCGACATGCTGATCCCCCGTAGGGTCAAGCACCGCAAGCAGCACCACCCGAAGCGCAACGGTATGTCCAAGGGTGGCACGCAGGTTGCGTTCGGCGAGTACGGCATTCAGGCCCTCACCCCGGCCTACGTGACCAACCGCCAGATCGAGGCCGCGCGTATCGCGATGACCCGCCACATCAAGCGTGGCGGCAAGGTCTGGATCAACATCTACCCGGACCGCCCGCTCACGAAGAAGCCTGCCGAGACCCGCATGGGTTCCGGTAAGGGTTCGCCGGAGTGGTGGATCGCGAACGTCAAGCCCGGTCGGGTGATGTTCGAGCTGTCCTACCCGAACGAGAAGATCGCGCGTGAGGCTCTGACTCGTGCGGCTCACAAGCTGCCGATGAAGTGCAAGATCGTTAAGCGCGAGGCAGGTGAGCTGTGATGTCGGCCGGTACCAAGGCGTCCGAGCTGCGCGAGCTGGGCAACGAGGAGCTTGTCGCCAAGCTCCGCGAGGCCAAGGAAGAGCTGTTCAACCTCCGCTTCCAGGCGGCGACGGGCCAGCTCGAGAACCACGGTCGGCTCAAGTCCGTCCGTAAGGACATCGCCCGGATCTACACCCTGATGCGTGAGCGCGAGCTGGGCATCGAGACGGTGGAGAACGCCTGATGAGCGAGAACAACGTGACTGAGACTGGATCGAACAGCGGCTCCGCTGCGGGCGCCCGCAACGCCCGCAAGGTCCGTGAGGGCCTCGTCGTCAGCGACAAGATGGACAAGACCGTCGTCGTCGCTGTCGAGGACCGCGTGAAGCACGCGCTGTACGGCAAGGTCATCCGCCGTACGAACAAGCTCAAGGCTCACGACGAGCAGAACCAGGCCGGCGTCGGCGACCGTGTCCTCCTCATGGAGACCCGGAAGCTCTCGGCGTCGAAGCACTGGCGTGTCGTCGAGATCCTCGAGAAGGCCAAGTAATTCCCCTCGGGGAATTTGCACATCCCTCCTAGGGGGACCCCCTAGGAACAGTTCCGCCAGGCTCGGTGCGGGGCCTCACCAGCTGAGGCCCCCACCGGGAACCGGCAGACAATCAGGAGATAGACGTGATCCAGCAGGAGTCGCGACTTCGCGTCGCCGACAACACTGGTGCCAAGGAGATCCTTTGCATCCGTGTTCTCGGTGGCTCGGGTCGCCGCTACGCGGGCATCGGTGACGTCATCGTCGCCACCGTCAAGGACGCGATCCCCGGTGGCAACGTGAAGAAGGGTGACGTCGTCAAGGCGGTCATCGTTCGCACCGTCAAGGAGCGCCGCCGCCAGGACGGCTCGTACATCCGCTTCGACGAGAACGCCGCCGTCATTCTGAAGAACGACGGCGACCCTCGCGGCACCCGTATCTTCGGCCCGGTGGGCCGTGAGCTGCGCGAGAAGAAGTTCATGAAGATCATCTCGCTCGCGCCGGAGGTGCTGTAAGCATGAAGATCAAGAAGGGCGACCTGGTCCAGGTCATCACCGGCAAGGACAAGGGCAAGCAGGGCAAGGTCATCGCGGCCTTCCCCGCCGAGTCCCGCGTCCTCGTCGAGGGTGTCAACCGGGTCAAGAAGCACACGAAGGCCGGCCCGAACCAGGCCGGCGGCATCGTGACCACCGAGGCTCCGGTCCACGTCTCCAACGTCCAGCTGGTCGTGGAGAAGGACGGCAAGAAGGTCGTCACGCGTGTCGGTTACCGCTTCGACGACGAGGGCAACAAGATCCGCGTTGCCAAGCGGACGGGTGAGGACATCTGATGGCTACCACCACTCCGCGTCTCAAGACGAAGTACCGCGAGGAGATCGCGGGCAAGCTGCGTGACGAGTTCAAGTACGAGAACGTCATGCAGACCCCGGGCCTCGTGAAGATCGTGGTCAACATGGGTGTCGGCGACGCTGCCCGTGACTCGAAGCTGATCGAGGGCGCCATCCGCGACCTCACCACGATCACCGGTCAGAAGCCGGCCGTCACCAAGGCCCGCAAGTCCATCGCGCAGTTCAAGCTGCGTGAGGGTCAGCCGATCGGTGCCCACGTCACGCTCCGTGGCGACCGCATGTGGGAGTTCCTGGACCGCACCCTGTCGCTCGCGCTGCCGCGTATCCGCGACTTCCGCGGCCTGTCCCCGAAGCAGTTCGACGGCCGTGGCAACTACACCTTCGGTCTCACGGAGCAGGTCATGTTCCACGAGATCGACCAGGACAAGATCGACCGCGTCCGGGGTATGGACATCACCGTGGTGACCACGGCGACCAACGACGACGAGGGCCGTGCCCTTCTGCGTCACCTCGGCTTCCCGTTCAAGGAGGCGTAAGCGAGATGGCGAAGAAGGCTCTCATCGCGAAGGCTGCCCGCAAGCCCAAGTTCGGTGTGCGCGCGTACACGCGCTGCCAGCGCTGCGGCCGTCCCCACTCCGTGTACCGCAAGTTCGGCCTCTGCCGCGTGTGCCTTCGTGAGATGGCTCACCGTGGCGAGCTGCCGGGCGTGACCAAGAGCTCCTGGTAACTCCCCCTCGCCCGTAGGGCGTCAGGGAACCACAGGAGTCTCTCGGTAAGCATTGGGTTGGCGGAGGTCCGACCCGGCATGCCGTAGGCTTGCAGGGTTGGGCGTCCGCCGCCCTTACGACTTACTACGCCGTAGGTCCACCGCACCGCACCCGCCCCGTCTCGGATCGGGGAGAGGGATGGTGCACCAGGAAACCCCGGCGAGAGAGGCCGAAGGCCAATTCATGACCATGACTGATCCGATCGCAGACATGCTCACGCGTCTGCGTAACGCGAACTCGGCGTACCACGACTCCGTGACGATGCCGCACAGCAAGATCAAGTCTCACATCGCGGAAATCCTCCAGCAGGAGGGCTTCATCACGGGCTGGAAGGTCGAGGACGCCGAGGTCGGCAAGAACCTCGTGCTCGACCTCAAGTTCGGTCCGAACCGTGAGCGCTCCATCGCGGGCATCAAGCGGATCTCGAAGCCGGGCCTCCGGGTTTACGCGAAGTCCACCAACCTGCCGAAGGTCCTCGGCGGCCTGGGCGTGGCGATCATCTCCACGTCCCACGGTCTCCTGACCGGCCAGCAGGCGCAGAAGAAGGGCGTGGGTGGGGAAGTCCTCGCCTACGTCTGGTAGTCGGGAACGGAGGAAAAGCTATGTCTCGCATTGGCAAGCTCCCCATCCCGGTTCCCGCCGGCGTGGACGTCACCATCGAGGGCCGCACGGTCACCGTCAAGGGTTCCAAGGGCACCCTGACCCACACCGTTGCCGCTCCGATCGAGATCGTTAAGGGCGAGGACGGCGTTCTGAACGTCACCCGTCCGAACGACGAGCGTCAGAACAAGGCCCTCCACGGCCTGTCCCGCACGCTGGTGGCCAACATGATCACCGGTGTGACCCAGGGGTACACGAAGGCGCTCGAGATCAGCGGTGTCGGTTACCGCGTGGCCGCGAAGGGCTCCAACCTGGAGTTCCAGCTCGGCTACAGCCACCCGATCCTGGTGGAGGCCCCCGAGGGCATCTCCTTCAAGGTCGAGTCGCCGACCAAGTTCTCGGTCGAGGGCATCGACAAGCAGAAGGTCGGCGAGGTCGCCGCCAACATCCGCAAGCTGCGGAAGCCGGACCCGTACAAGGCCAAGGGTGTCAAGTACGCGGGCGAGGTCATCCGCCGCAAGGTCGGAAAGGCTGGTAAGTAAAGCCATGGCATACGGTGTGAAGATCGCCAAGGGCGACGCTTACAAGCGCGCTGCGAAGGCGCGCCGTCACCTGCGCATCCGCAAGAACGTGTCGGGTACGGCGGAGCGTCCGCGCCTCGTCGTGACGCGCTCCAACCGCGGCATCACCGCGCAGGTCATCGACGACCTGAAGGGCCACACCCTGGCGTCGGCGTCCCACCTGGACGCGTCGATCCGCGGTGGCGAGGGCTCCAAGTCCTCGCAGGCCCAGCAGGTCGGCGCCCTGGTCGCCGAGCGCGCCAAGGCCGCCGGTGTCGAGGCCGTCGTGTTCGACCGTGGTGGCAACAGGTACGCCGGGCGCATTGCCGCTCTGGCTGACGCCGCCCGCGAAGCCGGGCTGAAGTTCTAAGCCCCGGTTCCGGGACTAACGGACGTAACAGAGAGAGGTATTCCAATGGCTGGACCCCAGCGCCGCGGCAGCGGTGCCGGTGGCGGCGAGCGGCGGGACCGGAAGGGTCGCGACGGTGGCGCTGCTGCCGCCGAGAAGACCGCGTACGTTGAGCGCGTAGTCGCGATCAACCGCGTCGCCAAGGTTGTCAAGGGTGGTCGTCGTTTCTCCTTCACCGCGCTCGTCGTGGTGGGTGACGGTGACGGCACCGTGGGTGTCGGTTACGGCAAGGCCAAGGAGGTGCCGGCCGCCATCGCCAAGGGTGTGGAGGAGGCCAAGAAGCACTTCTTCAAGGTCCCCCGTATCCAGGGCACCATCCCTCACCCGATCCAGGGTGAGAAGGCGGCGGGCGTCGTCCTGCTCAAGCCGGCTTCCCCCGGTACCGGCGTCATCGCCGGTGGCCCGGTGCGTGCCGTGCTCGAGTGCGCCGGCGTTCACGACATCCTGTCGAAGTCGCTCGGCTCCGACAACGCGATCAACATCGTGCACGCGACCGTGGAGGCCCTGAAGGGCCTGCAGCGTCCCGAGGAGATCGCGGCCCGCCGCGGTCTGCCCCTCGAGGACGTCGCTCCCGCGGCTCTGCTCCGTGCGCGTGCCGGGGCGGGTGCGTAATGGCTCGCCTCAAGATCACGCAGACGAAGTCGTACATCGGCAGCAAGCAGAACCACCGCGACACCCTGCGTTCGCTCGGGCTCAAGCGCCTGAACGACGTGGTCGTCAAGGAGGACCGCCCCGAGTTCCGCGGAATGGTGCACACCGTCCGCCACCTCGTGACGGTCGAGGAGGTCGACTGACATGGCGGAGAACAACCCGCTGAAGGTCCACAACCTCCGTCCCGCCCCGGGCGCCAAGACCGCCAAGACCCGTGTCGGTCGTGGTGAGGCGTCGAAGGGTAAGACGGCCGGTCGTGGTACGAAGGGCACGAAGGCCCGCTACCAGGTTCCGGAGCGCTTCGAGGGTGGCCAGATGCCGCTCCACATGCGCCTCCCGAAGCTGAAGGGCTTCAAGAACCCCTTCCGCACCGAGTACCAGGTCGTGAACCTGGACAAGCTGGCCGCGCTCTACCCGCAGGGTGGCGAGGTCACGGTGGCCGACCTGGTCGCCAAGGGTGCGGTTCGCAAGAACCAGCTCGTCAAGGTCCTGGGCCAGGGCGAGGTCTCCGTGGCGTTGCAGGTGACGGTCGACGCCGTCTCCGGCTCCGCCAAGGAGAAGATCGCCGCCGCCGGCGGCACCGTCACCGAGCTCGTCTGAGACGACTCGATGGCCTGAACATCGACCGGGGATGCCTCCCAAAAGGGGCATCCCCGGTTGGTCGTTCCTAGGGGGGCGTAGTCGCCGGTAAGGTGGCCTCCACTGTCCAGAGTGCGTGAGGTGGGTCCGAAGGCTCTCTGGGCGGATCACTATCCAGTCGAACCTCAAGACCGTCACCTCTGACGCACGTGCGCGGGGGTCGCAGGAGGCACCGTGCTCACCGCGTTCGCCCGGGCGTTCAAGACGCCCGACCTGCGCAAGAAGCTGCTCTTCACGCTCGGCATCATCGTGCTGTACCGGCTCGGGGCGCACATCCCCGTCCCCGGCGTCAGCTACGAGGCCGTCCAGCAGTGTGTGGACCAGGCGAGCCAGGGCAACAACAGCCTGTTCGGCCTGGTCAACATGTTCAGTGGCGGAGCGCTGCTGCAGATCACCATCTTCGCGCTCGGCATCATGCCGTACATCACGGCGAGCATCATCCTGCAGCTGCTGACCGTGGTGATCCCGCGCCTGGAGGCCCTCAAGAAGGAGGGGCAGTCCGGCACCGCCAAGATCACGCAGTACACGCGCTATCTGACGGTCGCCCTCGCGATCCTCCAGGGCACCGGCCTCGTCGCCACCGCCCGTACCGGCGCGCTGTTCAGCGGCTGCACCGTCGCGAGCCAGGTCGTTCCCGACCAGTCGATCTTCACCACCGCCACCATGGTCATCACCATGACCGCCGGTACCGGCCTGGTCATGTGGCTCGGCGAGCTCATCACCGACCGCGGCATCGGCAACGGCATGTCGATCCTCATGTTCATCTCCATCGCCGCCGGCTTCCCGGGCGCCCTCTGGGCCATCAAGGAGAGCGGCGACCTGGCGGGCGGCTGGATCGAGTTCGGCACCGTCATCCTGATCGGCTTCGTGATGGTGGGCCTCGTCGTCTTCGTCGAGCAGGCCCAGCGCCGCATCCCGGTGCAGTACGCGAAGCGGATGATCGGCCGCAGGTCGTACGGCGGTACGTCCACTTACATCCCGTTGAAGGTGAACCAGGCAGGTGTGATTCCTGTCATCTTCGCGTCGTCGCTGCTCTACATCCCGGCGCTGATCGCTCAGTTCTCGAACAGCACCGCCGGCTGGAAGACCTGGATCGAAGCCCACTTCGTCAAGGGTGACCACCCCTACTACATCGCTACGTACTTCCTCCTGATCGTGTTCTTCGCCTTCTTCTACGTGGCGATCTCGTTCAACCCCGAGGAAGTTGCAGACAACATGAAGAAGTATGGTGGCTTCATCCCGGGTATCCGGGCTGGTCGACCTACTGCCGAGTATCTGAGCTACGTGCTCAACCGGATCACTTGGCCGGGCTCGCTGTATCTGGGTCTGATCGCTCTCGTGCCGACGATGGCGTTGGCCGGCTTCGGTGGTGCCAATGCCAACTTCCCGTTCGGCGGCACCAGCATCCTCATCATCGTGGGTGTGGGTCTCGAGACCGTGAAGCAGATCGAGAGCCAGCTCCAGCAGCGCAATTACGAAGGGTTCCTCCGCTGATGCGAATCGTCCTCGTCGGACCGCCCGGGGCCGGCAAGGGAACGCAGGCCGCGTTCCTTGCCAAGAACCTGGACATCCCGCACATCTCCACGGGTGACCTGTTCCGTGCCAACATCTCGCAGGGCACGGAGCTCGGTCTCAAGGCGAAGGCGTACATGGACGCCGGCGACCTGGTCCCGGACGAGGTGACCATCGGGATGGCCAAGGACCGCATGGAGCAGGACGACGCCGCCAACGGCTTCCTGCTCGACGGGTTCCCGCGCAACGTGGCCCAGGCCGAGGCTCTGGATGTGGTCCTCAAGGCCGAGGACATGCAGCTGGACGCGGTCCTGGACCTGGAGGTCCCCGAGGACGAGGTCGTGAAGCGGATCGCGGGCCGTCGCGTCTGCCGCAACGACTCCGCGCACGTCTTCCACGTGCAGTACAACGCCCCCGAGACCGAGGGCGTCTGCGACACCTGCGGTGGCGAGCTGTTCCAGCGCCCGGACGACTCCGAGGACACCGTCCGCCGGCGCCTGGAGGTCTACCACACGCAGACCGAGCCGATCATCGACTACTACCGGGCGCAGAACCTGGTCGTGACGATCTCCGCGCTCGGCAAGGTGGACGAGGTCACGGCGCGCGCGATGGCCGCGCTGAAGAAGTAACCGCCGATCGCTGCGGTACGGCCGCGGTGCCCGTGAGGGGCACCGCGGCCGTATCGTTGTTCCCACCCCCGTAGTCGACGAAAGGCCCCGGCCGAGATGGTGCAGATCAAGACCCCCGAGCAGATCGCGAAGATGCGCGAGGCGGGGCTGGTCGTCGCCGCCATCCACGCGGCGACCCGCGAGGCGGCGGTGCCGGGCGCGACGACGCGGGACCTGGACGAGGTCGCGCGCAAGGTGATCGCCGACCACGGGGCGAAGTCGAACTTCCTCGGGTACGGCGGCTTCCCCGCGACCATCTGCACCTCGGTGAACGAGGTCGTCGTCCACGGCATCCCCGACGACAAGACCGTCCTCAAGGACGGTGACATCATCTCCATCGACGCGGGCGCCATCGTGGACGGCTGGCACGGCGACGCCGCGTACACCGCCTTCGTGGGCAGCGGCCACGCGCCGGAGCTCATCGAGCTCTCCCGGGTCACCGAGGAGTCGATGTGGGCCGGCATCGCGGCGATGCGCCTGGGCGCCCGCCTGGTCGACATCTCGAAGGCGATCGAGGGCTACATCAAGCGCCAGCCCCGCCCCGCCGTCGGCGACCACAGCCTGGGCCGCTACGGGATCATCGAGGACTACGGCGGCCACGGCATCGGCACCGAGATGCACATGGACCCGCACCTCCTGAACTACGTCTCCCGCAAGCGCGGCAAGGGCCCGAAGCTGGTCCCCGGCCTCTGCCTGGCGATCGAGCCGATGGTCTCGCTCGGCACGCCGCGCACCGAGGTCCTCGCGGACGACTGGACCGTCATCACGACGGACGGCACCTGGTCCTCCCACTGGGAGCACTCCGTCGCCCTGACGGAAGAGGGCCCGCTGGTCCTGACCGCCGTCGACGGCGGCAAGGCGAAGCTCGCCGAGCTGGGCGTCACGGCTGCGCCGGACCCGCTCGCGTAACGATCTCCAGGGCTGGGCAGAATCCCCGATTCGTCTTTTCCCAGCCCCTGACGTAGACTGATGCGTCGGCTCTCGTGTACCCGTGTGTCCGCACTCGGAGCGAGAGTCGATCAAGGTAGCCGATTCGAAGGGCGAAGCGTGGCCAAGAAGCAAGGTGCCATCGAGATTGAGGGCACCGTGATCGAGTCCCTGCCGAACGCCATGTTCAAGGTGGAGCTCCAGAACGGTCACAAGGTCCTCGCGCACATCTCCGGCAAGATGCGGATGCACTACATCCGTATCCTCCCGGACGACCGGGTCGTCGTGGAGCTGTCTCCGTACGACCTGACGCGTGGCCGGATCGTCTACCGGTACAAGTAGATCTTGCCCGTACCCGCCGTTCCGCGCGGGTGGTGGCACTGACCCGGAGAACCTCACATCCCATGAAGGTCAAGCCGAGCGTCAAGAAGATCTGCGACAAGTGCAAGGTGATCCGCCGCCACGGCCGGGTCATGGTCATCTGCGACAACCTGCGCCACAAGCAGCGCCAGGGCTGACGCACGCCGACCGACCTGCATCTCGCAGTTCTTCGCGCGACGCATAGCGATTCGTACATACGCAGAGTCCGCCCAGCCCGCAAGGGTCGGCGACACCTCCGGCGGGGGCCGGGGACCCGGTTCGTACCTGATACGGCAGCCGGGAACGGCTCTGCGGCAGACCCCCGAACACACAGGAGCCATTGAATGGCACGCGTTTCCGGTGTTGACATCCCGCGCGAAAAGCGTGTGGTGGTCGCACTCACCTACGTCTTCGGTATCGGGCGCACCCGGTCCGAGGAGATCCTCGCCGCCACCGGCGTGAACCCGTCCACCCGTGTCCGCGACCTTGCCGAGGAAGACCTCGTCAAGATCCGCGAGTACGTGGACGCCAACCTCCAGACCGAGGGTGACCTCCGCCGTGAGATCGCCGCCGACATCCGCCGCAAGGTCGAGATCGGCTGCTACCAGGGTCTGCGTCACCGCCGTGGCCTGCCCGTCCGCGGTCAGCGCACCAGCACGAACGCCCGTACCCGCAAGGGCCCGCGTCGCGCCATCGCCGGCAAGAAGAAGCCGGGCAAGAAGTAGTCCACAGCGGACGACTGTCCACGGTCTTCGCTGTAGGACCGACCACCTCCCGTAGGAGTAAGTAGATGCCCCCCAAGGGACGTCAGGGCGCTGCCAAGAAGGTGCGCCGCAAGGAAAAGAAGAACGTCGCTCACGGCCACGCGCACATCAAGAGCACGTTCAACAACACGATCGTCTCGATCACGGACCCGTCCGGCAACGTGATCTCCTGGGCCTCCGCCGGCCACGTCGGCTTCAAGGGCTCGCGCAAGTCCACCCCCTTCGCCGCGCAGATGGCCGCCGAGTCGGCCGCCCGCCGCGCGCAGGAGCACGGCATGCGCAAGGTCGACGTCTTCGTCAAGGGTCCCGGCTCCGGCCGTGAGACCGCGATCCGCTCCCTCCAGGCCACCGGCCTCGAGGTCGGCTCGATCCAGGACGTCACCCCCACCCCGCACAACGGCTGCCGTCCGCCGAAGCGCCGCCGCGTCTGACGCACGGTGCGTGGCGGGGCCGGTGGTCGGCTGGGGGTCCGGGGGTCGTCCCCCGGGAATCCGCAGCACGGCTGCCGTCCGCCGAAGCGCCGCCGCGTCCGACGCAGCGACGCATGTGCGTCCATGAGTGTCCGGGCGGTACGGCTCCGTAATGGGGGCGTGCCGCCCGTACCCTTGCAGTACCGCCGCCTCCGGGCAGCACCCCTGTCGGACGTCAAATAGCGGGCGTCCACGACTGAAGGAACAGAAGACATGCTTATCGCTCAGCGTCCTTCGCTGACCGAAGAGGTCGTCGACGAGTTCCGCTCCCGGTTCGTCATCGAGCCGCTGGAGCCGGGCTTCGGCTACACCCTCGGCAACTCCCTCCGCCGCACCCTCCTCTCGTCGATCCCCGGCGCTGCTGTCACCAGCATCCGCATCGACGGCGTCCTGCACGAGTTCACCACCGTGCCGGGCGTCAAGGAGGACGTCACCGACCTCATCCTCAACATCAAGCAGCTGGTCGTCTCCTCGGAGCACGACGAGCCCGTCGTGATGTACCTGCGCAAGCAGGGCCCCGGTGTGGTCACCGCCGCCGACATCGCGCCGCCGGCCGGTGTCGAGGTGCACAACCCCGACCTGGTCCTGGCCACGCTCAACGCCAAGGGCAAGCTGGAGATGGAGCTGACCGTCGAGCGCGGTCGCGGCTACGTCTCCGCCGTCCAGAACAAGCAGGTGGGCCAGGAGATCGGCCGTATCCCGGTCGACTCCATCTACAGCCCCGTGCTGAAGGTCACCTACAAGGTCGAGGCGACCCGAGTCGAGCAGCGCACCGACTTCGACAAGCTGATCGTCGACGTCGAGACCAAGCAGGCCATGCGTCCGCGTGACGCCATGGCGTCGGCCGGCAAGACCCTGGTCGAGCTGTTCGGCCTGGCCCGCGAGCTCAACATCGACGCCGAGGGCATCGACATGGGCCCGTCCCCGACGGACGCCGCCCTGGCCGCCGACCTGGCGCTGCCGATCGAGGAGCTCGAGCTCACCGTTCGGTCCTACAACTGCCTCAAGCGCGAGGGCATCCACTCCGTGGGTGAGCTCGTCGCCCGCTCCGAGGCCGACCTGCTCGACATCCGCAACTTCGGTGCGAAGTCGATCGACGAGGTCAAGGCGAAGCTGGCCGGCATGGGCCTGGCCCTCAAGGACAGCCCGCCCGGATTCGACCCGACCGCCGCCGCCGACGCCTTCGGCGCCGACGACGACGCGGACGCGGGCTTCGTCGAGACCGAGCAGTACTGATAGCTGCCCGCAGGCATCCGCCTGCGGGGCCCTGACACCGGTACCTGATACGGCCGGTGCAGATCTCAAGGAGAAACACCATGCCGCGTCCCACCAAGGGCGCCCGCCTCGGCGGCTCCGCCGCGCACGAGAAGCTGCTCCTCGCCAACCTGGCGAAGTCGCTCTTCGAGCACGGCCGCATCACCACGACCGAGGCCAAGGCCCGCCGCCTGCGTCCGGTCGCCGAGCGCCTGATCACCAAGGCGAAGAAGGGCGACATCCACAACCGTCGCCTGGTGCTGCAGACCATCACGGACAAGGGCGTCGTCCACACGCTCTTCACCGAGATCGCCCCGCGCTACTCCGAGCGCCCGGGTGGCTACACCCGCATCACCAAGATCGGCAACCGTCGTGGCGACAACGCCCCGATGGCCGTGATCGAGCTGGTCGAGGGCGAGATCGCCAAGAAGGCGACCGTCGCCGAGGCCGAGGCCGCCACCAAGCGCGCCGTCAAGGAGGCCGACGAGGCCCCCAAGGCCGAGGAGACCAAGACCGAGGACGCGCAGGACGCCTGAGCGTTCTGACGACCCCGTCTCGTGAGCGGGCCCGCATCCCCCAGGGGTGCGGGCCCGCTCCCGTGTTCTGAGAGGATTTACGGCGTGACTGACCTGCGTGATGACGTGCGGCCCGGCTTCGTACGGGTGCGGCTCGACCTGTCGTACGACGGCAAGGACTTCTCCGGCTGGGCGAAGCAGGCCGGCGGCCGGCGTACCGTCCAGGGCGAGATCGAGGACGCCCTGCGCACCGTCACCCGCTCCCGGGAGACGTACGAGCTGACCGTCGCCGGCCGCACCGACGCCGGGGTGCACGCCCGCGGCCAGGTCGCCCACGTCGACCTGCCCGTCGCCCTGTGGGACGACCACCGCGAGAAGCTGCTCAGGCGGCTCGCCGGACGGCTTTCGCACGACGTCCGGGTGTGGAGGGTCACCGAGGCGCCCGCGGGCTTCAACGCCCGCTTCTCGGCGATCTGGCGCCGGTACGCCTACCGGGTCACCGACCACCCGGGCGGTGTCGACCCGCTGCTGCGCGGCCACGTCCTGTGGCACGACTGGACGCTCGACATGGACGCCATGAACGCCGCGGCCGAGCGTCTCGTCGGCGAGCACGACTTCGCCGCGTACTGCAAGAAGCGCGAGGGCGCCACCACCATCCGCACGCTCCAGGAGCTGCGCTGGGAGCGCCGTCCCGACGGCATCCTGGAGGCCACGGTCAAGGCCGACGCCTTCTGCCACAACATGGTCCGCTCGCTGGTCGGCGCCCTGCTGTTCGTCGGCGACGGCCACCGGCCGGTGGAGTGGCCGGGCAAGGTGCTCGCCGCGGGCGTGCGGGACTCCGCCGTGCACGTCGTACGGCCGCACGGCCTCACCCTCGAAGAGGTCGGCTACCCGGCCGACGACCAGCTCGCGGCCCGCAGCAAGGAGGCCCGCAACAAGCGGTCACTCCCCGGGAGCGCCGGCTGCTGCTGAGGCCTGGGCACGCCCGCGGGCGTAGATCTGGTTGAAGGTGAAGGTGCCGACGTCGTCGCTGGCCTGGAAGACGGCCTGGTCGGAGGTCGTGACCTTCTTGCCGTTCAGGAAGCCGGCCTGGGTGAGGTAGACGTACCGGCCGATCGAGTTGGTGCGGCGCAGACAGACGGTGGCGCGGCAGAAGTCCTTCACACCGGCTCCGGCGAGCGGTGCGATGCCGCCGCTCGCCTGCTTCTTCGCCTTGAGGGCCTGGTCGTCGGTGGGGAAGACGGCGACGCCGACGGTGACGGCGACGCCGTCCCTGACGTACGTGGCGCGGATCACGCGCGTGCAGCCGTTGTTCTTCAGGACCGCGCCGAGGCCGCCCTGGGTGACCGCCGCGCAGTTGTTCGTGGAGGAGGTGGCGCCCTTCTGGTACGGGCGCTTGTTCATGGTCAGCTTCTTGCCCGGGTAGAGGCCCTCGGGGCTCAGCGGCGCCTTGTCCTTCTTGGCGTCCGAGATGAAGTCCATGGGGTTCGGCGGCGGCAGCGGGGCGACCGAGGAGAAGGTCGGGGCCGGGCTCGCGGTGTCGGTGGGGGCCACCGAGCCGGTCGGGGTGGGGCCGCCGTTCTTGGCCTGCTCGTTGTTCTTGTTGGTGGAGACGATCGCGGTGGCGACGATCGCGCCCACGGCGAGCGCGGCGACGGCCCCGCCGCCGATCATCAGCCGGCGCTTGCGCTTGCCGCGGGCCTCCGAGGCCTCGGCGAGCGCGCCCCAGTCCGGGGTCCCGGCCGGCTGCGCGCCGGGGAACGGGTCGGCCGGCTGCTGCGCGTACGGCTGCTGCGGCTGGTGCGGGTATCCGTAGCCGCCCGGCTGCTGCTGCGGGTATCCGTACCCACCGCCCGGCTGCTGCGGCTGCTGGGGGTACCCGTAGCCCTGCGGCTGCTGCGGGTATCCGTAGCCGTATCCCTGCTGTCCCTGCTGCTCGCCGCCCGCCTGCGGCCCCCCAAAGCTCATGCCGCGCATCCTAAACCGGTTGGGATCCCGGGGCGCGGGCGGTCACAATGCCCCCCATGGGACATGTCGAGGCCGCGCACCTGGAGTACTACCTTCCGGACGGGAGGGTCCTCCTCGGGGACGCCTCCTTCCGGGTCGGCGAGGGTGCCGTGGTCGCCCTGGTCGGCGCCAACGGAGCGGGGAAGACCACCCTGCTCCGGCTGATCTCCGGGGAGCTCCAGCCGCACGGCGGCGGCGTGACCGTCAGCGGCGGGCTCGGCGTGATGCCGCAGTTCGTCGGCTCCGTACGGGACGAGTCCACCGTCCGCGACCTGCTGGTCTCGGTGGCGCCCGACCGCATCCGGCAGGCCGCGAAGGCCGTCGACGAGGCCGAGCACCGCATCATGACGGTCGACGACGAGGCCGCGCAGATGGCGTACGCGCAGGCGCTGAGCGACTGGGCCGAGGTGCAGGGCTACGAGTTCGAGACCCTGTGGGACATCTGCACCACGGCCGCGATGGGCGTGCCGTACGACAAGGCGCAGTTCCGGCAGGTGCGCACGCTGAGCGGCGGCGAGCAGAAGCGGCTGGTCCTGGAGTACCTGCTGCGCGGCAACGACGAGGTGCTGCTCCTCGACGAGCCGGACAACTACCTGGACGTCCCCGGCAAGCGCTGGCTGGAGGAGCGGCTGCGGGAGACCCGCAAGACCGTGCTCTTCATCTCGCACGACCGGGAGCTGCTCGCCCGGGCGGCGCAGAAGATCGTGGCCGTGGAGCCCGGTCCGGCCGGTTCGGACGTGTGGGTGCACGGCGGCGGCTTCGACACCTTCCACGAGGCGCGGCGGGAGCGGTTCGCCCGCTTCGAGGAGCTGAAGCGGCGCTGGGACGAGAAGCACGCCCAGCTGAAGAAGCTGGTCGTGACCCTGCAGCAGGCGGCCGCGGTCAGCCATGACATGGCCTCGCGGTACGCGGCGGCGCAGACCCGGCTGCGGAAGTTCGAGGAGGCGGGTCCGCCGCCGGAGCCGCCGCGCGAGCAGGACATCCGGATGCGGCTGCGCGGCGGACGGACCGGGGTGCGGGCGGTGACCTGCGAGAACCTGGAGCTGACCGGGCTGATGAAGCCGTTCTCGCTGGAGATCTTCTACGGTGAGCGGGTCGCCGTCCTCGGCTCGAACGGCTCCGGCAAGTCGCACTTCCTGCGGCTGCTCGCGGGCGACCCGTCGGTGGCCCACACGGGCCTGTGGAAGCTGGGCGCCCGCGTGGTGCCCGGCCACTTCGCCCAGACCCACGCGCACCCGGAGCTCTTCGGCCGCCCGCTCGTCGACATCCTGTGGACGGAGCACGCCAAGGACCGCGGCGCGGCGATGTCGATGCTGCGGCGCTACGAGCTGGAGCGCCAGGGCGACCAGCCCTTCGACAAGCTCTCCGGCGGCCAGCAGGCCCGCTTCCAGATCCTGCTCCTCGAGCTGGCCGGGACCACGGCCCTGCTCCTGGACGAGCCGACGGACAACCTGGACCTGGAGTCGGCGGAGGCGCTGCAGGACGGTCTGGAGTCGTACGACGGCACGGTCCTCGCCGTGACCCACGACCGCTGGTTCGCCCGTTCCTTCGACCGGTACCTGGTCTTCGGTTCGGACGGGGTCGTCCGGGAGACGAGCGAGCCGGTGTGGGACGAGCGGCGGGTGGAGCGGGCGCGCTGAACCCGGCGGCCGGGCGGTCGGGCGGGCCCGCTGATCCCGGGTCCCGGCGGGTGGAGGCCCCCGTCGGCACCGGGGCGGGCGGGCGGGCGCGGTGGCTCGGCGCCCCGCCGCGTTTTGACCCCTGGGGGGTGGCACGGGTACCGTAGCCGTTTGTTATGCGTATGGGCTTCGTCGTTCTCACGCGAAGGGGCCTGCGCAAGTTCCCTGGAGCAGTTACCAGTGACTCGCATACGGGCGGTGTCCCGGCAGTGTGGGTCCCAGCTGCATGATCGCTTCAGGTGTGTCTTGGACTCCATCCACTGAAGAAGCGAAGGCTACGAAGTGCGTACGTACAGCCCCAAGCCTGGCGATGTCACTCGCCAGTGGCACATCATCGACGCGCAGGACGTCGTCCTGGGCCGTCTGGCCACGACGGCTGCGAACCTCCTGCGAGGCAAGCACAAGCCCGTCTACGCGCCGCACATGGACATGGGCGACTTCGTCATCATCATCAACGCTGACAAGGTCCACCTGTCCGGCAACAAGAAGACCCAGAAGATGGCCTACCGCCACTCTGGCTACCCGGGTGGTCTGCGCTCCGTCCGCTACGACGAGCTGCTGGACAAGAACCCCGAGAAGGCCGTCGAGAAGGCCATCAAGGGCATGATCCCCAAGAACTCCCTGGGCCGTCAGATGCTCTCGAAGCTGAAGGTCTACGCGGGCGAGAACCACCCGCACGCTGCCCAGCAGCCGGTCCCGTTCGAGATCACCCAGGTCGCGCAGTAGTTCCGGCCACACCCCCTAAGAACGAAAGAAATCTGAGGAGCATCGTGGCCGAGACCACCCCCGAGACCCCCGTCGACGAGTTCGAGGGCGTCGAGGAGTACACCACCGAGACCGAGATCGTCGAGGGTGACTACACCTCCGAGTCCCTCGCGTCCCGCTTCGGCGACCCGCAGCCGGCCGCCGGCCTGGGCCGTCGCAAGAACGCCATCGCCCGCGTCCGGATCGTTCCGGGCACCGGCAAGTGGAAGATCAACGGTCGCACCCTTGAGGACTACTTCCCCAACAAGGTGCACCAGCAGGAAGTCAACGAGCCCTTCAAGGTGCTCGAGCTCGACAACCGCTACGACGTCATCGCCCGCATCGCGGGTGGCGGCGTGTCCGGCCAGGCCGGCGCCCTGCGCCTCGGCGTGGCCCGCGCCCTCAACGAGGCCGACGTCGAGAACAACCGCGGCCCGCTGAAGAAGGCCGGCTTCCTCTCCCGCGACGACCGTGCGGTCGAGCGCAAGAAGGCCGGTCTCAAGAAGGCCCGCAAGGCCCCGCAGTACAGCAAGCGCTAATCGCCTGCTCGGTCTGCTTGGCCCGTACGCCCCGGCGGCACTGCCCGTGCCCCGGGGCGTACGGCTTTTTCACACCTTGCTTTCATAATCTTGGGCACGGGGGCACGACCCTGGGACCTGGGCACAAGGACTTTCGGAGGACAGCTGTGGGACGACTCTTCGGCACGGACGGGGTACGCGGCGTGGCCAACGCCGACCTGACGGCGGAGCTGGCGCTCGGCCTGTCGGTCGCGGCCGCGCACGTGCTCGCCGAGACGGGCACCTTTGAGGGCCATCGGCCGACCGCCGTGGTGGGGCGCGACCCGCGCGCCTCGGGAGAGTTCCTGGAGGCCGCCGTGGTGGCGGGCCTGGCGAGCGCCGGCGTCGACGTCCTCCGCGTCGGCGTGCTGCCCACCCCCGCCGTGGCGTACCTCACCGGCGCGCTCGGTGCCGACCTCGGCGTGATGCTGTCCGCCTCCCACAACGCCATGCCCGACAACGGCATCAAGTTCTTCGCCCGCGGCGGCCACAAGCTCGCCGACGAGCTGGAGGACCGCATCGAGTCCGTGTACGAGGAGCACCGCACCGGCGCGCCCTGGGACCGTCCCACCGGCGGCGGCGTCGGCCGGGTCCGCGACTACGACGAGGGCTTCGACAAGTACGTCGCCCACCTCGTCGCCGTACTGCCCAACCGTCTCGACGGGCTGAAGATCGTCCTCGACGAGGCCCACGGTGCCGCCGCCCGCGTGTCGCCCGAGGCCTTCTCCCGGGCCGGCGCCACGGTCGTCACCATCGGCGCCGAGCCGGACGGCCTCAACATCAACGACGGCTGCGGCTCCACCCACCTCGACCTCCTCAAGGCCGCCGTGGTCGAGCAGGAGGCCGACTTCGGCATCGCCCACGACGGCGACGCCGACCGCTGCCTCGCCGTCGACGGCCAGGGCAACGAGGTCGACGGCGACCAGATCCTCGCCATCCTCGCCCTCGCCATGCGCGAGGCCGGCACCCTGCGCGGCGACGCCGTCGTCGGCACCGTCATGTCCAACCTCGGCTTCAAGCTGGCGATGGAGCGCGAGGGTCTGTCGCTCGTCCAGACGGCGGTCGGCGACCGCTACGTCCTGGAGTCGATGAAGGAGCACGGCTACGCCCTCGGGGGCGAGCAGTCCGGCCACGTCATCGTCCTCGACCACGCCACCACCGGCGACGGCACCCTGACCGGTCTGATGCTCGCGGCCCGCGTCGCCGCCACCGGCAGGTCCCTGGCCGAGCTCGCCTCGGTCATGGAGCGGCTGCCGCAGGTCCTGGTCAACGTGCCGAACGTGGACAGGAACCGGGTGGGCACCTCCGCCGAGCTGGCCACCGCCGTGGCCGAGGCCGAGCGCGAGCTGGGCTCCACCGGCCGGGTGCTGCTGCGCCCCTCCGGCACCGAGCCGCTGGTCCGGGTCATGGTCGAGGCCGCCGACATCGAGCAGGCCCGCTCGGTGGCGGGGCGGCTCGCGGACGTGGTGAAGTCCGCGCTGGGCTGATCCGCCTGACGACACGTCGGCCCCCGCACCGGACTCCGGAGCGGGGGCCGCACCCGTTCCCGAGGCTCCCGGCGTTCCCGGCCGCAGGCCTCCGGGGCCCCGATCTCATCAGGCCCCCCGGTCTCCCGGTCTCAGGTCCCGGCCTCCCGGCCTTCCAGTCTCAGGTCTCCCGATCTCAGGCCTTCTTCCGCCGCTTCCAGTGGCCGCGCTGGGTGCGCCACAGCAGCATCTGTCCGGACAGGGTGAGGGTTCCGGCGAGGATGACGCCGGTCAGGTTGGGTCTGCCCGATGAGATCGACGGCCGCCTCGGTGCGGTCGGGCGGGACGATGAGCCGGAGGTGCAGCGCCCTCAGAGCTTACGGAGGCTGAGGCGCTGCACCTTGTGGTCGGGGCCCTTGCGGAGCACGAGCGTGGCGCGGCCGCGGGTGGGGGCCACGTTCTCCAGGAGGTTCACCTTGTTGACGGTCCGCCACATGGTGCGCGCGTAGTCCAGGGCCTCCTCCTCGGAGACCTGGGTCCAGCGCCGGAAGTACGAGGACGGGTCCTGGAAGGCGGTCTCGCGCAGCTTGCGGAACCGGTTGAGGTACCAGTGCTCGACGTCCTCGGCCCGGGCGTCCACGTACACCGAGAAGTCGAAGTAGTCGGCCAGGCCCACCCGGGTGCGGCCGTCCTTGCCGGGCAGCGCGGGCTGCAGGACGTTGAGCCCCTCGACGATGAGGATGTCGGGGCGGCGCACGACCAGCTTCTCGTCCGGCACCCGGTCGTAGATCAGGTGCGAGTAGACGGGCGCGCTGACCTCCTCCTTGCCGGCCTTCACGTCCGCGACGAAGCGGGTGAGCGCCCGCCGGTCGTAGGACTCGGGGAAGCCCTTGCGGGACATCAGGCCGCGGGCCTTCAGCTCCTCCATCGGGTAGAGGAAGCCGTCGGTGGTGATCCGCTCCACCCGCGGGTGCTCGGGCCAGCGCGCGAGCAGCGCCTCCAGGAGCCGGGCGACGGTCGACTTGCCGACGGCGACGGAGCCGGCCACCCCTATGACGAAGGGGGTGCCGCGCTGCTCGGCCTTCTCGCCGAGGAAGGTGTTCAGGGCCCCGCGCAGCCCGCTGGTGGCCTGTACGTACAGGTTGAGCAGCCGGGACAGCGGCAGGTAGATGTCGCGGACCTCGTCGAGGTCGATGACGTCGCCGAGTCCCCGCAGCCGCTCGACCTCGTCGGCGGTCAGCGGCAGCGGCGTCTTGTCGCGCAGCGCGCTCCACTCGGCACGGGTGAGGTCGACGTACGGCGTCGGCTCGGGGGCCTTGCGGCCCCCCGTACCGGCACCGCTGCCGGTCGGGTTCCCGTGTCCGTTTCCGCTGGAGCTTCGTGGCGGCGAAGTGATCACCCCGCCATTGTCGTGGCTGAGCGGCGGTCGTGGGGGACCGGGGGTGGTGGGGTGGGTCACGTGGCGCGGGCGCCGGGTCCGCCCGCGCGCGACGACCGCGGCGGAACGCCGGGGGTTGCCCGCCTCAGGGGGCGATCCTGCCCACCAGGACGAACTCGTTGTACGGGAAGACCTTGCCGACCGGCCGGGAGAACGGGAACGAGTAGGTGCGCTCGACGGTCAGTCCGGCCTTCTCGGCGTGTGCACGCAGCCCGTCGAAGTCGACGAACCGCACATGGGTGGCGTCGGTCTTGTAGCCGGCCTCCTGCGGGCAGATCAGGACGACCGAGCCGCCCGGCTTCACCAGCGGCAGGTACTGCTCCAGGATCGTGTTCCCGAGGGTCTCGTCCATGTGCTCCAGGACGTGCGCGCAGAGCAGGCTGTCGAAGGACCCGGGGCCGCAGTCCGGGGCCTCGGCGAGTTCGTCCGGTGTGTAGGCGGTCAGACCCCGGTCACGGCAGGTCGCGACGGAGGTCTCGTTGTGGTCGACGCCGACGCTGTCCGGTCCGCAGTTCAGGAGGTTCCGGCCGAGACCGCAGCCGACGTCGAGGACCCGGCCGAGACCGAGCCGCTTCAGGTTCCACCGGTACGGGGCCTGAGTGGGCAGCAGCCTCTTGATCCCCGAGTTCTCCAGCCGCGCAAGCCGCCGGGTGTAGTCGGAGGACTCCGTACCGGACATCATCGACCGCCTTCTCTTGCCCGTGTGTGGTCCTGAGTGCCGCACCGGGCGCACCGCCTGATGTGATCAGATCCACAGGCTAGGGCATGCCCCGGAAGGCGACAACGTCCCTGTTTGCGGCGGGTAATTCGATGATCGGCGGGTGGCTCCGGCGCATAGGGTGCTCACAGATTCGCGTCGAGCAGAGAGTTTCGAACCCATGGCCATCACCGTCCTTCGCCGTACCGCGGCCGCCGCCGCGGTCACCTCCCTCGCCCTCCTCCTCACCGCCTGCGGTGGCGAGGAGAAGAAGAAGGAGGACACCGGCAAGGCGGACGCGTCCGCGTCGGCCGCGGCGAAGCCGGACGTCAAGGCGCTCTCCGCCGCCGAACTGGACAAGCTCGTCGTCGAGCAGGCGGACCTCACGGGCTACCAGGTCCAGAAGGCCAAGGCCGGTCAGGTCCTGAACGCCGGCGACGTCAGCGCCGACAAGGCCGTGTGCGAGCCGCTGGCCGAGGCCTTCGCCACCGCCGCGCCCGGCACCCCGGGCGCCAGCGCCCAGCGCAAGGCGATCCAGGTCCCCGACAAGAAGACCGGCTCCGTCGACGACGCCCTCGGCGCCCTCGCCGCGCCCATCACGTCCGTGACCCTCGGGTCGTACGCGGGGGAGGGCGCCCAGCAGGCCTTCGCCGCCCTCAAGACCGCCGGCACCGACTGCGCGGGCGGCTTCACCGTCCACGGCGGCGGCAGCAAGAGCACGGTCTCCAAGGTCACCCCGGAGACCGTGACCGCCGGTGACGAGGCCCTGGCCTGGACCGTCACCAGCGAGAACGAGGGCGAGACCTTCGTCACCAAGCTCGTCGTCTTCCGCAAGGGCAACAACCTGGCCGGCTTCTCGACCCTGAGCCTGGGCGGCGAGGTCAATGAACTGCCGACGGCCGTCATCGACGCGCAGGCCGCCAAGCTGCGCTGATCCACCCCGCCTCCGGCCGGGTGCACGCCCCGGTGCACGGGCGGGGCATGGGCAGGGCACAGGCAAGGCACGCACGGGCACGGCACGGGCAAGGCACGGGCACGGCACGGGCAAGGTGCCGGGAGAGCACGGACATGCCGCGGCCGAGCCGATCCGAGTCCGGCCGGTCCGGGGTGTTCGGCCGTAGGCTGCCGCCATGTGCGGAATCGTGGGATACGTCGGCGGGCAGTCGGCGCTCGATGTGGTGATCGCAGGCCTCAAGCGGCTCGAGTACCGCGGCTACGACTCGGCCGGGGTCGCGGTGCTCTCCGACGGCGGCCTCGCCGCGGCCAAGAAGGCCGGCAAGCTCGTCAACCTGGAGAAGGAGCTGGTGGACCGGCCGCTGTCGAGCGGCTCCACCGGCATCGGACACACCCGGTGGGCCACCCACGGCGGCCCCACCGACGCCAACGCGCATCCGCACCTCGACAACGCGGGCCGCGTCGCCGTCGTCCACAACGGCATCATCGAGAACTTCGCCGCCCTCAGGACCGAACTGGCCGAGCGCGGCCACGACCTGCTGTCCGAGACGGACACCGAGGTCGTGGCCCATCTGCTCGCCGAGGAGTTCTCCTCCGTCGGCGACCTCGCCGAGGCCATGCGGCTCGTGTGCCGGCGCCTCGACGGCGCCTTCACGCTCGTCGCCGTCCACGCCGACCAGCCCGACGTCGTCGTCGGCGCCCGCCGCAACTCGCCGCTCGTCGTCGGCGTCGGCGAGGGCGAGAACTTCCTCGCCTCCGACGTCTCCGCCTTCATCGCCCACACCCGCTCGGCCATCGAACTCGGCCAGGACCAGGTCGTGGAGCTCACCCGCGAGGGCGTCACGGTCACCGACTTCGACGGCGCCCCCGCCGACGTACGGGCGTACCACGTCGACTGGGACGCCTCCGCCGCCGAGAAGGGCGGCTACGACTACTTCATGCTCAAGGAGATCGCCGAGCAGCCCAAGGCGGTCGCCGACACCCTCCTCGGCCGGATCGGCGCCGACGGCCACCTCCGCCTCGACGAGGTGCGCATCCCCGACGCCGTGCTCCGCGAGGCCGACAAGATCGTCATCATCGCGTGCGGCACCGCGTTCCACGCCGGGCTCATCGCCAAGTACGCGATCGAGCACTGGACCCGCATCCCCTGCGAGGTCGAGCTCGCCAGCGAGTTCCGCTACCGCGACCCGATCCTCGGCCAGCGGACCCTCGTCATCGCCATCTCCCAGTCCGGCGAGACCATGGACACCCTGATGGCGCTGCGGCACGCCCGCGAGCAGGGCGCCAAGGTCCTCGCCGTGTGCAACACCAACGGCTCGACCATCCCGCGCGAGTCCGACGCCGTGCTCTACACCCACGCCGGGCCCGAGGTCGCCGTCGCGTCCACCAAGGCCTTCCTGACCCAGCTCGTCGCCTGCTACCTGCTCGCGCTGTACCTCGGGCAGGTGCGCGGCACCAAGTGGGGCGACGAGATCCACGCCGTGGTCCGCGAGCTGGCGAGGATCGGCGACGAGGTCGAGCGGGTCCTGGACACCATGGAGCCGGTACGGGCCCTGGCCCGCTCCCTCGCCGACAAGGACACCGTGCTGTTCCTCGGCCGGCACGTCGGCTACCCGGTCGCCCTGGAGGGCGCGCTCAAGCTCAAGGAACTCGCCTACATGCACGCCGAGGGCTTCGCGGCGGGCGAGCTCAAGCACGGGCCGATCGCCCTGATCGAGGAGGACCTGCCGGTCGTCGTGGTCGTCCCCTCGCCGCGCGGCCGGTCCGTCCTCCACGACAAGATCGTCTCCAACATCCAGGAGATCCGGGCGCGCGGCGCGCGGACCATCGTGATCGCGGAGGAGGGCGACGAGGCGGTCGTCCCGTACGCCGACCACCTCATCCGCGTCCCCGCCACGCCCACGCTGCTCCAGCCGCTGGTCTCCACCGTGCCGCTGCAGGTCTTCGCCTGCGAACTGGCGACGGCCCGGGGCAACGAGGTGGACCAGCCGCGCAACCTGGCCAAGTCCGTGACGGTGGAGTGAGCGGACGAGCGGGGCGGCGAGCAGTGAGGCAGTGGGGCGGCGAGGCAGTCGGGCGGCGGGGCAGTCGGGCGGCGAGACAGTCGGGCGGCGGGGCAGTGAGACGGCGAGCGGGGCAGTGAGCGAGCGAGTGAGGCAGTGAACGGATGATCATCGGGGTGGGGATCGACGTGGCGGAGATCGACCGCTTCGCCGCGTCGCTGGAACGGACACCGGGGCTGCTGCAGCGCCTCTTCGTCGAGCGCGAACTGCTGCTGCCCAGCGGCGAGCGGCGCGGGCCCGCCTCCCTCGCGGTGCGGTTCGCCGCGAAGGAGGCGCTGGCCAAGGCCCTCGGCGCGCCCGGCAACCTGCACTGGACCGATGCCGAGGTGTACGTCGAGGACAGCGGGCAGCCACGGCTGCGGGTCCGGGGCACGGTCGCCGCACGGGCCGCCGAACTCGGCGTCAAGCACTGGCACGTGTCCCTCAGTCACGACGCGGGAGTGGCGTCGGCGGTGGTGATCGCGGAGGGTTGACCCATGCGTACCGCTCATCGTGTGGAGACCGTACGGGCCGCCGAGGCCGAGCTGATGGCCCGGTTGCCGGAGGGCGCCCTGATGCAGCGGGCCGCGGCCGGACTCGCCGCCGCCTGCTGCTCGCTGCTCGGCCGCGGCCGGGTGTACGGGGCGCGGGTCGTCGTCCTCGCCGGCAGCGGCGACAACGGCGGTGACGCCCTCCACGCCGGCGCCCGGCTCGCCCGGCGCGGCGCCGGGGTCACCGCGGTGCTGCTCGGCTCCCGGGCGCACGAGGCGGGCCTGGCCGCGCTGAGGGCGGCGGGCGGGCGGATCGCGGACGACCCGTACGACGTGCTGGCCGCCGCCGATCTGGTCCTGGACGGGATCACCGGGATCGGCGGGCGGGGCGGGCTGCGGCCCGAGGCGGTGCCGGTGGCCCGGGCGGCGCGCGGATCGGACGCGGTCGTCGTCGCCGTCGACCTGCCGAGCGGCGTCGACGCCGACACCGGGGAGGTCGCGGGCGAGGCGCTGCGCGCCGACGCGACGATCACCTTCGGCACGTACAAGCCGGGGCTCCTCGTCGACCCGGGACGGGAGTACGCGGGCGCGCTCCGGCTCGTCGACATCGGGCTCGGCCTGCCGGGCGCGCCCGACCTGGAGGCGCTGCAGCACGAGGACGTGGCGCGGCTGCTGCCCGAGCCGGCGGCGGAGAGCGACAAGTACCGGCGCGGGGTCGTCGGCCTGGTCGCCGGCTCCGCCCGCTATCCCGGCGCCGCGGTCCTCGCGGTCGCCGGGGCGCTGCGCGGCGGGGCCGGCGCCGTGCGGTACGTCGGGCCCGCCGCCGACGCGGTCGTCGCCGCCCACCCGGAGACGCTGGTGCACAGCGGGCCGCCGGACAAGGCGGGCCGGGTCCAGGCCTGGGTCGTCGGGCCCGGTCTCGGCGAGGGCCCCGGCAGCGGTCTGGCCGTCGACCAGGTCCTCGCCTCCGAGGTGCCGGTCCTCGTCGACGCGGACGGGCTGCGCGCCCTGACCCCCGAGAAGGTCCGCGCCCGCGCCGCGCCCACCCTGCTCACCCCGCACGCGGGCGAGGCGGCGGCACTGCTCGGCACGGCCCGCGAGGACGTCGAGGCGGGCCGGCTCGCGGCGGTCCGCGAACTGGCGGAGCGATACGGCGCGACGGTGCTCCTGAAGGGCTCCACGACGCTGGTCTGCGGTCCGGGCGGCACGGGCCCGGTCCGGGTGAACCCGACGGGCACGCCCTGGCTCGCGACGGCCGGCAGCGGCGACGTCCTCTCCGGCCTGGCCGGTTCCCTCCTGGCCGCCGGCCTGCTCCCCGCCGACGCCCTCTCGGCCGCCGCCTACCTCCACGGCCTGGCGGCCCGCCGCGCCTCCGGCGGCACGTCCCCGATCACCGCGACCGACGTCGCGACGGCCTTGCCGGAGGCGTGGCACGACGTGGTGTCGTGAGACCGCGCACGACGGGGTGTCGTGCGACCGCCGGGGCGGGGCGGGGCGCCGCTGAACCGCCCGGGTCCCTGCCCCTCCGCCCCCGCCCGGGCGAAAGCGTTGCTCCGCTCGTGGCGCAGCGCAGGCGGACGCCGCAGCGGCGGCGTGGGATGGGCGCGTGAACACCACCATCCGATCCCGATCCCGATCCCGATCCCGATCCCGATCCCGAGCCCGGTCCCGGCGCCGCGGGTGCCTGGCCGCCGCGCTCCTCGCCACCGTCCTCGTCCCCGCCCTGCCCGCCCCCGCGGTCTCCGCCCCCGCGCCCCCCGCGGTCCCGACAGCCCCTGCCGACGCCGACGCCGACGCCGACGCCGGCGCGCCCCGGCCCGGAGAGGAGGTGCTCGTGCCCGGGATCGCCGGGGCGGGGCGGGCCGAGTACCCGATGGACACGCCCGACCAGGTGCTGCCGCCCGAGCGGACCGAAGGAGGGGTGCCGACGCCCGTGCCCGTGCCGGAGGAGGAGGTCGACGAACTCGTCGAGTACCTGCCGCGCAGCGCCGTCGGCGCCGCCTGCACCGCCGCGGCCGGGCCCCACCAGCAGCGCGTCGAACGGCTGCTCAAGCTCCCCGTGGACGGCCGTCAGTCCACCGCCGACTGCGAGGCCATCCGCGCGTTCCAGCAGCGCGAGAAGATCAAGCCGGCCAACGGCTACGCCGGCCCCGTCACCTGGTCCCGCGCCGAACTGCTCGCCGCCCGCCGGGACCCCAACGCCGCCGGGCGGTGCCCCGTCATGACGTACACCGTCGCCTGCGTCGACCTCACCCGCGAGCTGATGTGGGTGCAGAAGGGGACGAAGGTCACGTTCGACGTGGTCAACATCCGCAGCGGCCGGCCCGGCTACCGCACCCGGACCGGCTGGCACACCGTCTACTGGCGCAACAAGGACCACTGGTCCTCCCTCTACGACACGCCCATGCCCTTCGCCCAGTTCTTCGACGGCGGCCAGGCCTTCCACGGCGTCTACGGCCAGATCGCCACGCCCACCGGAAGCCGGGGCTGCGTGAACCTGTCGTACGCCCACGCCGAGAAGCTCTGGAACGTGCTGCGCCAGGACGACCACGTCTACGTCTTCGGCAGCCGCCCCGAGGCCTGACGGCCCCCGCGCCCGGCACCTGAGAGACTGGGCGCGATGACTCAGACAGCACCACACCGCCGAGCCCGCGCCGAGATCGACCTCGGCGCGCTCCGGGCGAACGTCCGCACGCTGCGTGCCCGCGTCGCGCCGCACGTCCAGATGATGGCCGTGGTCAAGGCCGACGCGTACGGTCACGGCGCCGTGCGCTGCGCCCGCGCCGCGCTGGACGCCGGGGCGACCTGGCTCGGTACGGCCACGCCGCACGAGGCGCTGGCGCTGCGCGCGGCCGGGCTGCGCGAGGCCCGGATCATGTGCTGGCTGTGGACGCCCGGCGACCCGTGGGCCGAGGGCATCGAGGCCGGCCTCGACATGTCGGTGAGCGGGACGTGGGCGCTCCGGGAGGTCACCGAGGCCGCCCAGGCGGTCGGCCGCCCCGCGCGCGTCCAGCTGAAGGCCGACACCGGCCTCGGCCGCAACGGCTGCCAGCCCGCCGACTGGCCCGAACTCGTCACCGAGGCGCTCAAGGCCGAGGCCCAGGGGCTGGTCAGGGTCACCGGCCTGTGGTCGCACTTCGCCTGCGCCGACGAGCCCGGCCACCCGTCCATCCCGGCCCAGCTGGACGTCTTCCGCACGATGCTCGACCACGCGGAGAAGGCCGGTGTCCGGCCCGAGGTGCGGCACATCGCGAACTCGCCGGCCACCCTCACGCTCCCCGAGGCGCACTTCGACCTGGTCAGGCCCGGCATCGCGATGTACGGCGTGTCGCCGGACCCGGCGGTCGGCACCTCCGCCGAGCTGGGACTGCGACCCGTGATGTCGCTCAAGGCGAGCGTCGCGCTGGTCAAGCGGGTGCCGGGCGGGCACGGCGTCTCGTACGGGCACCACTACGTCACGCCCGGCGAGACCACCCTCGGCCTGATCCCGCTCGGCTACGCGGACGGCGTCCCGCGCCACGCCTCCGGCCGCGGGCCGGTGCTGGTCGGCGACCGGGTCCGTACGGTGGCCGGGCGGGTCGCCATGGACCAGTTCGTCGTCGACCTCGACGGCGACCTGCCCGAGGCCGGCACGGAGGCCGTGCTGTTCGGGCCCGGCGACCGCGGCGAGCCGACGGCGCAGGACTGGGCCGTGGCCGCCGACACCATCGCGTACGAGATCGTCACCCGGATCGGCGCGCGCGTCCCGCGCGTCTACGTGGGGGAGTAGCCGAGGGGAGGAGGGCGCCGTGGGCGAGGACACCTGGCGGCGTGCGGGCTGGGCCGGTGCCGCGATAGGCGTGCTCGCCGCCGGCGCGGCGGCCGGCGTCGCCGTCGAGCGGCTGACGGTGGGCCGTTCGGTCCGGGAGAAGGCGCGGCTCGCACTCGACGCCGAGGGCCCGTACGGCGCCCTGCGCGGCACACCGGGGCGCGCGGTCGCCGACGACGGGACGACGCTTTACTACGAGGTCGACGAGGTCGACGGGGCCGGCGGGGTGGGCGGGCCCGCCCGGGGCGACGAGGTAGACGAGGTCGACGGGGTCGGCGGGGCCGGCGAGGTGGGCGGGTCCGTCCGGGGCGACGAGGTCGGCGGGGTCGGCGGGGCCGCCCGGGGCGACGGGGTCCGCCCGGCCGCGGCCGCGGCGAAGGCCTCCGCTGCCGCGCCGAAGCACCCCGCCGCCGGGCGGCCCGCGGTGCCTCCCGAGGCCGTCGCCTCCCGCAGGCGTCGGCTCTTCGGGCGCAAGACGCCCGCGCCGGTCACCGTCGTCTTCAGCCACGGCTACTGCCTCTCCCAGGACTCCTGGCACTTCCAGCGCGCCGCGCTGCGCGGCCTGGTCCGCACCGTCCACTGGGACCAGCGCAGCCACGGCCGCTCCGGGCGCGGGCCCGACGGCGTGACCGTCTCCATCGACCGGCTGGGCCGCGACCTCAAGGCGGTGCTCGACGCCGCCGCGCCCGAGGGCCCGCTGGTCCTGATCGGGCACTCCATGGGCGGGATGACGATCATGGCGCTCGCCGACCGCTTCCCGGAGTTCGTCCGCGAGCGGGTCGTCGGCGTCGGCTTCGTGGGCACGTCCTCGGGAAGGCTCGGGGAGGTCACCTACGGGCTGCCGACGGCCGGCGTCAACGCGGTGCGCCGGGTCCTCCCGGGCGTGCTGCGGGCGCTCGGCTCGCAGGCCGAGCTGGTGGAGCGGGGCCGGCGGGCCACCGCGGACCTGTTCGCCGGGCTGATCAAGAAGTACTCGTTCTCGTCGAAGGACGTGGACCCGGCGGTCGCCCGGTTCGCGGAACGGATGATCGAGTCGACGCCGATCGACGTCGTCGCGGAGTTCTATCCGGCCTTCGCCGAGCACGACAAGGCGGCCGCCCTGGTCGCCTTCCTCGAGATCCCCGGGCTCGCCCTGGCCGGCGACCACGACCTGGTCACGCCCAGCTCGCACACCGAGGCCATCGCGCGTCTGCTGCCGGACGCGGAGCTGGTCATCGTGCCCGACGCCGGCCACCTCGTGATGCTGGAGCATCCCGAGGCCGTCACCGACCGGATCGCCGACCTGCTCGTCCGGGCGGGCGCGGTGCCGCACCCGCAGACGGCGGGTTCCGGCCGGGGCCGCGACGGCGGATAGGTTGGCGGGCATGGACACACCGCACAACCAGGCCACCGTCGAGGTCGACTCGCCCGAGCGGATGCAGGAGCTCGGCCGCCGCCTCGCGAAGCTGCTCCGTCCCGGCGACCTCGTGATGCTCACCGGTGAGCTCGGCGCCGGCAAGACCACCCTGACCCGCGGCCTCGGAGAGGGCCTGGGCGTCCGGGGCGCGGTCACCTCGCCGACCTTCGTGATCGCCCGCGTCCACCCGTCCCTGGTCGGCGGCCCGGCGCTGGTGCACGTCGACGCGTACCGGCTCGGCGGCGGTCTCGACGAGATGGAGGACCTGGACCTCGACGTGTCGCTGCCCGATTCGGTGGTGGTGGTCGAGTGGGGCGACGGCAAGGTCGAGGAGCTGACCGACGACCGGCTGCACGTCCTGATCCACCGCGTGGTCGGCGACACGGACGACGACCGGCGCACCGTCGTGCTCAACGGGATCGGCGGCCGGTGGGCGGGCGAGGAGCTCGCGCTGGTCTGAGGGCGCGCGGCGCGTGCGCGGGCGTGTGGGCGCCGTGTGGGCGCCGCGTATATCCGTAGGTTCCGACAACGTGTCGGCAAAATGTTGCGCGGGTACTCCGAACCGTGGTCACATGGAGGCGCACGGACTGGTTAGGTGTACCTAACCTACGGGAGGCAGGCATGGCGACGGCGGAGCGCGCGGCACGTACGGCGGACACGGTCCCGGACGCCGCCGCGGACACGGTCTCGATGCGCGACCTGCTGGCCTCCTGCGCCGCGGCGAGCGCCGTTTCGACCCCGCCGCGCAGGCCGCGCACCGCGGCGACGGGCGCGCCGGACGACGAGCACGGGGCGACGCCCCGGTTCGTCCGCGACCAGGCCGCCTGAGGCCGGCGGCGGCCCCGACCGCCCGCCGTGTCCCGATGAGCACGCCGCCCTGACGAGACGCCGTCCGGACGAGATGCCGCGGTGGCGAGACGCCCCCTGATGAGACGCCGTCCTTACGGCGAGACGCTGCCTGGCGAGACGACGCCGTCACGAGCCGACGTCCTTACGAGACGACGACGACCTTCGAGCCGATCGACGCGAAGCGCCACATCGCGTCGCCGTCCGCGCGCTTCATGCGGATGCCGCCGGTGCGCTTCGTCGGGTCCGGGGTCGGCGTCGTGCCGTCCACCGCCGCGCTGAAGCCGATCGTCACGTCCTGCACCGTCGCGAACCGCACCACGTGCTCGATCTGCGTGCCGTCCGAGCCGCGCACCGCGCCGGAGCGCGAGGTCACCGCGTAGCTGCCGGGCGGCGGCGAGACGGTGCTGGGCATCACCGAGAAGGTGTGCGTGACCTGGTTCTTCGCGTCGACCAGCCACACCCGGCGGTCCTTCAGCGCGTACACCACGCGCTCTCCCGTGCCGGAGCTCACGGGCAGTGCCAGCGTGTCCTTCTGCGGCTTCGCCGGCTGTCCGCTCGGCGCCGCCGACGGCGCCGTGCTCGTCTGCGACGGCCGCGCCGCGAGATCGGCCGGCGACGGCGCGGTGGCCGAGGCCTGATAGGCGAGGAAGCCGATCACGGCGACGGCCGCCGCGGTGAGCCCGGCCACGAATCCCGAGCTGCTCCTTGCCACCGTGCGCCCACCTTCTGTCGTACCTATCTACCTACGTATCGGTGCCCGACCGTAGCAGCCGTCCCGGGCCCCGGGCGGGGCGCCGCCCGGCGGACACGCCCCACCGCTCCGGCGCCGTAGGCTGTTCGCGTGCTCTTGCTCGCCATGGATACCGCCACACCCGCCGTCACCGTCGCCCTGCACGACGGAGAGAACGTCGTCGCGCAGTCGAGCCAGGTCGACGCCCGCCGGCACGGGGAGCTGCTGCTGCCCGCCGTCGACCGGGTCCTGAAGGAGGCCGGGCTGGCGCTCGACAAGGTGACCGGACTCGTGGTCGGCGTCGGCCCCGGCCCGTACACCGGTCTGCGCGTCGGCCTCGTCACGGCCGCCACCTTCGCCTCCGCGCTGGGCGTTCCGGTGCACGGCCTGTGCACGCTCGACGGCCTCGCCTACGCCGCCGGGCTCGACGAGCCGTTCGCCGTCGCCACGGACGCGCGGCGCAAGGAGGTCTACTGGGCGCGGTACGAGAACTCCCGTACGCGCGTCTCGGAGGCCTCCGTCGACCGGCCCGCCGACATCGCCGAGCGGCTCGCCGGGCTGCCGGTGGTGGGCGCGGGCGCCCGGCTCTACCCGGAGGCGTTCCCGGACGCCCGGGAGCCCGAGCACCAGTCGGCCGCCGCGCTCGCCGCCCTCGCGGCCGAGAAGCTGGCCGCCGGCGCCGGCGCCGGCACCGGCGACACGGAGACCGGCGCGGGCACGGAGGCCGGCACCGGCGGCGTCGTGCCCGGCTTCCTCGAACCGCTGCCCATGTACCTGCGCCGCCCCGACGCCCAGGTGCCGAAGAACTACAAGGTGGTCACCCCGAAGTGACCGCCGTGACCCAGGCAGTGCTGCGCGGGATGCGCTGGTGGGACATCGCGCCCGTGCTCGCGCTCGAAGCGGAGCTGTTCCCCGAGGACGCCTGGTCCGAGGGCATGTTCTGGTCGGAGCTCGCGCACGCCCGCGGGCCGCGCGCCACCCGCCACTACGTCGTCGCCGAGGACCCGGCCGACGGGCGGCTCGTCGGCTACGCCGGGCTCGCCGCCGCCGGCGGACTCGGCGACGTGCAGACCATCGCCGTCGCCCGCGACCAGTGGGGCACCGGCCTCGGCGCCCGGCTGCTCACCGACCTCCTCCAGGCCGCCACGGCCTTCGAGTGCGAGGAGGTGCTGCTCGAGGTGCGGGTGGACAACACCCGGGCCCAGAAGCTGTACGAGCGCTTCGGCTTCGAGCCCATCGGCTTCCGCCGCGGCTACTACCAGCCCGGCAACGTGGACGCGCTCGTGATGCGACACACCGTTCAAGCGACTGAGACTGAAACTGAGACTGATTCCGATGGCTGCTGACGAACCGCTCGTGCTCGGCATCGAGACCTCCTGCGACGAGACCGGTGTCGGCATCGTCCACGGCACCACCCTGCTCGCCGACGCCGTCGCCTCGAGCGTCGACACCCACGCCCGCTTCGGCGGCGTCGTGCCCGAGATCGCCTCCCGCGCGCACCTGGAGGCGATGGTCCCGACGATCGAACGCGCCCTGAAGCAGGCCGGGGTGTCCGCGCGCGACCTGGACGGCATCGCCGTCACCGCCGGGCCCGGCCTGGCGGGCGCGCTGCTCGTCGGCGTCTCCGCCGCCAAGGCGTACGCGTACGCGCTCGGCAAGCCGCTGTACGGCGTCAACCACCTGGCCTCGCACATCTGCGTCGACCAGCTGGAGCACGGCCGGCTGCCCGAGCCGACGATGGCCCTGCTGGTCTCCGGCGGCCACTCCTCGCTGCTGCTGTCCAGCGACATCACCTCCGACGTGCGGCCCATGGGCGCGACCATCGACGACGCGGCCGGCGAGGCCTTCGACAAGATCGCCCGGGTGCTCGACCTCGGCTTCCCCGGCGGCCCGGTCATCGACCGGCTCGCGAAGGAGGGCGACCCGGCGGCGATCGCCTTCCCACGCGGACTGACGGGCGCCAAGGACCCGGCGTACGACTTCTCCTTCTCCGGTCTGAAGACCGCGGTGGCCCGCTGGATCGAGGCCAGGCGGAACGCGGGCGAGGAGGTGCCGGTACGGGACGTCGCCGCGTCCTTCCAGGAGGCGGTCGTCGACGTGCTGACCCGCAAGGCCGTCCGGGCGTGCAAGGACGAGGGCGTCGACCACCTGATGATCGGCGGGGGCGTGGCCGCGAACTCGCGGCTGCGGGCCCTCGCCGAGGAGCGCTGCGAGCGGGCCGGCATCCGGCTGCGGGTGCCGCGGCCGGGCCTGTGCACCGACAACGGCGCGATGGTCGCGGCGCTGGGCGCCGAGATGGTCGCCCGGGGGCGGGCCGCCTCCGACCTGGAGCTGTCGGCCGACTCCTCGCTGCCGGTGACCGAGTCGCACGTGCCGGGTGCGCACGCCCACGCGCACGATCACGACCACGTGCACGAGGTCAGCAAGGAGAACCTCTACTCGTGACGACGGTGACCCTCATGTGGGAGGCGCGGGCGGCCGAGGGCCGCGGCGCCGCACTCCTCGACTGGGCACGGGCACAGCCGCTCCCGGCCGAGCCGCTGCGCCGTGAGACCTTCCGCGCGCCGCAGGACCGGGTCCTCGTCCTCACCTGGTGGGAGACGGCGGACGGGCTCGACGCGGAGCTGCCGGAGCTGCCGGAGCCGGACACGGGCCTGATCACCCGTCCGGTCCACCGATGGCGCTTCGAATCAGTCGGATAGTCGTACCGAAGGCAACCTTTCGTTCGGAACGGGCATCCCACAGCGCGTGAAGAAGACCCTCGCGCTGTGGGCGGCGCTGACCGCCGTTGCTCTGTTCGCGACCGGCTGCACGTCGGCGGCGGACGCCGACACCCCCGACCGCACGGCCCCGCCGGCGGGCGCCGCGGCCCCCTCGGCGGCCCCTTCGGCGGGCGACAAGGCCCCGGAGGCCCCGTCGGCGGCCGACCAGCGGGCCGCCGCCTACCGCAAGTGGGGCCTGAAGCCCTTCGCCGAGCCGCCCGCGCCGCCCGCGAAGAAGCCGCTGACCCGGGCGGCCGGCGGCCCCGTCCCGGTCATCAGCGACATCCCCACCGACGAGAAGATCGTCTTCATCACGATCGACGACGGCGCCGAGAAGGACCCCGGGTTCGTCGCGATGATGCGGGACCTCAAGGTGCCGGTGACGATGTTCCTCACCGACTCCGCGATCCGCGGCGACTACGCGTACTTCGAGCCGCTCGTCGGCCAGGGCCACGGCGTCGCCAACCACACCCTCACCCATCCCAACCTGCGCACCCTCTCCCAGGAGGCCCAGCGCCGGGAGATCTGCGGTCAGCAGGAGAAGCTGGCGCAGCGCTACGGCGAGCGCCCGCGGCTGCTCCGCCCGCCGTACGGCAACTGGAACGAGGCCACGCGCGCGGCGGCGAAGGAGTGCGGCGTGGACGCGATCGTGCTGTGGCGCGAGTCCATGCAGATCCAGAACATGCAGTACCAGCGCGGCGACCGGAAGCTCCACCCCGGCGACATCATCCTGGCCCACTTCCGCGGCCCGTCGGAGCTCAAGGGCACCACGATGACCGAGATGACGGCCAACCTCCTCCGCCACATCCAGGAACAGGGCTTCACGGTGGCCCGCCTGGAGGACTACGTCTGATTCCCGTGGGTCCCGTGGGCCCGTGGGCCCGTGGCCCCGTAGGTCCTGTGGGTCCCGTGGTTCCCGTGGGTCCCGGAAGAATCTTCCGGCGGGGTGTCGATGCGGGGCCCGCCCGTTCGACGTATGAGTGGAAGGCGGGGAACGGCCCCGCCACCCGCACCCCGAGGAGTCACCATGCCCCGCTTCCTCTCCCTCGTCCGCATCGAGGAGAACACCATCGACATGGAGTCCGCCGACCCCGGCTTCGAGGAGCGCATGGGCGCGCTGTTCGAGGAGATCACCAAGGCGGGCGCCATGGTGGACACGGCCGGGCTCCGGCCGACCGCCGAGGCGACCAGGATCACCTGGTCCGACGGGAGGATCTCGTACACCGACGGCCCCTTCACCGAGACCAAGGAGGTCGTCGGCGGCTACGCCATGCTCCAGTGCAAGGACATGGCCGAGGCCGTCGAGTGGGGGAAGCGCTTCCTCGAGGTCCACCCGAAGCAGTGGAAGGTCGGCCTGGAGGTCCGCGAGGTCGAGGAGATGCCGGCCGACTGAGCCGGGCCCGGCCGGACGGACCCGGCCGTCCGTGCGCGGCCGAGGCGGTGAGGGCCGGTCCGCCGGCCGGGTCCGGTCCGGCGCGGTCCGGTCGGGTCCGGCGCGGTCCGGTCCGGCGCGTTGTCGGTGCCCTGTGCTGTCATGTGAGGTGTGACGGCACAGACCCGCGGCGGCACGGTCGAGGAGACGGTGGAGACGGTCTTCCGGATGGAGTCCGCCCGTGTCGTCGCCACCGTGGCCAGGATCGTCCGGGACGTCGGCATCGCCGAGGAGATCGCCCAGGACGCGCTCGTGGCCGCCCTGGAGCAGTGGCCGCGTGACGGAGTCCCCGAGCGGCCCGGAGCGTGGCTGACCGCCACCGCCAGGCACCGGGCGGTCGACCTCGTGCGCCGCCGCGAGACCTACGCCCGCAAGCTCGCCGAGGCGGGCCGGGAGCTCACGGAGGCGTCGTACGACCCGGAGCCCTCCGGCCCCGGCGACATCGACGACGACGTGCTGCGGCTCGTCTTCACCGTCTGCCACCCGGTGCTGTCCGCCGCCGCCCGGACGGCGCTGAGCCTGCGCCTCGTCGGCGGGCTGCGCACGGACGAGATCGCCCGCGCCTTCCTCGTACCGGAGGCGACGATGGCCCAGCGGATCGTGCGCGCCAAACGCACGCTGGCGAGGGCGGGAGTGGCCTTCGAGGTCCCGTACGGCGCCGACCGGGCCGCGCGCCTCGGCTCCGTCCTCGAAGTCGTCTACCTCGTCTTCAACGAGGGGTACGCGGCCACCGCGGGCGACGACCTGCTGCGCCCGGCGCTCTGCGAGGACGCCCTGCGGCTCGCCCGGCAGCTCGCCGTGCTGATGCCGGAGGAGAGCGAGGTGCACGGGCTCGCCGCCCTCCTGGAGGTCCAGGCCTCCCGCACGGCGGCCCGCACGGGACCCGGCGGCGAGCCGGTGCTGCTCGCCGACCAGGACCGCTCCCGCTGGAACCGGCTGCTGATCCGGCGCGGCCTCGCCGCCCTGGAGCGGGCCGTGGCGCTGGGCGGCGCCGACGGGGCGTACGCCCTTCAGGCCGCGATCGCCGTCTGCCACGCCCGGGCGGCCGCCTACGAGGAGACGGACTGGGCCACCATCGCGGCGCTCTACGGACGGCTCGCCGCGGTCGCGCCCTCGCCGGTCGTCGAACTCAACCGGGCGGTCGCGGTGTCCATGGCCGAAGGACCGGCCGCGGGACTCGCGCTCGTCGACGCGCTCGCCGGCGCCGCGGGACCCGCCCTGGACCGCTACCACCTGCTGCCGGGCGTCCGAGGCGACCTCCTCGCCCGGCTGGGCCGCGCCGACGAGGCGCGAGCGGCGTTCGAGCGCGCGGCCGCACTCGCCCGCAACGAGCGGGAGCGGGACCTGCTGCGCCGCCGTGCGCGGGAACTCGGCCCGGAGACGGGGGAGTAGCGGACGGGAGGCGGGCGGAGGACCGGACGGCGGGGCGAAACGGACCGCTCGGTAGGGTTGCGGTCCATGTCGCCGCGCATACCCCTGCCTCCGCCGCCTCCGCCCGCCGAGATCCAGAACTGGCCCGACCGCGAGGCGCGGCTCGCCGACCGGGCGGTGGCGCTCGACGCGCTGGGGCGGCGGCTGCTCGGCGGTGGACGGCTCGCGCTCTTCCTGGGCTGCTTCCTGATGCTCCAGCTCGGCTGGGGCATGGTCGGCGTGCTGCTCACCTCGCTCGGCGGCGCGATCCTCGACCCCATCGCGCTGTTCATCGGCCTGGTCGTCGCGGCGTTCGGCCTGGGCGTGCTCGTGCCCGCGGTGTGGCTGACCGCGCGGTCCGTGCGGCAGGACCGGATCGTGCGCGAGCGGCTGGTGCGGTGGGCGGTCCTCGACCGGCACGGGCCCACGGACGCCCGGCTGCGGGCGCCCGCCCTCAGCGTCACCTGGATGCTGCTGTCCGCCGCGATGTGCGGCATCGGCCTGTGGATGGGCTTCGCCGTCCCGGCCGGCACGTCCCGGGAGGCCGGCGGCATCGGCCTGGACGACGGCTCCGGCCTCGTCGCGTACGGCATGGGCGTCGCGCTCGTCTTCTGGATCAACGGCCTGATCGGCCTCACCAAGGCCGTCTCGCACTACCGCCTGGCGCTCCGGGTCACCGGCCCCGTCACCCGGCGGCAGGACCCCCGATCAGCATCGTCGGCGCCCCCGCGACCCGAGTGAGCAGCACCGTCGCCGAGTTGGGGCCCTTGGGCTTCACCCTGCGGCGGATCTCCTCGGGTTCGACCGCCGAGCCGCGCTTCTTCACCGTCAGCGTGCCGACCTCGCGTTCACGCAGCAGGGCCTTCAACTTCTTGAGGTTGAAGGGCAGTTCGTCGGTGATCTCGTAGGCGGAGGCGTACGGCGTGGGCCGCAGCTCGTCCGCCGTCACGTACGCGATGGTCTCGTCGATCAGCCCGCCGCCGAGCTGCTCGGCGACCTCGGCCACCAGATGCGCGCGGATCACGGCGCCGTCCGGCTCGTACAGATAGCGGCCGACGGGCCGGACCGCCGGGTCGGGCAGTCCGCGCCCGGTGAGCGACGCGCCGCCGGGCAGCAGCGTGGCGCGGCGCGCGCCCGGCTCGGTGCCGAACCACAGCACCGCCTCCTTCACGTCCCCGCCGTCCGAGATCCACTCCGCCTCGGCCTCCTCCGGCACCGCCTCGTGCGGAACGCCCGGCGCGATCTTCAGCGCCGCGTGCGGCGCCTTGCGGGCCGCCTCGACCGCCCAGGAGAGCGGCGGCGAGTACGCCTCCGGGTCGAAGATCCGGCCCCGGCCGCCGCGCCGCGCCGGGTCGACGAACACGGCGTCGTACGAGCCGGTGTCGATCTCCGTCACGTCGGCGCAGCGGACCTCGATCAGGTCCGCGAGGCCGAGTGCGGCGGCGTTGGCGCGGGCCGCCTCGGCGGTCACCGGGTCGCGGTCGACGGCGAGCACGGAGATCCCGGCCCGGGCCAGCGCGACGGCGTCGCCGCCGATGCCGGAGCACAGGTCGGCGACGGCACGCACGCCGAGCGCCCGCATCCGCTCGGCCCGGTGGGTCCCGACGCTCGCCCGCGTGGACTGCTCGACGCCGTGGGGCGTGAAGTACATCCGGTGGGCGTCCTCGGCGCCGAACTTCGCGACCGCGCGCTGCCGCAGCCGGGCCTGCCCGAGCGCCGCCGAGACGAGCTCGGCGGGGTGGTCGCGGCGCAGTCGCGAGGCGACCGCCAGCTCCTGGGCGGGGTCGTAGTCGCGCAGCGCGTCGAGGAGGGCCTGCCCCTCGGGGGCGAGCAGGGCGGAGAAGGCGGTGAGGTCGGTCACCCCTCCCATTCTGGCGGGTCGGGCGGGGACGGGGGTCCAGGGGGCCCGGCCCGTCCCCGTCGCCGCTCTGGTCCGGACGGGTGCGGGCCGGGTGGCTGACGGTGGGGCGCCGCCGGTGGTGTCGGCGGCCCGGAAGGGCGTGCCGCTGACAGGATGCGGCGCCATGCAGCTTGTCAGACAAAAAGAACAGAAGCCCCTGTTCCGGGGCGTACGGGCGGTCGGGGCCGCCCTGCTCGTCGGCGCGCTCGGCGCCGCCTGCGCCGGGCCCGCCGCGGAGGAGCGGCCCGCCCCGGCCAAGCCGGCCGCGGGCCAGCAGCCGCGCGTCGAGGGCGCGGCCGGCGCGCTCGACGCCTACGTCGACCGGGTCCGCAAGGCCCGCGCGGCCAGGGTCGCCGCGGCGAAGAAGTGGGGCCTGGCCCAGCCGCCGCTCGAAGCGCCCGAGCCGCCCAGGGTGAAGCCGAGGATCACCACCCGCAAGGGCTTCGAGACCAAGGGGGCGGGCCTGCCGCCGGTCTTCACGACCGTGCCGACCAAGCAGAAGGTCGTCTTCCTGACGATCGACGACGGCGCGGAGAAGGACCCCGAGCTGCTGCGGATGATGAGCGAGCTGAAGATCCCGTACAGCGCCTTCCTCAGCGACTACCTGGTGAAGGAGGACTACGGCTACTTCAAGAAGATGCAGGACGCCGGGGTGTCCCTGCACAACCACACCCTCACCCACCCCTACCTGCCCGGCCTCGACTACGACGACCAGAAGCGGCAGATCTGCGGGATGCAGGACATCATCCAGAAGCGCTTCGGCAAGCGGCCCGAGCTGCTCAGGCCGCCGTACGGCAACTACAACCAGGACACCCTGCGCGCCGCCAAGTCCTGCGGCGTCAAGGCGGTCCCGCTGTGGGCGGCCGAGGCCTTCCCCGACCACATGGAGTGGCGCGAGTGGGACCGGGACCTGCACCCCGGCGACATCATCCTCACCCACTTCCGCGGCAAGGAGGACTGGAAGGGCAGCATGCCGGACATGATCCGCCGGGTGATGAAGACGGTCACGTCCAAGGGGTACGCGGTCGCGAAGCTGGAGGACTACGTATGAGCCGGGCGCGCCGGCTGACCGCCGCGGTGGCCCTGGCCGGCGCGCTGCTCGCCGTCGTCCCGGGCTGCGCCCCCTCGGTCGACCCGATCGAACGGCTCGGCCGCAAGGCGGCGGAGAAGGTGAGTCCGCTCGTACGGAACCACAAGATCCGCCCGAGCGTTCCCCCTCACCGGGAGGCGGCGGCACCGGCCCGTCACGCCACGGGGTCGTGAATTGGCACTCCGCTTGACCGAGTGCTAATCGCGGTCATAGTCTCGGCTCTGGCACTCCCCGCAGGAGAGTGCCAACACAGCGACGGGCAGGTCCGGCACCCGCGACGACGGATCCACCTGGTCGCCACCTCAGACAGTTAACCCCGTGAGATCTCCGAAGGGGGAGGTCGGATCGTGACGACCACCAGCTCCAAGGTTGCCATCAAGCCGCTCGAGGACCGCATCGTGGTCCAGCCGCTCGACGCCGAGCAGACCACCGCCTCTGGCCTGGTCATCCCGGACACCGCGAAGGAGAAGCCCCAGGAGGGCGCCGTCCTCGCCGTGGGTCCGGGCCGCTTCGAGAACGGCGAGCGCCTGCCGCTCGACGTCAAGGTCGGCGACGTCGTGCTCTACAGCAAGTACGGCGGCACCGAGGTGAAGTACAACGGCGAGGAGTACCTCGTCCTCTCGGCTCGCGACGTCCTCGCGATCATCGAGAAGTAATTCGCCAAGGGCCTTCGAAGGCACCTGGACAGATGCTTTGAGCTGCGCCCCTGACCCCCTGGTTTTCCGCGGGCGTCCAGGGGCGCAGTTTTCTTTCAACGATTTCCGAGAGGGCTGAATCGCTCCCATGGCGAAGATCCTGAAGTTCGACGAGGACGCCCGTCGCGCCCTTGAGCGCGGCGTCAACAAGCTTGCCGACACGGTGAAGGTGACGATCGGCCCCAAGGGCCGCAACGTCGTCATCGACAAGAAGTTCGGTGCCCCCACCATCACCAACGACGGTGTCACGATCGCCCGCGAGGTCGAGATCGAGGACCCGTACGAGAACCTCGGCGCCCAGCTGGTGAAGGAGGTGGCGACCAAGACCAACGACATCGCGGGTGACGGCACCACCACCGCCACCGTCCTCGCCCAGGCCCTGGTCCGCGAGGGTCTGCGCAACGTCGCCGCCGGCGCCTCCCCGGCCGCCCTGAAGAAGGGCATCGACGCCGCCGTCAAGGCCGTCTCCGACGAGCTGCTCGCCACCGCGCGCCCGATCGACGACAAGTCCGACATCGCCGCCGTCGCCGCGCTCTCCGCGCAGGACCAGCAGGTCGGCGAGCTCATCGCCGAGGCGATGGACAAGGTCGGCAAGGACGGCGTCATCACCGTCGAGGAGTCCAACACCTTCGGCCTGGAGCTCGACTTCACCGAGGGCATGGCCTTCGACAAGGGCTACCTGTCCCCGTACATGGTGAGCGACCAGGAGCGCATGGAGGCCGTCCTCGACGACCCGTACATCCTGATCAACCAGGGCAAGATCTCCTCCATCCAGGACCTCCTGCCGCTGCTCGAGAAGGTCATCCAGGCCGGTGGCTCCAAGCCGCTGCTGATCATCGCCGAGGACGTCGAGGGCGAGGCCCTCTCCACCCTCGTCGTCAACAAGATCCGCGGCACCTTCAACGCCGTCGCCGTCAAGGCGCCCGGCTTCGGTGACCGCCGCAAGGCGATGCTCCAGGACATGGCCACCCTCACCGGTGCCACCGTCATCTCCGAGGAGGTCGGCCTCAAGCTCGACCAGGCCGGTCTGGACGTGCTGGGCACCGCCCGCCGCGTGACCGTCACCAAGGACGACACCACGATCGTGGACGGCGCCGGCTCCTCCGAGGACGTCCTCGGCCGCGTCAACCAGATCAAGGCCGAGATCGAGGCCACGGACTCCGACTGGGACCGCGAGAAGCTCCAGGAGCGCCTCGCGAAGCTGGCCGGCGGCGTGTGCGTGATCAAGGTCGGCGCTGCCACCGAGGTGGAGCTGAAGGAGAAGAAGCACCGTCTGGAGGACGCCATCTCCGCGACCCGCGCCGCGGTCGAGGAGGGCATCGTCTCCGGTGGTGGCTCCGCGCTGGTCCACGCCGTCAAGGTCCTCGAGGGCAACCTCGACAAGACCGGCGACGAGGCCACCGGTGTCGCCGTCGTCCGCCGCGCCGCCGTCGAGCCGCTGCGCTGGATCGCCGAGAACGCCGGCCTCGAGGGCTACGTCATCACCGCGAAGGTGGCGGAGCTCGAGAAGGGCCAGGGCTTCAACGCCGCCACCGGCGAGTACGGCGACCTGGTCAAGGCCGGCGTCATCGACCCGGTGAAGGTGACGCGCTCCGCCCTGGAGAACGCCGCCTCGATCGCCTCCCTGCTCCTCACCACCGAGACCCTCGTGGTGGAGAAGAAGGAGGAGGAGCCGGAGAACCACGGCCACAGCCACGGTGGCCACGGCCACTCCCACTGAGGCCGTCACCGGCCGGCGCACGGCTGACTGACTGACGACCGGCCGGCCGGCCGACCCACCACCGAGGCCCGGTGCTCCCGTCGCGGGAGCACCGGGCCTCGGTGCCGTCCGGTGCCGCGAGGCCGTCAGGCCTCCACGGCGCCGAGCTGCCCCATCAGGCCCAGCAGGTCGTACTGCCACCAGCCTTCGACGATCTTCCCGTCGTCCCGGCAGCGGTGGACGACGGTGCCGGTCATCGTCACCTCCATGCCGGTCGGCTGGAGGCCCATGAAGTCACCGGTGTGGCTGCCCCGCCAGGTCCACCGCGTGCAGACCCGGTCGCCCTCGGCGATCTGGTCGTCGACGGTGAAGGCGAAGTCGAAACCACCGCGCCACATCGCGACCTCGCGCCGGACGGCGTCCATCCCGATGACGTCCTGCTCGTTGGTCGGGTCGTGGTCGTGGTAGTTCTCGGCGAGCACCTCGTCGAGCAGCGCCAGCTCCGGCTCGTCCGCGATCATCTCGAGGAGCCGCCGGGCGTTGGCCTTGTACAGCGCCTCGTCCCGCACCACGTCCAGGTCGGTGAACGTGGGCATCTCGTCGCAGAGCGCGACCATCTCGCGGAAGATCCTGTCGGTCTCCGGGAGCTGGGAGTTGCGCATGGCCACGTCGTACGAGGGGAACTCGACGATCTCGACCACGTGGGAGGCGTCGGAGCGGTCCTTGCCGACGATGCTGTGGGTCGCGGTGCGTTTGCCCTTGGTCTGCTCGACCCACTGGTCCATCAGCCGGTTGAGGTCGTCGATCCGGCTGGTCTTGCAGTCGATGATCTGTACGAAACTCATGACGCCTCCCGGAGACGTCCGAGGGCGGGGCAGGACCTCTCCAGTGTAGGACCGCCCCCCACGCCGAGCGCGTCCTACGCCGACCGCGTCAGGTCCGCGGCCCGCACCTCCTCCGCGAACGGTTCCCCGGCCGCGTACCGCGCCACCTCCGCCAGGGCCTGGTCGGCCATGCGGTGGAGTTCGTTGCCGAGCGAGCCGGCGACGTGCGGGGTGAGCAGGACGTTGGGGAGGCTGTAGAGCGGGGAGTCGGGGGCGGGGAGTTCGGGGTCGGTGACGTCGAGGACCGCGTGCAGCCGGCCGCTGAGCAGGTGCGGCAGCAGGGCCTCCTCGTCGACGAGGGAGCCGCGGGCGGTGTTGACCAGGGTGGCCCCGTCGGGCATCGCGGCGAGCTGACGGGCTCCGATCATGCGGTACGTGGACGGGAGTTGGGGCGCGTGCACGGAGACGACCGTGGCGCGGGCGCACAGCTCGTCGAGGCCCACGAGTTCGGTGCCGGGCGGCGCCTCCGTCACGTACGGGTCGTGGAGGAGCACGTCGAGGTCGAAGGGGCGGAGCAGGTCGACGACCCGGCGGCCGATGCGGGAGGCACCCACGATGCCGACGGTCCTGCGGTAGTTGCCCCAGGGGCCGGACTCGGCGAGCCAGGCCTGGTCGGTGCGGAGTTCGGCGTACTGCTGGGCGGAGCGCAGCACCCGCTTCCCGGCGAAGAGGATCGCGGCGAGGGTGTACTCGGCGACGGGCAGGGCGTTGGCCCCGGCGGCCGAGGTGACGCGGATGCCGCGGTCCCAGCAGGCGTCGGTGACGTGGTGCTTGACCGAGCCGGCCGCGTGGACGACCGCCCTGAGGCGCGGGGCGCGGGCCAGCACCTCGGGGGTGAGCGGGGTGGCGCCCCAGCAGGTGAGGAGCAGTTCGGCCTCGGCGAGGGCGGCGGCCACGGCGGGGTCCGGCGCGGTCAGGTCGTGGGCGACGAGGCGCGGGTCGGTGCGGGTGAGGGTGCTCAGGCGGGTGCGGTGCTCCTCGGTGAGGAGGCGCCCGGCCACGCCGGGACCCATGGCGAGGAGGAGGGAAGGGCGGCGGGTGGGGGCGGCGGAGGGGTGGTTGTCAGTGGTGGGCTGCATCCTGGGACCTGTGTTCCTCACTTGACGCTGCCGGCGGTCAGGCCCGCCTTCCAGTGGCGCTGGAGGGAGACGAAGGCGACGACGAGCGGGACGACGGCGAGCAGGGATCCGGTGACGACGAGGGGGTAGAAGTCGGGTTCGGCGTGGGCGTTGCTGTTCCACGCGTAGAGGCCGAGGCTCAGCGGGAAGAGCTTCTGGTCCGAGAGCATCACCAGGGGGAGGAAGAAGTTGTTCCAGATCGCGGTGAACTGGAAGAGGAAGACGGTCACGAAGCCGGGCATGATCATGCGCAGACCGATGGACCAGAAGGTGCGCAGTTCGCCGGCCCCGTCGATACGGGCGGCCTCCAGGGCTTCGTCGGGGACGTAGCCGGCACTGAAGACCCGGGCGAGGTAGACGCCGAAGGGGTTGACGAGGACGGGCAGCAGCACGGCCGCGTAGGTGTTGACGATGCCCGCCTCGCTGGCGAGCAGGTACATGGGCAGGGCGAGCGCGGTGGTGGGGACGAGCACGCCGAGGAGGACCACGCCGAACAGCTTCTCCTTGCCGGGGAAGGCGTACTTGTCGAAGGCGTAGCCCGCGGCGACGCTGATGAGCGAGCACGCGAGGGCGCCGAGGCCCGCGTAGAGCAGGCTGTTGAGGTACCAGCGGAAGTAGATGCCGTCGTTGTGCTCGGCGAGGCGGGAGAGGTTGCCGCCGAGGTCGAAGCCCTCGAAGGAGAAGGCGTTCCCGGCGAGGAGGCCGCCGGCGTCCTTGGTGGCGGCGGTGACCAGCCAGACCAGCGGGAAGAGCATGTAGACGACGGCGAGGGCGAGGGCGCCGTTGACGGCGGTCCTCGACAGCCAGACGGAGGGCGTACGGGGCTTGCTCATGCCGTCTTCTCCTTGCGGCGGGTCCGGCGGGTCCGGCCGTCGGCGGTACGGGTCGCGGGAGCCCGGCGGGCGGCCGTGCGGGTCCGGCGGGTCCCGCGGCCGGTCAGGCGGGTGACGGCGAAGGAGAGCAGCGCGGCCGTCAGGGCCAGCAGCACGGAGGCGGCCGCCGCCAGTCCGTAGTCGTTGCGGTCGAAGGCCGCCGTGTACGCGTACATGTTGGGCGTCCAGGTGGAGGTGACGGCGGAGCCGGTGCCCTTCTCGAGGATGAGCGGTTCGGTGAACAGCTGGAGCGAGCCGATGAGGGTGAAGAGGCCGACCATCACGATCGAGGCGCGGATCAGCGGGACCTTGATGCTGAAGGCGACGCGCCAGGCTCCGGCGCCGTCGACGGTGGCGGCCTCCAGGACGGAGCGGTCCACGGCCTGGAGCGCCGCGTAGAAGATGACCATGTTGTAGCCGAGCCATTCCCACAGGGCGATGTTGACGATGGAGGGGAGGGCGCCGGAAGGCGAGAAGAAGTCGAATCCGACGCCGCCGGCCTCCATGGCCCGGACGACCGGGCTGAGCTGGGGCGTGTAGAGGTAGACCCAGATCAGCGCGGCGATGATGCCGGGGACGGCGTGTGGCAGGAAGAGCGCGAGCTGGAAGAAGCGGCGGGCGCGGGCGAGCGCGGAGTCCAGCAGCAGGGCGAGGCCGAGGGCCCCGGCGAGCAGCGGCGGGATGTAGAACAGGCAGTATCCGAGCAGCACGCCGAAGCCTTCGCGGAAGGCCCGGTCACCCAGCGCGGCGGTGTAGTTGTCGAGTCCGCTGAAGACGGTCTCGGCGCCGCCGAAGCCGAGTCCCGACTGCTTCTCGGTGAAGAGGCTGAGCCAGACCGCGTATCCGATCGGCACCACCATCACCGCGGTGAAGAGCAGGAAGAACGGGGCCAGCAGGGTCGCCGCCGCGCGGGTGCGGGCGTTCACCGGGTCAGCCCTCGACCTTCAGTCCGCGCCTGGTGAGCTCGGCGACGGTGGCGTCGTGGCCGGCCTTCACGGCGTCGGCGATGCTCGGGCCGCCCTTGCCGAGCCTGCCGAACTGGTCCTTGATGGTGGTGTTGGTGGTGCCGGTGCTCGGTCCCCAGGCCCAGGTGCCGTTGATGGAGGCGCCGGCCTCCTCGAAGAGGGCGTAGATGTCCTGGCCGCCGTAGTAGCTCGCGTCGAAGGAGGACTTGGCGACCGGGCGGAGGGCGGTGGCGGCGGGGAAGGCGCTGGAGGTGCCGGAGGCGATGCGGGCCTTCACCCCGGCCTCGGTGGTGGACATCCACTCGGCGAACTCGACCGCGGCGGCCTTCTTCTTGCTGTCCTTGGTCACGGCGAAGGAGGTGCCGCCGAGCATGCCGCTGGCGGGGCTGCCCCAGTGCGGCATGGGCGCGACGGCCCACTTGCCGCTCTGCTCGGGCAGGGTGCCCTTGAGGACGCCCGCGCCCCAGGAGGCGCCGAGGTAGCCGATGGTGGTGCCGTTCTTGAGGGAGCCGGTCCACTCGGGGGTGAAGGAGGCGTCCTTGTGGACGAGGTCGGCGTCGAGCAGGCCCTGCCAGTAGGCGGCGACGCGGGTGGTGTCCGGGTCGGTGGTGTCGATCTTCCAGGTGTCGTCCTCGGCCTTGAACCACTGGGCGCCGGCCTGCCAGACCATGGCCTCGAAGGTGGTCGGGTCGTCGGGGAAGAAGGTGGCGATGCGCACCTCGGGATCGGCCTTCTTGACCTTCTCCGCGGCGGTCTTGAACTCGTCCCAGGTCTTCGGCACGTCGATCCGGTACTTCGCGAAGAGGTCCTTGCGGTAGTAGAAGGCCTGCGGGGCGGCGTCGAACGGAACCGCCCAGCTCTTGCCGCCGAGGGTGGTGAGCTCCACGGCCTGCGGGAGCAGCTTGCCGCGGTCCAGCTCGGTGAACTCGTCGCCGATGTCCTGTAGGGCGCCGGAGGAGACGAACTCGGGGAGCGAGGCGTACTCGATGGAGACGAGGTCGGGGGCGTTGCCGGCCTTCACGGCGTTGGAGATCTTGGCGTAGCCGCCGGCGGTGCCGGAGGGGATCTCCTCGAACGTCACCTGGATGTTCTCGTGGGAGGCGTTGAACGCGTCGACCACGTCCTTGGTGCCCTTGGCCCAGCCCCAGAAGGTCAGGGTGACGGGCTGGTCCGCGCTGCCCTCGGCGGCGCCGTCACCCCCGCCGCAGGCCGTGAGGACGGCGAGGGCGGTGGCGGCGGCGGTGACGGCTATGGCACGGGTGGTTCTGCTCCGACGGTTCCGGGTACGGCTCACGGCACGGCTCCTGACACGGGGCGTGGACGGGGTTGGCCGTGATCCTGGGACGGTTCCTGAGCGAAGTCAAGAGCGAAAGAGTGATTGATCGAAAAAAGATCAGACAGCTGTCGTTCGGGAGGCCCCGCAGGAGGCGCGCACCCGCAGCCGCGGCAACAGGCTCAGATGCCGCCGCGCCGCCTCGTCCTCGTCGCCGCCCGACCCCGCGCCCAGCCGCTCCACCAGCAGCTCCGTGGCATGCCTGCCCACCTGCCGCTTGGGCGGGGCGACCGCCGTGAGCGGGGTGTCGGCGAGTGCGGCGACCTCGTCGTCGTACGCGATCAGGGCCAGGTCCTCCGGCACCCGCACGCCGAGTTCGGCGAGCCGCTGCACGATCTGGATCGCGTCCACGTCGTTGTGCACGAGCGCCGCGCTCGCGCGCCCCGACGTCACCGCCTCGTGCAGGGCCCGCACGGCCCGTTCGAAGCCCGCGGGGTCGGTCTCCGCCGGTACGGAGTCGATCACCTCGCGCGGCGCCTCCAGGCCGAGCGCGGCCAGCGCGTCGGCGTATCCGGCGCGCACGGCGAGCGCGGTCGGGCTGTCGCTCCGGGCCATCAGGAGCGGGGCCGCGTGGCCGAGGTCCAGCAGGTGGCGCAGGGCGAGCAGGACGCCGTGGGCGTGGTCGGAGGACACCCGGTCCAGGCCGTCGAGCGGTGTGCCCGGCGCGGCCCGGCGCTCCAGGAGCACGGCCGGCACCGGCAGCTCGGCGAGCCAGTCGCCGTAGGCGAGCCGGTCCTCGGGGCCGCGCCAGCCGGGTGCGACCAGCACGCCCTCGGCGCCCGCCGCGAGCAGGCCCTCGGTGCGCGCCCGGTCCTCCTCCGGCCGGTAGTCGGAGATCCGCAGGATGAGCCGGGCGCCCGCCCGGGCGGCGGCCTCGTGGGCGCCCCTGATGACCTCGGCGAAGTAGTAGCCGGCGGACGGCGCGAGCAGGCCGACGACCAGGCCGCTCCCGCCGCCCGCGGGCACGCCCTGCCGGGCGCGGGGCCAGGAGACCTGGCCGTGCACCCGGTCGAGCAGCCCCTTGGCGGCCAGTGCCTCGACGTCCCGGCGGGCGGTGACGGGGGAGACCCCGAGCAGTCCGGCCAGGTCGGAGACCCGTGCCGTGCCGCGCTCGCGCACCAGGGCCAGCAGTCGGTCGTGTCGTTCGGCAGCACTCTCGCGCACGGCGTGGTCCCCTCGGTTCCCCTGGCGGTGGTGGTCGTCTCCCGACCATAGAGCAGATCAGCAGCAGAATGATCGAACGCAAGAAATTTCGATCATTCACTCCACTCTCCTTGACGCCCGATCACGGCGTCCCCAGGATTCTCCTACGCGGGCGCGTCCGGGAACCCGCCCCGTCCCTCAGGCCGGCCTCGGCCTCGCCCACGGCGCCCGGTGACGGAGGCGACGAGAGCGGAGGCGCCGAAGGTCGCCGCCAGGCTCCCGAGCAAGACCATGACCACGCCGATCATGGAGAGGCCGCTGGCGTCGTCCGACCAGTCGACCCAGGCGGCGGCGGTGAGCCCGGCCGAGGTGCCGAGCGCACCGGCGACGACGTGCCGCCGGGACGCCGTCCAGAAGAGCGGCGCCGACAGGGTCAGCACGAGCCCGACGACCTGCCATGCCTCGTAGGGCCCGCTCACCGAGCCGTCCGGGTGCACGTCGCGCGCCTGGTCCCAGCCGAGCCATGCCGCCCAGGCCGCGGCCGCCGCGAGAGCCGTCAGCAGCGGCGAGAGTCTCAGAAGTGTCCGGTCCATGGCCAGAGAATCCCCGGCCGCAGCCCATCAGAGCAGTGCGCGGGTACTCAACTCCCCCTGAGTACCCGCCCGTCCGCGCCCCGGGGCTCCTCTTCGCACATGCCCGTCCGCGCCCCGGGGCCCCTCCTCGTACCCGCCCGTCCGTGCCCCGGGGCTCCGCTCCGTACCCGCCCGTCCGAGTCCCCGGGTTCCCCTCGTCCTCGGCTACGGACCTACTTCGGCCCGTACTTGCGTCCCGCCTTCGAGGACACGCCGCCGAGCAGCCCGCGCGGCGCCAGCTTCACGACGCCCATCAGTGCCTTGTACCGGGGGTCCGGGATGGACAGCGACTTGCCCCGGGCCAGGTCGGACAGCGCCGCGGCCGCCAGCTTGTCCGCGTCCAGCCACATCCAGCCCGGGATGTTGTCCGTGCCCATCCCCGCCCGCTGGTGGAACTCCGTCCGGACGAAGCCGGGGCACAGCGCCATCAGCCGCACCCCGCTGCCCGCGAGGTCCCGCGCCGCGCCCTGGGTGAACTGCACGACCCACGACTTGGAGGCCCCGTAGGTGCCGCGGGGCACGAACGCGGCGACCGAGGCGACGTTCACGATCCCGCCCCGGCCCCGCGAGCGCATCGAGGCGGCCGCCGCGGACGTCAGCCGCAGCACCGCCTCGCAGTGCACCTTCAGCATGGTGAGCTCGTCGGCCATGGACACCTCGAGGAAGCGGCCCTTGTTGCCGAACCCCGCGTTGTTCACCAGGAGGTCGACCGGGCGCTTGGTGTCGGACAACCGGGCCTCCACGGCGGCGATCCCGTCCTCCTCGGACAGGTCCGCCGCCAGCACCTCGGCCTCGATCCCGTGCCGGTCGTGCAGTTCGGTCGCCTGCTCCCGCAGGCGCTTCACGTCGCGCGCCACCAGCACCACGTCGTGTCCGTCGGCGGCGAGCCGCCGGGCGAAGGCGGCGCCGATGCCGGCCGTCGCCCCCGTAATCAGTGCAGTCGTCATACGCGGCACGGTAACCCGCGGTGTGTGGACGCCGTGTGTGCGGAAGCCGTCCCGTCCACCCACCGGTCACCCCGACCGGTGCCGCGCCTGCCGCTCCCCGAACTGTTCCCCGAACTCCTCGCCGTACTTCTCCCCGAACTCCTCTCCGAACTTCTCGCCGTACTTCTTCCCTTACTTCCCTTACTTCTCCCCGTACTTCTCCGCGTACGACCGCGCGAGACCCAGCAGTCCCGACTCCATCCACTCCGCCGCCACCAGCGTCTCCGGCAGCAGCGTGCGGTCGGCCGTCGCGGCGTGGTGGAGCCGGGCGACGGTGACGTCGTGGGCGGGGCGGTGCACGATCTCCATCCGGTCGCCGGCCCGTACCTCGCCCGGGACGATCACCCGGAGCAGCGCGCCGGGACCCGCCGCCGAGGCGTTGAAGCGGCGGACCCAGCCCTTCTCCTCGAGGAATCCGGCGAAGGTGCGGCACGGGATGCGGCCGCCGGTCACCTCCAGGACCACCTGGTCGCCGATCCGCCACCGCTCGCCGATCAGGGCGTTGTTGACGTCGAGACCCCGGGTGGTGAGGTTCTCGCCGAAGGAGCCGGGGGCGAACGTCCGGCCCAGCTCCCGCTCCCAGGCGTCCAGGTCCTCGCGCGCGAACGCGTACGCGGCCCGGTCCGCGCCGCCGTGGAACCGCAGGTCGCAGACGGCGTCACCGGCGACACCACTGGCCCCGCCCGGCCGCGGCGCCTCGATCCGTACGGGTCCGTCGACCGGCCGCTTGTCGATGCCCGTCAGCCCCGACGGGGCGGCGGTGTAGTCCACGGCCGTGGCCCGGCCGGCGTTCACGCTGAGTAGTTCCATGGGGAGATCCATACCGGGACCCTAACCGCGGCCGACCCTCCCGACCTCAAAGTTGATCAGTGGAATTCGGCGTCGCTTCCAAGTATCGCTTATGCTCGAAGCATGATCGAGGCCCGCCACCTCCGCGTCCTGCGCGCCGTCGCCGCGACCGGCTCGTTCTCCGCCGCCGCCCGCGAACTCGGCTGCACTCAGCCCGCGGTGAGCCAGCAGATGAAAGCGCTCGAATCCTCCGCCGGCACGCCGCTGCTGGTGCGCACCGGCCGCGAGATGCGGCTCACCCAGGCCGGTGAGGCGCTGGTCCGGCACGCCTCCGGCATCCTGGCGGGACTGACCGCCGCCGAGGAGGAGGTCGCCGCGATCGCGGGCCTGCGGGCCGGCCGGGTCCGCCTCGTCTCCTTCCCCAGCGGCAGCTCCACCCTGGTCCCCACCGCCCTCGCCGCCCTGCGCGCGGCCCACCCCGGCACCCGGGTCTCCCTGGTCGAGGCCGAGCCGCCGCGCTCGGTGGAGATGCTGCGCGAGGGCGACTGCGACGTGGCACTCGCCTTCCGCTACGGGGCGGGCCCCGACTCCTGGGACGACCTGGTCGTCCGCCCGCTCCTCGCCGACCGGCTCGTCGGCCTGGTGCCCGAGGGGCACCGGCTGGCCGGCGCCGGCTCCGTCGCGATCGGCGAGCTCGCCGACGACCCGTGGATCGCGGGCTGTCCGCGCTGCCGCCGCCAACTGGTCGACGTCTGCGAGACGGCGGGCTTCACGCCCCGGATCGACTTCGCCACCGACGACTACCCGGCCGTCGTGGGGCTCGTGAGCGCGGGCCTGGGCGTGGCGGTGCTGCCGGAGCTGGCGGTGGAGTCCGTACGGCCGAGGGGAGCCGTCGCCGTGACGGTCGAACCGGCCGTCGAGCGGGAGATCGTGGCGCTGACCCTTCCCGACCTGGCCCAGGTCCCCGCGGTCGCCGCCACCCTCGACGAACTCACCCACGCCGCCGCCCGCACGGGCCGCACCCCGGAGCCCACCGGCTCCTGAACGGCCTGGTCCGCCGCTTCCCGAGCCCACCGGCTCCTGAACGACCTGGTCCGCCGCTTCCCGAGCCGACCGGCTCCTGAATGGCCTGGTCCGCCGCTTCCCCGGCCCGGCGGGCGCGCCTGGTCCGCCGCTTCCCGAGCCCGCCGGGCCCGGACGGCGCCGGACGGACTCCGCCGGATCCCGGCCGCCGGTTCCGGCGGGAAGGCACGCCGGCGGTCGCGGCGACTCCGGTGCGCGACCCTGACTCCACCCGGGTGACACGGACCCGCGTCCGTACGGGTGGTCCCATCCGCGTCCGTACGGGTGGACGCCCCCGCTCCACCGGCGGAGCGCCGACGGCGGCCCCGCCGCACGCCCCCCGGCCGTCGGGGTGACCCGTCTTCCGCCGACGGGGTGAGGACGGCGCGCCCGTCGGAGTGAGCGGCCCGCGTCCGTCCGGGCCACGGCCCGCGCGCGGGTCAGGCCGAACGGACGGACGGGAGTCGGGCCGTACGGGTGCCCCGCGGGTGACCACGAGCCCGCCGCGCGCCCCCGGGCGGCGTGCGGTGCGGCGTGCCGGGCCGGCGACGGCCGGGTGCGGTCCGGCGGTCCGGCGCTGTCACCCCGTCAGAAACCCCTGTGCGTCACGCCCCTGTGTGTCACACCTCTGTGGAGAAACGTTCCTTCATGCGTGTGTCACGCCGGCCGAGCTCGTGGTCGACGCCCGTGCCGCGGTGGCCGCGGGGCCGGCCGCCGTCGAGACCAGGCGGTTGCGCGCCCGGCCCATGAGTTCCTCGCGTTCGTCCTCGGTGAGGCCGCCCCAGACGCCGTAGGGCTCCCGTACGGCGAGCGCGTGTGCCGCGCACTCCGCGCGTACCGGGCACCGCATGCAGACCTCTTTCGCCGAGTTCTCGCGCGCACTCCGTGCCGCGCCGCGCTCACCCTCGGGGTGGAAGAACAGGGAGCTGTCGACCCCTCGGCAGGCCGCGAGCAGCTGCCAGTCCCACAGATCGGCGTTGGGTCCGGGAAGGCGGGAGAAATCTGCCATTGCGCTTGTCCCCTTGAAACCGTGTCGAACGGATAGGTGGGCGGGTGTATGGCTGATCGGACGGGGCCCTCTGCCCCCTCCGTGGGTCTCGGGTACCCGCTCCTGCGGGTTCGATCCGACCGTACAACTACTGACTGAGTAGATGTAAATATGACTCATTGCGAATCTAGCCACAGACACCGCAAAAAGGGAAGAAAACCCGCTAAATGGGGCATAGCTTCGACTGGAGGACGGGTGACCTGCGACGCTCTGATCCGCGTACGGGCCCTTACGCGGAGTGCCGAAGGCGGCCGTCCGACCCGTAACTCTTTCGAGTGACCATCGTTGAGAGTGCGGAGGCGGTTGAAGGAACAAGCACTCGGGCAGGTGTCCGAGGGCGTCAACCGCACAGGTGACGATTCGTACCAGCCCTGGAGGCTCAAGGTGACGCGCTTCAGCCGCGAGAGTTGCGGAGGTCAGGCATGACATCCGTCCTCGTCTGCGACGACTCCCCGCTTGCCCGAGAGGCCCTGCGCCGCGCGGTCGCGACCGTGCCCGGCGTCGAGCGCGTGACCACCGCGGCCAACGGGGAGGAAGTCCTCCGCCGCTGGGGTGCGGACCGCTCGGACCTGATCCTGATGGACGTACGCATGCCCGGTCTGGGCGGCGTGGAGACCGTCCGGCGGCTGCTGTCCGCCGACCCCGGCGCCCGCATCATCATGCTCACCGTCGCCGAGGACCTGGACGGCGTGGCGCTCGCCGTCGCCGCCGGCGCCCGGGGCTACCTGCACAAGGACGCCTCCCGCGCCGAGCTGCGGGCCACCGTCACCCAGGCGCTCGCCGACCCGACCTGGCGGCTCGCCCCGCGCCGGCTGCGCTCGGCCGAGATGGGCGCCGCGCCGACCCTCACCGCCCGTGAGATCCAGGTCCTCGAGGGCATGAGCCACGGCCGGTCCAACGCGGAGATCGGGCGCGAGCTCTTCCTCTCCGAGGACACCGTCAAGACCCACGCCCGGCGCCTCTTCAAGAAGCTGGGCGCCTCGGACCGGGCGCACGCCGTCGCGCTCGGATTCCGCTGGGGCCTGGTGCGCTGACCCGCGGCCGCCGGCCGCGTCCCCGTCCGCCGCGGGGCGGACGGGGTGGGCTTGTGTCACTTCCCCGCGGAATGCCGCATCCTTGAAGGCGTGGAGTTCCTCGGGGACGAGACGGACGAGTCGGACCAGCCGGCGGAGATCGAGCGGAAGGGGAGGGCGCAGGAGATGAGTCCCGGCGCACCTGCTCATAACGCTTCGGTGCACAACTACGGGCGCGGTGCCGCGAACGAGCGGGCGCCGAGGCACCATGGAGCGATGCGCGACGACGAGACCGTGGGGTCACCCGTGCCCGCCGGGCAGGGGGAGATCGGAGCACTCGTTCACCGTGCCGTCGAGGGGGACGAGCAGGCCACGCACGACCTCCTCGCGCGCGTGCATCCGCTCGCCCTGCGCTACTGCCGTACGCGGCTGAACCGGCTGCCCGGTGACGCCCGCCACTTCGTGGAGGACCTCGCCCAGGAGGTCTGCGTCGCCGTGCTCATGGCGCTGCCGCGCTACAAGGACACCGGCAGGCCCTTCGAGGCCTTCGTCTTCGCCATCGCCGGACACAAGGTCGCCGACCTCCAGCGGGCCGCCATGCGGCACCCCGGATCGACGGCCGTGCCCTCCGACGAGATGCCCGAGCGGCCCGACGACTCGCTCGGCCCCGAGGAGCGCGCGCTGCTCAGCGACGACGCCGAATGGGCCAAGAGGCTGCTCGCCAACCTCCCGGAGAACCAGCGCGAGCTCCTGGTCCTGCGGGTGGCCGTCGGCCTGACCGCCGAGGAGACCGGGCAGATGCTCGGCATGTCCCCGGGGGCGGTACGGGTCGCCCAGCACCGGGCACTGAGCCGACTGCGGGCGCTGGCCGAGCAGTAAGGGCCGGCGGCCGCGGGTGTCCCTCACGTACACGTAGGAACCTCCAAAGCTGCCGGCTGATCTTGCTCGTGGAATGAGACACCGCCGCGGGCCGTTAGCATGGACATCCGCACCGATCAAGGCCATTGGGGAAGGTGTCATGACCAACGTCGACGGAGTGCCCGAGAAATTCGCGACACTCGGGCTGACCTACGACGATGTGCTGTTGCTGCCGGGTGCATCCGAGGTGCTCCCCAACGCGGTCGACACCTCGTCCCGCATCTCCCGCAACGTCCGGGTCAACATCCCGCTGCTGTCCGCGGCGATGGACAAGGTGACCGAGTCCCGCATGGCGATCGCGATGGCCCGGCTGGGCGGCGTCGGCGTGCTGCACCGGAACCTCTCGATCGAGGACCAGGTCAACCAGGTCGACCTCGTCAAGCGTTCCGAGTCCGGCATGGTCACCGACCCCATCACCGTGCACCCGGAGGCGACGCTCGCCGAGGCGGACGCGCTCTGCGCCAAGTTCCGCATCAGCGGTGTCCCGGTCACCAGCCCGGACGGCAAGCTCCTGGGCATCGTGACCAACCGCGACATGGCCTTCGAGAGCGACCGCAGCCGTCAGGTCCGCGAGGTCATGACGCCGATGCCGCTGGTCACCGGCAAGGTCGGCATCTCCGGCGTCGACGCCATGGAGCTGCTGCGCCGCCACAAGATCGAGAAGCTGCCGCTGGTCGACGACGCGGGCGTGCTCAAGGGCCTCATCACCGTCAAGGACTTCGTCAAGGCGGAGCAGTACCCGAACGCGGCGAAGGACTCCGAGGGCCGGCTGCTCGTCGGCGCCGCCGTGGGCGCCAGCCCCGAGTCCCTGGAGCGCGCCCAGGCGCTCGCCGCGGCCGGTGTGGACTTCCTCGTCGTCGACACCTCGCACGGCCACAACAGCAACGCCCTGAGCTGGATGGCGAAGATCAAGTCGAGCGTGGACGTCGACGTGATCGGCGGCAACGTCGCCACCCGTGACGGCGCCCAGGCGATGATCGACGCCGGTGTCGACGGCATCAAGGTCGGCGTGGGCCCCGGCTCCATCTGCACCACCCGCGTGGTCGCCGGCATCGGCGTCCCGCAGATCACCGCCATCTACGAGGCCTCCCTCGCGGCCCGCTCGGCGGGCATCCCGCTGATCGGCGACGGCGGCCTGCAGTACTCCGGCGACATCGGCAAGGCGCTGGCCGCCGGTGCCGACACCGTGATGCTCGGCAGCCTCCTCGCGGGCTGTGAGGAGTCGCCCGGCGAACTGCTCTTCATCAACGGCAAGCAGTTCAAGTCGTACCGCGGCATGGGCTCGCTCGGCGCCATGCAGTCCCGCGGCCAGGGCCGGTCGTACTCCAAGGACCGCTACTTCCAGGCCGAGGTGTCGTCCGACGACAAGCTCGTCCCCGAGGGCATCGAGGGCCAGGTGCCCTACCGCGGCCCGCTCGCCAACGTGCTGCACCAGCTCGTCGGCGGCCTGCGCCAGACCATGGGCTACGTGGGCGCGGCCAGCATCGCGGAGATGGAGTCCAAGGGCCGCTTCGTCCGGATCACCGCGGCGGGCCTCAAGGAGAGCCACCCGCACGACATCCAGATGACGGTCGAGGCGCCGAACTACAGCCGGAAGTAGCTTCCGGTCACACAGCGCGACCCACGGGGGCGGTTCCGGCATGTGGCCGGAGCCGCCCCCGCGGCGTGTGTCGGGGATACTGGTAGGCGCAGACACAGAGGGAAAGGCCACACAACGTGACTGAGATCGAGATCGGGCGCGGCAAGCGCGGCCGCAGGGCGTACGCGTTCGACGACATCGCCGTCGTACCGAGCCGGCGCACCCGGGACCCGAAGGAGGTCTCGATCGCCTGGCAGATCGACGCCTACCGCTTCGAGCTGCCGTTCCTGGCCGCCCCCATGGACTCCGTCGTCTCGCCGCAGACCGCCATCCGCATCGGCGAGCTCGGCGGCCTCGGCGTGCTGAACCTCGAGGGCCTGTGGACCCGCTACGAGGACCCGCAGCCGCTGCTCGACGAGATCGCCGAGCTGGACGAGGCCACCGCGACCCGCCGTCTGCAGGAGATCTACGCCGCTCCGATCAAGGAAGAGCTGATCGGTCAGCGCATCAAGGAGGTGCGCGACTCGGGTGTGGTCACCGCCGCCGCGCTCTCCCCGCAGCGCACCGCGCAGTTCTCCAAGGCCGTCGTCGACGCCGGCGTGGACATCTTCGTGATCCGCGGCACCACCGTCTCCGCCGAGCACGTCTCCGGCGCCGCCGAGCCGCTGAACCTCAAGCAGTTCATCTACGAGCTCGACGTCCCCGTCATCGTCGGCGGCTGCGCCACCTACACCGCGGCCCTGCACCTGATGCGCACCGGCGCCGCGGGCGTCCTGGTCGGCTTCGGCGGCGGCGCCGCGCACACCACGCGCAACGTGCTCGGCATCCAGGTCCCGATGGCCACCGCCGTCGCCGACGTGGCCGCGGCCCGCCGCGACTACATGGACGAGTCCGGCGGCCGCTACGTGCACGTGATCGCCGACGGCGGCGTGGGCTGGTCCGGCGACCTGCCGAAGGCCATCGCCTGCGGCGCGGACGCGGTCATGATGGGCTCCCCGCTGGCCCGCGCCACGGACGCGCCCGGCAAGGGCCACCACTGGGGCATGGAGGCCGTCCACGAGGACGTGCCGCGCGGCAAGCTGGTCGACCTCGGCATGGTCGGCACCACCGAGGAGATCCTCGCGGGCCCGTCCCACACGCCCGACGGCTCGATGAACTTCTTCGGCGCCCTGCGCCGCGCGATGGCCACCACGGGCTATAGCGAGCTCAAGGAGTTCCAGCGCGTCGAGGTCACGGTCGCCGAGTCCGAGCACAAGCGCTGACCCGCGGCCGTACGCACGCGAGAGGGCCCCGCACCGGGTGGTGCGGGGCCCTCTCGCATGTGCTTCTCGGGTGGTGAGCGGCCGCCCCACACACACAAGAGGGGCGGACACTCCGTGCACCGTCCAGGAGCCGGTCGCATGGCCTGTGCGGTGGGCTCCGCCTGTTTCGTGCGGTACCGGACGGGGCCTGGCCCCCCACGGTTTCCCGAGGTGCGGGCGCGGGCGCGCGCCCCTCGTCACAACCGGTGCGCCGCTCCCGTCGGGGTCGCTCCCCGGGTGTCGAGGAGGAGCTGGGCCTTCACCGACAGGCCCTGGAGGTCGTACGTGCGGTGGTGCTGGAGCAGGATCGTCAGGTCGGCGTGGGCGGCGGCCTCGTAGAGGGAGTCGGCGCGCGGGACGGGCAGGTCGCGCACGCGCCAGTCGGTGACGTACGGGTCGTGGTAGCTGACGGCCGCGCCCAGGTCCATCAGGCGGCGGGCGATCTCGTCGGCGGGTGAGCCCTGCCGGTCGGCGAGGTCCGGCTTGTACGTGATGCCGAGCAGCAGGACCCGTGCGCCGCGCGCGGACTTGCCGTGCTCGTTGAGGAGGGTGGCGCTGCGCTGCACCACGTAAGGGGGCATCCGCTCGTTGACCTGGCCGGCGAGTTCGACCAGCCGCAGCGGGCCGTGCCCGGGCAGCCGTTCGACGGGCACGCCGTGGCCGCCGACGCCGGGCCCCGGCCGGAAGGCCTGGAAGCCGAAGGGCTTGGTCTCGGCGCAGCGGATGACGTCCCAGAGGTCGACGCCGAGTTCGTGGCAGAGCACCGCCATCTCGTTGACCAGGGCGATGTTGACGTGCCGGAAGTTGGTCTCCAGGAGCTTGACCGTCTCGGCCTCGCGCGGCCCGCGGGCGCGGACCACCTTGTCGGTGAGCCGCCCGTAGAAGGCGGCGGCGGACTCGGTGCAGGCGGGCGTGAGGCCGCCGATCACCTTCGGCGCGGCGGCGAGCCCGCGCGCCCCGCCGTGGACGCGGCTGCCGGGGTCGAGGCGGCCGGGCGAGTACGCGAGGTGGAAGTCGCGTCCGGCGCGCAGTCCTGAACCCGTCTCGAGGAGTTCGCGCAGCGGGCCCTCGGTGGTGCCCGGCGGCACCGGGGACTCCAGGAGGACGGTGGTGTGGGGGCGCAGCCGGGCGGCGAGGGCGCGGGCGGCGTCGGTGACGGCGGTGAGGTCGAGGGTGCCGTCGGGCCCCGGCGGGGTGGGCGCGCAGACGACGACGGTGCGGACGCGCCCGAGTTCGGCCGGGTCGGTCGCGGGCCGGAAACCGGACGCGAGCATCCGGCGGATCTCGGCGGCGGTGAGGGAGCCGTCGACGGGGGGGCGACCGGCGGCGAGTTCGGCGACGGCGCGGGGATCGGTGTCGTAGCCGACGGTGGCGACGCCGGCCGCTGTGGCTGCTTGGGCGAGGGGGAGTCCGTGGTGGCCGAGGCCGATGACGGCGAGATCAGCGGGCATGGAGGGTGGGCCGTCCTTCCCAGTAGCCGGAGGGGACGCGACGCGCAAGCCCTGTGGACCGGGAGAGGCCGACGCAATGTCAGACTAAGAGTAAATATGACCGTTCTGCGGCATTGTGAGGCCGAAGGTCGCGGAGTGTTATCCACAGGGTGGGGGAGGGGCGGTGGCTGAAGTCGGGGCGGCGGGACAGAATCGGGACTGTGAGCCGGACCACACGGGCCCGGCTCGCGTGTGCGGGACATCCGGGGGACGACGGGAGGCAGAACCGTGAGGACAGCGACACTGGGACCCGCCGAGCGCGCCGAGGCGCTGACGGCGATGGCCGAGCACGAACTGGACGTCCTCGTCGTGGGCGCCGGAGTCGTCGGCGCGGGCACCGCACTGGACGCCGTCACCAGAGGCCTCTCCACCGGACTCGTCGAGGCCCGCGACTGGGCCTCCGGCACGTCCAGCCGGTCGAGCAAGCTGATCCACGGCGGCCTGCGCTATCTGGAGATGCTCGACTTCGCCCTCGTCCGCGAGGCCCTGAAGGAGCGCGGCCTGCTCCTCGAACGGCTCGCACCCCACCTCGTCAAACCCGTCCCGTTCCTCTACCCCCTGCAGCACAAGGGCTGGGAGCGGCTGTACGCGGGCTCCGGCGTCGCGCTGTACGACGCGATGTCCGTCTCCTCCGGCCACGGCCGCGGACTGCCCGTCCACCGCCACCTCAGCCGCGGCCGCGCCCTGCGCGTCGCCCCCTGCCTGCGCAAGGACGCCCTCGTCGGCGCCCTGCAGTACTACGACGCCCAGATGGACGACGCACGCTTCGTCACCACCCTCGTCCGCACCGCCGCGAGCTACGGCGCCCGGGTCGCCGGCCGTGCCCGGGTCGTCGGCTTCCTGCGCGAGGGCGAGCGCGTGGTCGGCGCCCGCGTCCGGGACGTCGAGACCGGCGGCGAGTACGAGATCAGGGCCCGTCAGATCGTCAACGCCACCGGCGTGTGGACCGACGACACCCAGGCGCTCATCGGCGAGCGCGGGCAGTTCCACGTCCGCGCCTCCAAGGGCATCCACCTCGTCGTGCCCAAGGACCGCATCCACTCCACCACCGGACTCATCCTGCGCACCGAGAAGTCCGTGCTGTTCGTCATCCCCTGGGGCCGCCACTGGATCATCGGGACCACCGACACCGACTGGGACCTCGACAAGGCCCACCCGGCCGCCTCCAGCGCCGACATCGACTACCTGCTCGACCGCGTCAACAGCGTGCTCTCCACCCCGCTCACCCGCGACGACGTCGAGGGCGTCTACGCGGGCCTGCGGCCCCTGCTGGCGGGCGAGTCCGACGCCACCAGCAAGCTCTCCCGCGAACACACCGTCGCCCACCCGGTGCCCGGCCTGGTCGTCGTCGCCGGCGGCAAGTACACGACCTACCGCGTCATGGCCAAGGACGCCGTGGACGAGGCGGTCCACGCCCTCGACAAGCGCGTCGCCGCCTGCGTCACCGAGGACACCCCGCTGCTCGGCGCCGAGGGCTACCGGGCGCTGTGGAACGCGCGCGCCGGGATCGCCGCGCGCACCGGACTCCACGTGGCCCGCGTCGAGCATCTGCTCAACCGTTACGGCTCCCTGACGGAGGAGGTCCTCGACCTCGTCGCCGCCGACCCGGCGCTCGGCAGACCCCTGCCCGCCGCCGAGGACTACCTGAAGGCCGAGATCGTCTACGCCGCCTCGCACGAGGGCGCCCGCCACCTCGACGACGTCCTGACCCGGCGCACCAGGATCTCCATCGAGACCTTCGACCGGGGCACCCTGAGCGCCCGTGAGTGCGCCGAACTCATGGCACCGGTCCTCGGCTGGGACGCCCGGCAGATCGACAAGGAGGTCGAGCACTACGAGAAGCGGGTCGAGGCGGAACGCGAATCGCAGCGCCAGCCCGACGACCTGACGGCCGACGCGGCGCGGCTCGGCGCGCCTGACATCGTGCCGATCTGACCCGATCAGGGCACCTCTGGGGGATGTCCGACGTTCTCGGAGTGCGGACCCGGGGGAGTCAGCGGTCCCGGAGTGAGGGACAATGAGCTCTCTTCCAGGGCGGGTTGCCGCGACGAGCGGGAGCGCCGGACGCGGGCGAGAAACAGGGATCGCAGAGGGGACGCATGTCGGAGGCGGAGCAGTCGCGGGACTCGGGGCAGGACCCCCGGCGGGACTCCGCCGCGGGCGCAGCCATCGACGGCGACCGGGGTGCGGTTCCGGCCGCGCGCAAGGCGGAGCGGGACCAGGACGCGACGGCGTCGAAGGACACGAAGGCGACCGGGGACGCCAAGGCGGCCGCGGCCGCTGACGGACGGTCGGCCGCGGAACCGGAGGACGCCCGGCCCACGGACACGCCCACCAGCGTCATGGGCAGCCGGCCGGCCGCACCGGACCCGAAGGCCACGGCCACGGCCATGGCGGCGGCCACGGCGGCGGCCACGGCGGCCGGCACGTCGGCCGATCCGGCCGGCGGCACAGAGGACGCGGGCGACGGGACCGCCGACGCGGTCACCGCCGGCCCCGCATCGGCCAGGACCCCGGTGGGCCTGGCCAAGAGCGGCGGGTCGGCGGGCACCGGCGCGGACGCGGCGAAGCCCGCCAAGGCCCCGGTGGGCCTGGCCAAGAGCAGTGCATCCACCGGCGCATCCACCGGCGCATCCACCGGCGGAGGCGCGGGCAGCGCCGCCGCGGCCGCCAAGGCGCCCGCCGAGCCGGCGAAGAGCAGCAGGTCCACCGACGGGGCGGCCCCGGCGGCCGGATTCGGCGCCGACGCCACCGGAACCGGCGCCCGCGCCGGCCGTACCGACACCACGTCCGCCGAAGGACGGCTGCTCGCCGGGCGCTACCGGCTCGGCGTCGTCCTCGGCCGCGGCGGCATGGGCACCGTCTGGCGCGCCGTCGACGAGACGCTCGGCCGGACCGTCGCCGTCAAGGAGCTCCGCTTCCCCAACAGCATCGACGAGGACGAGAAGCGACGCCTCGTCACCCGGACCCTGCGCGAGGCCAAGGCCATCGCCCGGATCCGCAACAACGGCGCCGTGACCGTCTACGACGTCGTCCAGGAGGACGACCGGCCGTGGATCGTCATGGAGCTCATCGAGGGCAAGTCCCTCGCCGACGCCGTGCGCGAGGACGGCACGCTCACCCCGCGGCGCGCCGCCGAGGTCGGCCTCGCCATCCTCGACGTGCTGCGCTCCGCCCACCGCGAGGGCATCCTGCACCGCGACGTGAAGCCGTCCAACGTACTGATCGCCGAGGACGGGCGGGCCGTCCTCACCGACTTCGGCATCGCCCAGGTCGAGGGCGACCCCTCGATCACCTCCACGGGCATGCTCGTCGGCGCGCCCTCGTACATCTCGCCCGAGCGGGCCCGCGGCCACAAGCCCGGCCCCGCCGCCGACCTGTGGTCGCTCGGCGGACTGCTCTACGCCGCCGTCGAGGGCAGCCCGCCCTACGACAAGGGCTCCGCGATCGCCACGCTCACCGCGGTGATGACCGAGCCCGTGGACCCGCCGAAGAACGCGGGCCCCGAGCTGGAGAAGGTCATCTACGGCCTGCTCGCCAAGGACCCCGCCCAGCGACTCGACGACGCGGGCGCCCGCGCCCTGCTGCGCGCCGTGCTCGACGCGCCCGAGAAGCGGCCGGAGCCCTCGCCCGAGGCGACCCGGGTCGTGCCGCTGCCCCCGCCGCCCGAGCGCCCGCCGGTCGGTCCCGCCGCCCCGGCAAGGCCCGCGAAGCCCGCCGACGCGGCCGCCGAGCGGATGCGCGGCGCCCTGAAGTCCGTGCGCAACGCCACCGCGGCCCGGCCCGAGCCCCGGCGCCCGGCCGCCGGAGCGGGCACGCCCGACCGGCCCGCCGCGCCCAAGGCGTCGCTCACCGACGTCGTGCCGCGCCGCACCCTGATCATCATCGCCGCGGTCGTGCTCGTCGCGCTGCTCGGCACCATCCTGTACGTGGCCCTCGGCGGCGGTCAGGAAGGCTCCGACCAGGGCAAGGGCGGGAACACCGCCGGCACCACCGCCTCCGCCGGCAGCGCGTCTGGCGGCGCCGACGGCCAGGGCACCGACCAGTCGCCGAGCGACCCCGACCAGCAGGGCAGCGGCGGCAAGCCCGCGGACAACGGCGGCCGGACCGGCACCACGCCGTCCGGAACGCCCGGCGGCGACCAGGACGGCGCCGACGGCAACGGCAACGGCGGCGACGGGGCCAAGCTGCCCCCGGGCTACGTGATGGTGACCAACGGCCGGTTCCACTTCTCGATGGCGATGCCGGCCTCCTTCCGGATGACCGCCATAGCGGGCGCGAACTCCGGGGGCATCTTCAACGCGTCCAAGGGCGCGTTCCCGCGCGTCCAGGTCGACTACAACGACAGCCCGAAGGACGACGCGGCCGCCGCCTGGAGCGCCGCCATGGCCGGCGTCGCCGCCTCCAGCAACGGCTACAAGCACATCGGCATCAGCCCGGTCTCGTACAAGGGCTACCCGACCGTCGCGGACTGGGAGTTCGAGCGCAATCAGGGCGGCCAGCGGATCCGGATACTCAACCGCGGCTTCAAGGTCGACGCCACGCACGGCTACTCGATCATGATCAGCTGCCGTGCCGACGCGTGGGACGCGACGGAGTGCAAGACGCTGCGGGACACCGCGTTCGCCACGTTCAGCCCCAAGGACTGACGGGCGGGACGTATCGTGAGAAGCCCCGCCCGACACCGTGAGGGCGGGGCACGGGGGACGGCAGGCGCGTGGGGAGGCGTCGTGGACGACTACGCCGGAAGGGTGCTCGCGGACCGCTACCGCCTGCCCCTGCCGCCGCCGGACGCGTACGAACTCGTCGAGACGCGCGCGTTCGACACCTACAGCGGCCAGGAAGTGCGCATCCGGCAGGTGCCGCTGCCCGAGGTCGTCGACGCCGAACTCCTCGACGGCCGGCCCCCCGCGGACCAGGGCCGCGCCACCCGCCGGCCGGCCGACCCGACGGTCCGCCGCGCCGTGGAGGCGGCCCAGGCCGCCGCCCGCATCCCCGACCACCCGCGCCTCGACCAGGTCTTCGACGTGTTCGCGGAGGCCGGATCGCTGTGGATAGTCAGTGAGTTCGTGGCCGCCACGCCACTGTCCGAGCTCCTGCTCGACGGCCCGCTCACCCCCTACCGGGCCGCCGAGATCGGCGCCGACCTGCTCACCGCCCTGCGCGCCCTCCACGCCCACGGCTGGACCCACCGCAACGTCACCGCACGCACCGTCCTCGTCTGCGACGACGGCCGCGTCGTCCTCACCGGCCTCGCCGCGGGCGCCGCGGAGGAGGCCCTCTGCGGCTACGCACCGGTCCCGGAGGCCGACGGGTTCCCGTACGCCGAGGTGCCGAGGCAGCCGGAGCGGTACGGGACGCCGGACGACGTCCACGAGGCGGAGACGTACGACGAGGACGCGGACGAGGACGGGGAGTTCGGCGAGTTCGGCGAAGACGGTGCCTACGGCGAGGCCGGACAGTCGGAGCCGTACGCTTCCCGCCGTGACGACCACCAGGGCAGCGGGCTCCCTCTGACGGGCGGTCACTCCCGCGGTGCCCTCCTGCCGCGCGCCCGCGAGGAAGAGCCGTATCCGGACGAGACCTACCTGGACGAGACGGCCGACGACGAGGCCTACCTGGACGGCACCCACGCGCGCGGCGGTGAGCGCGACGGGCGCGGGTCGGGCGCGTACGGCTCGGCGGAGTACGGGTACGGGTACGGGTACGGCGAGGGTGATGCCGACGCCGACGGCTCCGACGCCGACGGATACGGCTCCGACGCCTACGGCCACTACGGCGACGGCCACGATGACGACGGCCTCCACACGGACGCCACCGACACGCACGTCACCGACACGGATGCCCTCGACGTGGACGGGCCCGATGGCGAGGGGCCCGATGGCGAGGGGCCCGATGGCGACGGGCCCGGCGCGGCCGGCCGCGCCACCGGTTACGGCCCGTACGGCGGTACGCCGTACGGCCCCGGGCGCGGAGGCCCGCCCAAGCTGTCCGCCGTGCCCAGCGCGCCCGTCGTGCCCCTGCCCGCCGTCCCGCCCGCCGCCGACCCGCGCGCGGCCCGGGCCGGTGCCATC
>NZ_SDOY01000180.1:25246-41344 GCF_004117935.1 Streptomyces roseicoloratus | reverse complement strand
GCCGAGGCGGAGGCCGCCGCGGCCGCCCCGACCGAGCCGCCCCCGGCGCCGGCGACCGACCCCGGCTACGCCCAGGAGCCCGTACCCGGGCCAGCGCCCGAGCCGGCGTCCGCACCCGAGGCCGCTGCCGTACCCGCCGCCGGGCAGCCCGGTGTCGAGGCCCAGCAGGACTGGGCCCAGCAGGGCTACTACCAGGAGCAGTACGCGTACGACCCGTACGCGCAGCAGCAGTCGTACGACGCCCAGCAGCAGTACGACCCGTACGCCGCCCAGCACCACGGCTACGAGCAGCAGCAGGCGCAGGCGTACGAATCACAGCAGGCGCAGTCGTACGAACCACAGCAGGCCTACGAGACGTACGAGGCCTACGACCAGTACGGGACGACGACGTACGACCCCTACGGCTACGGGCAGCAGCAGGACCAGCAGCAGGACCAGCAGGACCGGCAGCACCAGCAGCGTCCCGACGGGAGCAGCAACCAGTGAAGCGCACCACCCTCTCCCTGATCGCCGTCGCCGCCACCCTGGCCGCGGTGACCGGCGTCGCCGCCCTGACCACGCCCGACGGCACGAGGCCCGCGGCCGCGGAGGCCCCCGCGTCGCTGCCCGTCGAGCGCACCAGCCTGCTCTGCCCCACGCCCAGCGGCTCCGAGGTCGCGGAGACCACGTACACCTCGTACACCCCCGCCGCCAAGGGAGCCACGGGCGAGCGCTCGCAGTCGGAGGCGGCGCAGTCCGCCAAGGCCGAGCTCAGGCCCGCGCCCGAGGCACCGGTGCCCGGCGAGGCCCCGCCGAAGAAGGCCAAGGCACCCAAGGCGCCCACGACCGTCACCAAGCCCGGCACCCCCGTCGGCGCCGAGGCGAAGGGCGCCGAGGCGCCCGCCCTGACCGGCACCGCGAACGGCACGCTCGCACCCGGCTGGACCGTCCAGCAGACCACCGTCGTCCCGGCCGGGGGCGCGCGCGGCCTGCTCGGCGTCACCTGCACCGCCCCGGACACCGACTTCTGGTTCCCGGCCGCCTCCACCGCCAAGCAGCGCCAGGACTACGTCCACCTCACCAACCCGGACGACACCCTGGTCACCGCCGACATCGAGCTGTACGGCCCCGAGGGCGCCCTTGCGCTGCAGGACACCAAGGGCATCGACGTCCCCGCCCACTCCACCCTCCGGGTGCTGCTCTCCCCGCTCACCACCGCATCCGCCCAGCAGGACGTCACCGTCCACGTGACCACCCGCGGCGGACGCGTCGGCGCCGTCGTCGGCGCCGCCGACGACGCGGCGGGCAGCGACTGGCTCCCGGCCTCCGCCGACCCGGCCGCCACCACCGTGCTGCCCGGCATCCCCGCCGACGCCACCTCCGTCCGCCTCGTGGCGTACGCGCCGGGCGACGACGACGCCGACCTCAAGGTCCAGCTGGTCACCCCGACCGGCACGATCGTCCCCGCCAGCGCGTCCTCGCTGCACGTGAAGTCCGGCATGACCGCCGCGGCCGACCTGGCCGACCTCACCCGCGGCGAGCCCGGCTCGCTGCTCCTCACCCCGTCCGACCCGAAGAAGGCCACACCGGTCGTCGCCGCGCTCCGCGTGGTCCGCGGCAAGGGCGAGAAGCAGGAGGTCGCGTTCATCCCGGCCGCCGTCGCGGTCGACGGCCGCGCCACCGTCGCCGACAACCGGGCCAAGGGCTCCACCCTCGCCCTCACCGCGCCGGGCGCCACCGCGCAGGTGCGGATCACCGCCTCGGCCGGAACACAGGGCGGTACGCCCGTCACGAAGACGGTCACCGTGAAGGCGGGCACCACCACCTCGCTGCCCGCGCCCGTCCCCGACGGCCTCAAGGGCTCCTACGCGCTGACCGTCGAACGCGTCTCGGGCGGCCCGGTGCACGCCTCGCGCCTGCTGGAACTGCCGGAGGACGGCATCCCGATGTTCACCGTCCAGACCCTCACGGACGACCGCAGCACGGTGAAGGTGCCGAAGGCGAGGCAGGACCTGAAGGTCTTGGACGACTGAGGCGCGGGCGGGGGAACCCCCTGCCGGGGAACCCCCTGCGGGGAACCCCCTGCGGGGAACCCTCTGCGGGGAACCCTCTGCGGGGGAACCCCGTGCGGGAAGGCGTCAGCTCTCCCCGTACCGCGGGTCGACGGACTCGGGGGAGAGGCCGAGCAGGTCGGCGACCTGCTCCACGACGACCTCGTGGACGAGGAGCGCGCGCTCGTCGCGGCTCTTGGAGCGGATCTCGACCGGCCGCCGGTAGACGACGACGCGGGCCGGCTCGTTCTTCTCCGCCGGGGTCGAGCCGCCGAGCGGCACCACCGACTCGCTCGAGAGGGTGGGAGGGACCTCCATCACCATGAACTCGACGTCCGCGAGCTGCGGCCAGCGCCGCTCGAGCCGCTCCACCGAGTCGAGGACCAGATCGCGGAAGGTGTCCGCCCGGCTCGCGGACAGCGGGACCTGCGGTGGGGCGACCGGTCCCCGCATGCCACGGCCGTGCCGGTCGCGGCGACGCACGCGCGGCGCCGGGCTTTCCATGCTGTGGGTGCTGTCCGTCACTGACGCAGCGTAACTCTCCCCGGTGTTCCCGGACCGGTCAAAGACGGCCATGACGGTGGCGTCCGGCCGTCGGCGCTGTCGCAACCCGACCGTTCCGGCCCCGGCGGCGCGCGATTTCCGGGACTCGCGGGATCGGCCATCTGGCGGTGATTGACCGGTTTTCCACCCGGCACTGTCCGGATCGCGTACCGCCCGCGTCCCCCTTACGCGCCGCTCGCGCAGGTCAGAACGGCCGATCGGAGACGGTCCGTGGCGGACGTCACACCGCGACACGGTGGAGTGACCTGGGGGAGAGTCGTCGCGGCCCGCTCAAGAGTGCGGTACCGTCCAACGTCGTGAGCCCTGTACGTCGCTGTTCGCGCACCGCGTGCGGCCGCCCTGCCGTCGCGACACTGACGTACGTCTATGCCGACTCGACCGCGGTCCTCGGCCCGCTCGCCACCTACGCCGAGCCCCACTGCTACGACCTGTGCGCCGAGCACAGCGAGCGCCTCACCGCCCCGCGCGGCTGGGAGGTCGTGCGGCTCTCCGACGGCACCACCCCGACCCGCCCCAGCGGTGACGACCTCGAAGCCCTCGCCAACGCGGTACGGGAGGCGGCCCGCCCCCAGGAACGCGCGGCGGAGGCCGCGGGCGGCCCCGGCAAGCCCGGCGGCACGGGCCGCGGCGGCGACCCGATGGAGGTAGGCCGCAGGGGCCACCTGAGGGTGCTGCGCTCCCCGGACAACTAGGGCACGCCGCTCGCCGGACAGCCGGCGCGCTCCGGTCTCCGGACCACTGTGGCGCTCCGCGCTCCGGACACCTACGCGCTCCGCGTTCCGGACACCGACGGCGCTCCGCGCTCCGCGCTCCGGACAGCTGGGCGACAGCGGGGCGGGAGCGGGGCGGGAGCGGGGCGTGACCGAGTCCGGATCTCGACGTACCCGAGGGCGACCGGAGAGCCCGAGGACTGATCAAGGTCCCCTCCCGGGTAGTTTGGGCGGTCCGTGCGCGCGCCTCATCCGTGCGTCGGGAGTGGTGTTGCCGAGACTTTCAGGAGGGTTGATCCGTGGCTGCTGATCTGTCGCAGATCGTGAAGGCGTACGACGTCCGCGGGGTGGTGCCGGATCAGTGGGACGAGACCCTGGCCGAGCTGTTCGGCGCCGCGTTCGTCCGCGTCGTGGACGCCGACGCGATCGTCATCGGCCACGACATGCGCCCCTCCTCGCCCGGCCTCGCCGCCGCCTTCGCGCGCGGCGCCGCCCGCCTCGGCGCCGACGTCACGATGATCGGCCTGTGCTCGACCGACCAGCTGTACTTCGCGTCGGGCAGGCTGAACCTCCCCGGCGCGATGTTCACGGCCTCGCACAACCCGGCCCAGTACAACGGCATCAAGATGTGCCGCGCGGGCGCCGCCCCCGTCGGCCAGGACACCGGCCTGTCGGACATCCGCGAGCTGGTCGAGCGCTGGTCGGAGGAGGGCGCACCGGAGCCGGCGGCGAAGCCGGGCGCGGTCACGGAGCGCGAGACGCTGGAGGACTACGCGGCCCACCTCCTCTCGCTGGTCGACCTCGCGGCCATCCGCCCGCTGAAGGTCGTGGTGGACGCGGGCAACGGCATGGGCGGCCACACCGTCCCGACCGTGCTCGACGGGCTGCCGCTGACCGTGGTGCCGATGTACTTCGAACTGGACGGCACCTTCCCGAACCACGAGGCCAACCCGCTCGACCCGAAGAACATCGTCGACCTCCAGGCCCGTGTGCGTGCCGAGGGCGCCGACCTCGGTCTGGCCTTCGACGGCGACGCGGACCGCTGCTTCGTCGTGGACGAGCGGGGCGAGCCGGTCTCGCCGTCCGCGATCACCGCGCTGGTCGCGGCGCGCGAGCTGGCGAAGAACCCCGGCGGTACGGTCATCCACAACCTGATCACGTCGTGGTCCGTCCCGGAGGTCGTGCGCGAGAACGGCGGCACGCCGGTCCGTACGCGCGTCGGCCACTCCTTCATCAAGGAGGAGATGGCGAAGACCGGCGCGATCTTCGGCGGCGAGCACTCCGCCCACTACTACTTCAAGGACTTCTGGAACGCGGACACGGGCATGCTCGCCGCGCTCCACGTCCTCGCGGCGCTCGGCGGCCAGGACGGCCCCCTGTCCGGCCTGGTGGCGGCCTACGACCGCTACGTCTCCTCCGGCGAGATCAACTCGACCGTCGCCGACCAGACCGCCCGCCTGGCGGCGGTGAAGGCCGCCTTCGCCGGCCGCGAGGGCGTCACCCTGGACGAGCTGGACGGCCTGACGATCACGTCGGCCGACTGGTGGTTCAACCTCCGCGCCTCCAACACGGAGCCCCTCCTCCGCCTGAACATCGAGGCCCGCGACACCGAGGGCATGCAGACCCTCCGCGACGAGGTCCTCGCCCTGGTCCGCGCCTGACCCACCAACGGAACCCGCCCGGAGGCCCGCCCATCGAGGCGGGCCTCCGCCGTCCGCACCCGCACCAGGCGGACCGGCACCGCAGTCGCGCGTGGCGCGCGTGGGGTGGGGCGGTGCGTTGCTGGACCTCTGTGTGGCGCCCGCGCTTGGGTGGGGCGGTGCCCGTGGTCGTGCCTTCTTCGTGTGGGCCTGTGCTTGGTGGGGCGGTGCCTGTGGTCGTGCCTCTTCGTGTGGCGCGCGTGGGGTGGGGCGGTGGGCTGCTGGACCTCTGGGTGGGACCCGCGCTTGGTGGGCGGTGCCGTGTTCGTAGGCCGCGTGTGGGGCCCGCGCCTGGTGGGGCGGTGCCGTGGTCGTACCTCCGTGTGGGCATTCGTCCCGCTGGGGCGGGACGGGTGGGCACACGGGACGGCGCCCTTGCGGGCGCGTTCCGCCCCTGCGCCTGCCCGCCACCCCCGGGGCGCCGCGCCGTTCACACCGCGCCCGCCCCGCCCGACGCTCGGCGCCGGGCGCGCCGCCCGCAGCCCGGCGGTAGGCTGACCTGGCCCGAGACCGTCGTACGTACCGGCCCCGCCACCCCGCGGCGGCGACGGCCCGCACGTACCACCCGAACCGTCCGAAGGGACCACCCATGCCGCTCGAAGCCGGCCTCCTGGAGATCCTGGCCTGCCCGGCCTGCCACGCCCCGCTGAACGACCGGACGGCGGAGGAGACCCCGGAGCTCGTCTGCACCTCCACGGACTGTGGCCTCGCGTACCCGGTCCGCGACGGCATCCCGGTCCTGCTGGTCGACGAGGCCCGCCGCCCCGAGTAGCCGCGCCGAGCGCCCGCCCGCGCCCGCCCGCGCCTCGCGCGCCGCGGCCGCACCCGCGTGGGCGCCCCGCACCGGGGCCGTACCCCCGCCGGAACGCGAGGCGGACGCGGCAGCCCGCCGCGTACCCCACGGGCCCACGGGCCCACGGCCCCGCCGTCCCGCCCCGCCCGGCCCACCCGCCCCTCCCCCGGCCCACTCCGACGACTCCGACGACCCCGACGACCGGAGGCCCGCCACATGCTCGACGAGACCCTCCTCGACGCACCGGACGCCCTCGCCCTCGCCGACCGCCGCGGCCTGCTCCGCGGTGCCGCCGAGGCGGGCGCGCGGGTGAGGACCGCCGCCCGGCACGCCGCCGAGGCCGGCATCTCGGCACTCCGCCCCGAGGGCCGCCCGCGCGCCGTCCTCGTCGCGGGCCCCGGCACCGCCGCCGCCGGCGTCGCCGACCTGGTGGGCGCCCTCGCCGGTGCCGCGGCACCGGTGATCCGCCTCCAGCCCACCGGCGTCGCCCCGGCGGCCGGCGCGCTGCGCTGGGCCCTGCCAGGCTGGGCGGGCTCGGTGGACCTGCTGCTCATCCCGACGACGGACGGCTCGGAGCCGGGCCTCGCGCTCCTCGCGGAGCAGGCGTACCGCCGCGGCATCACCGTCGTCGCCGTCGCGCCGAAGGGCTCCCCGCTCTCCGAGACGCTGAGCGGTTCGCGCGGCCTGCTCGTACCGATGGCACTGGCGCCACACGAGACCGCCGAGGAGTACGCGGAGTCCCTCGCCGCGAGCCCCGGCGACCTGTGGGCGCTGTTCACGCCGCTGCTCGCGCTGCTGGACCGGGTGGGCCTGGTCGAGGCCCCGCCGGAAGAGCTGGAGCAGGTGGCGGACCGCCTGGACCGTACGGCGGAGCGCTGCGGCCCGGCCATCGCCACGTACGGCAACCCGGCGAAGACGCTGGCCGCCGAGCTCGCCGACTCGCTGCCGCTCGTCTGGACCGAGGGCGATGCCGCCGGCCCGGCCGGCCGCCGGTTCGCCGCGGTCCTCGCCGAACTCGCGGGCCTGCCCGCGCTCGCGGCGGAGCTGCCGGAGGCGCTGCCGGCGCACGGCATGCTGCTGGCCGGGGACTACGCGGCCGGCGCGGACCCCGACGACTTCTTCCGGGACCGCGTCGAGGAACCGCAGGCCCTGCGGGCCCGTGTCGTCCTCCTCCGCGACCGCCCGGCCGAGGGCAACGTCCTGAGCGCCGCCCCGGCCGCCCGCGAACTCGCCCTGGGCCACGACACGGCGATCAGCGAACTGGAGCCGGAGGAGGGCAGCCCGCTGGAGAACCTGGCGGAACTCCTCGCCGTCACCGACTTCGCCGCCGTGTACCTGTCCCTCGCCGCCGCGAGCCGAGCCCCGGAATAGCCCCGAGAACCACGGAAACCCCCCGGGACCCGGACCGAACCGGACCCGGACTGGACCCGGGCCCGGACTGGACCCGGGCCCCGCCCGCGGGGCCTCGGACTCGGATCGGACCGGGCCCCGCACGCGGGGCTTCGGACCCGGGCCGGACCCGGGCCCGCACACGGGTTTCGGGCCCGGGCTTCCCGGCGGGCCCCTCAGCACCTCCGCCAGGCACCCCCGACGTCCGACCCGCCCCGCGTCCCGTAACACCGCACCCCGTAACCCCACATCCCGCACCCCACATCCCCCACCTCGCACCCCACCCCCCTGGCCACGGCAGATCTCCTGCCGAAGCGGCTCCTCCAACGACGGCGGGCCGATCAACCACGAGGACACCTTCGAACCCCCACCCCGCACCGGAAAGAGCTGGATGCCCCATGGACCGCCTCGTCAACACCGTCCGTCCGTACGCCTGGGGGTCGACGACGGCCATCCCGCAACTCCTCGGCGTTGCCCCCACCGGGCAGCCCCAGGCCGAGCTGTGGATGGGCGCCCACCCCGGCGCCCCGTCCGGCACCGACCGCGGTCCCCTCAACGAGGTCATCGACGCCGATCCAGTACGCGAACTCGGCCCGGCCACCGTCGAGAAGTTCGGCCCACGGCTGCCGTTCCTGTTCAAGGTGCTGGCCGCCGGCGCGCCGCTCTCGCTCCAGGTCCATCCCGACCTCGCCCAGGCGCGCGAGGGCTTCGCCGCCGAGGAGGCCGCGGGCATCCCGCTCGACGCGCCGGAGCGCAACTACAAGGACCCCCACCACAAGCCCGAACTCATCTGCGCGCTCACGCCGTTCCACGGCATGTGCGGCTTCCGCGATCCCGTCGAGGCCGCCGGCACCATGGCTGCGCTCGACGTCGACTCCCTCAAGCCGTACGTCGACCTCCTCCACGCCCACCCCGAAGAGGCCGCGCTGCGCGAGGTCCTGACCGCGCTGCTGACCGCCGACCACGACGCGATGGCCCACACCGTCGCCGAGGCTGCGCACGCCGCCGCCCGACTGGGCGGCGCCCACGCCCCGTACGCGCAGCTCGCCCACCACTTCCCCCACGACCCCGGTGTGCTGGCCGCGATGCTGCTCAACCCGGTCACGCTCCAGCCCGGCGAGGCCCTCTACCTGGGCGCCGGCGTCCCGCACGCCTATGTCGACGGTCTCGGCGTCGAGATCATGGCCAATTCCGACAACGTGCTCCGCTGCGGGCTCACGCCCAAGCACGTCGACGTCCCCGAACTGCTCCGCGTCGTCCGCTTCGAGCCGACCGAACCGGGCATCCTGCGCCCCGAGGCCTCCCCGTCGGGCGAGGAGGTCTACGACACCCCCATCGACGAGTTCCGCCTGTCCCGGTTCGTACGGGCCGAGGGCGCCGCCCCGACCGATCTCACCGCACCGACGCCGCAGATCCTGCTCGCCGTCGCCGGTCGCCCGAAGGCGGGTGACCTCACCCTCGCGCAGGGCGAGTCCGTCTTCGTACCGGCGGGAGAAAAGATCGAACTGTCCGGTGCGGGTACGGTCTTCCGCGCCACCGTCGTGGCGGGCTGATGCGAGAATGACCCGCCGTACAGCGGCGGACGGCGCTGCGAACCGACGAAGGGAACCCACAGACCCATGAGCGCGTCAGGCGGAACCAAGGCGATCGTGGCGGCGCTCGCCGCCAATCTCGCGATCGCCGCAGCCAAGTTCGTGGCGTTCCTCTTCAGTGGTTCGTCCTCGATGCTGGCCGAAAGCGTCCACTCGCTCGCCGACTCCGGCAACCAGGGACTGCTGCTGCTCGGCGGCAAGCGCGCCCAGCGCGAGGCCACCCCGCAGCACCCCTTCGGCTACGGCCGCGAGCGCTACATCTACGCCTTCCTCGTCTCGATCGTGCTCTTCTCGGTCGGTGGCATGTTCGCCATCTACGAGGGCTACGAGAAGATCAAGCACCCGCACCCGATCGAGGCCTGGTACTGGCCGGTCGGCGTCCTCGTCTTCGCGATCATCGCGGAGAGCTTCTCCTTCCGCACCGCGATCAAGGAGTCGAACGAGATCCGCGGCGGGCTGTCGTGGACGGAGTTCGTGCGCCGGGCGAAGGCCCCCGAGCTGCCCGTCGTCCTCCTCGAGGACCTCGGCGCCCTCGTCGGCCTCGTCCTCGCCCTCGGCGGCGTCGGCCTGGCGCTGGCCACCGGCAACGGCGTCTGGGACGGCATCGGCACCGTCTGCATCGGTGTCCTGCTCGTCCTCATCGCGATCGTCCTCGCCGCCGAGACGAAGTCGCTGCTGCTCGGCGAGGCCGCCGGCGTCGACGAGGTGAAGAAGATCGAGGCGGCGATCGTCGACGGCGACACCGTCACCCGCCTCATCCACATGCGCACCCTCCACCTCGGCCCGGAGGAGCTCCTGGTCGCGGCCAAGATCGCCGTCCAGCACGACGACACCGCCTCCGAGGTGGCGCGCGCGATCGACGCGGCCGAGGAGCGCATCCGCGCCGCCGTCCCGATCGCCCGGGTGATCTACCTGGAGCCGGACATCTACAGCGAGAAGGCGGCCGCCGGCGCCAAGGACGCCTGACCGCCGGACATGGGGAGGCCCCGGGCCTGACGCACGTCAGCCCGGGGCCTCCCCATGTCACGCGCCCTCAGGGCTGAGCCGCAGGCCCCGAACCGGTCGGGCCTGCCGGGCCGACCGGCCCGACCGGCCCGGCAGGCCCCGCCGGCGCGGCGGTCCCGGTCGGCCCGGCGGTCCCGGCAGGCGCGGCCGGCCCGGCGGACCTGGTCGGCTCCGCCTGGGGCCGGACGCACGCGGAAGGGGCGCCCGAGGCGCCAGGGCCGTATGAGGCGCCAGGGCCGTGCGGGCCGCCGGGGGCGCCAGGGCCGCTCGGATCGCCACGGTCGTACGGGGCGCCAGGTGCGCCAGGTGCACCAGGACCGTTGCGGCGGGCGGGCCGGCGGCCGGTCAGCCACCCGCCGAGGCCCAGACCGAACCCGACGAACAGCACGACCGCGCCCCCGAAGAACCCGGCCAGGGCAGCGACCGCGCCGACCGGACTGTCGATCGCCCGTTCCCGTACGGCCGCGACCGGCACCGTCCCGGCCGTCCCGTCCCCGGGCTCCCGCCGGAAACGCGAGTCGAACGAGTTGCCCCGGTTGTCGCCGAGCAGGAACAGCCGCCCCTCCGGGATCTCGACCTGTTCGAACGGCAAGCCCGCGACCGGATCGCCCCCGAGCACGTACGGCTCCGAGAGCGGCCGCTCGTTGACGAACACCTGCCGCTCGTCGGCCCTGACCCGGTCGCCGCCGACCCCGATCACCCGCATCAGGAGAAGATCGCCCTCGCCGTCGCCCGGGAGCCACTCCGGAACGGAGACGAGCACGATGTCGCCGCGCCGTACCTCCGACGGTTCGACGCTCTCGGCGAAGAGCATGTCGCCCGGCTCGTAGGTGGGCCGCATCGCCTCCGACGGCACGCGGTGGCCGGGGTACATGTCCCTCAGCACCCATCCGCAGACCATCAGCACCGCGCCCAGTGCCAGCAGCACCGCGCCGGTGATCCGCAGTCCCCGCCCCGCTCTCATCCCTCAGCCCTCTCGGTCGTCCGGCCCGAACGATAGAGGCGTGAGCCGGACGAGACCGGACGAGACCCCGGGACGGCCGGGCCATCGCACCGCCCCGCCGCCGCGCATACGGCGGCAAAGGTCCGGGACACCCCGGATGCGGGGACCCCAAACCCGTGTGTCGAGCACATATCCGGCCGTATTCCGGACGGGTTCCGCGCCGGACGGACTGTGGGTCGCTGCGCCGATCGGTGTAGATTCGTGACCAGCCAGACGTCGCTGCTGATGGCGGTCGGGCGGTCCGTACGTGGACCGGCCGAGGGAGAGAGGGCCTCCGACGACTGCACCGCGGACCCATGCGGGGAGCACCCGGGCATTCGTATGCCCACGTCGCCCACAGCCGCGGTGCCAGGTGCCCACTCGACCCCTCGAACCCGATTGACGAGGAGCAGCTCCAGTCATGACGACTGTCGCCACGCACGACTTCAAGGTCGCCGACCTCTCCCTGGCCGCGTTCGGCCGCAAGGAGATCACCCTCGCCGAGCACGAGATGCCCGGCCTGATGTCGATCCGCCGCGAGTACGCCGAGTCCCAGCCGCTGGCCGGCGCCCGGATCACCGGCTCCCTGCACATGACCGTGCAGACCGCCGTCCTCATCGAGACCCTGGTCGCCCTCGGCGCCGAGGTCCGCTGGGCCTCCTGCAACATCTTCTCCACCCAGGACCACGCCGCCGCGGCCATCGCCGTCGGCCCCAACGGCACCCCGGAGAACCCGCAGGGCGTCCCGGTCTTCGCCTGGAAGGGCGAGACGCTCGAGGAGTACTGGTGGTGCACGGAGCAGGCCCTGACCTGGCCGAACACGCCCACCGGCGGCCCGAACATGATCCTCGACGACGGTGGTGACGCCACCCTCCTCGTCCACAAGGGCGTCGAGTTCGAGAAGGCCGGCTCGGCCCCGGACCCGTCCACCGCGGACAGCGAGGAGTACGGCTACATCCTCCGTCTCCTCAACCGCACGCTCGCCGAGAGCCCGCAGAAGTGGACGCAGCTGGCGTCCGAGATCCGCGGCGTGACCGAGGAGACCACCACCGGTGTCCACCGCCTGTACGAGATGATGCAGGCCGGCACCCTCCTCTTCCCGGCGATCAACGTGAACGACGCCGTCACGAAGTCGAAGTTCGACAACAAGTACGGCTGCCGCCACTCCCTGATCGACGGCATCAACCGCGCCACCGACGTCCTCATCGGCGGCAAGACCGCCGTGGTCTGCGGCTACGGCGACGTGGGCAAGGGCTGCGCCGAGTCCCTGCGCGGCCAGGGCGCCCGTGTGATCGTCACCGAGATCGACCCGATCTGCGCTCTGCAGGCCGCGATGGACGGCTACCAGGTCACGACCCTCGACGAGGTCGTCGAGACGGCCGACATCTTCATCACCACGACCGGCAACAAGGACATCATCATGGCCGCCGACATGGCCAAGATGAAGCACCAGGCCATCGTGGGCAACATCGGTCACTTCGACAACGAGATCGACATGGCCGGCCTGGCCAGGATCCCGGGCGTCGTCAAGGACGAGGTCAAGCCGCAGGTCCACACCTGGACCTTCCCGGACGGCAAGGTCCTGATCGTGCTGTCCGAGGGCCGGCTGCTCAACCTGGGCAACGCCACCGGACACCCGTCCTTCGTGATGTCGAACTCCTTCGCGGACCAGACCCTGGCCCAGATCGAGCTCTTCACCAAGCCGGAGGAGTACCCGACGGACGTCTACGTGCTCCCGAAGCACCTGGACGAGAAGGTCGCCCGTCTCCACCTCGACGCCCTCGGCGTCAAGCTGACGACCCTCCGCCCGGAGCAGGCCGAGTACATCGGCGTCAAGGTCGAGGGCCCGTACAAGCCGGACCACTACCGCTACTGATCACCTACTGATCGCCGGACACTGATCCCGGACCGGCGGGCGGGGCGATCGGCCCAGGCCGACACCCACCCGCCGTCCACGGGACCCGTAGCGGAACAGACAGGCCCCCGCACCCCCGTGCCGGGGGCCTGCCTCGTTCCGCGTCCGCGACCCAGCCCGTACCTACCGCTCCAGGACGCACCCCGAGGACCCATGCCCCGCGGCCGCTATTCGCTCTACGATCCGCACGATCACACCTCCCTCGGTGAAGAGCACTTCCACTGCGCGCCCGGCCCCTCCGGCTGGCGCTACGTCTCACGGACCACCACCCCCTCGGGCGACCCGACCGGATCCGTCGACCTGGCCATCGACGACCTGGGCCGCCCCATCCGCCTCGAACTCCACGCCGCGCACTGGCAAGTACGCGGCGCCGCCCTCGACGGCGTCACCTGGGTCCGTACCGACCCCACCGGAACCCACCCCAGCGAAGGCAATGTGCGCGCCCACGCCTTCACCGGCACGTCCCCGGCGTTCCTCGTCGCGATCTCCCGACTCCTGCGCCTCACCCCCGATTCCCCGGAGACCCGCGTCCGGCTCGTCGCCTTCACGGATCCCGTCCTCGCCCCCCTGACGGTCGACCAGTCCTGGGCCCTGGTGAAGAGTGAAGCGCACGCCACTGACAACGGCCCCCTGACCGTGGACGAGTACCAGGTCAGCGCCCTGGACACGGGCGAGCGGCACACCGTCCACCTCGCCGGCGACGTGGTTCTCTCGGCCCCCGGCATCGAACTCGAAGACCTCGAATCCCCACCGAACCTCTTCTGAGACGACCCGGCCCCCGCTCGCCCCGCCCCGCCCCGTCCGCGCCGCCGGAGCCCGCTCAGGCGGGCGGCGCGAACCCGGTCGAGGCAGGGGCGGAGGGGGAAGCCGTAGGAGCAGGAGTAGGAGCAGGAGCAGGAGCAGCAGCGGCAGCGGGAGCACCAGCGGGAGCGGCGGCGGCGTCCGATCCTGCCACCGGGGCCCAGGCAGCCCGGGCCACCCCGGCGCTCCCGGCCACCCCGGCGCTCCCGGTCCCAGCGGTGGCCCCGGTCGCCCCGGTCGCCCAGGTCCCGCCGTCTGCCTTGGCCGCCGGCGTCGCCGGCGTCGCCCCTGGAACCCCGGCACCGCCCGCCGGTCCCGCCGCGAACGCCCTCCGGGCATCCCTCGCCTGCCGCTCGGCCACCACACCCGCCAGGTACGCCGCGGCCGGTACGCCCGGCGGTGGAGGCGTTCCGGTGCTCGCCACGAGCTCGCCGGCCAGCCGTTCCGCGAGCCGCTGCCCGATCGCCGGGTCCAGCTGCCGCATCCGCGTCAAGTACTGCCGTATCTCCAGCCACAGCCCGTCCGGCACGGCCGACAGGTCGAGCCCCGCGAACCGGCCGACCAGCCACGGCGGAGGAGGCGGCACCGCCATGCCCGCGCCCGAGGCCACCCGCTCGCGCACCACCAGCGTCCCGGCGAACACGTCGCCGAGCCGTCGGCCTCGCTCCGACGCCAGCGACGCGATGCACGCGACGGCCCCGAAGGTCATCAGGATCTCCACGACGCCCATCGCGCCGCGCATGAGCGCGTGCCGGAAGCGGATGGGTCCGCCGTCCTCCCGCACCACCCGCAGCCCGAAGGCCAGCTTCCCCAGCGACCGCCCGTGCGACAGCGTCTCCACGGCTATCGGCGCACCAACCAGGACCAGGAGGAAGGACGCGATGGCCAGCGCCCGGGCCGCGGCTTCGTCGAGCGAAGCCGTGGCGGCCGCCAACCCCAGGGTGATCAGCAGATACGCCGCCCACACGACGACGAGATCGATCAGCAACGCCAGCGCCCGGCTCGGCAGCCGCGCCGGCTGCAGTCCCAGACGGACGGCATCCCCCGTCACCACCCCGCTCACGGCTCCCACCCTTCTCCCACCCGACCTTCGACCTGACGGACCCGATCCGAACGCCAGTCTGCCAAGCTGGCCCGCAGCGCGCCGCAGTAGTACGGACCCGTACGCACCCAGTGCCTGGAGCAGCAGCCGACCATGGACCTCGACGTCTTCGTCACCGCCCACCGAGCAGAGTGGGACCGCCTCGACCATCTGCTGCGCCGCGGCCGCCGCCTCACCGGCGCCGAGGCCGACGAACTCGTCGCCCTCTACCAGCGCACCGCGACCCATCTCTCGCTGATCACGTCGAGCGCCCCGGACCCGATGCTCACGGCCCGGCTCACCCAGCTGATCGCGCGCGCCCGTGCCACGGTCACCGGCACCCGCCGCGCCTCGTGGCGCGACGCGGCGGAGTTCCTGACCGCCGGCTTCCCGGCCGCGGTCTACCGCGCACGCCACTGGTGGATCCCGACGGCGCTCCTGTCCACGCTGCTCGCCGCCCTCATCGGCTGGTGGATCGGCGTCCACCCGGAGGTCCAGTCCGCACTCGGCGCGCCGGCCGAACTCCGCGAGATGACCCGCCCCGGCGGGCAGTACGAGACGTACTACTCCAGCCATCCGGCGGCGTCCTTCTCCGCGGCGGTCTGGACGAACAACGCGCAGGCCGCCGCCATGTGCCTGGTCCTCGGCGCGTTCCTCGGCATCCCGGTGCTGCTGATCCTCTTCGCCAACATGCTGAACGTCGGCATCGGCATCGGTCTCATGGCCTCCGCGGGCCGCCTGGACGTCTTCCTGGGGCTGATCCTCCCGCACGGCCTGCTCGAACTGACCGCCGTCTTCGTCGCCGCCGGCACCGGCCTCCGCCTCGGCTGGACGGTCATCGACCCGGGGCCCACGACCCGTCGTGCCGCTCTCGCCCAGCAGGGCCGTGCGGCGATCGGCATGGCCATCGGCCTCGCCCTGGTCCTGTTCGTCTCCGGCCTGATCGAAGGCTTCGTCACGCCGTCGGGCATGTCGACCTGGGCCCGGATCACCATCGGCATCGTCGCTGAGCTGGCATTCCTTGTGTACGTGTACGTCCTCGGTGGCCGCGCGGCCCGCGCCGGCGACACGGGCGACGTAGCGGAACCCGACCGCACGGCCGAACTCCCGACGGCCGCCTGAACCCGTCGATGTGCGGACCACTCCGCTGACCTGCTAGTCTCCTCTTCGCCCGCAAAACCCGTTGACACGGGTGGCGTGGGGAGGTAGATTCAAACGGTTGCCTGGAGCTGGACAAGCTCAAGGGCAAGGAGTTAGACTCTCTCTCGCTTCGGTCGAGAACCGCGAAAGCGTTCGATGACGACGGAGCCGCCCCCGATTCCTTATCCGAATCACGAAGTCGCCGATTAGGTCGACGGAAATGAATCTGATAAAGTCGGAAACACGCCGGAAGGCCTCGGAAAAGACGAAAGTCGAAATCGAGACCGGAAAGCACCGAGGAAATCGGATCGAAAAGATCTGATAGAGTCGGAAACGCAAGAACGAAGGAAGCGCCCGGAGGAAAGCCCGCGAGGGTGAGTACGAAGGAAGCGTCCG
>NZ_SDOY01000180.1:9806-25196 GCF_004117935.1 Streptomyces roseicoloratus | reverse complement strand
CGAAGCACCTGGACGAGAAGGTCGCCCGCCTCCACCTCGACGCCCTCGGCGTCCGGCTCACGACCCTCCGCCCCGAGCAGGCCGAGTACATCGGCGTCCCGGTGGAGGGCCCGTACAAGCCGGACCACTACCGCTACTGATGCCGCATGTGTACCGACTGCATCGAACGCGGCGAACGCGTCGAGTCCATCGAGTCCATCGGGTCCATCGGGTCCGTCGAGCCCTTCGGACGCGGCGACGCGGAACGTGACCCGTGGCTCCCGGACCGTCTCCTGCGGACGGAGCGGGACCTGCTGATGCCGCTGCTGCGGCGCATGCCCGAGGAGGCGTACGAGCTGCGCACCGCCTGCCCGGGCTGGACCGTCCGGCAGGTGCTGGCGCACTGCGGCGCGGCCCTCGTCAGGATCGTCGAGGGCCGCCTGGAGGAGGGCGTCTTCCTGCCCGAGGCCAACGCCCGCGACGTGGCCGAACGCGCGGACTGGCCGCTCGGCCGGGTCCTCGACGAGCTGGAACGCGGCCTCACCGAGGCCGGCCCGGTGATCGCCGCATGGGAGGACGACCGGCTCGACGCCGTGGCCCTCGGCGAATGGGTCCACGCAGGAGACGTGCGGGAGGCCTTCGGCGAGCCCGGCGCCTACTGCGGCGAGGCGCTCGCGCTCGCCCTGCCGCTGCTGTCCGTCACCAGCCGCAAGCGGGAGACCCCGCGGCTGGTCGGCGTCCTGGCGGACCTCGGCGGCGAGGAGGTGGCCCTCGGCAACGCGATCGAGGGCCGGGCCCCGGCCCGCTTCCACGGCGACGCGGCCACCCTGATCCGCATCTACGCGGGCCGGCCCCTGGTGCGCACCCGCTACGAACTGACGGGCGCGACGGAGCAGGAACTCCTCATCTACCGCTGAGGACGGCCTGAGGACGGCCTGAGGGCGGCGGGCCCCGGTCCCCGAGTGCGCCGTGGTCCACGGCGCACTCGGGGACCGGGGCCCGCGTCCGTCCTCGCTCACGCAGAGCCCCTTCCTCACTCACCGAGAGAACGAAGAGGACCCCTATGTCCACGCTCGACCGGCTCCTGCGCGCCCAGGTGGACGCGCGGCCCGACGACACCGCCGTCGTCTTCGAGGACGACACCCTCTCCTTCCGCGAGCTCCACGAGGGCGCCGCCGTCCTCGGCGCGTACCTCCGCACCCTCGGCGTCCGCGCCGACGACCGGGTCGGCGTCCACGCCGAACCCGCGCTCGAACTGGTGATCGGCGCGTGGGGCGTGGTGCTGTCCGGCGGCGCGTACGTGCCGCTGTCCCCGGAGTACCCGGAGGAGCGGCTGCGCTACATGATCGAGGACAGCGGCGCCCGGGTCGTCCTCACCCAGGAACGCTTCCGCGAGCGCGTCACCGAACTCGCGCCGCCCGGCACCACCGTGGTCACCCTCGAGGACGCCGTGCGGCACGCCTGGCGCGCCGGCGGCGACCACCGGCCCGTCCGCGAGCCGGAGGTGCATCCGGGGCAGCTCGCGTACGTCATCTACACCTCCGGCTCCACCGGCCGGCCCAAGGGCGTGATGGTCGAGCACCGCTCGATCGTCGCCCAGATGCGCTGGATGGCCGGTGAGCACCGGCTCGGCCCCGGCGAGACCGTCGTCCAGAAGACGCCGATGAGCTTCGACGCCGCCCAGTGGGAGATCCTCGCCCCGGCCGTCGGCGCCCGCGTCGCCATGGGTCCGCTCGGGGTCCACCGCGACCCGGAGGGCCTGATCGACACCGTGCGGCGGCACGGCGCCACCATGCTCCAGTGCGTGCCGACCCTGCTCCAGGCCCTCGTCGACACCGAGCGCCTCGGCACCTGCACCAGTCTGCGCAGGGTCTACTCGGGCGGCGAGATCCTCTCCCGCAACCTGGCCGTCCGGATCCTCGCCGAGCTGCCCGATGCCGAGCTGATCAACCTCTACGGCCCCACCGAGTGCACCATCAACGCCTCCTCGCACACCGTCGACCGGTCCGCCGTCGCCGACGGCCCGCCCGCGATACCCATCGGCAGACCCGCGTACGACACCACCTTCCGGATACGCGACGGCGAACTGTGCGTCGGCGGCGTCCAGGTCGCGCGGGGGTACCTGGACCGGCCCGAGCTCACCGCCGAGCGGTTCGTGACGGACGAGGACGGCGAACGCCTCTACCGCACCGGTGACCTCGCCACGATCGACGAGGACGGCACCGTGCACTTCACGGGCCGGGCGGACAACCAGATCAAGCTGCGCGGCTTCCGTGTCGAGCTCGACGAGATCGCGCTCGCCATCGAGAACCACGACTGGGTCAGGAACGCCGCCGTCATCGTCAAGGACGAGCCCCGCACCGGCTTCCAGAACCTGGTCGCCTGCGTCGAGCTGTCCCCGAAGGAAGCCGCCCTGATGGACCAGGGCAACCACGGCGCCCACCACCAGTCCAAGGAGTCCAAACTCCAGGTCAAGGCGCAGCTGTCCAACGCGGGCACCCTCGGCGACGCCGAACTGGCCGGCCGTCCCGTCGTCGAGCTCCCGGGCCGCACGCCCACCGAGCGGATGCGCCGCACCGTCTTCGCCCGCAAGACCTACCGCTTCTACGACGGCGGCCCCGTCACCAAGGACGACGTCCTGGCGGCGCTGTCCCGCCGCCCCGAGGCGATCGGCTCGCGCGCGGTCGGCAGCCTGACCGCCGGCGACCTGGGCGAGATCCTGCGCTGGTTCGGCCAGTTCCTCAGCGAGGAGCGCCTGCTCCCGAAGTACGGCTACGCCTCCCCGGGCGCCCTCTACGCGACCCAGCTGTACGTGGAACTGCGCGGCGTCGCGGGCCTGGAACCGGGCACGTACTACCACCACCCGGTCCACCACCAGCTGCACCTGATGCGGCCGCTGGACGTGCCGCAGGGGGAGCCGTACGTCCGGTTCGCCTTCCGCGGGAAGCGGGAGGCGATCGAGCCGGTCTACCGGAACAACATCCGCGAGGTCCTGGAGATCGAGACGGGCCACATGGTCGGCCTGTTCGAGGAGATCCTTCCGCCGCTCGGCCTCGCCATCCGCCCGGTACGGGCCGGAGCGGGCCCCGCCGACCTGGGCGTCTTCGAACTGGCCCCGTACGACAGCGAGTCGGCGGCGGCCCACGAACCGGAGGTCGACCTCTACGTCCAGTCCCACCCGGGCCGGGTGGCGGACCTCCCGGCCGGCCAGTACGCCTACGCCGACGGCGAGTTGACGGCCCTTTCGCCCTCCCTGGTGGAGAAGAAGCACGTCATCGCGATCAACCAGGCGGTGTACGAGCGGGCGAGCGTCGGCATCACGGTGATCAGCCGCACGGCCGAGTCCTGGCGCGCGTACATCGACCTGGGCCGCGCCCTGCAACGCCTCCAACTCGGCGGCCACGGACCGGGACAGGGGCGGGGGCACGGGCGGGGACACGAACTGGGATTCATGGCCTCCGGCTACAGCTCCATGTCCGGCCACCCGCTGCCCGCCGCGCGCCGCATGGACGAGATCCTCGCCGCGGCCGGCCGGCCGACGGGCCCCTCGTACTTCTTCGTCGGCGGGAAGGTCGGCGAGGAGCAGCGGCGCAGCGAGGGCATGTACGAGGACACCGTCCACATGAAGGGCCCCGCGGAGATGATCCGCGACGACCTCGTCCACCACCTGCCGGACTACATGATCCCCAACCGGGTCGTGGTCCTCGACCGGCTGCCGCTGTCCGCCAACGGCAAGGTCGACACCAAGGCGCTGGCCGAGCTCGCCGTCGTCAACGCCGGTCTGCACGGCCGGCCGCACGTCCTGCCGCGCACGGCCACCGAGCGGCGGCTCGCGGAGATCTGGGCGGCGGCCCTCCGCTACGAGGAGGCCGGGGCGGTCTCCGTCCAGGACGACTTCTTCGAGTCCGGCGGCAACTCGCTCATCGCCGTCTCGCTGATCACCAAGATCAACCGCGGGTTCCCCCAGGCGCGCCTCCCGCTCCAGGTGCTCTTCGAGGCGCCGACGATCGAGAAGCTGGCCCACCGCGTGGACGGCGCCGCCGCGACGCCCGCCTCGCGCCTGGTCCGGCTGCACGCGCGCGGCGACCGCTCGCCCGTCTACTGCTGGCCGGGCCTCGGCGGCTACACCATGAACCTCCGCTTCCTGGCGGAGGAGGCGGGCGTCGACCGCCCGTTCTACGGTGTCCAGGCGCACGGCATCAACCGCGGCGAGGCCCCGTACGACACCATCCGCGAGATGGCCGCGGCCGACGTCGAGGCCATCCGCAGGCGCCAGCCGACGGGCCCGTACACCCTGTGGGGCTACTCCTTCGGCGCCCGCGTCGCCTTCGAGGCGGCGCACCTGCTGGAGGCGGCGGGGGAGCAGGTGGAGCACCTGTTCCTGATCGCGCCGGGCTCGCCGAAGGTCCGCGCGGAGTCGGCGGCCGGCGGCGCGCGCTACGACAACCCGGCTTTCACCCGGATCCTGTACTCGGTCTTCGCGGGCGGCCTGGAGGACGTCCCGGCGACGGACGCGGAGTCGTTCGCGCGGTATGTGACGGAGCGCTTCCCGGCACTGGAACCGGACCTGGTGGCCCGGATCATCGCGATCGTCGAGAAGACCTTCGACTTCACGTACACCTTCAGGGAGCTGACGGAGCGCCGGGTCTCGTGCCCCGTCACGATCTTCAAGGCGCAGGGCGACGACTACTCGTTCCTGGAGCACACGACCGGCTGGTCGACCCGCCCACCGACGGTGGTGGAACTGTCGGCGGACCACTACAGCCTGCTGCGGGCACCGGACCTGAAGGAACTGGTGAAGCAGATCCGCTACCGGCTGGGGCGGTGAGGGCCGACTCGTTCGGACGCGGTCGCGATGCGAGGCGGGGCACGCGGCTGGTGTGCTGGGTGGGACCCTTCACCCCCCCCCACGCGTACGGGAGCAGCAGCCATGGCCGTCATCGTCACCGTCGAGATCCCCGGCGGCACCCAGGAGGCGTACGAGCGCACCACGGAGCGGATCACGAAGGCCGACTGGTTCCCGCCGGCCGGCTTCATCGCCCACGCGGCGGGGCCGGACGGCTCGGGCGGCTGGCGGGTGGTCGACTTCTGGGAGTCGGAGGACGCGTTCCGGTCCTTCATGCAGCAGGCGATGCCGATCTTCCAGGAGGCGGGGATGTCGTCGGCGGCGCCGAGGATCGAGCCGCTGACGAACGTGATCGTGAAGTAGGGGGAGGCGGCGGGGCCTGCGGGGGCGGCGGAGCGACGGGAGACCGCGAGGGCGGCGGGCTCCGGCGGCCCGGCGACCCGAAGCCCCGCTGCCCCGAGGCCCACAGCGCCGAGGCCCGGCGCCCCGAGGCCCGTCGCCCCGAGACCTCGGCGCCCCGAGACCTCCGCCGCCCCGAGGCCCCGCCCCCCGGCGGCGGTAATTCCGTTGCGGACGGTCGGGGCCGGGCGGGACGCTGCACGGCATGGTTTCCGATCTGTTCGCCGCCGACGGGCGCCTCACGGCGATCCCGCGCAGGCCCGCCCGCCGGGCCGCCCTGCTCGACCACCTCGCCGCCACGCTCTTCGAGCCGGCCCGCGTGTACACCGAGCGTGAGGTCAACGAGGCGCTGAAGACCGTGCACGAGGACTTCCCGGCCCTGCGCCGCCATCTGGTCGTCGGCGGGCAGCTCGCCCGTACGAAGGACGGCTCGGCCTACCAGCGACAGCCCGGCGCCCCCGTAGGAGCGACCTCCGCCGTCGCGTGATCGCCGCGGCGGTGGCCGGCCTGCTGGCCGGCTACGGCATCGCGATCCCGGTCGGAGCGGTCGCCGCGTATCTGGTCGCCGTCACCGCCCGTACCGGCTGGCGCACGGGCGCAGCCGCGGCGCTCGGCGTAGCCACCGCGGACGGCCTGTACGCCCTCCTCGCCGTCGCGGGCGGCTCCGTCCTCGTCCCGCTCCTCACCCCCGTGACGACCCCCCTGCGCTGGATCTCCGCCGCGGTCCTGGTGATCCTGGCGGTACGGGCGGCGACGGCGGCCGTACGGGCCCACCGCGCCGGCGACCTGGCCTCCCGCGACGACGGCACCGCGGGCCCCGGCCCGGGCCGTGCCTACCTCACCTTCCTGGGCATCACGGTCCTCAACCCGATGACGGTGATCTACTTCGCCGCGCTCGTCCTCGCGACGGGCCCCGACGCGCCGTCGTCCGTGGCCGAGCGCACCGCCTTCGTCCTCGCGGCCCTGGCCGCCTCGGCCAGCTGGCAACTCCTCCTCGCCACCGGCGGCACCCTCCTCGGCCGCACCCTCACGGGCCCCCGAGGCCGCCTGACGACGACCCTGGCGTCGAGCACGCTGATCGTGGTGCTGGCGGTGCGGTTGGTGGGGTAGGGGAGGGCGGCCCGGGCCGGTGTCAGTGGCGCCGCTCCAGGAAGCCGACGTCGAGGTGCTCCTCGGCGTGGTCCTGGAGCCGGCGCGGTGCCCGGGCGCGGTCGTCGGTGCTCCGACCGTCCGAGGCCGGCGCCCCGTCCGCGGCGAAGGCCCGCTGGAACGTGAAGGCGCGGGGGCCGGGGCCGTGGGTGGCGAGGTGTTCCAGGCGGGAGACGCCGTCCTGCCAGGTGGGATTCGTGTCGTCGGCCGTCCACCAGCACGTGTGGCTCGGGCGGCCCGTCCGCTCGAACCAGTCGTGGCGCCTGGTCAGCGCCTCGCGGTGCACTCCGGTGTAGACGGCGTCGAAGGCCGAGTCGACGTCGGTCCAGAGCGAGAGGGTCGCGTCCAGGGCGACTGTCCCGGCCGTACGGCCCTTGTCGTACCAGGCCGGCACGACGAACTCGCCCCACGCGCCCCAGTCCAGGTCGAAGTGCGTGCCCCCGCCACCGCCCGCCGCCTGGGCGCGGCCGAGGTAGCCGGGGTGCGCGGTGATCGTTCCGTAGACGGTCGCGCCGGTCTCCTGGAGTGCGCGGGTGAGGGGCGAGGCGGTCGCGAGGGGGGCCTTCAGGGTGCCGAAGGTGTACAGCGCGAGGCGGGGCATGCGTCACTCCCTGGTCGGGGACTCCCGGGCGACCACGGGTGATCGCCGGGACGGGACCACGTGAACGTAGCCGCCTTCGCAGGCGCTGTCGAAGTTGCGTTTTCGCTGCTCGAATGCCCTCCGGGGGAGGGGAATTGGAGGCCGCGCCCCGGGGCTCCGGGGTCGCGGGTCCGGTGGGGTGGCGGGGACCCGGTGGGGTGGCGGGGGTCCGGTGGGGTGGCGGGGGTCCGGTGGGGTGGCGGGGACCCGGTGGGGTGGCGGGGGGGCGGTGCCGCTAGGCGGCGGCCGCCGCCGATGCCGGGCGGATGTTCTGGTTGTGGTGGAAGACGTTGTCCGGGTCGTACGTGCGCTTCACCTCGGCCAGCCGGTCGTAGTGGCCCCGGTACGTCGACCGGACCCGGTCGCCGCCCTCGTCCTGGCCGATGAAGTTGACGTACCCACCGCCCATCGAGTGCGGATGGATCGCGTCCCAGTAGTCCACGGCCCACGAGCGGAGCGCGTCCGCGTCCGCCGGATCCCGGCTGATGCCGGCGATCACGCCCGACCAGACCGCGTCACGGTAGGCCCACGCGGTGTCCATCGGACCGGGCCGGTGGGCGGCGCCGTCGACCGGATAGAGGTGCATCGTCGTGAGGTCGCTCGGGATGTTGTCCAGGAAGGTGCCGTGCACGTCGATCGCGCCGTCCGTGACGCGGTCGAAGAAGTCACCGCGCCAGTACCACTGGAGCCCCTTCGGGATCAGCTCGTCGAACAACGTCTGGATCCCCGGGTACGGGATCGGCGTCGCGAAGTGGAAGGCGGGCGGGGCCGGTTCGGCGACCGGCGCGAACGTCTTCGCCAGGCTCTCCTCGTCCGTCGCCCCCGTGGAGCACCACACCACGCCGCACATCCTCTTCCCGTGGATCTCCTCCGGGAACGGCGGCCCCGGCGCCACCACCAGCGTCGCGAAGAAACCGTTCAGGTCCTCGCCGGCCGCCGGCAGGAACTCCCGGTACCAGCGCAGCACCGCGCCGATGTGCTCCGGCTCCCACAGCGTGACGGCGAGCCCGACCGTGTCCACCGGGTGCAGGGCGAACCGGAAGGCGGTGACGATGCCGAAGTTGCCGCCGCCGCCGCGCAGCGCCCAGAAGAGGTCCGGGTGCTCGTCGGCCGAGGCGGTGACCGTCGTCCCGTCGGCGAGGACCACGTCCGCGCCGATCAGGTTGTCGATCGTCAGCCCGTAGGCGCGGGTCAGATGCCCGTGCCCGCCGCCGAGCGTGAGCCCGCCGACCCCGGTCGTCGACATCACACCGGCCGGCGTGGCGAGCCCGTAGCCGTGTGCCTCGTGGTCCAGGTCGCCGAGCCGGCTGCCGCCGCCCACCAGGGCCGTACGGGACTCGGGATCGACCCGTACCCAGCGCAGCCCGGCCGAGAGGTCGACGACGAGGGCGTCGTCGACCACGCACAGCCCGCCGCCGCTGTGGCCGCCGCCGCGCACGGCCAGGTCCATGCCGGCGTCACGGGCGTAGCGCACGGCGGTCCGTACGTCCGTCACGTCGGCGCACCGCGCGACGACCGCGGGCCGCCGGTCGATCATCGCGTTGTAGATCGTCCGGGCCTCGTCGTATCCGGGGTCCTCGGGTCCGATCACGTCGCCCCGCAGCCGCTCGCGCAGGGTCTCCACAGCTGTGCCGCCCATGGTCACTCCTCCAGGGCACCCCCGACCGGCCGCGCTACGTCTTCAGTCTGCCCCTCGGCGTGGCACCCCGCCTGCCGGGCCCGGGCGTCGGCATCCTTGCGGCCATGAGCGACACGGCCACGAGCGGCGCTGGTGACGCCGGAGGCACCGGGAGCAGGAACGCCGGCGACGCGCACGGGGTCCAGGCCTCGGCCCGCGGCTGGCTGACGCTCCAACTGGCGGCCCTGGGCTTCGTCGGCCTGTGCGGCGCGCTCAAGGCCGGCGGCTCCGGCTCCACGGCCCCGCGCGGCGTCGAGGCCGTGGCGGGCGTCCTGGTCCTGGTCGCCCTGTTCGTCGCCATCCTGGCGGTCTACCTCGTCGGCCGGACCGCCTGGCCGCACTCGGCGACCCCCGACGACCCCGTGCGCGCCGCCCGCCGTCTGCGCACCGGCCTGGTCCTGACCTTCATCACGGTCCTCCTGACGGCCCTCGCGGCGACGAGCGCGTGGTGGCCGGCGCCGGAGACGCCACCGGCCGCCGGGCAGGGCGGCGCGGTGGAGGTGACGACGTCCACGGGCCGCTGGTGCGGAGAACTCACCCGCGGCAGCGGCGCCCTGGCCCTGGAGGTGCGGGGCCGTACGGTCGAGATCCTGGTCACGGACGTGCTGGCGGTGACCCCGGTCGCCGACTGCGCGAACTCATGACCGCGCGCGTCGACCGCCAGGACATGACGGCGAGGACCGAACGGGCCGACAGCAGGGAGCCGACGCTGAGGAAGGACCCGACGGACCCGATGGAGAAGGCGGAGCCGGCGGACCCGATGGAGAAGGAGGAGCCGACGGACCCGATGGACATGAAGGACCCGACCGACCCGATGGAGAGGAAGGAGTTCTTCGACCAGAGGGAGAGGCGGGAGCCGCCGGAGGCGGAGGGCCTGTGGCCTGAACGGTTGTCGCGTGGCATGCCGTGATCGTAGGCGCGGAGGGCCGGGCGCGCGCCCGGTGACGGAAAAACGGAGGCCCTGGCCTCCGCAACGCGGGGGCCCGCCCGGCGGGTGCTGCCGGGCGGGCCCGCGGGCGGGCGGCCGCGCTGCTGCGGTGCGTTCCGCGACCGCTCTGCGACGCGCTCTGCGGTGCCGCCGGGAGGTGCTTACTTCAGGGCGGCGAGGGCGGCCTCGTAGTTCGGCTCCTGGGAGATCTCGTTGACGAGCTCCGTGTGGAGGACCTTGTCGTCCGCGTCGAGGACGACGACGGCGCGGGCGGTCAGACCGGCCAGCGGGCCGTCGGCGATCGCGACACCGTAGTCGGTGTGGAACTCGCGGCCGCGCAGGGTGGAGAGGCTCTGCACGTTCTCCAGGCCCTCGGCGCCGCAGAAGCGGGCCTGGGCGAAGGGCAGGTCCGCGGAGATGCAGAGGACCACGGTGTTGTCCAGCTCGGAGGCCTTGGCGTTGAAGGCGCGCACCGACGCGGCGCAGGTGGGCGTGTCCACGCTCGGGAAGATGTTGAGGACCTTGCGCCTGCCCTCGAAGTCCTTCAGCGTCTTGTCCGCGAGACCCTCGCCGACCAGGGTGAACGCGGGAGCCTGGCTGCCCGTGGCGGGCAGGGTGCCGTCGACCGTAACGGGGTTGCCCTTGAGCGCGACCTGCGCCATGAGGATTCTCTCCTTCGACTGAGGATGTAGCTGTCGTCAGCTGTGATCAGCCACCGACGGCCCGATGGTATTCCGCGGCGGCGCCGGGGCGCGCGCGTATCCCGGCCACCGGAACGGCCGGTGGTCGACGGCCTCGGCCGTTCCGGTGACCGGCCGGTCACCGACCGGTGGTCTGCCGCGGCGGCTGCGCTGGCTGCCGCCGGGGAAGAAGGGGACGCTGGACGGAGGGGGCGCTGGGCGGAGGGGGGCGGGGGCGGGGGCGGCGAGAGGTGGCGCGCCTTGGACGGGGAGAACACGAAGGACACGAGGAATGCGGAGAACACGAAGAACGCAGGGAACGCAGGGAAGGCGGAAAACGCAGCGAACGCGGAGAACGCACGGAACGCGGAGAGCATGAGGACGGACCCCTGGGAGTCCGGCCCGGCGTACGAGCGGTACATGGGCCGGTGGAGTCGGCTCGTCGCGGCCCGCTTCACGGAGTGGCTCGCCCCGCCGGAAGGCCTGAGCTGGCTGGACGTGGGCTGCGGTACGGGCGCCCTGTCGACGGCGGTGGCGGAAGGCTGCCGACCGCGCACGCTGCTGGGCGTGGACCGGTCGGAGCCGTTCGTCCGCGCGGCGACCCTCACCGTCGGCGGGGGCGCGCGGACTGCGTTCGCCGTGGCCGATGCCATGGCCCTCCCCGTACGCGACGCCTCCTGCGACGTGGCCGTCAGCGGCCTGACGCTGAACTTCCTGCCCGAGCCGGCGGCCGGCGCGGCCGAACTGGTGCGCGCGGTGCGCCCGGGCGGCGGCACGGTCGCCGCGTACGTCTGGGACTACGGCGACGGCATGGCGTTCCTGCGCCACTTCTGGGACGCGGTCGCGACCGTCGACCCGGCCGCGGCCGTCGCGCTCGACGAGGGCCGGCGCTTCGCGCTGTGCCGTCCCGAGCGACTGCACAGCCTGTGGACGGAAGCCGGCCTGACGGCCGTCACCACCGCCCCGATCGACGTCCGGACCGTCTTCGCGGACTTCGCCGACCTCTGGGACCCGTTCCTGGCGGGCCAGGGCCCGGCCCCGGGCTACGTGGCCTCCCTCACCCCGGGCGACCGCGACCGCCTCCGCACGGCCTACGCGGAGAGCGTCCCCCACGAACCGGACGGCTCGATCGACCTCACGGCCCGTGCGTGGGCGGTGAGGGGCGTGAGGCGGACGTCCCCGGCCCGATGGACCGGGCAGGCGGGTCGGTCCGGCCGGGCCTGGTAGGCCGAGGAGCCCCGAGGATCACGTTCCCGCCCCTGCTGCCCGCCCGAAGGCCCCACCCGACGACCGGGCGGGGCCTTCCGCACGTGACGCGGCCGAACGGTCTATCCGAAGGCGACCTTGTCCGCCCACAGGCCGTCCGGGGCATCGATGACGATCTTGTACGACGCCTCGTGCTGCGTACGTCCTCCCCGGTAGAAGCGGACGGCACCGGTCTTGTACATGGCCCAGAAGTCGGGAATGCCGTCTCCGCTGGAGTCCGGGGTTCCCATGAAGAGGGTCATGTTCTCCGGCGCCCAGCCGGGGGCGAGGCTGTACACAGGATCCGTGGGCGTCGCGGAGGCCGCGGCCGAGGCCAGGGAGGCGAGATCGGTTCCGGTCCCGGAGGCGTTCCGCTTGCCCTCGCGGCGGCGGAGCTCCCCTGCGGTGTTGTTACGGAAGACCAGATCGAGGACGCCGTCGCCGCTGACGTCACCGGCGACGAAGATGTCCCGGTCGGCCCAGGAACCGTAGATCAGCCGCTTCGCTTCCTCGAAGGAAGCGCCCGTGTAACCCGTGAACGCCCAGAGGCTGCCGTCGGCCGTGGTGGCCAGGGCGTCCGGGTATCCGTCGCCCGTCGCGTCGCCGACCGCGACGATCTGGGTCAGGGCGGACGGTGCCGGGGCCCCGGCCGGGAGGAGGACCTCCATGCGCTTCGCGACATCGAAGCTTCCGTATCCGTCGCCGGGATACAGCTCCAGCCGGTAGACGCCGTCGGCGGACCTGGTGCGAGCGAGGAGGTCGGTGATTCCGTCGCCGGGAAGCCAGTCCGCGTGATGGCTGATCAGCGCGCCGGTCCAGTAGCCCTCCGGTGCGGGCTGAGCTTCACCCGTCTCGCTGCTGTACGCGGCGGGCAGGGACGAGTCGAGCTCGCCGGCCTGGCCCGACCAGAGCTGGAGGACACCCTTGTTGTCGATCGTGTAGAGGTCAGGGATGCTGTCGCCGCTCGCGTCCCCGGGCTTGTCCTGGCCAGGCCGGGGTCGTACGAAGAAGCCGTAGGTGGTCGGGGCGGAGACGTTGCCGGCCGCGTCCCGGGCTCGCACGTACAGCGTGTTCGGTCCGGCGAGGGGCGGCTTGAGTGACAGGATCACCGACGCTCCCGCGGATGACGCGACGGCGACCGACGCGTACGAAGGGGCGTTGAAGCTGTACTCGTACTTCACCACGCTCGGGACAGCGTCGTTGGCGGAGAAGGTGAAGTTGCCGACCGTGCCGTGCTGGACCGTGCTCCAGACACTCTGGTCGTCACCGGACTCCGGGTAGCCGAGCGACGTGACCGTAGGACTGGTGGGAGCCGTCTTGTCGACCGTGAACTGGCAGTACGCGGATGTTCCCGCCGGCCCCTGGGCCGATGCCGCCCCCTCCGAGTCGATCGTCCAGGCCGTCCACGAGTACGTCTTGCCGTCGGTGAACTTCGACGAGAGGACGGTCGTGGTGGCCGTTCCGTCGCTGGTCGGACTGAAGTTGGCGTCGAGGACGGGATGAGCGGTGTCACCGGTCGGCCAGACCTTGATGTGGACGTAGCGAAGGTTCCCGTCCGTGTCGGTTCCCTTCGCGCGGAAGGTGATGTCGCTCAGGCCGATGGAGGGGAAGAGCGGGGCGTAGTCACACGTTCCCCCGGGAGTCGTCGACATGGCGGACTGCAGCGGCTCGTTCGGCGCCCGGTTGTAGACGACGTCGATGTACGGCGACGTCTCTCCGTTGGCCATGAACTTCTTCCAGTAATTGGCGTTGTTCTCGTAGGGCGCGCGCAGTCCGAGTGTGATCTGCGGCCACTTCTTGGTCGCCGCTTCCTGGGCGGTCGACTTGATGTTGATGGCCACCCACTGGTCCGGACAGGACGTGGCGCTGTATCCGTATCCGTTGGTCGCGCTTCCGACGTTGCTCTGCCACGACGGCTGGTTGTTCCAGGTGTGGCTGCTGTTCATGGCGCTGGTGAGCCAGAGGTCGTACCGGTAGGGAGAACAACCCCAGGAGTACGTCTGAAGGGCGTGGAAAGCGGCCGACTTCACGGTGACACCGTGAAGGGCGCTGGAGAATTCGAAGTTGAAGACCGAACGGGAGATTCCGCCGGTGGTCGCCTCGTATCCGACGCGGGCCTCGTTGGTCCCGTCGTTGAAGTTCTGGCCGTTGTAGAAGCTGGACGACGGGTACTTCTCGTAGAGCAGGGTCCAGCTCTTCTTGTGCCCCTTGAAGGATGGGTCGATGAAGACCGGATAGACCAGGTCCGGATCGGAAAGCGTCTTCGAACGCACCGAGATGCCCAGGGTGTTGTCCGCGTCGAGTGTCGCGTCGAGTACGGCGTCGTGGCTTCCGGGCTGCGGGCCGGCGAGCCCTGGGAGGGCGAGTGCCGTGTTCCTCACGGAGGGGTCCGGGGACGGCGTGTCCTCACCCTCCGTCGTCCTGAGCGGACCCGCGGAGTCCCAGAGGTAGGGCGTCGGTGCGGTGGCGATCTCCTTGCCGTTCTTGTCCCGGGCGGTGACGACCCGTGTCGTGTTGTCGAGCGTGAAGGTCAGCGAGGGCGAGGAGAGGCGGTAGTCGAGGTCGGCCAGCAGAGGGTCCTTGGCCGCCTCCGGGGTGTGCACGACAAGGACGTGCGAGTACCCGCTGTCGCGGGCGGTGAGGACCAGGTCGATGCCGGGCCGGATGTTCTCGTACAGGGCTCGGGATCCGTTGACGACGGGCTCGGGCAGCGCTCCCGGCCAGCTCACAACGAGCTCGTGGCCGTCGACGTCGAGACGGACGAGTTCGCTCCAGGCCGACGTGTCCGTGGTCGTCGCGAGCGGACGCAGGACGGGGCGGGCGAGTGACCGCGAGGACCGGTCGGAGCTGCTGCCGGCCGCTTGCGCGGTGCCCGCGCTGAACAGCAGAGGGGCGTTGACCGCCCGGGGCGCGTAACCCCCTTCGACCCGGTGAAGTCGCGTGTCGATGGCCTTCCATTCCCCACCGACCTTGGCGCGGATGGTGTCGCTGTGGGTGCGGGTGCGGAGCAGCCCGTCGGGCCGCGCCCAGGTCGTCGAATTCGCGGTGTGAAGCGCCGTGGCCACGACGTCCTTGCCGGTGCGCCGTGCTTCCTGTACCGCCTCGGCCGAAGTGACGGGCCGGTGTGCCGTTCTGTCGCTGTCGGCTTGCGGCCTTCGGTCGCCGTCATCAGGATCCCCGCTGCGGAGATGGACGGTCAGGGGCACGGCGACGGCCGCCGCGAGGAGCGCCGCGACCGCGCCGAAGCCGCGCTTCCGCCATGACGTCACGCGTCGGCGATCGGTTGGGGCGGGTGAGAGGGAGTCGGTTTCCTCCGACTCCGGTCGGCCCGTGTCTCCATTGGCTTTCGAGGCGTCCATGACTTCCTTTCCCCCCGCGGGCGCCTGGATGCCGAGCTGCCCTTGGAATCGCGCGATGCGCGGATGTGTGCGAGCAGAGCATGTCCCATCTTCACGCTCCCGTCACGACACCTTGGGAAGCCGGAGGGAACCGAACGGACCCTCACGTGCGTCCAATTCGGGTGAGCGGAGCTGACGATTCACCAACCTGTCGCCGATTCGATCAGGATGTGGACTGGGCATAGTGTGCGAATCGGGAGAATGTGACAGCCGATACGCGAAGGCTTGATCGGATTCAGTGCACCTGGTCTTTCTGTGGGTGTATGGGCCACTTCATGAGGCAACGGCGTCCTCTGAACCCCAACGCCCTTTCTTCTGCGATGTGTTGAAATTCGCTGTGAGTAACGGCACACATCTCTGGTGTTCGTGGATTTTCCGTGACCACGCTCTGCACAATCTGTGGGCTATTCGTTGATTCCCTGTCGCCGTGAAGAGTCGGCGGACAGTG
>NZ_SDOY01000180.1:0-9756 GCF_004117935.1 Streptomyces roseicoloratus | reverse complement strand
CTAGTGACCTGGTTTTGAGGTCGTGGGTCGCCACGTGAGGCGTCTGCTGTTTCAGATTGCGGGGTTCGCCTGCGGCAGGTCATGCGTTCACGCTGTCCTGTGTGCATGGGCGATACCCGGCTGGAACCTGTCGTGTTGTCGGACGTCGAGCGGCTGACGCTGGAGAACTGGGCCAAGCGCCGCTCGACCGCACAGGGGCTGGCCGTTCGCGCACGCATCGTGCTGGCGTGCGCGAACGGCTGGAACAACACCGTGGTCGCCGCGCGACTCGATGTCGGCAGAGACACCGTGCGCCGATGGCGCACACGGTTCCTGCGCGACCGCCTCGACGGACTCACGGACGAGCCGCGGCCCGGAGTGCCGCGGACCATCACCGACGCCCAGGTCGAAGAGGTAGTGGTCCGCACCTTGGAAGAGACACCGCCGGCCGGGACACACTGGTCGAAACGGGAGCTGGCCAAGGTCGTGGGGATCTCCCCGGCCAGTGTCCTGAGGATCTGGCACGCCTTCGGCCTCCAGCCGTGGCGGACCGAGACGTTCAAGATCTCCCCGGACCCGTTCCTGATCGACAAGATCCGTGACGTCGTCGGCTTGTATCTCGCTCCGCCGGCGAACGCCGTGGTGTTCGCGGTCGACGAGAAGCCACAGATCCAGGCCCTCCAGCGGACCGCTCCGGTCCTGCCGATGATTCCCGGAGTGCCCGAGCGCCGGAGCTTCGACTACGTCCGACACGGGACCGTCGACCTGTTCGCCGCCCTGAACACCGCGACCGGCAAGGTCATCACCAAGCTGTCCGCGCAGCACCGGGCAGTCGACTTCCGTGACTTCCTCGACGAGATCGACCGCCAGACCGAGCCCGGCCTGGCGGTCCACGTGATCTGTGACAACCTTTCCGCCCACAAGGCGCCCGTCGTGCACAAGTGGCTCCTCGCGCACCCCCGCTTCCGGCTGCACTTCACGCCGACGTACTCGTCGTGGATCAACCAGGTCGAGCGGTGGTTCGCCGAGCTGGAACGGCGCTGCCTCGCACGCGGGGTGTTCTGCTCACTCGACGACCTCAAGACCGCACTCGAAGAGTGGATCAAGGTCTGGAACGACCAGGCCAAGCCCTTCACCTGGACCAAGACCGCCGACCAGATCCTCGACCGCATCTGCCGCTACTGCGACAGGATCTCCGAACCAGTTCACTAGAGCCTGTCCGGCGGATCACTGATCGTGCTTCAGCCGACAACGCAGGCTGACTATCCTCGCATCGTGAATAGTCACGTGTTCGAGCTGGTGTGGGGTGGCGTCACTCTCGTGGGCGGGGGGCTTTTGGCCACCAATGTCCGAGGGGTAGCCGACCGGTTCCAAATGATGTCCTACGCCTACCGATCGTGGCCCAGCAGTGTCATCACGTGCAGAGTAATCGGGGGCGCCTTCGCGCTCGTCGGGGCAGGGATCCTTGCTGCTGCCGGGCTCTGAACGGCCGGCGGTGCAATGGCACCCGTGCAGCAGTGAGCGTTTTCAGCGTTGCCTCGCCAGGGTGAGGGCAGCTTTGATGATGACGGTCATACGGTTGGGGCTGATGCGCGATGTCCGGAAGATCTGCCAGGACTTCAGCCGTGCCATGCCGCGCTCGACCGGTGCTCTTGCCGCGGCCAAGGCCCGGTTGACGGTGCGCTGGGTAAGGGTGAGTTCACCGCCCGGTGGCCGTTTGAATCCGGTGGCGACCCAGGGGCCGGCGCCTGTGTAGGCGCTGTCGGCTAGGACGGGGATGCCCTGGCCTTCGCAGACACGGATGATCCGGTGGGTGCGGGCCGCGGTGAGGTCAAGAGTGCGAGCCCGGCAGGGCGGGCGAGATCCACAGCAGCTCGCCGGCGCGGGATCGGTGAGGACCTGGACGTTCACGCCGTGCCGGCGATGCTTGGCCGAGTAGTCCGCCCGGCTGTCGCCGACGCGGTCGCACGTGGCGAGGGTCCCGTCGAGCAGGACGAAGTCCGGATCGTGCTCGCGCAGCGTCGTGAGCAGGCCTGGGGCCCATTCGGCGAGCAGGCCGATCACGCGGGTGACGTACGTGCGGGCGGTGCCGACGGATATCCCGAAACCGGACGCGATCCGGGTGAGGGTGTCGTGGCGGCGCAGGTAGACCAGAGTGACGAGCGCACGCCGGTGCGGCGGGAGCTTGCAGCGGCGGTCACCCTCGCGGGTGACGATGAGCATGGTGACCCGCTCGACCAGGGCGTGAGGGAGGTCGAGTGCGGGAGGATAGGGAACCAACAGGGATCCTGTGTCGGCGGGTTGAGACGTCGAACACCTCCCTCAACGGCACGGGAGCCTTTGTGCGTTGCGGCTTTCACCTCGACCTGGCCGGCGTCACCCGATCAGTGGCCACGCTGAAAACGCTCAGTGTCTGCCAGCGTCCCCGCACCATTGATCCCGCCGTCAGCAGGGCTCCTTGGCGTGCTGGTGTCGTGTTCCACGGCCGGGACGTTTCATGGGGCGGGAACTTCGTGGCTGTCGCACTACGGGCCCGCCGCCGGACCGCCCTCGAGGCAGTCTCGTCCTGCGCCTGTCCTGTGCAGGCGGCGCTGCTTTCCTCGTATGTCTGGCCTGGCCCTGGTGGTCTTGTGCGGGACCGTCAGTACGTCCCTGGGCTCTCGCACTCGTCCCTAAGGGCTGTCCGGCTCGGGGGTCGTGGGGTGTGCTGTGCCTCGGGGTGCTTTGGGTAGGGTCAGAGGCTGGCGGGCCGTGTGTCGGGGCGGATTTCGGAACTGGACTGGGCTGGGCGGGTAGTGGTGGCCATCGATGTCGCTGTGGTCGGCGGACTCGTGTACGGAGTCGGTGGACAGTGTGTGGACGTCTACCGGCCCACGGCAGTGTCGGAAACCCTCTCGCCCGTCGTGCTGCTGTGGCACGGAAGAGGGCCGGACGAGCGGGACGTCCTCGCGCCGCTCGCCCGGGCCGCGGCCTCGCTTGGTGTGGTGTGCTTCGTTCCGGACTGGCGGCCGGACGCCGACGACGGCGGCCGGAGTCATCTGCGGGAGTCCGCGCTCTTCGTCCGGCGGAATGCCGCCGAGTTCGGCGGGGACGCCGGCCGGATCGTCCTCGCCGGCTGGTCCCTGGGAGCCAACGCGGTGACGGCCGCCGCCCTGGACCCGGACGCACTGGACGGCTGGCGGCCTCAGGCCGTCGTCGGCATCGCCGGCGCGTACACCCGGCCTCAGCCGTTGACCGGGCGCGCCCCCCTCGACGTCTTGGCGGAGGCGGACAGGACGCTGCCGGACATCCCTGTCCGGCTGGTCCACGGAACCGCCGACACGCTTGTGGCTGTCCGGCAGTCGCGCGAGTTCCACGCAGCGCTGCAGCGCCAGGGCCGGCCGGCCTCGCTCGACGAGTCCGACGCCGATCACGCCGGCGTGATCATGGCCGAGTACGACCCCGAGTCACAGCGCTGCCGTCCCAGCCGTAGTCCTGGCGTCGTGGAGGCCGGGATGCGGACCGTCCGGCGGATCGTTGAAGCCGCCCCTCACCCCCGCACGCGCGGGCCTCGCAGCGGTCACTGAACAGTCCTGATCGTCCGGCATCCATTCCTGAGTGTTCCCGCGCGCGTGCGTGGCGCCGGGGTCGTGAGGAGCAGGTCGTCCTGCGTCCGCTCCAGCGGGGCGGTGGCCTGGTGCACTCGACCGGCCGGGCACGGACCATACTGGTCGGGCCCTGATCACCCAATGGACGGTTCCATGGCCAAGAACAGCCCTTCATCGACCATCGCTCCCGACACCGCCTGGCTCGCACGGGGGCGTCACCTCGGGCCCGAAGCCGAGCGGGACGTCCGGCGCAATCTGATCGCCCTCAAGGCGGCCAAGGTGATCGACGACTTCCTGGACCTCGACCCCGTCGAGGCGGCGCGCTCGACCGACATGTTCCCCCGCGACGCCTCCGCCGATCCCGGTCCGTCCGCCCGCCGTCTCTTCGAAGCCCGCTGGCGGGTCGCCGGCGACGTCACCGTACGCGCCCACCTCACGACGTACGAGCCGGCGTCACGCCGGGCCGACAGCGAGGGTGAGGTCGACTGGGTGCTCGCCGCCGAGGCCGAGCGGCCGTGGGAGTCGCGCTGGCTCTCGCCCGCCACCGTGTTCTGGCCCGACAGCGACCAGGTCGCCTGGGATCACGACGGTCCGGCAGGCGTGCGTCTGCGGGCAGCCAACCACCTGCCGAAGGACGACGGAGAGCTGCGGCGCCTGCTGCGCGAGTGCAGTCGGCAGAGCTGGTTCGTCCACGTCGTGGTGCACGAGGCGATGACGCCGGACACGCTGGGCCGGCGGCCGGTCACGGCGTTCCTGCCGCCGAGCCTGAAGCACCGTGTGGTCGAGCACCGGGCCACTCCGGAGCAGGCGCTGATCGCCGACTTCGCCATGAAGCGCGAACTGGGTGTCGGGCTCCCGCGCGGCGGCGCCGTCGTCCTGCCCTCGACACCGCAGGTCGCCGGCTACGACGCCGAACGCTTCACCGTACGGGACGTGTTCCTCGACGGCACCGAACCGACCGAACTCCTCTGCAGGATCACGGAGTACGCCTCCCTGCCGCGACCGCTGCCGACCGACGCCGAAGCGGCCCTGACGCGCCTTCGCGAGGGCTGGCACCTGCTCACACCGCAGGAGGAGCTGGTCCACGCACGCGCCATGGTGACCCGGTACGCCAAAGCGCTGCGGGCCATGACGGAGTCGAGTGACCTCTATCGCGAGGCAGCGGAGTCGGCACTCGCCGCGCTCGCCGAGGCGACCGGGAACAACAGCCCGCCCGCGGCGCCCACACCGGCCGCCGTCGACCAGGAGAACGCCCCACGGAAGTCCGCCTTCACGAAGCGGCTCCCTCTCTTCCGTGGCCTCAACCGGTGAGGAGCGTGCACGGACGCCTCTGAACTCGGCGTGGCGGTCGCCCGGAGGCGGCGGGGGCGGTGTTTGCTGTCCCGCCGCGTCGGCTCGGCTCGGCTCCAGGCGTTGCCTGACCCTTGAGATCCCCGCGCGTACGGCCAGGGCTCGCGCGTGGCCCGCTTGGGGAGGCGGCGCATCGAAGCGCTCGGGCGGCGTCGGGCCGGGCGCGTCGATGTCGGGCTGGTGGTGCGGCCGTCGGGCCCCCCGTGGCGGGCGTCGGCGTCGGCTGGGGGCGTCGGCGTTTCGGCCAATCGGGGTGGTCGGTGTCTCGTTGGGGCGTGCGGGTCGGTGCATTCGCCATGCTTCGACACGCGCCGAATCGCAGGGTTCCGACCGCGTCCGAAAGACACCAGTTCGATATCCGGGCGGGGTCGTTGAGCTTTCCGACCACGCCGGACTGTCGTCCAGGAGGACCCGCCGTTGAACCCCTCCCCCATGCCGATGAACTCGCGGCAGAAGTCCACGCCGCCCGCGCCTGAGCCTGAACCTGCGCCCGCGCCCGCGCCTGAGCCCGCGCCCGCGCCCGCGGAGATCGTCTACAACGGGCAGTACGCCATCAACCCCCTCGCCGAGGTGTCCTTCCGGCACATGTGCGCGCGGATCCCCGCCGTCCTGGGCCGCATCGCGCGGCTGTCGTGGCGCATCGACCGGCGGGCCGTGCAGCTGCTCGTCGGCTGCCAGGTGGTGACGGGCGTCTCGGCGGCCGTGCTGCTGACCGCGACCGCCCGTGCCATGGAGCCCGTCCTCGGCGCCGGTTCCGCCGGGCACCGGCTGCGGGGTGCGTTGCCGGCCCTGCTGGTGGTGGCACTGGCCGCGGCGCTGGCTCGTACGGCGGGGGCGCTGGCCTCGTACGCGGACCGGCGGATCACGCCGCGGCTGACGACGGAGACGGACTCGGCGCTCGTCGAGGCGGTGTGCCGGGTGGAGGCGGTGGCGTACGCGGAGGACGGGTTCGCCGACCGGCGCGAGGCGGCGGAGATGGGGGTGTCGCGGACCCACGTGATGGTCACGGACGCGCAGCGGTTCGTGTCGGCGGTGATCCGCATGGTCACCGCGAGCGGTGTGCTGTCGGTTCTGAACCCGCTGATGCTGCCGCTGCTCCTGCTCGCCGTACTGCCTGCCGGTGTCGGGGCCGTGCTGAGCGCCCGGGTGGATTACGAGATCCACTACGCGAACGTCGCGGACCGCAACGTGCGGGGGATGATGCGATGGTGGGCGACCGAGGCCAGGTACAGCGACGAGGTCCGCGCCAACTCCATGACCGACTACCTCGTCTACTGGCACCGGGCCCTGTCCGACCGATGTGACAGGCGTAGCCTGGCCGCCGCGCCGCGGACGCTGCGGATCGCCCTGCTGTCCGCGCTGGCCGGCGGCGTCTTCCTCCTGGCGACGTGGGGTGTTCTGGCGTGGCTGGCCGTGTCCGGACGGGTCGATCTCGCGGTCGCCGCGACGGCCGTCATCGCCGTCCAGACCACGCTCGCCGCCCTGTCCCAGGTCGTCGTCAACGGCGCCGCCGTGTTCCACACCAGCCTGTACCTCGGCGACATGCAGTCCTTCCTTGACGACGCCGCGGCCCGAGCTCCCCGGCGCGGTCCGGGCCGGCTCACCGCACCGGTCGACGAGATCCGCCTGGACCAGGTCGTCTACCGGTACCCGGGCAGGGACAAGAACGCCGTCGACGGCGTTTCGCTGGCCCTGCGGCGGGGACAGATCCTCGCGGTCGTCGGGGCGAACGGCTCGGGGAAGAGCACCCTCACCCGCCTGCTGACCGGGGTCTACCTGCCGGACAAGGGCGCGGTCTCGTGGAACGGCACCGACCTTGCCGGCGTGGCCCCCGCCACCGTGTGGGCGCGCACCGGTCTGGTGCCGCAGATCTTCGCCCAGTGGCCGCTGCGCGTCCGCGAGAACGTGACCCTAGGGCAGCCCCGTACCCACGACGACACCGCGGTGTGGGAGGCCGTCGACGCGGTCGGACTGCGCGAGGCCGTCGAGGACCTCCCGGCGGGTCTCGACACGCTCCTGGCGCGGGACATCTTCGGCGGAACGGAGCTCTCAGGGGGTCAGTGGCAGCGCGTCGCGTGCTCCCGAGCCCTGTACCGCCGGCCCGAGCTGTTGATCCTCGACGAGCCCACCTCTCAGATGGACCCGCGGGGCGAGCACCAGATCTTCGAGAAGATCAAGGCCATCTCCGCCGACCGCATCACGATCGTGGTCACGCACCGCCTGGAGAACACCAGGATCGCCGACCACATCGTCGTGATGGAGCACGGCCGGATCACCGAGCAGGGCCGGTACGACGACCTCGCGCATGGGGGCGGGACCTTCGCGGAGCTCCTGGAACTCTCCCAGGATCGCTGAGTCCCCAGGAGAACGTCTTCACCGCGGACTACCGGACCAGCCGCAGCATCGTCCGCCAGTCAGGCCCTGGATCCGCTGCGCGGGGCGAGCAGCTCGTCGAACGGCGGCCCGGCGGTGGCATCTGAGGCTTCCAACGAGTCCTTCGGAGGCTGGACGAAGACCTTCACCGATCCACGGCTCTGCGCGACCGTCGTGGACCGACTGACCTTCAACGGCACGATCATCGAGACCGGCACCGACTCCTACCGCCTCGCCTCCACCCGAGCCCAAGCGGAGCGAGCAGCCGGCTGACAGGCTGAGGAGGTGCGTCATGAGGCGCTGGCGGGGTTCCAGCTTCGACCTCCCGCAGCAGTTCCCCGTCATCGTCATAGAACTCAAGACTGAACCGCAGACCGAACCGGGTCAGTAACGCAGCCGGCTCTTCGAACTGTTAAGGACCGACTCCGTTCAGGAGCGTGTCTCCGTCAGTCGGGTCGACCTCGATGCGGCACCAGCTGGTCTCGACCTCATACAACTCCCACGACGAGCCAGATCTGGAACTCCAGCCAGCCCCGATGAACCGCTCGGCCACCAACGATGCACTCGCGGCTCCTGCCAGGCTGCCACACACATTGTTGTTGATCTCAAGCCAGACGGGATCGAGCGGCTGTCCCGCGTCCGATATATCCACAATTGGATTATGAAGCAGACCCCGCAGCCCGCCATCGCACACGCTATCGACATCACAACTCGGTTCTGGCACAGATCACGGGGAGCGGTCGCGGAGTGTCAACGGGGCAGCACCAGTTGGGTCAGCCTGCAGGGCGGTTCGCAGTGGTAGTCGAAATTTCCGGGCACTCTCGCGACCCGTGCCGGCATCGTATGAATCATGGCAGCGATAGACGACACATTCGAACCTGACGGCCCTGTCCGCAGCGCCTATCCACCCCTGATGGAGGCAGCGTGGCTGTATCAGTCGGATCAGGTGTGTTCGGAAGGCCTGCCGATGACCGCTGCCCAGGCACTCGCAATCGGAATGGACACGCCGGCCCTGCGCGAGCTCGCCGGTCTGTCGCGTCATGCGGATCCCCGGGACATTCGTGACACATTCGAGCAGGCTCTTCAAGAATTGGGGATCGATCTGCCCGATCACCACCTGGCCCGACGATACGCGCTGCTCAGGCTGGCCGCGCGATTCACCGCCGGAGAGGTGGATCTTGCCGAGTTGGCATCGGACGACTGGTCGGAGACGGAGGTCGAGACCGCCGAGGAGCAGGCATTCTTGGCTCTACTCCCGCCCTGCGCGTGCTGTATCGAGTACACGCTGGGGCTCGACGAGGAGGCATGGGAAGCACAACTGCAGATCGCGGCCTGCGCCTTGGTCTCGCATCCCGCTGTCGGGCCGCGCTTCTGAAGATTGGGGTCAGAAGGCATTTCTGACGCAACCTCTGGGGTCGCGGTCGCGGAGAGTCACTGAAGCAGGATCATCTTGCGGAGTAGTCCGAACCCGGCTCGGCCGTAGAGCTGCCTCTTGATCTTCTTGATTCGGTTGACGGCGCCCTCGATGCTGCCGGAGCTCCAGTCGAGAGTGAGCCCGGCGGTCACGGCGTCAAGGTCTCGGAGCAGGTGGAGTGCGAAGCCTGTGAGGCCGGGCGGCCGGCTGGCGTCGACTGCGTCGATCCAGGTGGGGAGTGTGGAGCCGAGGCGGTCGGTGAGTATCTCGGCGAAGTCGCGGACGTGTCCGTCGGCCGTGTCCAGTTCGGGGCAGCGGGCCAGGACGTCCTTGAGGCCGGCCCGGTCTTCCTCGGTCAGGGCGGTCGGGTGCCGGGTGAGCCAGCCGGTCACCTGCCGCACCGTCGGCGGCCGGGGTGGCGCCTCGGACGGAACCCGCGCAAGTGGCGATGTGTGCGCGGACCATGCCGTGGGCGACAGGAGCGTGCTCGGCTGCCCGCGGTCGTCGCCGGCCTGACCCGGCCCTGGAACTCCGGAGTCGTCGAGGCCAGGTCAACCGGGTCAAAATGCTCAAGCGCCAGACGTCCGGACGCGCCGGCTTCGGCCTTCTTCGCAAGCGGGTTCTCCTCGCCCCGTGACCGATGTCAGTGAGGCTTTTCCATCATCGGTCTAAGCTGGCCAAATGCAGTGTGAGCACGGCTTGGACGAGGCCGGTGATCCGGGTGGTCGAGCATCGGAGCTTGCGAAGGAGCCGCCAGGACTTGAGGGTGGCCATGGCCTGCTCGACGAGGGCGCGGATCTTCGCGTGGGACCGGTTCACCGCCTGCTGACCGTTGGAAAGATTCTCCCACCGCCCCCAGCAGGGGGTGCGGACCGTGCCGCCGGCACCTCGGTAGCCCTTGTCGGCCCAGCACATGATGTCGGCCTCGGCGAGGGCGTCGACGATGCCGTGTTCGCGGGCCGCGCGGACATCGTGGACGGCACCGGGCAGGGCTGGTGAAGCCCACAGCAGCCGGCCGAAGGGATCGGCGAGGACCTGCACGTTCATCCCGTG
>NZ_SDOY01000179.1:70100-83322 GCF_004117935.1 Streptomyces roseicoloratus | reverse complement strand
CGTCCGGTCCCGGGACGAGCCGCCGGCGCCGTACGTCACGGAGACGAAGTCCGGTGCCAGCGCCTCGACCCGCCGGATCGCGTCCCACAGGGTCCGCTCGCCCTTGTCGGTCTTCGGCGGGAAGAACTCGAAGGAGAAGGTCGGTGACGGCGGTGCTTCGGTGGGGGAAGGGGAGGTCATCGGCCGCCTCCCGCGTTGAAGTAGGTGGCTTCGGGGTGGTGGACGACGAAGGCGTCGGTGGACTGCTCGGGATGCAGCTGGTACTCCTCCGACAGCTCCACCCCGATCCGCGAGGGATCGAGCAGTTCGGCGATCTTCGCCCGGTCCTCCAGGTCCGGACACGCCGGATAACCCAGCGAGTAGCGGCAGCCCTGGTACTCGGTGCGGAACATGCCGGCCACGGACGCCGGATCGGACCCGCCGATGCCCCACTCCGCCCGTACCCGCGCGTGCCAGTACTCGGCCAGCGCCTCCGCCAACTGCACGGACAGGCCGTGGAGTTCGAGGTAGTCGCGGTAGGCGTCGGCGGCGAACAGCTTCGCCGTCTCCTCGCCGATCCGCGACCCGACGGTGACGACCTGGAGACCGACCACGTCGACCTCGCCGGTCTCCTCCGCCCGGAAGTAGTCGGCCAGACACAGTCGCCGGCCGCGTTCCTGACGCGGGAAGGAGAACCGGGTCCGCTCGCGTCCGTCCTCGTCCAGGATGATCAGGTCGTCACCCTTGGACACACAGGGGAAGTAGCCGTGGACCACGGCCGCTTCGAGCAGCCGCTCGGTCTGCAGCCGCTCCAGCCAGCCCCGCAGCCGCGGCCGGCCCTCCGCCTCGATCGTCTCCTTGTCCTTCAGCCCCCACTGCCCCTTGAACAGCGCACCCTCGTCCAGCCAACTCGCGTACTCCGCCAGCTGAATGCCCTTCACCACGCGGGTGCCGAGGAACGGTGCCGTCGGTACGGGGTTGTCCGCGGCCACGTCCGAACGGCCCGCCGGCTCCGACCCGGGTGCCTCGGCCCGCGCGGTCGCCGTGGTCCGGGCGGCGATCCGGCGGCCGCGCAGCTCCGGCAGGGTCGCGCCCGGTACACCGCGCTTGACCGCCATCAGGGCGTCCATCAGGCGCAGGCCCTCGAAGGCGTCGCGGGCGTAGCGGACCTCGCCGTCGTACAGCTCGTGCAGGTCCTGCTCCACGTACGCCCTGGTCAGCGCCGCACCACCGAGGATCACCGGATACCTGGCGGCCAGCCCGCGGCCGTTCAGCTCCTCCAGGTTCTCCTTCATGATCACGGTCGACTTCACGAGCAGACCCGACATGCCGATCACATCGGCTGCGTGCTCCTCCGCGGCCTCCAGGATCGCCGAAACCGGCTGCTTGATACCGAGGTTGACCACCTTGTAGCCGTTGTTGGACAGGATGATGTCGACGAGGTTCTTGCCGATGTCATGGACGTCGCCGCGCACGGTGGCGAGCACGATCGTCCCCTTGCCCTCCGCGCCCTCGACCTTGTCCATGTGCGGCTCCAGGTAGGCCACCGCCGTCTTCATCACCTCGGCCGACTGGAGCACGAACGGAAGCTGCATCTGCCCCGAGCCGAACAGCTCGCCCACCGTCTTCATGCCGTCGAGCAGCACGTCGTTGACGATCTCCAGCGCCGGGCGCCCGGCCAGCGCCTCGTCCAGATCCGCCTCCAGACCGTTCTTCTCGCCGTCGACGATCCGCCGCTTCAGCCGCTCCTCCAGCGGCAGCGCCGCCAGCTCCTCCGCCTTGGAGGCCTTCACCGAGGCGGAACTGACGCCCTCGAAGAGGTCGAGCAGCCGTTGCAGCGGGTCGTAGCCCTCCCGCCGCCGGTCGTACACGAGGTCCAGCGCCGCCTCGCGCTGCTCCTCCGGGATCCGGGCCACCGGCAGGATCTTCGACGCGTGGACGATCGCCGAGTCCAGGCCGGCCTTCACGCACTCGTCCAGGAACACGGAGTTCAGCACCGCACGGGCGGCCGGGTTGAGGCCGAAGGAGATGTTGGACAGGCCGAGGGTCGTCTGGACGTCCGGGTGGCGCCGCTTCAGTTCGCGGATCGCCGCGATCGTCTCGACGCCGTCCCTGCGGGACTCCTCCTGGCCGGTGGCCAGCGTGAACGTCAGGCAGTCGACGAGGATCGCGGACTCCTCGATCCCGTACGCGGTGGTGAGGTCGGCGATCAGCCGTTCCGCGATCTCGACCTTCTTCTCCGCGGTCCGCGCCTGCCCCTCCTCGTCGATGGTCAGCGCGATGAGCGCGGCGCCGTGCTCACGGGCCAGCGAGGCGATCCGCCCGAAGCGGCTCTCGGGACCGTCGCCGTCCTCGTAGTTGACCGAGTTGAGCACCGCACGCCCGCCCAGTTTCTCCAGGCCGGCCCGCAGCACCTCCGGTTCGGTGGAGTCCAGGACGACCGGGAGCGTGGACGCGGTCGCCAGCCGGCCGGCCAGTTCCCGCATGTCCGCCGCGCCGTCCCGGCCCACGTAGTCCACGCACAGGTCGAGCAGATGGGAGCCGTCGCGGATCTGGTCGCGGGCGATCTCCACGCAGTCGTCCCAGCGGCCCTCCAGCATGGCCTCGCGGAACCTCTTCGAGCCGTTGGCGTTCGTCCGCTCGCCGATGGCGAGGTACGAGGTGTCCTGCCGGAACGGCACCGCCTGGTACAGCGACGCCGCCGCCGCTTCCGGGCGCGGAGCGCGCGGCGCCAGGGCCCGGCCCCGTACCCGCTCCACCACCGCGCGCAGGTGCTCCGGCGTCGTGCCGCAGCAGCCGCCGACGAGCGACAGGCCGTACTCGCGGGTGGAGGTGTCGTGGGCGTCGGCCAGTTCCTCGGGCGACAGCGGGTAGTGGGCGCCGTCCTTGCCGAGCACCGGAAGGCCGGCGTTCGGCATGCAGGACAGGCCCACCCGGGCGTGCCGGGCCAGATGGCGCAGGTGCTCGCTCATCTCGGCCGGGCCGGTCGCGCAGTTCAGGCCGATCATGTCGATGCCGAGCGGTTCCAGGGCGGTCAGCGCCGCCCCGATCTCCGAGCCGAGCAGCATCGTGCCGGTGGCCTCCACCGTCACCTGGGCGAGGACCGGCAGGTCGAGTCCGGCCTCGGTCAGGGCCTCCCGGCAGCCGAGGATCGCGGCCTTGGCCTGCAGCAGGTCCTGGCTGGTCTCCACGAGCAGCGCGTCCGCGCCGCCCGCGATCAGCCCCGCCGCGTTCTGCCGGTAGCCCTCGTGGAGCACGTCGAACGTGGTGTGGCCGAGGGTCGGCAGCTTGGTGCCGGGTCCGATCGAGCCGAGCACCCAGCGGGTCCGCCCGTCCCGCGCCGCGAACGCGTCCGCGATCTCCCGCGCGATGCGGGCGCCGGCCTCGGACAGTTCACGGATCCGCCCGGTGATCCCGTACTCGCCGAGCGCCGCGTGGTTGGCGCCGAAGGTGTTGGTCTCCACGCAGTCGACGCCGACCGCGAAGTACGCCTCGTGCACCGACCGCACGATGTCCGGGCGGGTCACGTTCAGGATCTCGTTGCAGCCCTCCAGCTGCTGGAAGTCCGCCGCGCCGGGGTCCTGGGCCTGGAGCATGGTGCCCATGGCGCCGTCCGCCACCACGACCCGGGTGGCCAGGGCCTCGCGCAGCGCCTCCGGTGCGCGTGCCATCAGCCGGCCACCTCCGTACGGCGGGCGGAGCCCGTGATCCCGGGAGGGGCCGCGGGTCCTCCTGCCGGGCCCGTGAGTCCCGGGGCGATCTCCTCCGCCGCCTCCGCGCCGTACGCGGCGGCGAGACGGTCGAGCAGGGCTGGCGCGGACAGCGCGTACTCCTGCGTGCCGACCGACTCCAGGACCGTGGTGGCGAGGGCGCAGCCCAGGCGCGCCGAGCGTTCGAGCGGCCAGTCCCGGGCGATGCCGGCGAGGAAGCCGGCCCGGAAGGCGTCGCCGACGCCGGTCGGGTCGGCGACCCGGTCCGCCGGCACGGCCGGCACGGTGAGCGCGGGACGCCCGGCGCGCCGGACGGCGACGCCGTCGGCGGCGAGCGTGGTGACCCAGGTGCCGACGCGGGCCAGGACCTCGGTCTCGCTCCAGCCGGTCTTCTCCAGGAGCAGGGCGGTCTCGTACTCGTTGGTGAAGAGGTAGCGGGCCCCGTCCACCAGTTCCCGCACCTGCGCGCCGTCGAGGCGGGCGAGCTGCTGCGACGGGTCGGCGGCGAACGGCACCTGGAGTTCCCGGCAGGTGCGGGCGTGCCGCAGCATGGCCTCCGGGTCGTCCGGCGACACCAGGACCAGGTCGAGCCGTCCGGTGCGGGCGAGGACCTCGCGCAGGTCGATCTCCCGGGCCTCGGCCATCGCCCCGGCGTAGAAGGTGGCGATCTGGTTCTGGTCGAGGTCGGTGGTGCAGACGAAACGGGCGGTGTGGAGGGTGTCGCTGATCCGCACGTGGTCGACGACCACGCCGTGCTGCTTCAGCCGGACCTGGTAGTCGGCGAAGTCGATGCCGGCCGCGCCGACCAGGACGGGCGCGAGCCCGAGCCGGGCCAGGCCGAAGGTGATGTTGGCGGCGACGCCGCCGCGCCGCACCTCCATGCTGTCGGCGAGAAAGGACAGGGAGACGTTCTCCAGGCGGTCGGCGAGCAGTTGGTCGGCGAACCGGCCGGGGAAGGTCAGCAGATGGTCGGTGGCGATCGAGCCGGTGACAGCGATACGCACCGGGTACCTCCTCGGGTCCGTGGGGGAACAGGAGCGGGGGCGGGGACGGCCGTCAGACGGCACGCGCGGCGGCGGCCAGCTTCTGCGCGCGGTCGGTGCGTTCCCAGGTGAACTCCGGCAGCTCGCGGCCGAAGTGCCCGTAGGCGGCGGTCTTCGCGTAGATCGGACGCTTCAGGTCCAGGTCGCGGATGACGGCCGCCGGGCGGAGGTCGAAGACCTCGAGGACGGCGTGCTGGATCCGGTCGAGCGGGACGCTCTCCGTCCCGAAGGTCTCCAGGAACAGGCCCACGGGCTCGGCCTTGCCGATCGCGTACGCGACCTGCACCTCGCAGCGGCGGGCGAGCCCGGCGGCGACGACGTTCTTGGCGACCCAGCGCATCGCGTACGCCGCCGAACGGTCCACCTTCGACGGGTCCTTGCCGGAGAACGCGCCGCCGCCGTGCCGGGCCATGCCGCCGTACGTGTCCACGATGATCTTGCGGCCGGTGAGGCCGGCGTCGCCCATCGGCCCGCCGATCTCGAAGCGGCCGGTCGGGTTGACCAGGAGCCGGTAGCCCTCGGTCGCGATCGACAGCTCCTGGAGCACCGGCTCCACCACCAGCTCGCGGACGTCGGGCGCGAGCAGCGAGTCGAGGCCGATGCCCGGCGCGTGCTGGGAGGAGACCACGACGGTGTCCAGGCGCACGGCGCGGTCGCCGTCGTACTCGATGGTGACCTGTGTCTTCCCGTCCGGGCGCAGGTACGGCAGCGTGCCGTCGTGCCGGACCTCGGCGAGGCGGCGGGACAGCCGGTGCGCGAGGGAGATCGGCAGCGGCATCAGCTCGGGCGTGTCGTCGCAGGCGTAGCCGAACATCAGGCCCTGGTCGCCCGCGCCCTGCCGGTCCAGGTCGTCCACCTCGTCGCCCTGCCGGGCCTCGTAGGCGGTGTCGACGCCCTGAGCGATGTCCGGCGACTGCGCGCCGATGGACACCGACACGCCGCAGGAGGCGCCGTCGAAGCCCTTCGCGGAGGAGTCGTAGCCGATGGCGAGGACGGTCTCGCGGACCAGGCTCGCGATGTCGGCGTACGCGGCGGTGGTGACCTCACCGGCGACGTGCACCTGACCGGTGGTGATCAGGGTCTCGACGGCGACGCGGGAGGACGGGTCCTGGGCGATCAGCGCGTCGAGGACCGTGTCGCTGATCCGGTCGGCGATCTTGTCCGGGTGGCCCTCGGTGACCGACTCGGAGGTGAACAGACGACGTGTCACGGCAGGTGCTCCTTGGGTGTCGGGAATGCGGGGAATGCGGGGCGCGTCGCCGGTCAGCGGACCCGTGTCCCGGCGGCCGGTCCGAGCCGGTGCACGACCCGGGTGAGGCGCATCTCGCCGCCGGTGCGGAAGGGCCGGAGGCGGCGGCGGTTGTCGACGTGCGCGGCGCTGGTCTCGAAGGCGCGGAAGGCGGGCTCGTCGGTCCAGTCGGTGATCACCCAGTAGACCCCGCCGTCCTCGACGTCCCGGACCAGGGTCTGGCCGAGATTGGCGGGCTCGGCGGCGATGCGGGTGCCGATGTCGAGCCAGGTGCTTTCGAACTCCCGCTCCGTGCCGGGGCGGATCTCCATCCTGAGCAGCACCCGGAAGGGCGGGTGCGGCCCGGCGCCGTGGTCCATGGCGGAACTCCTCGCTGGGTCGGGTGACGTGGCCGTGGCACCGTGCCGACACCGCATCGAGGAGTGCTCAAGACCCGAGCCAGCCCGCGGCCCGCCGGTCCGTGCGGACCCTCGGCGGCACGCGCCCCGGCGACGCCCTCACCACCCCAGCACCTGCTCCCCCCGCCGGAAGGTGCCGCTCGGCCCGCCGTCCGGCAGCAGCGCCGCGTCCGCGACGTCCACGGCGGCCTCCTCGGCGGTGCGCCGGCCGCCGGGCATCATCCGGGTCCGGGTCGGGCCCGGGTTGACGGCGTTGACCAGGACCCCCGTCCCCCGGGTGGCGGCCGCGAGCATCTGCGTCAGACCGTTCAGACCGGCCTTCGACACCGCGTAGCCGGGGCTTCCGGTGAACAGGCCGTTGCTGAACGAGCCGGTGCCGCTGGACACGAACACCACCCGGCCCCAGCCGCGTTCGACCATGGCGGGCACGAAGGCCTGCGCCACCCGCCAGGAGCCCAGCAGGTTCACCTCCAGGGTGCGCTCCACCACCTCCACCGGCACCGACAGCGGATCGCCCGCGCCGTCCTCCAGGAGCACGCCCGCGTTGCCGACCAGGACGTCCACCGGGCCGACGGCGTCCCTCGCCCGCGCGATGCTCTCCGGGCTCGTCACGTCGAGCACGCGGCCCTCGGCGCCCGGACCGAGTTCGCGGGCGGTGGCGGCCGCGGCCCCGGCGTCCCGGGCCGTCACCACCACCCGCAGCCCCCGTGAGAGCAGTTCCCCGGCCACGGCCCGTCCGAGGCCCCGGTTGGCCCCGGTCACGAGCGCCACGCGCCGATCCGCCATCACGTCTCTCCCCTCACCGCTGTCAGCTGTCCTGCCGGCCGGATCGTGCCGCCCGCACCTCGACTTCCGCTGGTGCCCGAGGAGTTCACGAGCGGAGCCGCCGCGCGCTCCAGCGGGCTTCGAGGCGGGTGCTGAACCATCCACGCGTCCCGTCATCAGGAGAAAGGACTCTGTCGGTGACGACTCACACTTCCGCTGCGGATGCGTCCAGCCCCGAGGGTCTCATCCGGCTCGGTACCGCCTTCTGCGACGCCAAGATCCTGCTCAGCGCGCTGGAGCTGGACGTCTTCTCGACGCTCGCCGCGAAGCCGCTGACCCTTCCGGAGCTCTCGGACGTCATCGGCCTGCACCCGCGCGGAGCCCGCGACTTCGTCACGGCCCTGGTCACGCTCGGCGTCCTGGAGGCCGACGGCGAGCACTACCGCAACAGCCCCGGCGCGGACCGCTTCCTGGACCGCGGCAAGAACACCTACGCGGGCGGCTTCCTGGAGCGCGCCAACAGCATGCTCTACCCGGCCTGGACCCACCTCACCGACGCGCTGCGCACCGGCGAGCCGCAGGTCAAGGGCAAGGACGGCGACATCGTCGCCCAGATGGCCGACAGCCGGGAACACCTGGACCAGTTCCTCGCGATGATGGACTCGCTCAACAGCCAGGTCGCGCCGAAGCTGGCCAAGGCCTTCGACTGGACCGGCCGCACCGACTTCGTCGACGTCGGCGGCGCCCGCGGCAACCTCTCCGCGCTGCTGATCGCCCAGCACCCGCACCTCACCGCCAAGGTCTTCGACCTGCCGCACGTCGCGCCCGCCTTCGACGACCACATGAAGCGCCTCGGCACCCAGGACCGGATCGCCTTCACCGGCGGCGACTTCTTCAAGGACCCGATGCCGTCGGGCCAGGTCCTCGTCATGGGCCACGTGCTGCACAACTGGTCCGCCGAGCAGCGCCTCGGACTGATCCGCAAGGCCTACGACGCGGTCGAGCCGGGCGGCGCGCTCCTCGTGTACGACCGGATGGTCGACGAGCGGCCCGCCGACCTGGTCAACCTGCTGATCAGCCTGGACATGCTGCTCGTCACCCACGGCGGCTCCGAGTACTCCGTCGAGGAGTGCCGCGGCTGGATGACCGAGGCCGGCTTCGGCCGCACCGAGGCGAAGGTGCTCAGCAACACCGACTCGCTGGTCATCGGCCACAAGGAAGGGTGACCCCGCCATGCGACTGGGGATCAACCTCGTACCCGAGGACTGCGCCCGCACCGCCCAGGAGGCCGAGCGGCTCGGCTTCGACGTCGCCGCGGCTCCCGAGGGCTTCCGCTCCGACGCGATCTCGGTGCTCGGCTGGGTGGCCGCGCGGACCACCCGGATCGGTCTGCTGTCCACGGTCATCCAGATCCCGGCGCGGACCCCGGTCGCCATGGCCCTGGCCGCGGCCACGCTGGACGGCCTCTCGGGCGGCCGGTTCCGGCTCGGCCTCGGCATCTCCAACAGCCATGTCACCGAGGGCTGGCACGGCGCCCCGTTCGCCCGGCCGCTCGCCAGGACCCGGGAGTACGTGGACGTCGTACGGCGCGTCCTCGCGCAGGAGCCGGTCACGTACGAGGGCCGGCACTACGCCCTGCCGCTGCCCGGCAGCGACGCGGGACCGTTCCGGCTGCCCGGCCCGGTCCGCCGGGACCTGCCGGTCTACCTGGCCGCGGTCGGCACCCGCGGCCTGGAGCTGACCGGGGAGATCGCCGACGGCTGGGTGGGCGTCTTCTGCACGCCCGAGCACACCAAGCGGGCGCTCGACGCGCTGCACACCGGGCGTCGCAGGGCGGGCAGGGAGAAGGACGGCTTCGACGCCTTCCTGTCCGCCCCGGCCGCGGTCGGCGAGGACGTCGAGGCCGCCGCCGCGCCGATCCGGCCGTACGTCGCCCGGTTCATGAGCCTCGGCGACCGGGAGAGCAACTTCTACTTCCGGCTCGCCGCGCAGATGGGCTACGCGGCGGCGGCCGAGGAGGTGCAGGACCGCTTCCAGGCGGGCGACGCGACGGGCGCGGCCCGGGCGGTGCCGCTGGAGTTCATCGACTCCACCTCGCTCCTCGGGCCGCCCGCCCGGATCGCCCGGCGGCTCACCGAGTACGCGGCGGCCGGGATCACCACGCTCGGCATCTCGCCGTACGCGGACACGACCGAGGCGCGGATCGCGGTCATGGAGACGGTGGCCCGGGCCCACCGCGAGGCCGGTCTGCCGGGAACGACCACCGGCATGCCGGGTGGCGACGGAGTGCCGGCAGCGACCGGGCGGCCCGGACGGGAGGGGTGAGGCGGACGATGCGCGTCCTGTTCGTCAGCTGGGCCTGGCCGACCCACTTCTACCCCATGGTGCCGCTCGCCTGGGCGCTGCGGGCCGCCGGCCACGAGGTGCGGGTGGCCACGACGCCCGCCCTCGCGTCCCATGTCACCGCCGCCGGACTGCCGTTCGTGCCGGTCGGCCGCGACCTGGACGCGGTCGCCCGGATCCGCGAGTACATCCCCGGCCGGGGCTCCGGCACGCCCGGCCGCGGCCCCCGCGCGGTGTCGCTCTTCACCGACCTGGCCGACGCCATGGCCGACGACCTGGTGGCGTTCGCCCGGGCCTGGCGCCCCGACCTCGTGGTGCACGAACCCACCGCCTACGCCGGTCCGCTCGCGGCGGCGGCCTGCGGCGCCCGCACCGTGCGGCTGCCGTGGGGCGCCGATCTGATGCACCGTCAGGCAACCCTGGACGCCGAGGAACGCGAACTGGCACCGCTGTACGCGCGCTTCGGTCTCGACGGCCCGGGCGCCCCGCGTAACCCCGGCACGCTCACGGTGGACCTGTGCCCGCCCGCGATGCAGGTGCCCGAGGAGTCCCGGCCGGGCCCGCTGCACCGGCTGCCGATGCGCTACGTGCCGTACAACGGCGCCGGCCGGGTGCCGGTCCCGCTGCCGCCCGCCGAGCGCGGACGGCCCCGGGTCTGCGTGACCTGGGGCACCACGGTCGGGCGGCTCGACCCGTCGATGTTCCTCGCGGGCGAGGTGGTCGACGCGCTCGACGCGCTCGACGTCGGGATCGTCGTCGCGGTCGACGCCTCGCAGCGCCGGCTGCTCCGCGGCCTGCCCGAACGGGCCAAGGTGATCGAGTCGGTGCCGCTGCACTGTGTCCTGCCGCACTGCGACCTGGTCGTCGCCCACGGCGGCGCCGGCACCATCCTCACCGGCCTCGCCCAGGGGCTGCCGCAGCTCGTGGTGCCGCAGTTGATCGACCACACCTTCAACGCCCTGCGGTTCACCGCGACCGGCGCCGGACTCTCCCTGCACCGGGAAGAGGCCGGCCCGGAGGGCCTGCGCGCCGCCGTCCTCGCGCTGCTCGAAGAGCCGTCGTACCGCAAGGCGGCGGAGGAGATCCGGGCGGAGAACGACCGCAGGCCGACTCCGGCGCGGGTCGCGGAACAGCTCGCCCGGTTCGCGGGCTCCGCTGAGCCGCCGGAACCCACCGGGTCCGTCGAGATCGCCGCATCGGCCGCATCCGCCGCATCCTCCGCATCCGTCGAATCCCCTGCATCCGGCGCATCCGGCGCATCCGTCGAATCCGCCGCATCCGCCGCATCCGCCGCATCCGTCAAAGGAGGCCGGCCGTGCTGATCGGAGTGGGACTGCCCGCCACCGTCCCCGGCGCCGAGGGGGAGCGGATCACCGACTGGGCCCGGCGTGCCGAGGGCCACGGATTCTCCACCCTCGGCGTGCTCGACCGGCTGGTGTACGACAGCTACGACCCGCTCGTGGCCCTGACCGCGGCCGCCGCCGTCACCCGCGGGATCGGGCTCGCCACCACGGTGCTCACCGCCCCGTACCGCAACAACACCCCGCTGCTCGCCAAGCAGGTCGCCTCCCTCGACCGGGTCAGCGGCGGCCGGCTGACCCTGGGCCTCGCCGCGGGCAACCGTGACGACGACTTCACCACCTCGGGCGTCGACCCCGCCGTGCGCGGCAAGCTGCTCGACTCGATGCTCGCCGAACTACGGGACACCTGGCGCGCGGACGGCCCCGGCGGGGTCGGCCCGGCCCCGCAGGGCGAGCTGCCGCTGATCCTCGGCGGCACCTCCCGGGCGGCCTTCCGCAGGACGGCGCAGTACGGCCGGGGCTGGATCGCCGGGGGCAGCTCGCCCAGCGGCTACCGGGCCAACGCCGAACAGGTCGAGGCCGCGTGGCGGCGGCACGGCCGCAGCGGGCGCCCGCACCTGATGACGCTGCTCTACTTCTCGCTCGGCCCGCGCGCCGAGTGGCTCGCCCAGCGCTACCTCATGGACTACTACGCCTTCTCCGGCCGCGCCGAGTCGATCGTCACCATGGCACTGACCGAACCATCCCGGTTGCGGGCCGCCGTGACGGCCTATCAGGACGCGGGCTGCGCCGAGATCGTCTTCATGCCCTGCGACGCCGGACCCGACCAGCTCGACCGCCTCGCGGACGCCGTGCTGTAGGACCCGCCCGACCGCCCCGGCGGCCCGGGCCGCTCCTTCGGCCGGCCCGCCCCGCCCCACCGGACGCCGTTCCGCCCGCGGAGCGGCGTCCGTCGTGCTGACCACGCGCCGACGCCGACGCGACCCCGCTCCGACCCCGCTCACCAGGAGTCTCAATGATGAAGTCAAGCCGCTTGCGCGACCGGCAGCTCGGGGGTGAAGACCCGGTTGTCGCGCAGGAGGGCCCACAGGACGCTGGCTCGTCGGCGGGCCAGGGCGATCACGGCCTGAACGTGCTTGCAGCCCTCGCCGCGCTTCTTGAGGTAGAAGTCTCGGTTCGGTCCCTCGCGGATGATGCTGGTCTGCGCGGACATGTAGAAGACCCTGCGCAGGCGGCGGCTGTAGCGCTTGGGCCGGTGGAGGTTGCCGGTTCGGCGGCCCGAGTCGCGTGGGACTGGCACCAGCCCGGCCGCGGAGGCGAGATGGCCGGCATCCGCGTAGGCCGCAAGGTCACCTGCAGCGACGATGAACTCGGCGCCGAGTATGGGGCCCATGCCGGGCAGGGACTCGATGATCTCGGCTTGCGGGTGGCTGCGGAACGTGTCGCGGATCTGCTTGTCGATCCGCTTGAGCCGGTCGTCCAGGTCCAGGATCTGCGTGGCCAGGTCGGCCACGATCTGGGCGGCGACGTCCTCACCCGGCAGGGCGGTCTGCTGGGCCTGGGCGGCTTCGAGTGCGGTTGCCGCGACGGCGTCGGCGCCGCGCACACTGCGGTTGGCGAGCCAGGCCGTGAGCCGCGCCCGGCCACGTCGGCGGATGGCGGCTGGGGTCTGGTAGCCGGTCAGCAGTACCAGCGCACCTTTGTGGGCGGAGTAGTCGAAGGCCCGTTCCAGGGCGGGGAAGACACCGGTCAGCACGTCGCGGAGTCGGTTGATCATTCGCACCCTGTCGGCCACCAGGTCGGTTCGGTGGGCGGTCAGCAGGGCAAGGTCCGCGGCGAGTTGGGCGGGCACTTCGATGGTGGCGAAGTCCCGGCGGTGGCGGGCGGTTTCCGCGATGACGTAGGCGTCGCGGGCGTCGGTTTCGGCCTCGCCCCGGTAGGCGCCGGACATGCGGTTGACCGTGCGGCCGGGCACGTAGACGGCCTGCTGGCCATGGGCCGCGAGCAGGGCAAGCAACAGCGCGGAGGACGTACCGGAGATGTCCACCGCCCACTGGACTTCGTCGGCCAGCTCCAGGATTTCGCCGAGTGCGGTCAGGATCTCCGACTCGTCGTTGCCGATCTTCTTCGACCACAGAGTCGCGCCGGTTTCGTCGACCACCGCCGCCCAGTGATGGCCCTTACCGGCGTCGATGCCGACCCAGACCCGGGCCCGTCGCTCGTTCACTCGCCCCTCCTCGTTCCGCACGGCGTGCCGTCGGCCCAAGGAACACCCCGCTGTCATCTCCGTAATCAGCGACCGCACAAGGCGCGCACATCTCAATCAGCAGTCAGGGCGCCCCGGAGAACCGGGCGGCCACTCCTGAGAAGCCACTGAAGGCAAGAACCCATAAGCCACACCCGGCCCTCCCGGGCCACCAAACAACTTACGGAG
>NZ_SDOY01000179.1:54820-70050 GCF_004117935.1 Streptomyces roseicoloratus | reverse complement strand
CCGGTGCGGGCGAGGACCTCGCGCAGGTCGATCTCCCGGGCCTCGGCCATCGCCCCGGCGTAGAAGGTGGCGATCTGGTTCTGGGCCCGGTCGGTGGTGCAGACGAACCGGGCGGTGTGGAGCGACCCGCTGACGCGCACCGAGTCGGTGTCCACACCGTGGTCCTTCAGCCAGATCCGGTACGGCTCGAAGTCGGCGCCGACCGCGCCCACGAGGACGGGGCGCAGGCCGAGCACGCCGAGTCCGAAGGCGATGTTCGCTGCCACTCCGCCGCGCCTGACCTCCAGGTTGTCGGCGAGGAACGACAGGGAGACCTTGTCGAGCCGGTCGGCGATCAGCTGTTCGCTGAACCAGCCGGGGAAGGTCATCAGATGGTCGGTCGCGATGGATCCGGTGACAGCGATGCGCATGTCGGCTCCCTCAGCTCCTTCGGTTCGTCGGGCTCTCAGAGGCCCGCGGCCGTCTTGAGGGCGTCGACCCGGTCGGTCCGCTCCCAGGTGAACTCGGGCAGCTCGCGGCCGAAGTGCCCGTACGCCGCGGTGGCCGCGTAGATGGGGCGCTTCAGGTCCAGGTCGCGGATGATCGCGGCCGGGCGCAGGTCGAAGACCCGGCTGACGGCTTCCTGGATCTTCTCGTCGGGCAGGGCACCGGTGCCGAAGGTCTCCACGAACAGGCCGACGGGCTCGGCCTTGCCGATCGCGTACGCGACCTGCACCTCGCAGCGGCGGGCGAGGCCGGCGGCCACGACGTTCTTGGCGACCCAGCGCATCGCGTAGGCGGCGGAGCGGTCGACCTTCGACGGGTCCTTGCCGGAGAAGGCGCCGCCGCCGTGGCGGGCCATGCCGCCGTACGTGTCGATGATGATCTTGCGGCCGGTGAGGCCGGCGTCGCCCATCGGGCCGCCGATCTCGAAGCGGCCGGTCGGGTTGACCAGGAGGCGGTAGCCGTCGGACTCCAGGTTCACGCCCTCCTCGGCGAGCTCCTTGAGGACGTGCTCGACGACGTGCTCGCGGACGTCCGGGGCGAGCAGGCCCTCGACGGAGATGTCGGCGGCGTGCTGCGAGGACACCACGACCGTGTCGAGGCGGACCGGGCGGTCGCCGTCGTACTCGATGGTGACCTGGGTCTTCCCGTCGGGCCGCAGGTAGGGCACGGTGCCGTTCTTGCGGACCTCGGTGAGCCGCCGCGACAGCCGGTGGGCCAGCGCGATGGGCAGCGGCATCAGCTCGGCGGTGTCGTCGCAGGCGTAGCCGAACATCAGGCCCTGGTCGCCGGCGCCCTGCGACGCCAGCTCGTCCTCGGCGCCCTCCACCCTCGCCTCGTGGGCGGTGTCGACGCCCTGCGCGATGTCCGGCGACTGCGCGCCGATGGACACCGACACGCCGCAGGAGGCGCCGTCGAAGCCCTTCGCGGAGGAGTCGTAGCCGATGGCGAGGACCGCGTCGCGCACCAGCTGGGCGATCGGCGCGTAGGCGGCGGTGGTGACCTCGCCGGCGATGTGGACCTGGCCGGTGGTGATCAGGGTCTCGACGGCGACGCGGGAGGACGGGTCCTGGGCGAGGAGCGCGTCGAGGACGGTGTCGCTGATCCGGTCGGCGATCTTGTCGGGGTGGCCCTCGGTGACGGACTCCGAGGTGAACAGGCGGCGGCTCATGCCTGCACCGCCGTCTTGAAGAAGTGCTGCTCGATGGCGGCGAGGGTGCGGATGGAGTCGACCTCCAGGGTCTCCATCTGGATGGCGGTGCCGCTCTCCTGCTCCAGCAGGAAGACGAACTCGACGAAGGACAGCGAGTCGATGAGCCGGTTCTCGATCAGGTCGAGGTCGGAGGCGATGTCCTCGCGCTCCGGGTGACGCTCGAGGATCCAGTTCTTCACCGTCTGCAGGCCGTCGGCCATGATTGCTCTCCTTTAGCTGCTGCTCGATGAGCTGCTGGGTACGTAAGGGGTGGGGGCGATGATCGGCGCGGCGACCGCGACCGCGTAGTCCACGTCGTGGCTGATGGACACGGTGATCTCGGAGATGCCGGACTCCTGGGCCATCCCGGCCGCGGGTCCGCGCAGCTCCACCAGCGGCCAGCCGCCGTCGGAGCGCCGTACGACGATGTCGGTCCAGGGCAGGAACCTGCCGCGGACGCGCAGGGTCTTGAAGGCCGCTTCCTTGGCCGCGATCCGGCCGCACAGGCTCAGGATGTCGAGCCCGTCGGCGGTGCGGCAGTCGGCGAGTTCGCCGGGGGTGAGCATCCGCTCGAAGAACGTCTCCCCGTACTGGGTGAGAAGCCTGCGGACACGGTTGACGGACACGATGTCCATGCCGAGGTTCGCCCAGCCCAGGCCGCCCGCCGGCGGGGCGACGGGTCGGGCCGGCACGTCAGATCACCGGCCCGGCCGCGAGGCTGGCATCGGCCCGCAGTCGGGCGTCGGCGTCGAGGACCGCCCGGGTGGCGGACTCCCAGTCGCCGTGCCGGCGGGTGAGCGCCGACAGCCAGCGTTCCAGGCCGAAGGCGACACAGCTGGTGAAGGCGGGGCCGCCGGTGGACTCCAGGGTGATGTCGCAGCGGTCGCCGAAGAAGTTCCGGTGCGTGTTGACCGAGGCGATGGCCAGGTCCTCGTACAGGAACTCGTGCTTCACCGGTGTGAGCCGCTGGAGCAGGGCCTTCGAGCCGCCCTTGTCGAAGAACGGGTCGCAGGCGGCCTCCTTGCGCAGCGGCAGGTCGAGCGCCGCGGCGAAGGCGTGGATGCGGGCCGTGAAGGCCGCGAGGTGGTTCTCGGCGTGTTCGCGGGTGCCGACGGCGACGATCTCCCGCATGCGGAAGCCGAGTTGCCGCCGCATTCCCTCGTAGTGCGTCTCCTTGCGGAAGCACCAGGAACAGATGGTCACCAGGTGGTCGTCGGCGACCCGGGTGCCCTGGTGGGTGAGGTAGACGGCGTAGCAGGACGCCGAGGGCAGTCCGAGCGCGGCCGGTTCGAGCGCGGCGGTCGGAAAGCAGCCGGTGTCGGCGGAGAAGGGCTCGGTCGCGCGGCGCTCCAGGTCGAGCGGGGCGGCGACGACGGCCTGGTGGGGGAAGTTGTCGTAGTAGTCGAGCCGGGCCAGGTCGGCGGCCGGGAGCAGCGGGGGCATGGTCATCGGGCGGGCGCCCGCGGCCGTTCCCCATGCCTCGAAGGTGTCGTCGAGGAGCCGCAGCAGGCGGGTCCCCTCCGGACCGAGGACGGGCAGGCCCCTGGTCGCCCCGACGCTCTGCTCGGGGGTCGTCGTGGTCATGATCGGTGCACCTCTCGGTGGGAGGTTCCTGGGGACTCAGACGACGGGCAGGCTGTCGTCGGAGAAGATCCCGGTCTTGAGGAAGAAGGCGAGCGGCTTGCGGATCGCCTTGCGCTCGTGCTCGCGGCGGCGCTCGTCGGCGACGAGCGCGTTGCGCAGGGCCAGCGGGTCGGGGATGCCGGCGTCGCGGTACACGTGCGGGTTGTAGAGCGAGTTGACGCTGTAGACGACGTAGCGCTTCAGGTACGCCTCGACCTCGCGGACCCGCTCGGCGCTGACGGCCTGGCACATCCGTTGGTGGAGCAGGCCGACCAGCTCGCGGCCGAAGGCGATGTGGCGGGACTCGTCCTGGTGGTGGATCCGGTTGACCTCGCGGATGGTGTGGCACAGGGCGGTGTCCTTGGCCATCCGGGAGTTGTAGTGGTCGACCAGCTCCTCGAAGAACAGGATGCGGGTGAAGACCAGGAAGTTCTCGACCTCGGGCTCCCAGGCGGCGTCGGCGCGCATCCCGGTCGAGCCGTAGATCTTGTCGCCGTAGCGCCGGCAGAACTCGGAGAAGAACCACATGTGTTCGTTCTCCTCGCCGATGAAGTGGTGGAAGAAGTCCGAGGGGACCTCGAAGCCCGGCATGTGGATGCGGCCGACGACCTCGATGAGGAGCTCGCGGATGCCGTGCACGTTGAGGCTGTAGAAGTTGATCGACTCCCACTTGGAGAGGCGGTGAAGCGTTTCCTCACCGAGGGCGTCGAAGTGCTCGGTGCCGTAGACGGTGAGCAGCTCCGGCGTCATCCAGTACCGGTCCTCCTCCAGGCTCTCGGGCCACTGGAAGGTCTGGTACGGGTTGTAGTAGTCCTCGACGGAACGCTCGCTGAGGCGCGAGAGCACCTCCATGAACCGGTCGGTGACGGGCAGCGGGGCGGTGACGCCCATGGTGTGACTCCTTGTGACGGGTGGGGCGGGGCGCTCGCGGGACGGGACGGGGTCCCGGGGAGCGGCGCCGCCGGACTGTCGGGGCCCGGCCCTTCGCGGGCCGGGTGACGGGAGCGGGCCGTCAGGGGCGGACTTCGTAGATCGCGTTGACCGGGGTCTCGGTGGCGCGCCGCCAGCGGGTGAAGCCGGCCTCCTCGGCGATGGCGCGGAAGGCCTTCTCCCCGGAGTGGTTGCCGAGCGCGTGCGGGCCGCGCTGGGCGACGGCGACGGGCAGGCACATGACGGCCGACAGGGCCATGAACATGCGGGCCGCCGGGGTCTGGGTGTCGATGTCGGCGGGCGACACGTTCGACTCGACGAGCATCCAGGTGCCGTCGGCGTCGAGCGACTTGTGGACGTGCTGGGCGGCGGCGACCGGGTCGCCCATGTCGTGCAGGGCGTTGAAGAAGCACACCAGGTCGTAGCCGGAGCCCGGGTAGTCGTCGGCGGACGCCACGTCGAAGACGACCCGGTCGGACAGGCCGGCCTCCTCGGCGAGCTGCCGGGCGATCGAGATGGCCTCCTCGGAGTAGTCGAAGCCGTGGATCGTGGCGTTCGGGAAGGCCTTGGCGATGAGCAGCGTGGTGTGGCCGACGCCGCAGCCGACGTCGGCGACGGTGCCGCCGTTCGCCAGCTTGTCGGTGACCTCGTGCAGGGCGGGCAGCCAGTCCGCGACGAGCTTGTGCTCGTACGTCGGCTGGAAGAAGGAGCCCATGCCGGTGTCGAGGGCCGCGTCGTGCTCGGCCCAGCCGACGCCGTCGCCGGTGCGGTACGCCTCGACGAGCAGGTCCTCGGTGGCGTACAGCGCCTTGAGGGCGGTGAAGAAGCCGGCGGCGAAGGTGACGGCCTTCGGGTCGGCCAGCACGGCGACGTGGTCGGCGGGCAGCGCGTACGTGAGGGAGCTGGGGTGCCGCTCGACGTAGCCGGCGGACAGCTGGGCGTGCAGCCACTCCTCGATGTACCGCTCGTTGGTGCCGGTCCTCTCGGCGAGCTGCCCGGCGGTGAGCGGGCCGTGCTCGGCGAGGGCCCGGTAGAGGCCGAGGCGCTCGCCGAGGGCGACGGTCAGTCCGCGCACGGCGGCGCCGGCGTCGGTGATGACCTTCTGGTGGAAGTCGTGGGCGCTCATGCGGCCTTCTCCTCCTTGTACGTGGGGAGGTCACAGGTGAAGAGGAACGAGCGGGGCACGCCCGGGACGGAGCGGGCCGGGACCGGGTAGGGCCAGCGGTCGAAGTGGGCGCCGGGCTCACCCGGCTGCCTGACCTCGCGCACGGACCAGCCGCAGTCGTCGAGCAGCGCCTCGGGCTCCTCGGTGCCGAAGAGCCACGGGTTGCCGTCCTCCTCCAGCGCCTTGAGGAAGCCGCGGGCGAGCGGGTTCACCAGGGCGGCCCTGGAGATGACGTCGCCGAGCAGCACGGAGCCGGGCGCCGCGTGCGCGGACAGCGTCGAGATGAGGGTCCGTACGGCCTGCTCGGGCAGGAAGAACAGCAGGCCCTCGACCACCCACAGGACGGGCTCGTCGCTCTTCCATCCCGCCTCCTTGAGGGGGCCGGTCCAGTCCTGGGTGAGGTCGACCGGGACGGTGATCCTGGTGCGGCCGGCCGGCTGCGGCTCGTCGGCGAGCATCGCGGCCTTGGCCTCCAGGAGCGCCGGGCGGTCGAGCTCGTAGACGGTGACGCCGTCGGGCCAGGGCAGCCGGAAGAAGCGGGTGTCCATGCCGGCGGCGAGGAAGACGACCTGACGGATGCCGCGCTCCTCCACCGCCTTGACGATGGCGCGGTCGAGGTAGGTGGTGCGGATGGCGAGGAACGGCACGGTGCCGCCGCCGGCGTAGCGCTCGAGCAGTTCGAAGCCGATCTCGTCGGCGACGGTGCGCGCGTAGGGATCGGCGAACAGCCGGTCCTCGCGCTCGGTCTCCAGTGCGCGCGCGGCGGCGGTCCACTGGGCGGTGCGGGATACGGCCTCCACGGGAGGTCCCCCTTCACTGGTGGATTCGCGGGTGGGTTGGCGGGCGGGCCCGCGAGTGGTTTCGCGGGTGGGCCTGCTGGTGGTTCGGGTCCGGGGCGTGACACGGCGGGATGCGGACGGCCGTGCCCAGGGCCTGACGAGGGCGGTCGTCAGGCGCTCATGGCGGCTGCGGGCTCACTCTTCCCCGCTCGGGTGCAGCACCCGGCGGGATCCTCGGCGGCGGGCATCGACGACGGACGTCCGGCCTCGGATCCGGCGGGACGGCGCCGGAAGATGCTGTGCAGGACCATGCTGAACACGGCCGTCCCGTCGGCGGCCACCAGCGTGCAGCGCGGCTTGACGGTGCCGCTGGTGGGGTTGAACGGCGACGGCGTGGCGCCGAGGACCTCCACGCGCGCCGTGAGCACGTCCCCGGGGCGTACGGGACGCAGGTAGCGGACCTCGTCGATGCCGGGCGAGCCCAGACAGGCGCTGTAGGCGAGCAGGCCGTCGACGTAGCGGCGCATGAACATCGCCTGGGTGTGGAAGCCGCTGGCGATCAGTCCGCCGAACGGCGACTCCTCGGCGAGCTCGGGGTCCGTGTGGAAGGGCTGCGGATCGAAGCGCCTGCCGAACTCCAGCACCTCCTCCGTCGTGACGGTGACGGTGCCCAGCTCGTGGACGTCGCCGGGCCGGAAGTCCTCGAAGTAGCGCATCGCGCGTCCCCCTTGACCTAGGAGTTGTCGTTCCCTGGCATCACCTAATCTACGAATCGACCATTTATTTTGTCAACCCAAAAGAAGGCCGGAAAGACTCGAACGGAGGATCAACGGCGGTCAGCGCTGGGGCTGTTCGACACCCGGCTCACCCCCTGCCCGTCCGCCTGCTCGTCCCTCTACTCATCCGCCTGCCCGCCCCCCGGCTCGTCCGCCTGCTCGTCCGTCTGGTCGAGCGCCCGCTCGATGTCGTTCCACAGGTCCTCGACGGCCTCGATCCCGACCGACATCCGCACCAGGCCCGGCGCGATCCCGGCGGCGGCCAGGGCCTCGGCGTCCAGCTCGCGGTGCGAGGTCGACGCGGGATGGGCGACCAGCGACTCCACGCCGCCCAGCGACAGGGCGAGCCGGGCGACCCGTACCCGCTCGATGAAGTCCCGGCCGGCCTCCCGGCCGCCCGCGAGCTCGAACGACAGCAGCCCGCCACCGCCGGACAGCACCTTGCGGGCCATCGCGTGCGACGGGTGGCCGGGAAGCGACGGGTGGTGGACGGCCGTGACGTCGCCCCTGGTGGCGCTCCGGTCGGCGAGCCGCTGGGCGATCACGGCGGCGTTCAGACAGTGCTCCCGCATCCGCAGCGGCAGCGTGGCGATCCCCCGCAGGGTCAGCCAGGCGGCGAACGGGTCGGCGCAGGCGCCGAGTTCGACGGTCCGCGGCCACACGGCGCGGCGCAGCGCGTCGTCGGCGAAGACGGCGGCGCCGCCGAGCACGTCGGAGTGCCCGGCCAGGTACTTGGTGGTGGAGTGCACGACGACGTCCGCGCCCAGCTCGACCGGCCGGCACAGCACGGGCGAGGCGAGCGAGTTGTCGACGACGCTCGTCACCCCGAGGGCGCGGGCCGCGGCCAGCAGTCCGGGCAGGTCGGGCACCTGGCCGGTGGGGTTGGCGATGGTCTCCAGGACGAGCAGCCGGGTGGCCGGATGGCTCGCGGCGCGCTCGAACTCGTCCACGTCGTCGCCGGATATGTACGTGACGTGGACGCCGTAGCGGGCGGCGAGGTCGGACAGGACGGCGTACGTACCGCCGTACAGGCAGCGCTGCGCCACCACCCGGTCGCCCGGCTTCAGGAGCGCCAGCAGCACGCCGCTGATCGCGCCCATCCCGGACGCGAAGGCGATGGCCCCGGCGCCTCCTTCGAGCCCGGCGAGCGTGTGCTCCAGCGCCCGTACGGTCGGATTGCCGCGCCGGCTGTAGACGTACTGCCCGTCGGGCCCGCCCATGGCCTCGGCGAGCGCGTCGGCGGAGGAGAAGGCGAAGGCGGAGGACTGGACGAGGGGCACGGAGAGCGGCTGACTGCCGCCGGGGAGCGGGGGGTTGACGACGTGGACGGCGCGGGTGCTGAGCTCCATGGCTTTCCTTCCGGGGTACGGGTACGGGTACGGGAAAGGGCGCGCGCCGGGAAGGCGCGCGCGGTACGGCGGGCCGGCCCGGGGCCGGGCCGCCGGGCGCGGTCCGGGTACGGAAAAGGGCCGCCCGACGGCCGGTGAACGGTCATCGGGCGGCCCCTGCGCGGGTACGGCTCGGGTCCTGCGGGGTGCGGCCGGTCAGACGGAGACCTTGTCGCCCTGCTCCTGCGGGGCGGGGGCCGGCGCCTCGGCGGCGAGGGCCTTGTCGGACTTCATCACCAGGAGGGTGACGATGCCGCCGACCGCCGCGACGACCGCGGCGCCGATGAAGGCGGCGGAGAAGCCGTCGGTCAGCTTCGGCAGGTTGCCGAGCTGGTCGGCGCCCTGGGACATGGCGACCGCGGTGAGGGCGGCGAGGCCGAGCGCGGAGCCGACGTTGTAGGTGGTGTTGACGATGCCGGAGGCGAGACCGGCCTGCTCCTGCGGGGCGCCGGACATGGCGGCGATCATCGCCGGGATGTAGGCGAGGGACATGCCGAGCGCGGCGACCAGCGAGGCGGGCAGGACGTCGACGAGGAAGGTGCCGGTGGGCTCGACGGCTGCCAGCCAGACCAGGCCGGCGGCGAGGAGGAGCAGACCGACGCCGATGAGCGGCTTGGCGCCGACCTTGGCCATGAGCCGGGCGGTGATGGCCGTCATGAAGATCATGAGGAGCACGGTCATCGGGAGCAGCGCGGCACCGGAGGCGAAGGCGCCGTAGCCGAGGACCTGCTGGAGGTAGAGGTTGAGGAAGTACCACATCGGGATCCAGGCGGCGCCGAGCAGCGTCATCGCCAGGTTGGCGGAGCCGAGGCGCGGGACCCGCCACACGCTGAGCGGCATGAGCGGCTCGCGGACGGCCTTCTGGATCACGAAGAAGAGGGCGATGAGGACGACGGCGCCGACCAGCTCCAGGACGGTGGCGGTGGCGCCCCAGCCGACCTCGGGGGCGCGGACGACCGCGAAGACGCCGAGGGCGAGTCCGGCGGTGACGGCGACGGCGCCGAGGACGTCGACGGAGCCGCGGCGGGACTCGACGTTCGGGAGGAGCTTGGTCGCGGCGAGGGTGGCCAGGCCGATCGGGACGTAGATGATGAAGCACCACTGCCAGGAGGCCCACTCGGTGAACACGCCGCCGAGGAACACGCCGGCGGTGCCGCCGGCCGGGGCGGCCGCGCCGTAGAGCGCCATCGCCTTGCCCAGCTCACGCGGGTCGTGCATGAAGAGCATCATCAGCAGGGTCATCGCGGACGGCGCGATGAGCGCACCGCCGACGCCCTGGACGGCGCGGCCGGCGATCTCGACCCAGGCGGTCTGCGCGGCCGCGGCGAGGACCGAGCCGGCGATCATGACCGCCCAGCCGGAGACGAAGATCCTGCGGGCTCCGACGAGGTCGGAGAGGCGGCCGCCGAGGAGCAGCAGTCCGCCGAAGACGATCACGTAGGCGTTGAAGACCCACTGCAGCTCGCCCTGGGAGAAGCCCAGGTCCTCCTGCATCTTCGGGAGTGCGACGCCGATGATCGAGGTGTCCATGATGACCATGAACTGCGCGGCGGCGAGCACGGCAAGTGCCCACCAGCGCCGGGGATTGACGGTTGACATTGCCCTGACCCTTCACTCGCGATGGCATACCCCTGGGGGGTACCTGCGGCAGCACCGTAGCATACCCATGGGGGGTATGTAAGGGTGAGGGGCGGGCGGATCGGAACACGCGCTTCCGACGACGGGAACGGGCCCCGGGGCGGCAGAATGCGACCATGACCGCCCCGATGAAGGCAGCCCAGGAACAGGAACTCCTCCACCGCTGGACCGCGACCCTGCTCGCCGCGCGGGCCGGCCGCGAGGGCCCGGACCCGCTCCCGTACGGCCGGAACCTGCTGTCCCGCTGGACGGAGCCACAGCGCCGCTACCACACCGCCGACCACCTGCGGGCGGTCCTCGACCGCATCGACGAGATCGTCGAGAAGGGCGGCGAGGGAGGGGAGTTGGAACTGGTGCGGCTCGCGGCCTGGTTCCACGACGCGGTCTACCGCCCGGACCGCTCGGAGAACGAGGAGCGCTCGGCGACCCTGGCCGAAAAGGCCCTGCACGAGGCGGGCCTGACCGCCCACGAGGTCGCCGAGGTCGCCCGGCTGGTCCGCCTCACCACCACCCACGACCCGGCACCGGGCGACCTCAACGGCGAGACCCTGTGCGACGCCGACCTGGCGATCCTGGCGAGCGACCCCGATACCTACAGGGGGTATACGGCGGCGGTGCGCGAGGAATACGCCTTCGTCCCGGAACCCGCCTTCCGCGAAGGCCGCGCGGCCGTCCTCCGCCAACTCCTCGCCCTCCCCCGCCTGTTCCGCACGCCGTACGGGGCGGCGGCCTGGGAGGAGAAGGCCAGGGCGAACCTGGAACGGGAACTGAAGGAACTGAAGGACCCGACGGACCCGGCGGACCCGACGGACCCGACGGACCCGACGGAAGCCTGAGAGGGGCCGCCGCTTCCCCGCGGCGCCTCCGGATCACCGCGCGTCACCCTGAACGCCGCTGTGTAGTCTGCCCGTTGCCTGCCGTACTTGATCAACGGGCAGACACGAACGGGGATGACATGGACATGCGAGACATGCGGGCGGTGACCCGCGTCGTCGGCCGCCGGACCGCGTTGCGCTATCTGGCCATCGGCGCCGGAGCCTCACTGCTCGCCGCCTGCGGCGCGGGCGGCGGGAGCGGGAACGACGGGGCGAAGGGCGGGAACGGCACCGACGGCGGGGCCGGGAGCCCGGGCGGCAGCGGCGGCGAGCAGCCGAAGCCCAAGCCGACGGTGGCCGAGCGGGCCCTCGTCGCCTTCGTGGAGGGCAGGTGGTCGATCACCTCCCGGATCGGCGACGAGTCCCCCTTCACGTACACCGCGGTCATCACCGGCGGCTGGTGGACGCTGGAGTACGGCGAGGGCCGTACGTCGAACGGCATGTGGGACATCTCCGGCGGTCGCCTCTCCGTGCAGGTGCCGGAGAACCTGGGCAACGGCGGGGACGAGGGCGACGTGAAGGAGGCGGCGGCCTCGAACGTCCCCGCCACCGTCGGCGACTCCCTCGCCCTGGTCCTGCCCTGGCAGCCGCCCGGCGCCGGCGGCACCGGCGGCGGCGAGAAACTGAACGTGGACTACACGTCCAAGACGGGCACCCTGCGCATCCGCCACGTCGACGGAACCAGCGTGAGCACCCACACCTGCACCCGCGCCTGACGGCGCCGCAGGCTTCCCCCAGGGTGATCGTCTCGCATCCCGAGACGATCACCTCGGACGGAATGACAGCAACCAAACCCGGGTTGCCCATGTCATGCCGTCGCCCCACACCGAATCCACCCCGCCCGATCCCGACCCCCTCTCCGCCCCCGCGGTAGCGCGCGCGGACACGGAGGCGTACGCGGACACTGACGCGTACGCGGAGGCGGACACGGAGGCGGACACGGACACGGACGCGGACGCGACCCCGCCCGCCGCCGGCGGCCGTATGCCGCTCGCGGTCTACATCCTCGGACTGTCCGTCTTCGCGCTCGGCACGAGCGAGTTCATGCTGTCGGGGCTGCTGCCGGCCATCGCGGACGACATGGGCGTGTCCATCCCCCGCGCCGGACTGCTCATCTCGGCCTTCGCGATCGGCATGGTCGTGGGCGCGCCGCTGCTCGCCGTGGCCACGCTCCGGCTGCCCCGCAAGACCACGCTGATCGCCCTGATCAGCGTCTTCGGGCTCGGGCAGGTCGCCGGTGCGCTCGCGCCGAACTACGCGGTGCTCTTCGCCTCCCGCGTGGTGAGCGCGCTCGCCTGCGCCGGATTCTGGGCGGTGGGGGCGGCGGTCGCCATCGCGATGGTGCCGGTCGGAGCCCGCGCGCGGGCCATGGCCGTGATGATCGGCGGCCTGTCCATCGCCAACGTGCTCGGCGTGCCCGCCGGTTCCTTCCTCGGCGAGCACCTCGGCTGGCGCTCCGCCTTCTGGGCCGTCGGTGCCGCCTCCGCGATCGCCCTCGCCGGCGTCGTCACCCGCATCCCGCACCTGCCCCTGCCCGAGACCAGGCCCCGGCTCAGGGGCGAGCTGGTCATCTACCGCGACCGGCAGGTGCTGCTCTCCGTCCTGATCACCGCGCTCGCCGCGGGCGGCGTCTTCTGCGCCTTCTCCTACCTCGCCCCGCTGCTCACCGACGTCGCGGGACTCGACCGGGGCTGGGTCTCCGCCGTCCTCGCGCTCTTCGGGATCGGCGCGCTCGTCGGCACGTACATCGGCGGCCGGGTCGCCGACGCCCACCTCTTCGGTGTGCTGCTCAGCGGCATCACCGCCTCCACCGTCTTCCTGGTGGCGCTCGCCCTGTTCGCCTCCAGCCCGGTCGCCACGATCGCGCTGGCCTTCCTGCTCGGCGTCTCCGCCTTCTACACGGCGCCCGCCCTCAACGCCCGCATCTTCAACGTCGCGGGCGCGGCCCCCACCCTCGCCGGCGCCACGACGACCGCCGCCTTCAACCTCGGCAACACCGGCGGCCCCTGGCTCGGCGGCACCGTCATCGACGCCGGCCTCGGCTTCGCCTCCCCGGCCTGGGCGGGCGCCGCCATGACCGCCCTCGGCCTCGCCGCCGTCGCCGTCTCCCTGCGCCTCACGGCGTCGCGCTCGCGGGTGGTCATGGGGGTGTCGGCGAAGGAGCCCGAGCGGACTCCGGTGACACCCCGCTGACCTCGGGGTTCCCCGCTTCCCCGGGTGTCCGACGCGTGTGGGACCATCACTCGCCACGACACCCGAGGGGGGTACATGCCGTCGTCACCCGCGTCTCCCGGACGGAGACGCACACGCGCCGCGGTCCTCACCGCACTTCTCTTCGCGCTCCTGTTCCCGCTCCTGCCCGGCACCACCGGAACCGCCCGCGCCGACGAACCGTGCGCACCGGTCTCCCTGGGCCGGTACGCGGGCGAGCTCGCCACCGCCGGACAGGCCACGTGCCTGGAACTTCCGCTGCCGCAGGGCGCCCGGATGGCCGCACTCACCTCGCGCGGCGGCGGGACGGGTCCGTCCGTCTCCGTGCAGGTCGTCGACGCGGACGGCGCCGCCCAGTGCGAGGCCGGAGACCTGGCCGACGGCAGCTGCCACCTCACGGGCAGCGCACCGTTCCGGGTCCTCGTCAGCGCGGACGACCAGGAGGCCACCGGCCCGTACGGCGTCCACCTCGTCCGTACGGACGTCACGGACGTCACGGACGGCGCGGACGAAGCCCAGGGCGGCTGCCCTGTCCTGCCCGCCGGCAGCTTCGCCGACGACGCGGCGGCCGTGCGCCTGGAGACCGGCGACGGCGTCTTCTCGCACTGCCTGAGGATCCCGGCCGGCGCCCACTCCCCGGCCGAACTGTTCCGCTTCCGCTACCTGTTCCCGGACGACATCGACCTGTACCCGGACTTCGCCGTCCGACTGGTCGGCACCGACGGCGTCACCCCGACGTGCCAGGCACAGCCCACGCCGGGCCAGCAGCTCCACGAGGACGTCCTCACCCTGTGCTCCTTCGACTCCGGGACGGCGTACACGCTCCTCCTGGCAGGCCAGGACGCGCCCCGCACCCACATCGTGGACCGCCGCGACGTCACCGCCGGGGCCCAGGGCTGCACGGTCTCCGCCGCCACCGCCATCGGCGCCCCCGCCCGGACCGGGACCTCCGGAGAGAACGGCACCCTGCGCTGCCACCGGATCACCACCGGCGAGAACGACGACTGGCTGCAGATCAACGCCCGGGACTCCCGGAACTCCACGCACGTCCTCGTCCTGGACCGCCAGGGCACGGTCAAGTGCGCCCTGCGCACCCAGCCCTGCACGCTCACCGGCTCCACCGGCTACCAGGTGGTGACGCAGGTCCCCCTGTACTGGACCGTCCCCGACTCCTACCGCCTCGACGCCTGGCGGACGGCCGGCCGCGCCGGCTTCGCGCCCGAGTGCCCGCGCGCCGGCGCCGTCACCTCCGGGTACGGGCCGGTCACCGGCGAGCTGAACGAGCAGCGCACCGCCGCCTGCGCCGTGCTCGCGACCTCCGCCACGGCCCGCGTCCACGGCACCGTCACCGCCACGGACGGCGGCTCCGCGACCGCGAACGGCACCCTCTTCGGCACGGGCAACCGGGCCTGGTGCCCGCTCTCGGCGTCGATGCCGTGCGAGCCCCGCGGCGAGAGCCTGTTCGTCGCCTCCCTGCCCGAAGGCGCGCAGCAGACCGCCTTCCGGGCCTCGCTGACCTGCGCCACCCAGCCGTGCAGCGCCCCGGACGCCGTCGGCAAGGGCCGCTACAAGCCGGTCACACCGACCCGGCTGATGGACACCCGCGTCGGCCTCGGCGTCCGCAAGGGCAAGGTCGGCCCCGGCGAGACCGTCACCCTCCAGGTGACCGGCACGGCCGGGCTCCCGGCGAGCGGGGTCACGGCGGTCATCCTCAACGTGACCGCCACGGCGCCGACCGCGGGAAGCTTCGTCTCCGTCCACCCCGACGGCACGGCCCGCACCAGCGCCTCCAACCTCAACTTCACCGCCGGACAGACCATCCCCAACCTCGTCGTCGTCCCCGTCGTCAACGGCAAGGTCAGCTTCTACAACAAGTCCGGCTACGTCGACCTCCTGGCGGACGTGGCCGGGTACTACGTCGCCGACGGCACCGGTGCGACGTACGGACCGGTGACCCCGACCCGGCTCATGGACACCCGCGTCGGGCTCGGCGTCCGCAAGGGCAAGGTCGGCCCCGGCGAAACCGTCACGCTGCCGGTGAAGAGCGGGGTGTCGGCCGTGGTCATGAACGTGACCGCGACCGGCGCGACCGCGGGAAGCTTCGTCTCCGTCCACCCCGACGGCACGGCCCGCACCAGCGCCTCCAACCTCAACTTCACCGCCGGACAGA
>NZ_SDOY01000179.1:0-54770 GCF_004117935.1 Streptomyces roseicoloratus | reverse complement strand
GGACAGACCATCCCCAACCTCGTCGTCGTCCCCGTCGTCAACGGCAAGGTCAGCTTCTACAACAAGTCCGGCTACGTCGACCTCGTGGCCGACGTCGCGGGGTACTTCAGCACCGACATCGCCGGTGCGACGTACGAGCCGGTGACGCCGACCCGGCTCATGGACAGCCGCATCGGGCTCGGCGTCCGCAAGGGCAAGGTCGGCCCCGGCGAAACCGTCGTCCTGCAGGTCAGGAGCGGAGTGAAGGCCGTGGTCATGAACGTGACCGCGACCGGCGCGACCGCGGGGAGCTTCGTCTCCGTCCACCCCGACGGCACGGCCCGCACCAGCGCCTCCAACCTCAACTTCACCGCCGGACAGACCATCCCCAACCTGGTCGTCGTCCCGGTGGTGAACGGGAAGGTCGCGTTCTACAACAAGGCGGGCTACGTGGACCTGCTCGCCGACGTCGCCGGCTACTACACGTCGTAGCGACGACGATTCGGACGTGGGGCGCCCTGCTCGTGCGGGGCGCCTTGCGCGTTGCAGGGCGCTTGACGCGCCGCAGGACGCCTCACGCACCGCAGGGCGTCACGCACCGCAGGGAGCCCCACGCGCCGCGGGGAGCCTCACGCGCCGTAGCGCGGCAGGGTCTCCGTCGTCGTCGCCGGCCGGCCCTTCGGGCGGCGGAGGCCGGACTGCGTCAGGAGGCGGACGATCTCCTTCGAGCCGATCTCGACCGCGCCGGCCGCGACGGCGGCGGCGTAGTGGTCGGAGGGGACGTCGTAGTGGTCGCGCTCGAAGGCGCGGGGCGGGCAGCCGATCGCGGCGGCGAAGGCGTGCAGTTCCTCGAAGGAGACGTCACTGACGAGGTGCGACCACATACGGCCGTGACCGGGCCAGGTCGGCGGGTCGATGTAGAGGGTCACTCCCGGGCCCCCGTCACGTCAGGCCGCCCACCGGCGCGACCACCACTCCCTGCTTGCCGCAGACCCAGTGCGGGTCCGGGCCCATCTCCGGTTCGACGTCCAGCGCGTGCGGGTCGCCGGAGGAGCAGACCGGGCACAGCGGCCAGCGGCCGTACCGTTCGAGCAGGGCGTCCTGGACGTCCTGGGCGACCAGGCCCGCCACGTAGGCGCGGCCCTCCGGCCACTGCTCGACCCACCAGCGGCGGTGCGCGACCGCGTCCTCGACCATCGACACGACCTCCGCCATGGCCACCTTGCGGGCCACCAGGTCGGCGAGGACCAGGGCGCGGGCGGCATGGAGGGACTGTTCCAGGGGGTCGATGTCATCCATGCTCACATTCTGCTCTCCGGCCCCACGAGGGACCAACGGCCTGCGCGGACGCGGGTCCGACGACGGGAACGCGAGGTCTTGACGCCCCTCAGGACCGAAAATATCTTTCACATGTGACCAATGACGTGAAGGAAAGTTTCACCCAGGCCGCCGGGCCCGGCAACGCGGCGAGCGGTCCCGCGGTCCGCGGTCCAGCGACCGGCGGTCCCGCAGCCGGCGGTCCCGCAGCCGGCAGCGCCGCGGTCGGCGCCGCCGCCCCGCCCGCGCCCGCCGCGCTCGCGGCGAAGGTGCGGACCCTCGCCCCCTCCATGACCCGCTCCATGCAGCGGGTCGCCGAAGCCGTCGCCGGCGACCCGGCCGGCTGCGCCGCCCTCACCGTCACCGGTCTCGCCGAGCTCACCGGCACCAGCGAGGCGACCGTCGTGCGCACCGCGCGCCTCCTCGGCTACCCCGGCTACCGCGACCTGCGCCTCGCCCTCGCCGGCCTCGCCGCCCAGCAGCAGTCCGGCCGCGCGCCGTCCGTCACCGCCGACATCGCCGTCGACGACCCGGTCGCCGACGTCGTCGCCAAGCTCGCCTACGACGAGCAGCAAACCCTCGCGGACACCGCGGCCGGGCTCGACACCGTCCAGCTCGGCGCCGCCGTCGCCGCGCTCGCCACCGCCCGCCGGATCGACATCTACGGCGTCGGCGCCTCCGGCCTCGTCGCCCAGGACCTGGGCCAGAAGCTGCTCCGCATCGGCCTGATCGCGCACGCCCACAGCGACCCGCACCTCGCCGTCACCAACGCCGTGCAGTTGCGCTCCGGCGACGTCGCCATCGCCATCACCCACTCCGGCTCCACCGGCGACGTCATAGAACCGCTCCGCGTCGCCTTCGACCACGGCGCCACCACGGTCGCCATCACCGGCCGCCCCGACGGCCCGGTGGCGCAGTACGCCGACCACGTGCTGACCACCTCGACCGCCCGCGAGAGCGAACTGCGCCCCGCGGCCATGTCGTCCCGCACCAGCCAGCTCCTGGTCGTGGACTGCCTGTTCACCTGCGTCACCCAGCGCACGTACGAGACGGCGGCGCCCGCCCTCGCGGCCTCGTACGAAGCCCTGGCGCACCGCCACTCCCCCCGCACCCGCTGAGCCGCTGAGCCGATACGCCGCTACGCCGAAAGAGCCGCCACGTGTCCACGACGTCGTCCGCATCCACCTACTCCGAACTGCGCGCCCAGCTCGCCACCCTCACCACCGAGGCCTTCCGCCCCGAGCTCGCCGAGATCGACCGGCTGCCGACCGCCGAGCTCGCCGCGCTGATGAACCGCGAGGACCAGACCGTCCCCGCCGCCGTCGCCAGGCAGCTCCCGGCCATCGCCGCCGCGATCGACGCCACCGCCGAGCGGATGGCCCGCGGCGGCCGGCTGATCTATCTGGGCGCCGGGACCGCGGGCCGGCTCGGCGTGCTCGACGCCAGCGAGTGCCCGCCCACCTTCAACACCGACCCCTCCGAGGTCGTGGGCCTGATCGCGGGCGGCCCGACCGCCATGGTCAAGGCCGTCGAGGGCGCGGAGGACTCGAAGGAGCTGGCGGTCGATGACCTGACCGCGCTCGGCGTCACGGCCGACGACACGGTGGTCGGCGTCTCCGCCTCCGGCCGCACCCCGTACGCCATCGGCGCCGTCGAGCACGCCCGTGCGCTCGGCGCGCTCACCATCGGCCTGTCCTGCAACGCGGACAGCGCGCTGGCGGCGGCGGCCGAGCACGGCATCGAGGTCGTGACGGGGCCCGAACTCCTCACCGGATCCACCCGGTTGAAGGCGGGCACGGCACAGAAGCTGGTCCTCAACATGATCTCGACGATCACCATGATCCGGCTCGGCAAGACCTACGGAAACCTCATGGTCGACGTCCGCGCCTCCAACGACAAGCTCCAGGCCCGCTCGCGCCGCATCGTCGCGCTGGCCACCGGCGCGCCGGACGAGCAGATCGAAACGGCGCTCGCCGCCGCCGACGGCGAGGTGAAGACGGCGATCCTGATGATCCTCGCCGGCATCGACGCCAAGGCCGCCGACCAGCGGCTTCGCGACTCCCACGGCCACCTGCGCGCGGCACTGCACGCGTAGGGCCCCCCGAGGACCCCACCCCCCTCCCCGCACAGCAAGGCACCACCGCACATGAGCACAGACGACAAGAACCGCGCCATCGCCGCCGCGATCCTCCCCCTCGTCGGCGGCGCGGAGAACATCGACTCCGTGGCCCACTGCATGACCCGGCTCCGCCTCGGTCTGCGGGACCGCTCGCTCGTCCAGGACGAGGCCCTGAAGGCACTGCCGTCCGTGATGGGCGTGGTGGAGGACGACACGTACCAGATCGTCCTCGGCCCGGGGACGGTCGCGAGGGTGACCCCGGAGTTCGAGGCCCTCGTCGCCGAAGCCCCCGTCGCCGAAGCCCCCGTCGCCGAAGCCTCCGTCGCCGAAGCCCCGCACTCCGCCCACACCGCCGAGCAGCTCGCCGACCGGGGCGCGGCCCTCAAGGCGGCGCGGAAGGCGAAGAACGCCACCCCGTTCAAGCTGCTCCTGCGCCGGATCGCGAGCATCTTCGTCCCGCTGATCCCCGCCCTCATCGGCTGCGGCATCATCGCCGGCCTCAACGGCCTGCTGATCAACTTCGGCCGGCTGCCCGGCGTCACCCCGGCCCTCGCGGCCATCGCCAGCGGCTTCATGGCGCTCATCGCGGTCTTCGTCGGCTACAACACGGCCAAGGAGTTCGGCGGCACGCCGATCCTCGGCGGCGCGGTCGCCTCGATCATCGTCTTCGCGGGCGTCGCGAAGATCGAGGTCTTCGGCCAGACCCTCTCCCCCGGCCAGGGCGGCGTCCTCGGCGCGCTGGGCGCGGCGGTCCTCGCCGTGTACGTGGAGAAGTGGTGCCGCCGCTGGGTCCCGGAGGCCCTCGACGTCCTCGTCACCCCGACCCTGACCGTACTGATCTCCGGCCTGGTCACGGTCTTCGGCCTGATGTACGCGGCCGGTGAGGTCTCCCAGGCCATCGGCGACTTCGCCGACTGGCTCCTCGCCAACGCGGGCGCGGGCGCCGGCTTCGTCCTCGGCGGCCTGTTCCTGCCCCTGGTGATGCTCGGCCTGCACCAGGCCCTCATCCCCATCCACACCACCCTCATCGAGCAGCAGGGCTACACCGTGCTGCTCCCGATCCTGGCGATGGCGGGCGCGGGCCAGGTCGGCGCGGCCATGGCCGTCTACCTGAAGCTCCCCCGCAACGGCTCCATCCGCCGCACCATCAGGTCCGCCCTCCCGGCCGGCTTCCTCGGCGTCGGCGAACCCCTCATCTACGGCGTCTCCCTCCCCCTCGGCCGCCCCTTCGTCACCGCCTGCATCGGCGGCGCCTTCGGCGGCGGCTTCGTCGGCCTCTTCAACATGCTGAGCGCCAAGGTCGGCTCCACCGCCATCGGCCCCTCCGGCTGGGCCCTCTTCCCCCTCCTCGACGGCAACAAGCCCCTCGGCGAGACCGTCGCGATCTACGCCGGCGGCCTGCTGGTCGGCTACCTGGCGGGCTTCGTCGCCACGTACTTCTTCGGCTTCAGCAAGGACCTCCTGACGGAGTTCGACGTCGATACGGAGACGGAGCCGACCCCCGCGGCGGCCCCGGCCACCGGGCCGGGGCCCGAACCGGTGACCGCCAAGGTCTGAGGCCCTCGACGCGCTATCGGCAGGTCACATCGGAGGCCGGGCGCTCGCCCGTCAGCAGGAAGCGGGTGACCGTGCGGTCGCCGCAGGGGTTGCCGTTGGAGAGGTACATGCCGTGACCGCCGCGGTCGACGGAGACCAGGCGGGCGCGGGCGCCGAGGGCGGCGCGCATCTCGAGGGCGGAGGAGTGGGGGGTGGAGGGGTCGCGGAGGCCCTGGATCATGAGGACGTCGGAGGGGCCGTCGGAGGTGAGGCGGGTCGGCGGCTCGGCCGGGGTGTCCTTCCAGAAGGAGCAGGGCGTGATGTTGACCGGCATGCCCGCCGTCAGGGGGTGCGCGGCACGGTCGGCGGCGACGGCGCGGCGGAAGGTGGGGAGCGTGCCGCGCCAGCGGACGTCGTTGCAGACCACGCCGACGGTCACGGTCGCGTCCTCGTCGGGCATCGGGCCGGCCAGCACCGGCGGCAGGACGGGGACCGCGGCCGGGTCGGCGGCCTGCTTGACCAGGCGGGCGAAGTCGGCGAAGGCGGCGTCCGAGTAGAGGGCGCTCTGCAGGGCCTGGCGCAGCAGGTTGCCGGTCAGCGGCACCCCCGGCGTGGTCGACGGCTTCGGCGCGCGGTCCAGGCGCGCGGCGAGGTCGAGGACCAGCGGGCGGACGTCCTCGGGCCGGTCGGCGAGGCGCGATGCCGCCCGGTCCGGGTGCGCGGCCCACGCCGCGAAGTCGGGGAAACGGTCGTCGGCGCCGCGCGCCATGTCGCGCAGCCAGCCCTGGGCGACCGTCGCCGGGTTCGGGTCGGCGCTGCTGTCGAGGACGATCCGGTCGGTGCGGCGCGGGAACTCCTGCGCGTACTGCGCGGTGACGTACGTGCCGTACGAGTTCGCCCACGCAGAGATCCGCCGCTCCCCGAGCGCCTGCCGCAGCCGGTCCATGTCCCGCACCTGGTTCGGCGTGGTGAGGCTGCGCAGCACGGCGCCGCCGTTGCGCGCGCAGGCCTCCGCCACCCGCCGCGACCGCGCGACGTTCTCGTCGATCGACCCGTCGGCGGCGGGCCAGCCGCGCAGCGTCACCAGATGCCGGTCCGCCGCGTCGAGCCCGCAGCGCGCCTTCACGCTGCCGCCGACCCCGCGCGGATCGAAGCTCACCAGGTCGTACGCCCCGCCCAGCTGCTCCTTCAGCGCCGCGCCCTTCGCGCTCAGCCGCTGCACCCCCGAGCTGCCCGGCCCACCGGCGACCACGAGCAGGGTGCCGCGCCGGGCGCCGGGCCCGGTGGCGGAGCCGGAGGCCCGGATACGGGACACGGCGAGGTCGACCTGCGGGCCGCACGGGTCCGCGTAGTCGAGCGGCACCCGGAGCGTGGCGCACTCCTGCCCGAGCCCGGCGGGCCCGCAGGCACTCCAGGCGAGAGGCGAAGGGCCGGAGGAGGTGGCCGGGGCGGCGTGTCCGAGAGTCAGCGTGAGAGCGGCGGCACCGGCGATTCCCGCGTAAGTCGTCATGCGACAAGCCTTGTTGACGGAGCCTCGGCACCCCATCCGGCAGGCACGCCGGTACGGGGTGGGGCCAGCCCCCTAAGATCCCCCGCATGACCGCCGCCAAGCCCCACGCACCCACCGCCGACCTCGCCGCCGACCTCGCCCCCACCGGCACCCTCCGCACCTCCATCAACCTCGGCAACCCGGTCCTCGCCCAGGGCACCCCCGACGCCCCCGCCGGCATCACCGTGGACCTCGCCCGCGAGTTCGGCGCCCGGCTCGGCCTGCCCGTGGAGCTGCTCTGCTTCGACGCCGCCCGCAAGTCGTACGAGGCGATGGCGACCGGCCGCGCCGACCTCTGCTTCCTCGCGGTGGACCCGGCCCGGGAGGCGGAGGTCGCGTTCACCGCCCCGTACGTCCTCATCGAGGGCGTGTACGTGGTGCCCCGCGACTCCGCGCTGCGCACCCCCGCGGACGTGGACGCGCCGGGCGTACGCGTCGGCGTGAAGGCGGGCTCCGCCTACGACCTCCACCTCGGCCGCACGCTGGCGCACGCCACCGTCGTACGCGGCGACGAGGGCGTCGACACCTTCGCCGAGCAGCACCTGGAGGCGGGCGCGGGCATCCGCCAGCCGATGACGGCGTACGCCGCCGCGCACCCGGAGGTCCGGCTGATCGACGAACGCTTCATGGAGATCCGCCAGGCCGTCGGCACCACCCTCGACCGCTCCCCGGAGACCGTCGCCTTCCTCCGCTCCACGGTGGAGGAACTGAAGGCGAACGGCTTCGTCTCCGACGCCCTCGCCCGCGCCGGCCAGGACCCGGAACTCCTCGCCCCGCCCGCGTGAGCCGGCCCCGCCTCAGGGCAGCCGGCCCCGCCTCAGGGCAGCCGCGCCTCCCGGTTGAGCGCCCGCACCCGGGCCCGCAGCACCTCGCCCGGCGGCGCGGGCGCCAGCGCCTCGGGCGGACAGTCCCACTCCCGCCCACCGCCGGGCGGCCGCAGTTGCAGGCAGGGCCCTTCGTGCCCCATGACCTGCCCGATCCGCCCGTCACGGGTGTCGATGGCGTACGAGCCGGGCGTCACCGGCCGCCGTCCCCGGTGAGCGCGACGACGAGCCGCTGCGCGGTGTCGAGGTTGCAGCGGCCGAGTTCGACGAGGGGAGGGGTGAAGCCGCCCCCGGACGCGGCGAGCGTGACGGGGTCGACCCCGAGGGAGGGGAGCGTGATGCCGTGGGAGGCGAGTCCGGCCTTCAGCCGGCTGACGACGTCCTGGACCTGAGCCGTGCGGGGCGAGGTGGGCATTGTAGCGACCTTTCCACTCTGTGTATCGATTTCGCTTACGGAGAGTGTCGGCCGGGTGCATGCTGGGGAACAGTGAGTTCGCCCCAACAACCCCAGATGCCCAAGCGGGAGTTGATATGGCTGAAGCCAGGAAGAAGAAGGATCCGTCGCTGTCCCCCAGGGCGATAATCGGCGCGGAACTGCGCCACGCACGCGAGAACAGGGGCGTGAGCCAGGAGGCCCTGGGCGAGCTCGTCTTCGTCAGCGGCTCGTACATCGGCCAGATGGAGGCGGGCACCCGCCGCATCCGCCCGGAGATGGCGGTCCAACTGGACGAGGCGTTGGGTACGAACGGCTTCTTCGAGCGCAACTGCAAGGCGGCGAACAAGTCGAAGTACCCCGACCACTTCGCGGAAGCGGCGGAGGCGGAGGCCTTGGCGACGGGGATCAAGGAGTTCGCCCCACTGCTGGTCCCGGGCCTGCTCCAGACCCCGGCGTACGCGAGGGAGGTCTTCCGCGCGTACCAGCCGACGGCGACGGAGGACGAGATCGACGAGTTGGTCGACGCGCGAATCGTTCGCGGCCGGCTGCTCGACGACCCAACAACGCCGTGGTTGTGGGTGGTGCTGGGCGAGGCGGTGCTACGGCAGGCGGTCGGCGGCCCGGCAGTGATGGCGGAGGCACTGCGGCACATCGCGGAGCTGGCGAGGCGGCACAGGGTGATCGTGCAGGTGGTTCCGTTCGGGGCCGGGGCGTACGGTCCGATGGACGGCGCGATGAAGCTGATGTCCTTCACGGACGCCCCGCCCCTGTCGTACGTGGAAGGTCACGATCTCGGCCACCTGGAGGACGATCCGGCCACGGTCGCGAAGCACACCCTCACCTACGATCTACTCGGGGCCACCGCGCTGTCCCCGCGAGATTCCCTGGCCCTGATCGAGTCTGTGGCGGAGGATTACGCCCATGAAGATCGAGATCTCTGAGTACGACCTGAGCACGGCCGTGTGGTCCAAGTCCTCGTACAGCGGCGGCGACGGCGGCAACTGCGTCGAGGTGGCCACCTGGCACAAGTCCTCGTACAGCGACGGCAGCGGCGGCGACTGCCTCGAAGTCTCCTGCTCCCACCCCGGCGTCGTCCCCGTCCGCGACTCCAAGAACCCCGACGGCCCGAAGCTCGTGTTCCGGACCGCAGCTTGGAGCGAGTTCATCGAAGAGGTGAGGACGGCTCGTTGAGCGACGACGAGCCCGTCTTCATACGGAGCAAGTGGGGGACCAACCGGTACGTCTACAACCCCAACAACCCGGTTGGTCTCGCACTCATCGCCATCACGCTGCTCGTCGGGCTCGGCGCGCTGGTCATCCACGAGTTCGAGTCGACGTGGAGCGAGGGCGAGTTGCGTGATGCCGTGCGCAGCGCGAACCGGACCCTCGACGGAGGTATCCACGACCCGTACCGGCACTTCTCGATCAGCAGCCAGATCCAGGACGCGATCGAGCAGAGCGGCGAAGGGCCGGACCGGGGCGTCGAGGTCGACGAGGAGGGGGACGGCCTCTACGAGATCACCACCGTCGACACCAAGGGGGAGTTCTGCATGCGGGTCACGGCGACCATCACCGAGAAGGACCCCGTCAGCGAGATCTTCGCCGAGCGGACGCTGCGTACGTCCGTCACGGAAGGCCCCTGCTGAGTCGCGCAACTGCCCGAGAAAGCACCCCGGGCGTCGCCCGAGAACGCCCTCAGACGGCCCTGGGTGCCCCCTTCCCGCCCCTGCCGCCGCCTCCGCGACTCCTGGGGTGCCGGCCCTCCCCGCACCCCTCCCACACCCCGCCCACGACCTCGCCACACCGCCTCTGACCTGGGCTTTTAGCGTCTCCTCCCGTAGCGTGGATCTTCCAGGGAAGGGGACCCGCATGGATCGCTTGGACCGCTCGACCCGCACCAACGATGACGTACTCCGCCTCCTCGACGGACTGTTCGCGGAGGACGTCGACAAGTGGCAGGGCTTCTATGACGACCGGACGCGGCCGGTGCCGTTCTTCGTCGACAAGCCGGACGAGTGTCTGGTCGCGCACGTCGAGGCCGGGCTGGTGCCGGCGGGCGGGCGGGTGCTCGACTTGGGGTGCGGGCCGGGGCGGAACGCCCGTTACCTCGCGGAGCGCGGGTTCGTCGTCGACGCCGTGGATCTGTCGGCGGGCGCGCTGGCGTGGGCGCGGGAGCGGGCGGCGGCGTCAGGTCTGGAGATCCGCTTCCTGCACGGCGACGCGTTCACGACGCCCGGCCTCGTGGACGGCGGCCCGTACGACCTGATCCACGACTCGGGCTGCTTCCACCACATCGCGCCCCACCGCCGCGTCACGTACCTCGACTTCCTCGCCCGCCACCTCGCCCCCGGCGGCCACTTCTCCCTCACCTGCTTCGCCGCCGGCCCCGACGGCATGGGCTCAGAACTCCCGGACCCCGACTTCTACCGCGACGGTTCGCTGCACGGCGGCCTCGCCTACACCGCCGACGCCCTGCGCACCGTGTTCTCGTCCTACGAGGAACGCGAGCTCCGGCGCATGCGCGACGAGCCCGCCGACTCCCCTCACTTCGGCGAATCGTTCCTCTGGACGGCGCTCTTCCGCGGGCTCAGGCAGAACGGGTGACCGGCCGGATCCGTGAGCACGACGAACCGCTCCGGGTCCGGCTGGTACGCGGCCCGCGCCGCCCCCAGGGCCAGGAGGCGGGCCTCCGCCTCCGCGAGGTCGTCCACGTCGAAGTCCAGGTGCAGCTGCTGGGGCTGCTCCTGGCCGGGCCAGCGGGGCGGCCGGTAGCCGTCGACCCGCTGGAACCCGAGCATCAGCCCGCCCACGCGCTGCACGGCGGCGAACTCCCCGTGGTTCCGGGGGTGTAGCGGCAGTCCGGTGGCCCGGTGGTAGAAGTCGGCGAGGGCGAGCGGATCGGCGCAGTCGAGGGTGATCGCGGAGAGCTCCATGAGCCCCACCCTAGGCAGCAATGCGGTGGCCGCGCGGGCGTCCGGTGCCTAGCCTGAGCCCATGCCTCCCGCGAAGACCTCGTACGTCTGTCTGCCGTGCCGCGCGTCGTACAAGCAGCCGTACGACCACGAGCGCGAGCGGCACTGTCCGCGCTGCGCGCGCGTGATGATTCACGCGGGCTCGGCCTTCCAGCCGCCCAAGCGGCGCGACCGGGACGCCTGGCGCGCCCTGTCCGTCGTCCTGAACGCCGGCATCCGCTTCCACAAATCCTGCTGCGGCGGCCCCGGCTGGCGCCCCCGCACCCTCCGCGAGGTCAAGGAACGCACGGCCTACGCCCGCCGCACGGGCGAGCCCATGGCCCGGGCGCTGCTGCGCTACGACCTGCCCTGAGGCGCAACCGGGGCCCGGGGGCTCAGGTCGGCGCCACGTACGTGGAGCTGACTCACTCGGACGAGCGATGTGTTCGCAAGCACCGTATTATGTCGTTGACGACATAATACGGTCCTTGGCGTGGAAGAAGACCTGCACATCATCGAGCTGGAGTCCGAGGTGCGCGAGTGGCTGACGCTCCTCCCCGATAAGCACTACCGCAAGGTGGAGGAGTACGCAGAGCTGTTGGCAGCCCTCGGCACTCGCACCCCCATGCCCTTCGCCCGCCCCCTGAGGGATGGGGTGTACGAGCTGCGCCCGACATTGAACGGGGAGGCCACGAGGGTCACCTATTGGTTCGCGCCCGAGCACCGCGTCGTACTCCTCACCGTGTTCCACAAGACCCGGGCGCACGAGGCCGCCCAGGTCGAGCGCGCGGTCAGGGCTCGGCTCCTGTGTGCCGAGCGGCACGGCCGGGCGCACATCACCTACAGCCGAGACGAGAAGGGCGAGCCCTCATGAACCACAGCCGCTGGAAGCTGACTCGTGAGCGCAAGCTCGCCGAGGGGCTTGTCGAGTCGCCTGAGGTCGTCGCGGAGCGGGCGGAGATCAGGCTCGCCATGGCCTTCGCCAAGGCCGTCTACGACCGCCGCAAGGAGCTCGGGCTCTCGCAGGCGGAGGTCGCCGAGCGCGCCGGGCTGACCCAGGCCAAGATCTCGCGCGTCGAAGGCGCCGACGCGGTGCCGACGCTGTCCCTGCTGCGCCGGCTGGCGCACGCCCTGGACGCATCCCTCACCATCGCTCTCGACGACGACTCGGAGCAGGTCATTTTCGTTGCGCATTCGGCCGCCTGACGGCCGAGCCCGGGACCGAAGCTCAAGTGTCGAGATCCGGGCCGTATTTCTACGGATGGGGCTTTGGGCCTGGGATTCAACCCACCCACCCACCCCGTGAGTTGACGTTCAGCGATCGACTTGCCACGCAGCGTCATATGCCTCTAGCGTGTCCGGCAACCGAACGAAACGACCCCCAGCAGGTGCACCAACACCTGAAGGGGGTCTGACCACGCCGATCGAAAGCAGTCGATCCCATGGCTGACGCCGAGTTTAGCTTCCCGCCCCACCCCCTCGCCAACCCGGGCTACGGAAAGCGCTCCACCGGGTACGAACTCCCCCGCGCCGCGACCGACTTCGCGCACCTCCCGCCCCGCGAGGCCGCCATCGCCGCGTACATCGACCGGGTGCCCGAGGGCAGCGACATCTCCGTGAAGACGCTGGCCAAGCAGCTGCCGTACGGGCAGTGCGCACTCCGGACCGCGCTCAACCGGATCCAGCGGGCCGGGCACCTGCGGCGCGGGCGGGAGTGCCTGGGCGGGCGGTGGATCACCCGAACGTGGTTCTCCCGCACGCCCCGTGACCTCACCTGGTGGGCGGCGTTCCGGCGCGGGGACGTGCCGCGGGAGCCGAAACGACCGACCCGGTCACGGGCCTACATCCTGCTCGCCGCGCTCGGGCGGACGAACTCCGTCATGTCCCTGTCCCACGCCGAGTGCCACGCCCTCGCCCCGCTCGTCGAGGAGTGGTTCGCCCGCGACGCCGAGGAGTCGGACGTCGTGCGCGCCCTGACCGCCGGCCTGCCGATCCCCGTCCACCACCCGGCCGCCCTGGCCCGCCGCCGCCTCACGGACAAACTGCCGCCGGAGCCGATCCGCCGGGACCGCGTCCCCCGCCGCATACTCGAATGCGCCGCATGCGGTGCCCCCGACTTCACCGACTCCCTCGTCGACGGCCACTGCCGTCCGTGCCGCGGCGCACCTCCCACCGCCACGGATCACCGGCCCTCCCTCCCCGCCGCCCGCGTGCAGGGACACGCGGCAGAGGCGCGGGCCGCGCTGCGCGGGGAGCCCGCCGGTACGTGACGCGAATGCGCTGCTCGTTCAAGTCTGCTCTTGCCGCGGCACGTTGACCTGTGTCTAAGGTGATCCTCGCGCGTATGTTCGGGACTTAGACCACCCCGTGTCATGCCCGCTCACACATCACGTCGTTGGCGGCCGGGGGAACGGTGCCGCGCTGACGCTTGCGTATCGCAGCCGCCTCTCGGGGCGGTCGCCCCCGCCTGCCTTCGCTCGCAACCGCAACGAAGGATGATCCTTTGCGTCCAAAATCGGGGCTGTTCAGACCCGGAGCAACCAGATCCAGCAGATCCACCAGATCGCCCATGGCTTCAGCGGCGGTCACCGCCGTGACCTCCGTCGCCGCCCTCGCCATGCTCGGCGGCCTCGCCCTCCAGCCCGGCGCGCTCACCCCGCGCCTCGCGCCGACCGCCACCGCGGCCGCCGCCGGTGACTCGTACGACGGGTACGACACCAAGGCGGCCCAGCAGCTGCGTGAGGACCAGTGCATAGCCACTCAAGCCCTGCGCATGGGCGGGCCCAATCTCTTCGCCCTCGCTCAGGGCGCTATCACGCTGCCGCCCGATCAGCTGCACAAGAAGGTCGAGCGGAACCTCTTCAGCGACAAGACTGCCCTGCACCAGGCACGCAACGCCGACAGCGACAACACGGACCTGTGGATCGACAAGGTCAAGAAGCAGGGATACGCGTGGTCCTCCACCGTCAGCGGCCTGGAGTCCTACCCCAACGCGCCGCGGGATCCGGGCAAAATCTTCGATCAGACCGGGCTGCTGCCGTGGCTCTACCAGTCGACCTGGAAATCGGTCGACGTGGTCAACCCCTTCTACGACCCGGCGCCGACCGCCGACGACACGACGAAGGCCGCCGCGCTGGCGATCGGTGACGCGCTCTACACCTCTGGCGGCACACCACAGGAACAGGAGGCGTGGAAGCTGTGGAAGAAGAACTCCGGGAAGGTGGAGCCCAACGAGTTCTTCGTTCCTCGGGTATTCGCCGATGACGCCCGCATCTTCCTGTCCTCGGGCGGCTTCCCCCGTACGGCGCCCGCGCCGGACACGGCGGAGTTCCGCATCGCCGTCGAGGATCTGAAGACCCGCTTCGCGGCGTGCTCGTGGCACGACCCGATCGACCCGAACCGGGTGCTCGGCAAGGAGGTCGCGCAGGCGTCCGTCGAGTGGCAGCAGGAAATCGCCGCACAGGCCACACAGCGGCAGCAGATCCTCACCGCATCCAGCGCCGCCAGCAAGACGCTGCAGGACGGCACGTACGCTCTCAGCCAGCTCCTCGGCCAGTCGTGGCTCGCGGACCACGCGACCCGCTGGCAGGACTACTGGGCAGCGGGCGGGGTTGGCTGGATCGGTGGCAGCTATGTGACGATCGAGGTGCCGGGCGCTGCGGGCAACTGCCTGGACGTCCAGGGCGCCGGCAAGACCAACGGCACACCCGTCCAGATCTACACCTGCCACAACGGCGCCGCACAGCAGTGGACGCTCGAAGGCGGCGAGGACGACCTCCACCTCCGCAACGTCAACTCGCAGAAGTGCCTGGACGTGGCCGGGAACGCCTCGGCCAACGGCACGAAGATCCAGATCTCGGACTGCTACAAGTCCAAGGGCCAGTCGTGGAAGGGCGATGTCCGCGCCACCGCGCCGCTGAAGAGCGTGTCCACCGGCAAGTGCCTCGATCTGCCCGCGTTCACCAAGAGCACGGACGCACGGCTGATGGACTGCAAGACCGGCACCGCGCAGCAGTTCAAGATCAAGCCGTCCGGGCACAAGGGCACCGACAGCCTCTCGTACCCGAAGAAGGCCGACTTCGACCGGGCGAAGAAGATCGTCACCGACGCCCAGGCGGCGGCGAAGACGCAGCTCGCCACGCTCAAGGCCCACCTGGAGAGCGCCAAGAAGTCGGCGACCGCCTCGGACACCGCCGAGCAGGCCGCGTACGGCATCGCGGACGCCGCCGGCGCGCCGCGCGGCCGTGGGCTGCTCGTCGGGCAGCAGAAGGCGCAGGTCACCAAGGGCATCGTCGCCGCGCTGACGGCGATGGTGAAGGCCGGAGAGACCGCCGAGGCGGCCACCCGTGCCACCGCCGGGGACAGCCAGACCATCACCCAGCGCGCCCTCGCCCAGGCCGCGCAGGTCAACGCGGAGTTCCGCAAGGAGGCCGCGTACAAGGCCGAGTTGCAGGCGAAGGCGGCCGCGGACGCGGCCAAGCTGCACCGGGACAACGCGAAGAAGGACAAGGAGACCGCGGAGGCGAAGCTCACCGAGGCCCTGAAGGCCGAGGGAGACGCCAAGGCGGCGGCCGCGCAGGCGCACGCCAAGCGGCTCGCGGCGGAGGCCGAGGAGAAGACGGCCAAGGCGGAGAAGGACACCGCCGCCCTCAAGCAGTCCGAGGCCGCCCAGCACAAGACCAAGGCCCAGGCCGAGGCGGCGAACGCCAAGGAGGCCAAGGAGAAGGCCGAGGCCTCCGAGGCCACCGCCGTCGCGCGCAAGAACGACGCGGTCAAGGCCCGCGACAAGGCCCATGACCTGCGGGACAACGCCTGGGACGCGGCGCAGAAGGCGGACGCCGCCCGCGCCAAGGCGGACGCGAAGGCTGCCTACGCCAACTCCCTCGAAGCGGGCGAAGAGGCCGACGCCGCACGCGCCTCAGCCAACCAGGCCGCCACGCACGCGGACGCCGCCGAGGCGGCCGCCCGCCGCGCCCGGTCCGAGGCCGACGCCGCCACCGAGGCGGCGGCGGAGGCGGACGCCGCGGCCACCCGTGCCGAGGCGGCCGCCAAGCGGGCCCGCTCCGACGCGGACGCCGCGCACGCCGCCAAACTGAAGGCCGATGCCGCCGTCGCGACCGCGACCAGCGCCGCGGCCGACGCCATCGACGCCTCCGAGCACGCCTCCGCCGAGGCCGCCGCGGCCGTGAAGCTCGCGGACGAGGCCGAGCGGCACGCCAAGGACGCCAAGTCCCAGGCGGACCTGGCGAGCAAGGAGGCCGCCAAGGCGCTGGCCGCGTCGGTGAAGGCCGCGGGCTTCGCCCACGTCACCGCGCAGGCCGCCGTCGCCGCCGGCGCGGCCGCCGCCCAGGTGGCCAAGCCGGCCAACGACGCGATCGAGCTCGGCTCCCCGTTCGTCACCACCGACTCGGCCGCCGGCCTGGTCGTGCTGACCGGTCAGGCGTCGAAGACCCTCGCCGAGCAGCAGCAGGCCGTCGCCGACGCCCACGCGGCGAACGCGCAGGCCGAGGCCGCGGCGGCGAAGGACATCGCCGCCCAGGCCCAGGGCGACACCAAGGCCGCCTACCAGCACGCGGCGAACGCCGCCGCGCACTCGGCGACCGCCCGCGGCTATTCCAAGGAGGCCCTCGGCTACGCGGCCGACGCCGCCAAGGCCGCCGCGAAGGCCTCGGCGTCACTGGCCCGCACGATCGACTACGACCGCCAGGCCACCGCGGACGCCACCGCCGCCGACCAGGCGGCCGGCCGGGCCGAGGGGTACGCCAAGCAGGCCCGCGAGTCCGCGGACCAGGCCGCCCTCGACGCCGCAGCCGCCCGCCAGGCCGCCGCGGCGGCCGAGCAGTCGGCCAAGGACGCCCGCGCGGCCGCCGAGCGCGCCGCCACCGCCGCGACCGAGGCCGAACAGGCGGCCAAGGACGCGGAGAAGTACGCCAAGGAAGCCCAGGGTGCCGCCGCCGAAGCCGAGAAGGCGGCGAAGGCGAAGCAGATCGGCGACGGAACCGTCGTCGATCAGTCCGGCGGCTCCGTCGGCAACATGTTCTACGTCGTCGACCACATCGAGAAGATCGGCGATCCTGAGACCATCAGGAAGACGGACGGCTGCGAGGGCTGGATCGACAAGCTCTTCTACAAGGGCGACTGCACGATCACCGCGAAAATCCGGTACAAGGCGGTTCTCGACCTGTACCTGTGCACAGTGCAGGACCTGGACCCGTCGAAATTCACCTGCCCCGCCAGTGCGACGGTGTACCTGGGCGAGTACCCGACCAAGGAGCTCTCCCAAGAGGTCACGCACAACATCACGATCGCCGAGTACCAGGCGAACGTCGACCCGGTGGACATCCTCTTCGGGAGCTGGATCAGGTGCGCCCAGAAGATCGCCCCCGGCGGTGAGAGTGGAAGCCTCGGCGGATGCGCCTGGGCAGCCGTTGACATCGCGAGCCTGTTCGCCGGCAAGATCCTCAGGCCCATCGCGGACGCCCTGAGGGCCGTGGACGCCGCCGTGATGACCGGTATCGGCGTCGCGGACGCGTACAAGGCACTGCGGACCCTCGGCCTTACGGAGGCGGCCATCGAGGGCATTGGCGCGAGGGCCTTGAGTGTCTTGGTGCAGACGTGCACCAAGACCAAGCCGTTGACCAAATCGTTCCATGCGGCTGCCGCAGTGCAAGGGGTCGATCCCTGCGAGGGGATGATCGCCTATCTCAGCACCGAACTCAGTCGCATGGCGTACAAGGCCAGAACCGCGGCCGGAATCACCACTGGTCGGAATGTCGCGGTCGCGAGGGTGCCCGGGTGGAACGATCCCAAGACCGGTGATCTTGTGGTCGGCTTCAGCAAGGGCAACAACTACCACTCGGAGAACCACATCCTTGACCAGTTGAAGGCCAAGGGCTTCGAGCCGAGTCAGATCACCGAGCTGTACAGCGAGCGAAGCCCCTGCCCGGTATGCGCGCCCTTGCTGGAGGATGTCCTCAAGCCGGGGACGCCGATCACCTGGTCCGTCCCTCACGGTCCCGGCGCGGGTGATCTCCTCTTCAGCATGATCAAACCGCTCGGGGGCAGAGCTATGCGGTCCGCTGATCATCAGTAGGAAGCACAGGGGGTGTGGTGGGTCTCGCAAGGCTCACCACACCCACCACGGGAAAGAGAGTCACATGACCGAGTACGGATTCACCCGTGCCTCTGATGAGGTCCTCGCCCTTCGCAACGAGTTGGCCGACCTCGTCGTCCGGGCCCTCCGGCAGGCCGGGCTGCCCGCCCTCCACGGTAGTGCATCCAACGGCGCGGACGCGCCGGGCGCCGTGGTCTACGTCGATCCTGACGCCGAGACGGCTTCTGCTGCGGTGAGTGTGGGATGGAGGTGTGATCCCAGTGTGGTCGAGGCCGCTGTGAACGCCCTCGCCTCCGGCCACGACCCCGAGACCCCCGCCATCCGCCGCCCCGGCGTGATCGGTCTGCATATGCAGAGCGCGCTCATCAAGATCTTGCTGTCGGCGGGGATCATCGCAACCCTGGAGAACGACACCATGAATCCGGAACAGGTCCTGGTGTTCGGGAAGGTGTCCGACCTGCCACCTGGGCTGAGGCCGACATTCATTCCCCCTGGAACGTAACCACGCGGTTCGCCGACGCTCCGCGACCGCAATCGGCGCGGACGGGTCACCCCGTCCGCGCCATCGTCTTCAGGTGCCCCGCCAGCCGGTCGTACTGCTCCCGCACCCCCGACTCCATGCCCGCCGCCAGCGCCTGGTCCCGGATCTCCGTCGTCGGCCAGAAGGACGTGCTGGTCAGGGCCGTACCGCCGTCGGGGGTGGCGTCGAAGGAGAGGATCACGCGGACCGGTTCGGGGCCCGGCATCTGCTCGAAGACCTCCGAGTAGACCAGGCGCTCGGCCGGGACGATCTCCTCGTACGTGCCGGAGAAGACGATCTCCTGGCCGTCGGGGCCGCGCTGGCCCCAGCGCCACGTACCGCCCGGGCGCAGGTCGATGTCGCAGACGGACATGGTGAGGGCCGCGACGCCGTACCACTTCCGTACGTGCTCGGGGCGTGTCCACGCCTCCCAGACCCGCTCCACCGGGGCGTCGAAGGTGCGGGTGATGACCAGCTCGCGGTCGGCCGGCGTGGTCAGCAGCGTGATCATCGGGTCCTCCCGTCCGGTTGCGCTCCCGGTCTCTCTCCCCTCCCCGCTTTCCGCGCTTCCCCCGCTTTCCGCGCCTCTCCGCCGTTCCCGGTCTCTCCCTCCCCGCTTTCCGCGCCTCTCCCCTCCCCCGATTCCCGCCTCTCCGCCGCTCCCGCTTTCCCTCTCCTCAGCATGGACCCGACGGACTTCCCGGGCGAACCGGGAATTGAGTGAACGCGTTCAACCGGCAGGCGCTATCGTGCTCCCACGCGGCCTGCGTACATCCATCGCGCCGCTTTCCGACCTGTGGGGGGTCCACCAGATGCGCTCAACGCGCACGCTGCCGCATGCCCTGGTGCGTGCGGCAACCGTATTCGCACTTTCGGCAGGCGTCGCCCTGCCGGCCGTCGTCGCGGCTCCCGCCGCGTACGCGGCCACCGTCACCGGCACGGCCACCCTGGACGACGGCCGGCTGACCGTCACGGGGCTGCCGGGCAACGCGCTCTGGGTGAAGGTGAGCGTCCTCGCCTCCGCCGACGCCGGCGCCGCCGTGCTCGCCTCGACGGACGAGCTCTCGGCCACCTCGTACAACGGCTGGACGACCGACGCCCCGGTCACGCTGCCCGAGGGCACCGCCTTCGGCGACTACCCGCTCGCCGTCGAGTACCGCCTCCCGGGCGGCCTCGTCACGCGCTGGACCGGCGGCTCGTTCGGCTACAAGCTGCACACCGGTGTCTCCGCGGTCGCCTTCGACCGCAAGACCACCAGCTACGACCGGCGTGACGTCACGCTGTCCGGCAAGGCCACCACCTGGAACCCGGCCACCGGCGAGCGGACCCCCGCCGCCGAGGGCACCCCGGTGAAGGTCACGCTCAACCTGACCGACGCCTACGGCCTGCCGAAGACGAGGACCGCCACCGCCACCACCGTGGCCGACGGCTCCTTCGCGCTGCCCGTCACGCCGGACGCCGCGATCACCGGCGGCACCGCCGAGGTCCAGGCCACGGAGGGGACCGACCCGGACGTCGCGCGCCTGGTGCCCGCCGTGGGCGTCGAGAAGCTCACGTACCGGATCACGTCCGACGCGAACAAGTACCGCGTCAACGCCGGCACCGACGTCACCGTCCACGGCCGCGTCGAGCGCCTGACCGAGGACGGCTGGAAGGGCTTCGGCGGCGCCCCGGTCGTCACCACCGGCAGCCAGCCGCTGTCGTACGACAAGGTCCTCAAGGACGAGATCGGCTCCGGCACCTCGCTCCAGGACGGCTCCTTCTCCTACCTGTCCCGCGTCCAGTACGCGACGACGGGCGCCTACACCGGCCTGCGCCCCTCCGTGTACTACGGCGAGGGCAACGACCGTCCGACCGACGTGGCCAAGCTCGCGGTGCCACAGCAGTTCTCCTTCACCGGCACCTCGCAGTCGATCGACCAGTTCGGCAAGGTGACCGTGCGCGGCACCCTGGGCACCAACGGCTCCTGCTCCCCGAAGCCCGACTGGGTCGCGCTGCACGTCTCCCGGGACGGCGGGCGCACCTGGGGCCAGATGGCCTCCAAGGCCGTCAGCGACTGGTGCGGCTACGAGTTCCAGGTCTGGGGCTTCGAGAACGCCCTGTACCGGATCTACCACCCGGAGACGGATCGTTTCGTCAGCAAGACGAGCACTCCCGTCCGCCTCTCCCGCAACCCGACGCGGATCGTCAACGTCACCATCAGCCCCTCGCGTCCGCGCAAGGGCGGCAGCATGACCGTCAAGGGTCTCGTGCAGCAGAAGGTCAACGGCGTCTGGAAGGCCATGCCGGGCGCGCGCCTGACCCTGGTCTTCAAGCCCAAGGGCGACCCGAACTGGTACTGGGCCAAGAAGGACATCCCGACCAACTCGTACGGGAACTTCAGCTTCGGCACCACCAACTACGGGGACGGCACCTGGGCCCTGGTGTGGCAGGAGAAGAACGGCTACTTCTACAGCGAGTCGAGGACGATCTATGTCGATGCGCTCTGACCTCCGACGGCTCTCCGCCGTCTCCCTCGTCACCGCGCTGACCCTGGGCGCGGCCGTCGGCCCGGCCTTCGCCGAGGACGCCCCGGCCGCGAGCCCCGTGGGCATCGGCCGCGCGCTGACGAACGACGCCCAGCGCGGCACCTTCAAGGTGACCGCCTGGACCGACGCGCCGCAGGCGACCGTCACCTCCGTGTCCGCCAAGGTCCGGCAGGGCGACACCGTCCTCGCCGAGATCCCGGCGCTCGAGGAGAACACGGCGAGCCGGGGCACCTTCGCACTGCCGGAGGCGTCCACGCTCAAGCTCACCGAGGACGGCGGCAGCATTCCGTCGCTCGGCAGGTACGCGATCGACGTCACGGCCACCGACTCGCTGGGCAACACCGTCACGCGCGCCGACGCGGGCACGCTCGACTTCACCCTGAAGCCGCGGCTGGGCAACTTCTCCATCGGCAACCCGAGTTGGTCCGACCGCAACCTTCACCCCAAGGGCTCGCTGTTCGGCGTCCAGCCCGGCTCGGGCGACGAGGTGCCGCTGCCCGGCCGCACCGTGTCGTACGGGCGCTACGGCGAGGACGCGCCGCTCGGCTCCGCCGCGACCGACGAGACCGGCGCGTTCGCCGGCGAGCCGGTCCCGGTGGACCGGCCGACCGCGCAGGTCGAGGCCACGTTCAGCGAGAACAGCGCCCAGGTGCACGGCACGACGTCCTACGGCGCGTACACCAGCGGGCAGGAGAAGCGGCTGACGGTCACCGCCTCCGCCGACAAGACCCGCGCCGAGTCCGGCGAGACGGTCACCGTCAGCGGCCGGGTCACCGACCCGACCGCCGACGGCGCCCCGATGGCGGACGTCCCGTTGCTGGCGCGTCTGGGCGACGGTCTCCCGAAGACCGTGCACACCGACGCCGAGGGCCGGTTCAGCGTGCAGCTCGTCGCCGCTCCGGGACGGACCTCGTGGGGCGACTGGTCGGGTTGGTCGGTCCAGTCGGAGAACTACACGTTCCTCTCCTTCCACGCGTCCGGTCCGCTGGCGCTGCCCGCCGACACCCGTACCTCCGTGCTCGGCTACAAGCTGGCGACCGACGCCAGGCTGTCCGTGTACGGCGAGCTCCGCTCCCCGTACCAGGGCTGGACGTCGACCTCGTCCCAGCAGACGGTGGTCCTGGAGCAGTCCCCGGACGGGCAGACCGGCTGGAAGCAGATTTCCTCCGTGTCCTTCTACAACCACAACGAGGGCCGGACGCCGTTCGTCGCCGCCGCCTGGAACAAGGGCGGCTGGTTCCGGATCCGTCACGTCGCGAACGACCACCTCGGGGCGTCCGTCAGCAAGCCCTTCTACGTCGTCCGCACCGAGTCCCGGGTCGCCGGCCTCAAGGCCTCCCCGGACCCCGTCCGCAAGGGCTCGGCGATCACCGTGACGGGCACGCTGCAGCACCACACCAGCGGCGCCTGGCGCGGGCTCGGCTCGCAGCCGGTGAGCGTCTGGTACAAGAAGTGGGGCACGAGCACCTGGAAGCAGGTCGCCTCCGGCAAGACCACGTCGACGGGCGCGATCTCGCTGAAGACCACGGCGAGCGCCGACGGCTGGTACCAGATCCGCTACTACGGTGACGGCACCCACTTCCAGACCTTCAGCGGCCAGGACTGGGTCGACGTCCGCTGAGTCCCCGGCCGGACTTCCCCGGTCCTCCGCGGAGGTCCGGCCGCGCGGGTTCCGGAAACACTGAAGGGCGGCACCCTCTCGGGTGCCGCCCTTCGGCGTTGCTCAGGAGATCCGATCCGTCAGGATCAGAAGTCCATGTCACCGCCCGGCATGCCGCCGCCGGCCGGCGCGGCGGCCTTCTCCGGCTTGTCGGCGATGACGGCCTCGGTGGTGAGGAACAGGGCCGCGATGGAGGACGCGTTCTGCAGCGCGGAACGGGTCACCTTGGCGGGGTCGATGATGCCCTCGGCGATCATGTCGACGTACTCACCGGTCGCGGCGTTCAGGCCGTGGCCGACGGGCAGGTTGCGCACCTTCTCGACGATGACGCCGCCCTCGAGACCACCGTTGACGGCGATCTGCTTCAGCGGGGCCTCCAGGGCCAGCTTGACGATGTTGGCACCGGTGGCCTCGTCGCCGTCCAGCTCCAGCTTCTCGAAGACGGAGGAGGCCTGCAGCAGGGCCACGCCACCACCGGCGACGATACCCTCCTCGACGGCCGCCTTCGCGTTGCGCACGGCGTCCTCGATGCGGTGCTTGCGCTCCTTGAGCTCGACCTCGGTCGCGGCACCGGCCTTGATGACGGCGACGCCACCGGCGAGCTTCGCCAGGCGCTCCTGGAGCTTCTCGCGGTCGTAGTCCGAGTCGGAGTTCTCGATCTCGGCGCGGATCTGGTTCACGCGACCCGCGACCTGCTCGCTGTCACCGGCACCGTCGACGATGGTGGTCTCGTCCTTGGTGATGACGACCTTGCGGGCGCGGCCCAGCAGGTCCAGGCCGGCGTTCTCCAGCTTGAGGCCGACCTCCTCGGAGATGACCGTGCCGCCGGTGAGGATGGCGATGTCGTTCAGCATGGCCTTGCGGCGGTCGCCGAAGCCCGGGGCCTTGACGGCGACGGACTTGAAGGTGCCGCGGATCTTGTTGACGACCAGGGTCGACAGGGCCTCGCCCTCGACGTCCTCGGCGATGATCAGCAGCGGCTTGCCCGACTGCATGACCTTCTCGAGGAGCGGGAGCAGGTCCTTCACCGAGGAGACCTTGGAGTTGACGATGAGGATGTACGGGTCCTCGAGCGCGGCCTCCATGCGCTCCATGTCGGTCGCGAAGTACGCCGAGATGTAGCCCTTGTCGAAGCGCATGCCCTCGGTGAGCTCCAGCTCCAGACCGAAGGTCTGGGACTCCTCGACGGTGATGACGCCTTCCTTGCCGACCTTGTCCATGGCCTCGGCGATGAGCTCGCCGATCTGGGTGTCGGCGGCGGAGATGGAGGCGGTGGAGGCGATCTGCTCCTTGGTCTCGACCTCCTTGGCCTGGTCGAGCAGCGCACCGGAGACGGCCTCGACGGCCTTCTCGATGCCGCGCTTCAGGGCCATGGGGTTGGCGCCGGCGGCGACGTTGCGGAGGCCCTCACGGACCAGCGCCTGGGCGAGAACGGTGGCGGTGGTCGTACCGTCGCCGGCGACGTCGTCCGTCTTCTTGGCGACTTCCTTGACCAGCTCGGCGCCGATCTTCTCGTACGGGTCCTCGAGCTCGATCTCCTTGGCGATGGAGACACCATCGTTGGTGATCGTGGGGGCGCCCCACTTCTTCTCGAGGACGACGTTGCGACCCTTCGGGCCGAGGGTGACCTTGACGGCGTCAGCGAGCTGGTTCATGCCGCGCTCGAGACCGCGCCGGGCCTCCTCGTCGAACGCGATGATCTTGGCCATGTGAAGTGGTCCTCCCGGACATGGGGTGGATAACGCTCCTGGACCGCGCCGACGCCCGCGACGGACGGCCCGCGATCCTCGTGGGTTCCTTCCCCACGCGGTCCGCGACCTCGTCTGCCCGATCCTCGTAAGCACTCTCACCTTCAGAGTGCTAACGCCAATGATTAGCACTCGCCCTAGGAGAGTGCAAGCCGTTCCGAAGGAACGTCGACGCGGGGCGGCGGTCGGAAGAGGGGTGGCGGCCGGGAGAGGGGAGGACTCGGGCGACCCGGCCGGATCGGCCCCTCCCGCCCGTCCCGTGGCCTGCCCGCACACGCGCGAGGGGCCCGCATCCCTGTCAGGATGCGGGCCCCTCGACGGAAGTGCGTCGGTGGCCGATCGCGCCGCGCTCAGACGGCGAGCTTGACCATGTCCGCCTGCGGACCCTTCTGGCCCTGCGAGATCTCGAACTCGACCCGCTGACCCTCTTCGAGGGTGCGGTATCCGTCCATCTGGATCGCGCTGTAGTGGACGAAAACATCCGCACCACCGTCGACCGCGATGAAGCCGTAGCCCTTCTCCGCGTTGAACCACTTGACGGTGCCCTGAGCCATGCCTAACTCCCCTGTTACTGGCCCTTGCGCGGGACCGCACTTCGCGGACCCGGGTCAGACCCTGCGCCGGAACGCGTCGACCGCGGCTGAATGTATCTGCCCAACTGCCCTCTGCAACAGGTCAATCGGACGAGAATTCTGGGCAGGCCGGAAAGGGGAATCCGGGAGGATCCTCAGGATTCCGGGGCAAGTCGGGCCCGGCAAAAAGCGCAGAAGGTACACAAGGAGCAGGCACTTTGGCTGCATCTTGTCGTGCGCAGACGCATTCTCATATGCACCTGGCATGCGCGGCGGAGGGGACTTCCCCAACTCTACCGCGCTCAACCATGCAGAATTGCCCCTTCCGCTTTCTCGCGCGGAAGGGGCAATTCAGATATCTCCGGTACCCGCGGGTAGGGTCCGCGCGGCAATCCCGGGGACGCGTCACGCGGACGCGTCACGGGGACGCGCCCCTCGGACGCGTCACACGGACGCGACAGCGGACTGGCCCCAGACGCGTCAGCGGGCAGGCCCGGCGGACGGGCCCCGCAGACCGGCCCCGCAGATCGGCTCAGCAGACCGGCTCAGCAGCCGCCGGCGACCGCCGGGATGATCGAGACGCCCGCGCCGTCCGGCGTGGCGGTCTCCAGGCCCTGCTCGAAGCGCACGTCGTCGTCGTTCACGTACACGTTGACGAAGCGGCGCAGCTTGCCCTGGTCGTCCAGGACGCGGGCGGCGATGCCGGTGTGGTTCTTCTCCAGGTCGGCGATGACCTCGGCGAGGGTCGCGCCCTCGGCGGGGACCTCGGCCTGGCCGCCCGTGTAGGTGCGGAGGATGGTGGGGATGCGGACGTTCACGGCCATGGCTGTCTTCGTACCTCTCGGATTCAGTGGGCCAGGCCCGCGTCGCGGAACGCGTCCAGGCTCGGGCGGATGGTGGCGGTCGCCTGCGAGCTGTCGGCCACGGCGTCCAGGGTCTTGAGGCCGTCGCCGGTGTTGAGGACGACGGTGGTGAGGCTGGGGTCGATCAGCCCGTTCTCGACGAGCTTGCGCGTCACGCCGACGGTCACGCCGCCCGCCGTCTCGGCGAAGATGCCCTCGGTGCGGGCGAGCACCTTGATGGCGTCGACGACCTGCTCGTCGTTCACGTCCTCCACGGCGCCGCCGGTGCGGCGGGCGATGTCGAGGACGTACGGGCCGTCGGCCGGGTTGCCGATGGCCAGCGACTTGGCGATGGTGTTCGGCTTCTGGGGCCGCACGACGTCGTGGCCGGCCTTGAAGGCCGCGGACACCGGGGAACAGCCCTCGGCCTGGGCGCCGAAGATCTTGTACGGCTTGTCCTCGACCAGGCCGAGCTTGATGAGCTCCTGCAGACCCTTGTCGATCTTGGTGAGCTGGGAGCCGGAGGCGATCGGGATGACCAGCTGGTCCGGGATGACCCAGCCGAGCTGCTCGCAGATCTCGTAGGCGAGCGTCTTCGAGCCCTCGCCGTAGTACGGGCGGAGGTTGACGTTGACGAAGCCCCAGCCCTCGCCCAGCGGGTCGCCGATGAGCTCCGAGCAGAAGCGGTTCACGTCGTCGTAGTTGCCCTCGATGGCGACGAGGTCGCCGCCGTAGACACCGGCCATGACGACCTTGCCCTGCTCCAGGTCGTGCGGGATGAACACGCAGGAGCGGAAGCCGGCCCGGGCGGCGGCGGCGCCGACGGCGCCGGCCAGGTTGCCGGTGGAGGAGCAGGAGAGGGTGGTGAAGCCGAAGGCGCGGGCGGCCTCGATGGCCTGGGCGACGACCCGGTCCTTGAAGGAGTGGGTCGGGTTGCCGGAGTCGTCCTTGACGAACAGCTTGCCGGGCTCGACGCCGATCTCGCGGGCGAGGTTGTCGGCCTGGACGAGCGCGGTCCAGCCGGGGTTCAGGTTCGGCTTCTCGGCGACGTCCGCGGGGACGGGCAGCAGCGGGGCGTAGCGCCAGATGTTGGCGGGGCCGGCCTCGATGCGCTTGCGCAGGGCCTCGGGGTCACCGGTCGGCAGGTCGTAGGCGACCTCGAGCGGGCCGAAACACAGCTCACAGGCGAAGATCGGGCCGAGCGCGAAGGTCTCGCCGCATTCGCGGCAGGAGAGGCCGGACGCGGGACCGAGGTCCACGGTGGTGCCGGGGGCGGTGGTTCCGGAAGCGGATGCGACGGTCTGTACAGCCATTGGAGGCGAGGCCCTTTCTCCTCATCTTCCCCATGACGCATTTCGCCATGAGACGGATTTGGCACCTTCCCTAGCCGGGGACCTCGCTGGAGGACGAGAACCGACTGGAGGGTTGCCGGGGCTTCAACGGGCCGTTTCCCTCTGCCCCTCTGGATGAGCGGTATTCGATTGTGAGACGCGGGCGGCACCCCGACATGCATCGGGCATCCGCGTTGTTCAAGACTGTAACCGAAGCCCTGGGCGGGCGAGACGGTCGTCCGATCCGCGAGATGGAGATCACGTTGCTGGAAGAAGTGGAGCGCTGGCTGGCCCGGCGGTCCTGGTCCGTGGCCGACCGTCCGCTGGAGCGGATCCTCGCCGCCAAGCGCGGGACGACGGTCAGCGTGGTGCTGCCCGCGCTGAACGAGGAGGCGACGGTCGGCGCGATCGTCTCCGTGATCCGCCGCGAGCTGATGACGGAGGCGGTGCCGCTGGTGGACGAGCTGGTGGTGATCGACTCCGGCTCCACGGACCGTACGGCGGAGGTGGCCGCGGCGGCCGGCGCGCGGGTGGTGGCGCGGGACGCGATCCTGCCCCGGATACCCGCGGTGCCGGGCAAGGGCGAGGTCCTGTGGCGGTCACTCATGGTGACGGGCGGGGACGTCGTCTGCTTCGTGGACGCCGACCTCCGTGACTTCTCGGCGGACTTCGTGACGGGCATCGTCGGTCCGCTGCTCACGGACCCGGACGTGGACTTCGTGAAGGCTATGTACGACCGCCCGCTCGGCGACGCCCCAGGTCAGGGCGGTCGCGTGACGGAACTGGTGGCCCGGCCGCTGCTCAATCTGCACTGGCCGAGGCTCGCCGGTTTCGTGCAGCCGCTGGGCGGCGAGTACGCGGCGCGGCGCTCGCTCCTGGAGCGGCTGCCGTTCCCGGTCGGTTACGGGGTGGAGCTGGGCCTGCTCGTCGACGCGCTGCACACGGTCGGCCTGGACGCGCTCGCACAGGTGGACGTGGGGGTGCGCAAGCACCGCCACCAGGACGGCCAGGCCCTGGGCCGGATGGCGGCGGCGATCTACCGCACGGCGCAGCTGCGGCTCTCGCGCGGCCATCTCGTACGGCCGCTGCTGACCCAGTTCGAACGCGGGGAGGACGGCTTCGCGCCGCACACGTACCCGGTGGACACGGAGGAGCGCCCGCCGATGACGGAGATCGCGGAGTACGCGGAACGGCGCCGGGTCGCCTGAGCGACGCGGGGCGGGGCGGGGCGTCGATGCGGCGGCCCGCGTGGGGCGGGGCGGGGCGTCGGTGCGACGGCCGGGCGCGGCGGGGCGCGGCGGGCTCCGCACGACGGAACGACGCGTGGCGTGCCACCCGATAATGCGCCTTTCTGCATAGATTTCCGTTTCATGCGGTTGATGCGGTTCAGACGGTCCATGCAGTTCACGCAGCCCACGCGGTCCACGCGGTTCACGCGGTTCACGCGGTTCACGCGGTTCACGCGGTTCACTTTCCTCAGGAAAACGGCCGTCCTGCTGGCCGCCGTGGGACTCGCCGGGGCCCTCTCCGTCGCGGTCACCGAACCGGCCGGCGCCGCCGCGGGCCCGCCCGCCGCCGGCGCGCCGGCGCGTGGCGACACGAGGGCGGAGAACGACGGCGCCGCCACCGAGCGGCTGTGGCTGCTGGGCGGGCTGGGCCTGGCGCTCGCGGCGAGCGGCGTGGTGGCCGTGGCGGCGCTACGGGGCCGCGGAAACTACGGAAACCGCTGCCCCGAGGGTGTCCGGAATCCGTACGTTTGAGCGTTTACCGGATGGGCTAGGTTCGCCGTATGGCTTCCGTCCTCCTGGCATCGAACCGCGGCCCCGTCTCCTACAGCGTGCGCGACGACGGCACGCTGGACACCCGGCGCGGCGGCGGCGGGCTCGTCTCGGGCCTGAGCGCCGTCTCGTCGCAGGGGTCCGCCGGCGAGACCCTGTGGGTGTGCGCGGCGCTCGGCGACGGCGACCGCGAGGCGGTGCGGCGCGGGGTCGCCGAGCCGGGCGTGCGGATGCTGGACATCGACCCGGAGACGTACGCCGACGCGTACAACGGCATCGCGAACTCGGTGCTGTGGTTCCTCCACCACCATCTGTACGAGATCCCGCGCGAGCCCGTCTTCGACGCGGCGTTCCGCCGCCGCTGGGAGTCCTACCGCCGCTACAACCGGGCCTTCGCCGAGGCCCTGGCGGAGGCGGCCGACGACGGCGCGGTGGTGCTGGTGCAGGACTACCACCTGGCGCTGGTCCCGGGGATGCTGCGCGAACTGCGCCCGGACCTCCGGATCGGGCACTTCACGCACACGCCGTGGGCGGATTCGGCGTACGCGCGCATGGTGCCGCGCGACATCTGGGAAGAGCTGGTGTGGGGCATGCTCGGCGCGGACGAGCTGGGCTTCCACACCCCCCTCTGGGGCGCCGCCTTCATGTCGAGCGCGTCCATGGACACCATGTCGGGGACCGCCATGGCCTCCTTCCCGGCGGGGTCGCCCTGGCGGGGCGTGGAGCACCGGCGCGGCCCCGGGCCCGGCCCGAAGCGCACGACCGACGTCGTCGCCCGGCCCCTCGGCGTCGACGGCGACGACCTGCGGGCCCTCGCCCACCGGCCCGAGGTGGACGACCGCCTGGCCCGGCTCCGCGCGGAGGTCGGCGACCGCAGGACCATCGTCCGCGTCGACCGCACCGAGCTGTCCAAGAACATCCTGCGCGGCCTCATGGCCTACCGGGAGCTCCTCACCGCCCACCCCGAGTGGCGCGACCGGGTCGTGCACCTCGCCTCCGCCTACCCGTCCCGGCAGGACCTGGAGTCGTACCGTACGTACACGGCCTCCGTCGTCGCCCTCGCCGAGGAGATCAACGCCGAGTTCGGCACGGCGGACTGGCAGCCGGTGCTGCTCTCGGTCGAGGACGACTTCACCCGCTCCCTCGCCGCCTACCGCCTCGCGGACGTGGCGCTGGTCAACCCGGTCCGCGACGGCATGAACCTGGTCGCCAAGGAGATCCCGGTGGTCTCCGACGCGGGCTGCGCCCTGGTGCTCTCCCGCGAGGCAGGCGCGTACGAGGAGCTGCGCGAGGACGCGATCACGGTGAACCCCTTCGACGTCACCGAGACCGCGGAGGCCCTCCACCGCGCCCTGTCCATGCCCGCCGGCGAACGCGCCGAACGCACCAAGCGCCTCGCCGCCGCGGCCACGGCCCTGCCGCCGCAGCGCTGGTTCCTGGACCAGCTGGAGTCCCTGCGCAACCGCTGAGCGGAAGCCACCCCTCCCCCTTTCCCTCACGCTCCCCTGCATCGGGACGGAAATTCTCCGGGGTCTCCCCCCTCCTCGTGCGGGTCCTTCCGTGCCAGACTCGCCGCGATCGTTCCCCCAGGCGATCCGTAACCTCCTACGGAACCACGCGAACCATGCGGCACCCCGCATGTGAGCGAAGGGATCGCGCAGCCTTGAGAAACAAGATTGTCGTGGGCATGACCCTCGGGTCGGCGCTCACCGCACTCCTCGCCGCGGGACTCACCCCCGCCGCGGCGCAGGAGGCCAGGGACAGCAGCCCCGGCGCCACCGCCGCACCCAGGGCGGACAACCGCCCCGGGCCGCTCAGCAAACAGCGCACCGAACTGCGCAAGAAGGCGATCGACCTGGTGGCCAAGGGCAAGGCCAAGGCGAACGCCAAGGGCGTCGTCGAGGTCGCGCCCGGCAAGTTCGCCGAGACCGAGACCTCCACCGCCACCCGCCAGGAGAAGATCCTCACGATCCTCTCCGAGTTCGGCACCGAGGGCTCCGGCAAGCTCGGCACCGTCCCCGGCCCGCTCCACAACGAGATACCCCAGCCGGACCGGAGCGTCGACAACTCCAACGCCTGGACGGCCGACTTCGACAAGGCGTACTACGAGAACCTCTTCAACGGCCCCGGCGAGTCGATGAAGACGTACTACGAGAAGGTGTCGAACGGCGCCTACTCCGTCAGCAACGTCGTCGAGGACTGGGTCCGGGTCCCCGGCAACGCCTCCACCTACGGCGACAACGCCGTCGAGGACACCGGCGGCTCCTGGGCCTTCATCCAGGACACCGGCGACGCCTGGTGGAACGCGCAGATCGCGGCGGGCAAGACGCCGGCCGAGATCGACGCCTACCTCGCCCAGTTCGACGTCTGGGACCGCAACGACTGGGACCACGACGGGAACTTCGACGAGGCCGACGGCTACATCGACCACTTCCAGGCCGTGCACGCCGGCATGGGCGAGGACGCGGGCGGCGGCGCCCAGGGCGAGGACGCCATCTGGTCGCACCGCTGGTACGTCAACGGTGACGACTTCGGCCTCACCGGCCCCGTCGTCGCCGGCACCCAGAACAAGGCGGGCGGCGCCCGCATCGGCCAGTCGAAGTACTGGCTCGGCGACTACACCACCGAGGGCGAGAACGGCGGACTCGGCGTCTTCTGCCACGAGTTCGGCCACGACCTCGGCCTGCCGGACTTCTACGACACCGACGGCGGCGAGAACTCCACCGCCTTCTGGACCCTGATGAGCTCCGGCTCCTGGCTCGGCCACGGCGCCGCCGCCAACGAGGGCATCGGCACCCTGCCGGGCCTGATGGGCGCGGAGGAGAAGCTGTTCCTCGGCTGGCTGGACTACGCCGACGCCCCGCTCGGCGCCTCCGGCACGTACACGCTCAACCCGGCGCAGCTCCAGGTCACCGGCAAGGAACAGGCGGTCCGCATCGCGCTGCCCGACAAGACGAGCAGCACCGCCTACGCGACGCCCGTCTCGGGCTCCCACGCCTGGTGGACCGGCTCGGCCGACGGCCTGAACCAGTCCCTCACCCGCTCCGTGCCCGCCGCCTCGCGGATCACGGTCAAGGCGAGCGCCTGGTACGAGATCGAGGCGGACTACGACTACCTCTTCGCCGAGTACTCGCTCGACAACGGCGCCAGCTGGGCGCGCGCCGGCGCCGGGGTCTCCGGTTCCTCGAACGGCAAGTGGACGACCCTGCGCTACTCGTACGACCCCCAGGGCAAGCCGTCCCTCTTCCGCTTCCGCTACCAGTCCGACGGCGGCGTGCACTTCGCCGGCGCCTTCCTGGACGACGTCACCGTCGGCTCCGGCGGCACCACGCTGCTGACCGACGACGTCGAGCAGGGCGCGAACGGCTGGACCGCGCAGGGCCGCTGGAAGATCTCCACCGGCACGGAGACGACCACGTCGCCGCGCTTCTACCTGGTGGAGAACCGCGAGTACGTCGGCAGCGACGCGCTCCTGGCCGAGGGCCCGTACCAGTTCAGCAAGCCCCTCACCGCGCCCGACTGGGTCGAGTTCTTCCGCTTCCAGAACGGCATGCTGGTCTGGTACGTGGACCGCTCGTTCGACGACAACAACGTCAGCGCCCACCCCGGCGGCGGCTCGGTCATGGTGGTCGACGCCCGCCCGACCCCGTTCCGCTACGACGACGGCACCGCGCCCAGCAACCGCCGCCAGCCCTTCGACGCCACCTTCGGCCTGGAGCCGACGGACGCGACCTGCCTCCATACCGAGGTCCTGACCGGCAAGGGCAAGCAGCGGACCGTCACGACGAAGGCGGCCTGCGCCCCCTCCGTCCCGGGCATGCCGGTCTTCGACGACACCGACCCGAACGCCTACTACGACCCGGCGGCCCCGCAGGCCAGCGTCAAGGTCGCGGGCCACGGCGTGAAGGTCACCGTCACCGGTGACGCGGGCGACGACCTGACGATCGCGGTGGTCAACCCGGCCTCCTGAGGCCTCGCGCCACCGCCGCACCGATCACGTCTGATCCTGTTCAAAAAAGGGGCGCCCCGCCTGCGGGGCGCCCCTTCCCGCTGTTACGCTCCCGTCCACCTGCGGTGGGGGGCACCGGCAGGTTCCTAGGTTCGGGAGGGACCGGGTGCTTCGACACACCCTGACGCGGGGCGCGTTCGCCACTGCGACGGCCGTCGCGCTGACGGTGGGCGGCGGCCTCACACCACTGGCGGGGACGGCGACGGCGGAGGAGCCGGCGCCGAGAGAGGTCGTCGTGCCGGCGGCCCCGAAGTCGTCCAAGATCAGTGCATGGCCCTATCTGACCGCCCAGTCGCGGTACTACCGGGCGGACGCCGCGGGGGCCGAGGGCGTCTTCCACTACCAGGGAGAGGACCAGCAGGTCCTGTGGACCCGGTACGCGGACGGCCGCAGCACCCCGGTCCCCCTGTCGCCTGAGGCCGGGACGACCGTCCTCGGCACGGGCGCCGACACCCTGGCGTTCTTCCGTGAGGGCGAGGTCGAGCTGCGCGCCCCGGACGGCGCCTCGCGCCGCCTGAAGCTCCCCGAGGGGCTGAAGGCGCACTCGGTCCACGACTCCACGGTGGTCGCCTACGAGAGGATCCTCCGGCCGGACGGAACGTACACGACCGGCACGTGGCACCTGCTGTCCCTCCGCCCCGACGGAACGGTCCGGGACCTGCCCGTGACCGGCCCGGACGACACGTTCGTGGGCGGGGCCCTCGCCGGCGACAGGTCGGGCATCCTCACGGCGACACGGGTCCAGGACGAGAAGCGGCGGTACGGCATCGCCTCCACCGAGACGGGACGCGTCGAGACGCTCACCGCGCCCGTCCCCAGGACGTTCGTCAGGGCGAAGCTGTCTCCCGACCACATCGCGCTGTACAGCTCCGACAGCAGCGACCACAGGGTTCTGGTGGCCTCGCGAAGCGACCCCTCGGCTCCGCTCACCGAGGTCACCGTGGACAACTACCAGGCGAGCGGCACCTCGAACGACCAGTTCGCCATCGTCGGCGACTGGCTCGTGTACGTATCGTCGAGCAGCTCGCTCGACGCCAAGCCGATCGCAGGCGGCCCCGCCGTCACCCTGCTCGCCAAGGTGTCCCACGGGGTGTCCGCCGGGCCGGACGGCACCGCCGCGATCGTCGGCGGCTCCGACGCCGTCGACTGGGGCGTCCGCCGCGTCACCGCCGACGCCTCGGGCAAGCCCGTGGTGACGATGGTGAAGCCGCTGCCCAACCCCGCGAAGATCCGGGGCATCGCCCTGGCCCAGGGCCGCCTCTCCGTCCTCGACGACAGCGACCACTCGGCCTTCGAGTACGTCCGGGACATCAGCCTCTCCGGCGCCCCGACGTACGGCACCCGGTCGAAGCTCACCGGCATCGCGATGGACCCGTGCGAGGACGACGACCCGGCCTGCGCCTCGTACATGGCGCTCGGGGACGGACGGTTCGTCCGCCGCGTGGACGGGGACGACACGAACTGGCGCTACTACGTCAACGGTTCCGGGGACTACGGATTCTCCGAGCTGTACCTGCCCGCCGGCGGCAGGATCGATGCCCTCTCCTCCCGCTATCTGGTCCACACCGTCCCCGGCACGTCGACCACGCCCGGCACGCAGACGATCCGGTCGATCGGCGGCGGAGTCCTCGAAACCCGCGCTCCCGTCGCCGCCGCCCTGTGGAACACCGTGCTGTGGAGCGCGACCGGAGAGAACGGAACCCTGGCCGCCAAGGACCTGAAGACCGGCGAGGCGGTCGAGGCCGTGAACACCGGTGCCCCCTGCGTCCCCGCGGAACTCCAGGCCACCGACCGCTGGCTGTACTGGTCCTGCGGCGCGAACGGGCCGGCCGGCGTCTACGACCGTACGGCGAAGTCGTCGCGGTCCGTGCCGTCCGGCGAGGCCCTGCTCGGCGACGGCTACGTCGTCACCCACGACAAGACCGCCGGAGAGCTCGTCCTCACCGGCGCCGCCGCCGACGGCCCGGCGAGCCGGGTCGTGGGCGCACTGCCCGACACCGGCGTCTCCCAGCGCCATGTCCGCTGGAGCGTCGACAAGTTCGGCGGCCACCTCGCCTACGTCGACGCCGAGCAGCAGGTGCACGTCGTCGCGACGGGCATCCCCGCGCAGCCGCTGGCTGTGCTGGACGGAACGGCGTCGACGTACGTCGACGCCGCCTCCACCGGCAAGTGGCAACTCCTCACCCGTCGGTACAGCAAGCCGGTGGGCTCCTGGACCCTGACGGCCCGCCACCACTCGACAGGTCGGATCAGCGAGCTGGCCAGCGGAACAGAGGTACGCGGGAAGCTGGAGATCTTCTGGAAGGGGCGCGACAAGGCCGGCACCCTGCTGGCGAACGGCGCGTACACCTGGACCCTCACCGCTCCGCCCGCCGACGGCGTCGGCCCCGCCGTCCAGGAGTCCGGCACCGTGACCCTGGTCGGGGGTGCCTCGATCGCCTCCAGCCGGTTCGCGGGCGTGTCGGGGACACCGAATCGTCCGGTCCGGATCCTCGACACGCGCAGCGGCCTCGGCGCCCGCAAGGGCAAGGTCGGCCCCGGCGGCTCGATCACGCTCCAGGTCACCGGGCAGGGGCAGGTACCCGCGACCGGTGTCACGTCCGTCGCGCTGAACGTGACCGCGGTCAGCCCGAGCGCCTCGACGTACGTCACGGTCCACCCGTACGGCACCGCCCGTCCCAACGCCTCCAACCTCAACGTGCCCGCGGGCCGGATCGTGGCCGGAATGGTCGTCGTCCCGGTCAAGGACGGCAAGGTCACCCTCTACAACCACGCGGGCAGCGTGGACCTCGTCGCCGATGTGACCGGCTACTACACAACCGGTCAGGGCGCGCTCTTCGAACCGCTCAAGCCGGCCCGGATCGTGGATTCCCGGATCGGGCTCGGCGTCGCGAAGGGCAAGCTGGAGGCAGGCATGCTCGGATGGGCTCCGGTCCTCGGGCGCGGAGGGGTGCCCAAGACGGGCGTCACCGCCGTGGTGCTCCAGCTGACCGTCACGAATCCTTCGGCGTCCACGTTCGTCTCGGCCTACGGCACCCCCTACGCCGACACCTATGTGCAGTCGCACGTCCAGGTGGCTGCCGGGCGGACCGCCTCCAACCTGGTGGTCGTCCCGCTGTACGACGACAGCCTGGCGCTCCTCAACCGGTTCGGCGCGGCCGACGTGATCGCCGACGTCGTCGGCTACTACCGCTCCGACGACCTCGGCTCGCTCTTCCAGCCCCTCGCCCCCTCCCGCTCCCTCGACACCCGCGCCGCCATCGGCGCCCCGAAGGCCAAGCTGGGCGGCGGCAAGACGCTCACGCTCACCGTCGCCGGGCGGAACGGGGTGCCGGCCACCGGCGCGACGGCGGTCGTCATGAACGTGACGGCGACCAACGCGACCAACGGCACGTACGTCAGCGTCTATCCGTACGGCACCGCCCGGCCGAACACGTCGAACCTCAACGTGGCCGCCGGGCAGACCGTGTCCAACCTCGTCGTCGTGCCCGTCGTCGACGGCAAGGTCACGCTGTACAACCACGCCGGCAGCGTCGACCTCGTAGCCGACGTGCAGGGGTTCTACGCCCCCTGACCGGCGCCCTCACCCTCCGTCAGCGCCTCCGCGAGCCCGGCGAGCAGTCCCACCACCGCCGCCGGGCCCGGGACCGTGAGGTCGGCGCGGGCGGCGAGGTCGGGGACGGCCGCGGACTCGGCGGCGGAGCAGACGAGCAGGCCCGGGGTGCCGTCGGAGCGGAGCTTCTCGACGGCGGCGTACGCGGGGAGGTCGCCCAGGTCGTCGCCCGCGTACAGGACGGAGCCCGCGCCGGTCTCGCGCAGGAAGTCGGCGAGGGCGACGCCCTTGTCCATGCCCGGCGGGCGGAGCTCCAGGACCATCCGGCCCGGTTCCAGGACCAGGCCGTGCCGGGCGGCGAGGTCGCCCAGCGGGCCCTTCAGGGCCTCGAAGGCGCCCTGCGGGTCCTCGGCGCGGCGGGTGTGGACGGCGACCGCCCTGCCCTTCTCCTCGATCCACGTGCCCGGCCAGGCCCCGACCCGGTCCAGGAAGCCGGGCAGCTCGGCGCGCACCGCCGCCACGCCCGGGTGCGGCGCGGCGGCCTGCACGGTGCCGCTCACGGCGTCCCAGCGCTCGGCGCCGTAGTGGCCGAGGACCACCAGGTGGTCGAGGCCCGGTACGCCGGCGAAGCCCCCGTACCGTACGGCCACTCCGGCGGGGCGTCCGGTGACCACCACGACGGCGGCCAGGTGCGGGGCGAGGGCGGACAGGGCGGGCACGGCGCCGGGGTGGGCGCGGGCCTGCTCCGGATCGGGGACGATCTCGGCGAGCGTCCCGTCGAAGTCGAGGGCGACGACGGCCTTCTCCGGCCGTGCGAGGAGCGCGGCGAGGCCGTCGCGGCCGGCGGCGGTGGTCGGGTGCGGAAGGCTGCTGACCATGTTCACGACCCTACCGACGGATGCCCCCGGCGTCAGCGGCGCTGCTCGCGTTCCGCGCGGACCCGGCGCAGCCGGTTGACCGTGACCGGGTCGTGGGCGAGGGCGCGCGGGTCGTCGAGGAGCGCGTTGAGCAGCTGGTAGTAGCGGGTGGCGGACAGGCCGAGCTGCTCGCGCACGGCCCGCTCCTTGGCGCCGGGCCCGGGCCAGGAGCGCCGCTCCAGGGCGAGCACGGCCTGCTCCCGCTCCCCGAGCACGGCCTGCTCCCGCCTTCCGGGCTCGGCCTGCTCCCGCTCCCCGGGCTCGGTCCGCTCCCGCTCGCCAGGCTCGGTCCGCGCGCGCTTACCCAGCTCGGCCTGCTCCCGCGCCCCGGGCTCGGTCCGCTCCCCGGGCTCGGTCCGCTCCCGCTCGCCGGGGGCGGACCGCGGCGGGTCTTCGGCGGCGCGCCCCGGCTCCCCGATGTCACTGGTCATACAGACCAACTTATGCCGCGCCGGTCACTCCGCGCTCTCGGCCGCCGTCGCCTGGCGGGCCAGCCGGCCGAGGATGTCGCCGGGCCTGGCGCCGGGCTCGACGGCCTTGCCGATCTCCTTCTTCACGCTGCTGCTGACCTGCGCCCAGGAGGTCTTGCCGACGGGCGGCAGCTGGGAGTCCGGCAGCGTCCGCAGGAACTCGCGGAGGTGGGCGGCCTTCGGGTCGGCCTGCATGGCCGCGGAGGCGGTGACGGTGACGGGCAGCATGTCGTACTCCCCGGCGAACTTCAGCACGTTCTCGTCGTCGAAGACGAAGTCGAGGAAGGTCCCGATCTCCTTGCGGTGGCCGTTCTGCTTGAAGCCCATGATCCAGTCGGCGACGCCCATGGAGGCGTGCTCGCGGCCGTCGAAGCCGGGGACCGCGACCTTGCCGAACGTCACGCCGTTCTTCTCGGCCTGCCGCATGAGGGACGGGTGGCCGTTGAGCATGCCGACCTTGCCGCTCGCGAAGGCCGCGAAGGCCGACTTGCGGTCGAGCTTGCCGGGGGCGACGGGGCCGGTGAGGCCCTTGGCCACGAGGTTGTCGCGCAGCCAGCCGAAGGTGCGGATGTTGGCCTGGGAGTCGAGGTCGTAGCGGCCGACGGTGTCGGTGTAGCCGCCGCCACCGCTCAGCAGCCACAGCATCGTCTCGGCCTGGGCCTCCTCGGGGCCGAGCGGCAGCGCGAAGGGATAGGTGACGCCCTTCTTGTCGAGCTTCTCCGCGGCGGCGGCGAGTTCGTCCCAGGTGGTGGGCGGTGCGTCGACGCCGGCCTTCTCGAAGAGTTCCTTGTTGTAGAAGAGCAGCCGGGTGGAGGCGACGAAGGGCAGGCCGTACTGGGTGCGCTTGTACTCGCCGGCGTCGACGAGCGGGGCCAGGAAGTTGGCCTGGACGGGTATGGAGAGCAGTTCGTCGGCGGAGTAGAGCTGGCCGGCGGCCGCGTAGTCGGCGTAGGCGCCGATCTGTGCGATGTCGGGGGCCTCGCCGGCCTTGACGAGCTCGGCGACCTTGCGGTCGATGTCGGTCCAGGGCTCGACGCGGACCTGGATCCTGATGCCGGGGTTCTTCGCCTGGAAGGCGGCGACCAGGCCGTCCCAGTACTTCTTCGTGGTGTCGCCGCCGGTGAGGTCGTAGTCGGCGGCCACCAGCGTGAGGGTCACGTCGCCGCCGTCGCCGCCGAGGCTGCCGCAGCCGGAGAGGCCGGCGGTCAGTCCGAGTGTGGTGGCCGCCGCGGCCAGTCCCAGGAATCGTCGCCGCTGCACAGCCGTAACCCACCCTTTGCTCTTCGTCGAGATCACCGTCGGCCGCAAGTTTCCACCCGGCCGGCGACGGAGGTCTACACCACTCACATATCGCTTCGGCAACGCACCGCCCCATACGGAAGGGATCGCTCCGTCGGGTCCGACACTACCCGGCGGTTAGCTTTCATTTTCGGCATCTGGTCTGGACCAAAACGCTCCACACGGCCCCCGCCCCGCCGACCTCGGACCTGGGCCGCCCGGGTGATTTTGTATCCGACGGCAACAATCTCCACAGTGGACTAGACCTTTCGGGTGCCCACGCGCGAGACTGTTCCCCGTGAGACACGTCATCGCCCTCGATGTGGGCGGCACCGGCATGAAGGCCGCCCTCGTCGGGGCGGACGGCACCCTGCTCCACGAGGCCCGCCGCGCCACCGGCCGCGAGCGCGGACCCGAGGCCGTCGTCGAGACGATCCTCGGCTTCGCCGCCGAGCTGCGCGCCCTCGGCCAGGAACGCTACGGCGAGCCCGCCGCGGCCGCCGGAGTCGCCGTACCCGGAATCGTCGACGCCACGAACGGCATCGCCGTCTACGCCGCCAACCTCGGCTGGCGCGACGTCCCGATGCGCGCGCTGCTCAGCGAGCGCCTCGGCGGCATCCCCGTCGCCCTCGGCCACGACGTGCGCACCGGCGGCCTCGCCGAGGGCCGGATCGGGGCCGGCAACGGCGCCGACCGCTTCCTCTTCGTGCCGCTCGGCACCGGCATCGCGGGCGCCATCGGCATCGGCGGCGAGATCGAGGCCGGCGCCCACGGCTACGCCGGCGAGATCGGCCACATCGTCGTCCGCCCGGGCGGCACGGAGTGCGGCTGCGGCCAGCGCGGCTGCCTGGAACGGTACGCCTCCGCCTCCGCCGTCTCGGTCGCCTGGGCCGAGGCCTCCGGCGACCCCGAGGCGGACGCCGCCGACTGTGCCAAGGCCGTCGAGTCCGGCGACCCCGCGGCCGTACGGGTGTGGCAGGACGCCGTCGACGCCCTCGCGGACGGCCTGGTCACCGCCCTCACCCTGCTGGACCCCCGCACGCTCATCATCGGTGGCGGTCTCGCCGAGGCGGGGGAAACCTTGTTCACACCCCTTCGGGCCGCCGTGGAGCAGCGCGTCACCTTCCAGAAGCTGCCCGCCGTCGTCCCGGCGGCGCTCGGGGACACCGCCGGATGTCTGGGCGCGGGCCTCCTGGCCTGGGACCTGCTCGCCCACGCGACCGACAGCACCCTCAGCAGCACCCTCGACCGCCCCACCGACTCGGAGGTATCCGCCTGATGGCCGTTTCCACAGTTCTCGCGGGGGCCCGCGTGGTGCTGCCGACCGGGATCGTCGAGAACGGACGAGTGATCGTCGAGAACGGCCGCATCGCCGGAGCCGCCCACCAGGACGCCGCCACCCTCGACCTCAGCGGTCACTGGCTGGTGCCCGGCTTCGTCGACCTCCACAACCACGGCGGCGGCGGCGCCTCCTTCACCTCCGGCACCGTCGACGACGTCCTCACCGGCGTCCGCACCCACCGGCAGCACGGCACGACCACCGTCGTCGCCTCCTTCGTCACCGGCGAGATGGACTTCCTCACCCAGCGCGCCGGCCTGCTCTCCGAGCTCGCCGAGCAGGGCGACATCGCCGGCATCCACTTCGAGGGCCCGTTCATCTCGCCCTGCCGCAAGGGCGCCCACGACGAGACGCTGCTGCGCGACCCCGAGCCCGCCGAGGTGCGCAAGCTGATCGACGCCGCGCGCGGCCAGGCCCGCATGGTCACCCTCGCCACCGAGCTGCCCGGCGGCCTCGACTCCGTACGGCTGCTCGCCGAACACGGCGTGATCGCCGCCGTCGGGCACACCGACGCCACGTACGAGCAGACGCGCGACGCCATCGACGCGGGCGCCACCGTCGCCACCCACCTCTTCAACGCGATGCCCGCCCTCGGACACCGCGCGCCCGGCCCGATCGCCGCGCTCCTGGAGGACGAGCGGGTCACCGTCGAGCTCATCAACGACGGCACCCACCTCCACCCGGCCGCCCTGGAACTGGCCTTCCACCACGCCGGCGCGGAACGCGTCGCCTTCATCACCGACGCGATGGACGCCGCCGGCTTCGGCGACGGCCGCTACATGCTCGGCCCGCTGGAGGTCGAGGTGAAGGACAGCGTCGCGCGGCTCGTCGAGGGCGGCTCCATCGCCGGCTCGACGCTCACCCTCGACCGGGCGTTCCGGCGCGCGGTCACCGTCGACCGGCTGCCCGTCGAGTCCGCCGTCCAGGCACTCTCCGCCAACCCCGCGAAGCTGCTCGGCGTCTACGACCGGGTCGGCTCCCTGGAGCCCGGCAAGGACGCCGACCTCGTCGTCCTCGACGAGGACTTCGAGCTCAAGGGCGTGATGCGCAAGGGCGAATGGGTGGTCGATCCGCAAGTGGGCTGATTTTCCCCCTCGTTGCGGGACGGCGGTCGGTCCGGGGTCTGGGCCTACCGCCGTCTCCCTGGCATGATCAGGGCGCTACCGGCGGTGACACGAGACGACAGGGGGTGGATCAGGTGATCCTCACGGTCACCCTCAACACGGCGCTGGACCTCACCTATCGCGTCCCGGCCCTCGTCCCGCACGCCTCGCACCGCGTCACCCAGGTCATCGAACGCCCCGGCGGCAAGGGCCTCAACGTCGCCCGGGTGCTCGGCGCCCTCGGCCACGAGACCGTCGTCACCGGCTTCGCGGGCGGCGCCACCGGCGAGACCCTCCGCGCCCTGCTCGCCACCACCACCGCCGGCCGCCCGGTCCACGACGCGCTGGTCCCGATCGGCGGATCCACCCGCCGCACCGTCGCCGTCGTCGACGCCGCGACCGGCGACACCACCCAGCTCAACGAGCCCGGCCCGGTCATCACCCCCGACGAATGGGCCGCGTTCACCGCGCGCTTCACCGAACTCCTCGACGGAGCCCGGGCCGTGGCCCTGTGCGGCAGCCTGCCGCCGGGCATCCACGTCGGCGCCTACGCGGAACTCGTCCGGCTCGCCCGCGCCGCCGGCGTCCCCGCCCTGCTCGACACCAGCGGCGAACCGCTGCGCCGCGGCATCGCCGCCCGCCCCGACATCGTCAAGCCCAACGCGACGGAACTCGCCCAGCTCACCGGCTCCCGCGAACCGCACCGCGCCACCCGCGACGCCCGCCGTCGCGGCGCCCACGCCGTCGTCACCTCCCTCGGCCCCGACGGCGTCCTCGCCGCCACCCCGGACGGCCTGTGGCAGGCCGCACCGCCCGCGCCGGTGCAGGGCAACCCGACGGGCGCCGGCGACTCGGCCGTCGCGGCACTCCTCGCCGGCCTGGTCGACGGCGCCGACTGGCCCACCCGCCTCACCCACGCCGTCGCCCTCTCGGCGGCGACGGTGCTGTCCCCGGTGGCCGGCGAATACGACGAAACGGCCTACGAGGCCCTGCTCCCCCGCATCGCGGTGAGGGCGGGGGCGACGGCGGCCTGACACCTGCCGGACACGACGGAAGCGGGGCCCCATGGCCCCGCTTCCGTGTGTCCGGTCCGCTCACCCGCCGGGCGGCGTCTCGCGGATCTCCAGCCAGTCGAAGAGCGCGTCACACTGGTTGCCCTGCTCGCAGGACAACTTGATGGTGTTGGTGCCCTGCTTGAGGTCCACCGGCGCCCAGGTCGTCTGCCAGTTCTTCTCCAGGTTCGGGTCCGACGAGGAGATGAAGTTCTTCAGGCCTATCGGGTTGCTGTTGGCCTTGTCGTTGACCGTCAGCGTGGCGTTGGCGTCCTTCGCCGGGATCGCGTACCGCACGTAGAGGCGGTACGCACCGGCTACCTGCACGTCCGCCTGCCAGGTCACCGACGAGCCGATCGCGTTGAACCCGGTCACGTACGCGCCGTCCGCGCCCTCCGCCCCCTTGATGTCCCTCGCGAGCGCCGCCGAGCCGCCCAGCTTCAGCGTCGCCGCGTCCTGCTTGGGCAGCGGCGCCTGGGGCTGCGAGGACTGGCTCGGCGTCACCGACGGGGACTCCGAGACGTGGCCGCCCGGCTCGCCCGTGGACGTGCCGCCGCCCGCGCCGTTCGTCTTGTCGCCGCTGTTGGTGATCACGGCGGCCGTGATGCCCGCCACGACCACCGCGACGACCGCCACGGCGCCGATCAGCAGGCCCTTGGTGTTGGGGCCGCGGCCGCCGCGCGGGGCGGGCTGCGGCGGGCCGGGGCGGTGCTGGCCACCGCCCGGGTACGTCTCCGGCGCCGCGTACTGCGGGTGCGGCTGGCCGTACGCCTGCTGCTGCGGGACCTGCGGCTGCTGCGCGTGGCCGCCGTACTGGCGCTCGCCGACCGTGCGGACCTGGTTGTACGAGGTGCGCGGGACGCCCGGCTGCGCCGCCGGACCCGGGTAGCCGTAGCCGCCGCCCTGGGGCCGCTGGGCCCCCGCCGCCTGCCCGTCCGCGTACAGGTAGCCGAACGGATCGTCGTCCTCGGGCGTGTTCGTGCCGTCGTTACCGGCAGCCATCCGGGTCACTCCTATCCACTGCTCGCCAGCCGTCGCCGACCGGGCGAGCCTACCTCGAACGGCCCTGCCGACGGTCAGGCGATGTGTGGACGAGCGGTGAACGAACCCGCGCGGCGGCCGGGCGGCCGGGCCCGGGGCACGACCCGGGGGACGCCTATCCCGCCCGTCTGTGCACCTTCGAACGGGACCGCTTCTCCACGTACATCCGCTGGTCGGCGCTGTTCAGGACCTCTTCGACGGTCATGCCGCACTCGGCCCAGCCGATGCCGAAACTGGCCCCGACCCGCACCGCCCGTCCGTCCACCCGGATCGGCGGGATGATCGCGTTCCGCAGCCGGACCGCGAGGTCGGCCGCGTCGGCCGCGCCGAGGCCGTCGGCGAGCACGACGAACTCGTCGCCGCCGAGCCGCGCGACCGTGTCCCCGTCCCGCACGCCCGTGGTCAGCCGGCGCGCGACCTCGATGAGCACGGCGTCGCCGGTGTGGTGTCCGAACCGGTCGTTGATCGACTTGAAGCCGTCCAGGTCGCAGAAGAGAACCGCGAGCCCCTTCGTCCCGTCGTCGACGTCGCCGCCGGTGGGCGCGACCGTGTGCACGTGGTGGTCGTACGGCCCGGCGACGCCGCCGTCCGACGAGAAGCCGAAGCCGTGCTCGTGCTCGTAGTCGTACTCGTATTCGTACGGAGGTTCGAGACCGGGTGTGTTCTCGCGCGCCGTCGCGGCGGCGAACGGGCGCTCGCAGATCCGGGCGGAGAGCCGGGAGCGCAGCTCTGCGCTGTTGGGGAGGCCCGTGAGGGCGTCGTGCGAGGCGCGGTGGGCGAGCTGGAGCTCGTGCCGCTTGCGCTCCTCGATGTCCTCGACGTGGGTGAGGAGGAAGCGGGGGCCGTCGGCGGTGTCGGCGACGACCGAGTTCCGCAGCGACACCCAGACGTACGTGCCGTCGCGGCGGCTCAGGCGCAGCTCGGCGCGCCCGCCCTCGGCGGAGGTGCGGAGCAGGGTGCCTATGTCCTCGGGGTGGACGAGGTCGGCGAAGGAGTAGCGGCGCATCACGGACGCGGGCCGGCCCAGCAGCCGGCACAGGGCGTCGTTGGTGCGGAGGAGCCGGCCGTGCTGGTCGCCGCCCATCTCGGCGATGGCCATGCCGGAGGGCGCGTACTCGAAGGCCTGCCGGAAGGATTCCTCGCTGGCGCGCAGCGCCTGCTGCTCGCGTTCCAGGCGGACGAGGGCGCGCTGCATGTTGGAGCGGAGGCGGGCGTTGCTGATCGCGATGGCGGCCTGGGAGGCGTACATCTGGAGGGCCTCGCGGCCCCAGGGGCCGGGGTGGCGGCCGTTGCGCGGGCGGTCGACGGAGATCACGCCGAGCAGTTCGCGGCCGGAGCCCGGGCCTCCGCCGTGGGCGGAGCGGGCGCCGGGCGAGTACATCGGCGCGTAGAGCCGGTCGTGCGGGTGCCACTCGTCCTCGAAGCGCGGCGCGGGGCCCTCGGTGTGCCACTGCGGCACGTCGTCCTCGATGAGCACCCAGCCCTCGGTGTGCGGTATGAAGCGCAGGTCACCCCAGGCCTGCCCCATGGACAGGCGGCGGTCCCACGAGGCGCGGGAGCCGACCCGGCCGGTGATCAGGGCCTCGGCGGCGGGGCTGCCGGCGAAGGCGGAGACGATCAGGTCACCGTCGGGGCGCACGAGGTTGACGCAGGCCAGCTCGTAGTTGAGGCCCGCGACGATGCCGTCGGCGACGGCCTGTACGGTGTCCGCCAGGCTGCGGGCGGTGTTGAGGTCCGCCACGACCTGATGCAGCTGCCGCAGGGTCGCAAGACGGACGTACGGCTCCGACTCGGTCTCCATCGCTCGCTCTCCCCGAGACCTCGACAGCTGACTCCTGGGTTCTCATCGGCTTCATCGGCTTCGTGGTGCACTGTCCCCGCCACTGAATCACAGCGAGCTGTGCACCCGGTACACAGGGTCAGCAAATACTGCTGTCTGTGACTCAAGTCACAAGCCCCGATGGGGCTTGAGGCCCCGCCGCGGAAAAGCCCTTCCGGGGCACGCCGGGCGGCGGCGTGCCCCGGCCGGGTTCCGCGGCCCGTCCCCACGGGTCCTAGGACCCACGAGGGAAGCCGGGTGGTTCCGACGCCCGATGCCCGCGGGGCGGGGCGCGGACTAGCGTGCGAGCGTGCTGCAGAAGACGCCCGTCTCGGGGACCACCGCCGTCGACCTGGCCATCCCTCATGCTGAGGGGGTGAGCAACGACGCGTTCAAGGCCGCCATGTCCCGCCTCGCGGCGGGTGTGGTGCTGGTGACGGCCCATGACCCGGACGACGGCCCGCACGGCGAGGACGTCGGCATGACGGCCACCGCCTTCCTCTCCGTCTCCCTCGACCCGCCGCTGGTCATGGTCAGCCTGCGCAACGGCTCGCGCATGGACGACCTGCTCGCCGACGTCCCGGTGTGGGCGGTCTCGGTGCTCGCCGAAAGCCAGCGGCACGTCGCCGGCCGCTTCGCGATGAAGGGCCGGGTGAGCGACCGCCTGCTCTTCGCCGACCTCCCCTACACGCGCGGCACGCACAGCGGCGCCCCGCTGATGGGCGGCGCGCTCGCGACCCTCGAATGCCGCACGGAGAACCGCGTCCTGGCGGGCGACCACACCCTCGTCATCGGCCGCGTCCTCGACACCCGCCTGCCGTCGGCGGAGGGCGGGCCACTGACGTACTTCCGGGGCAGGTACCGGACGCTGGGGTAGCAGTGGCCGCCGGATTCCGGGGTAGCGGTGGCCACCGACGCTGGGGTGGCAGTGGCCACCGGACACCGACGGGGTGGCAGTGGCCACCGGACACCGACGGGGTGGCAGTGGCCGCCGGACGCCGACGGGGTGGCAGTGGTCACCGGACGCCGGGGTGGCAGTGGTCACCGGACTCCGGGCGGGATCCCGGAAGCCGGGGTGCGCGGCGCGGCGCGGCGCCGGCGGTCGGGCAGCCGGTGCCGGGGGCTCGGGCTCAGCCCCAGTCGCGGCCCTGTCGGCCGCGCTTGGTCTCCGCGCGCTGCTTCTTCTCCCGCAGCCGCCGCTCGTTGATGCCGCGCGGGATCCGCGTCGGGCGGCGCGGCTTCGGCGGCGGCGCCGTGGCCTCCGCGAGGAGCGCGGCGAGCCGGACGGCGGCCGTCTCGCGGTTGCGCCACTGGGAACGGTGCTCGGAGGCGCGGACGGTGAGGACGCCGTCCACGAGGCGCGCGGCGAGCCGCTCCAGGGCCCGCGCCTTCCACACCTCCGGCAGGGCCTCGGTCGCCGCCAGGTCGAAGCGGAGCTCCACCTGCGAGTCGCTGGTGTTGACGTGCTGGCCGCCCGGCCCGGACGACCGCGAGAAACGCCACATGAGCTCGGCCTCGGGAAGCGAGACGGAGCCGCGGATCGGATAGGGACCGGACATGCCTTCCATGTTCCCCGCCGGGCCGGTCGTGCGTCACCCTGTTTTCGCACGGGAACCGCACGGGACCCGCACTGCACCCGCACGGCATCCGGCCAGGAAGGCGCCTGGGAAGGCGCCCGGGAAGGCGCGCTGGAACCACAGCGGCGCCGTGCGCGTTATTGGGTGCGAACACATCACGATGAAGGGACATCCCATGGCTGTAAGCCTCTCCAAGGGCGGCAACGTCTCCCTGACCAAGGAGGCCCCTGGCCTCACCGCCGTCACCGTGGGCCTGGGCTGGGACGTCCGTACGACCACGGGCACGGACTTCGACCTCGACGCGTCGGCCATCGGCGTGGACGCCGCCGGCAAGGTCGTCTCCGACGGCCACTTCGTCTTCTTCAACAACAAGTCCACGCCGGACCAGACCATCGTCCACACCGGTGACAACCGCACCGGCGAGGGCGGCGGCGACGACGAGCAGATCAACGTCAACCTGGCGGGCCTCCCGGCCGGCGTCGACAAGATCGTCTTCCCGGTCTCCATCTACGACGCGGTCAACCGCTCGCAGAACTTCGGCCAGGTCCGCAATGCCTACATCCGCATCGTCAACCAGGCCGGCGGCGCCGAGATCGCCCGCTACGACCTGTCGGAGGACGCCGCCGTCGAGACCGCGATGGTCTTCGGCGAGCTGTACCGCAACGGCGCGGAGTGGAAGTTCCGCGCGGTGGGCCAGGGCTACGCCTCGGGCCTGGAGGGCATCGCCCGCGACTTCGGCGTCAACATCTGACGGACGCGACCGTCCGGCGGGCCTCCTCGCGGCCCCGGCCATGATCCGCCGGACAGGACCTGGAGCCCCGGCGCGTCGTGCGCCGGGGCTCTACGCTTGCGCGGGTGATCGTCGAACCGCTGACCGCCGGGGACCCGCGCGACATCCCCGGTCCGCTGCTGACCGAACTCACCGGGCTGTACGCGTCGAACGAGGAGTTCCAGCAGCTCAGCGGCGACTTCCCGGACCCCGCCCGCATCCTGCCGGAACAGGTCGCCGCCGCCCTCGCCGACGAGTTGGCGCAGCCGACCGCCGAGGTGCTGCTCGCCCGCTCGGCCGGCCGCCTCGTCGCCGTCGCCGTCACCCTCGGCCGGCACCCCGACCCGGCCGACCCCGACCCGTGGATCGGTCTGCTGATGGTCCACGCCGCCGGACACCGCGCCGGACACGGCCGGCGCCTGGCCGCGCACGTCGAGGAGGGCTTCCGCTCCCAGGGCCGTACGGGACTGCGCCTGGCCGTCCTGGAGAACAACCCGCGCGGCCTCGCGTTCTGGACCTCGCTCGGCTACGAGGAGATCGCGCGCCGCCCGGACCTGGCCCACGGCCGTCCCTGCGTCGTCCTGCGCAAGGCCCTCCGGCCACCGACGCCGGCCGATCACCGGCCTGACGCACCACCGCGAACGGAAGCCTCGCGCTGACGCACCACCGCGAACGAAGTCCCGCGCTGCCGCACCGTCACGAACGGAAGCCTCGCGCTGACGCACCACCGCGAGCGGAACCTCGCACTGACGCACCACCGCGAGCGGACGCGAAGCGCCGTGTCCTCCTAGTCCGTCGGCTCCGCGGGCTTCCCGTCCCCGTACAGCCACACGTCCCACAGCCCGGTCAGGTCCTCGTCCGCGACCGACTCCACGTACTCCGTGAAGTCCTCGGTGCCGGCGGTGCCGTGACGGTACTTCGCCGGCCAGCCCGCGAGGATCTCGTAGAAGGTGTCGTCGCCGACCGTCTGGCGGATGCGGTGCAGCACCATCGCCCCGCGCTGGTAGACGGGCACGCCGAACAGGTCCTCGGGGCCCGGCGGTTCGGCCGGCGGGAAGGCCCAGGCGGCGTCGTTGGCGAAGGCCTTCTCGAAGCTCTGCTGCGCCGGGGCGTCCTCGAAGTCCTCCTTGTAGAGCCACTCCGCGTACGTCGCGAAGCCCTCGTTCAGCCACATGTCCTGCCAGGTGGCGGGCGACACGGAGTTGCCGTACCACTGGTGGGCCAGTTCGTGGACGACGGTGGTGGTGTCGAAGGAGCCTGCGGGGAAGACCGGGCGGGTCTGGGTCTCCAGGGCGTAGCCGACGTCGTCGTCGCGGTCGACGATCGCGCCGGCGGCGGCGAACGGATAGGGCCCGAAGTTCTCCGTCTGCCAGTCCAGGATCTCCGGGATCCTGGCCCGCAGCGCGGCTGTCCGCGCCGCCACCTCGGGATCGGCGGCGGTGAGGACGGGCACCTTGCCGAGCGCGGTCGTGGTGCTCGTGTCGTAGCGCCCGATCGCGAGCGTGGCGAGATAGCTCGCCATCGGGTCGGCGGCGTGCCAGACCGAGGTGGTGCGGCCGTCGGCGGTCTTGCGCTCGGCGGTGAGCACCCCGTTGGAGAGGGCCTTGAGCCCGGCCGGGACGGTGACGGTGATGTCGTAGACGGCCTTGTCGGAGGGGTGGTGGTTGCCGGGGAACCAGGCCATGGAGCCGGTCGGTTCGCCGAGCGCCAGCGCGCCGTCGGCGGTCTTCAGCCAGCCCTCCTCGGCGCCGTCCGAGTCGGTGATGGTCTCCGGCACGCCGTCGTAGGTGACGACGGTCCGGAACTCGGCGCCCTTGTCGATGTCCTCGCGCGGGCGCACGGTCAGCTCGTTCCCGGCCCGGTTGACGGCGGCGGGCGCCCCGCCGACGGTGGCACCGCGGACGGTGAGCCCGGCCAGGTCCAGGTTGAAGGCGCTGAGGTCCTGGGTGGCCTTCGCGGTGATCTCGGCACGGCCGTCGAGGCGGCCGGTGGCGGGGTCGTAGGACAGCGTGAGGGCGTAACGGCTCACGTCGTAGCCGCCGTTGCCGAGCTTGGGGAAGTACGGGTCGCGCAGCCCGGCCGCGCCGGGCGTTCCGTGCACCCCGCCACCGGAGCCGCCGGCGGTGCAGGCCGCGGCGAACAGGGCGAGGGTGAGGGTGAGGGCCAGGGCTCCGGTCCTGCGGCGGCGCGTGTTCACGAACCGATCCTAAGCAGACATACGGATGCTGTCGTAAACAGGCGTACGAATACACCGCGTACGAATACACCGCGTCCCAATACGCCGCGTCCGAATTCGCCGCGTCCGAATACGCCGCGTCCGAATACGCCGCGTACGCCGTGCCGATGGCGCCCGGCGGGGGTCCGGGCGCCATCGGGGCCGGTGGGGCGGGGCCGGTGGGGCGGTCCGGCGGTCGGCGGTCGGCGGTCGGCGTCAGTCGTTCAGCGACGCCACGCCCGCCTGGGCGAACTTCTCGTCCAGGTCGCCGGAGGGCGCGCCGGCCACGCCGATGCCGGCGATCGGGGCGCCGTTCGCGGTGACGGGGGCACCGCCGCCCAGGAAGAGGGTGCCGGGGATGTCCTTCAGGTTCGGAGCCTGGGCGAGGCGGCCGGCGAGGACGGAGGTCGGGGCGTTCCAGGAGACGGCGGTGTACGCCTTGCGCTCGGCCGACTCGTAGGACTGCGGGCCGGCGCCGTCGCCGCGCAGGGTCACGATGGTGTTGCCGTTGCGGTCGACGACGGCGACGGAGACGCGCTGGTTCTCCTTCTCGGCGGCCTTCAGGGTGGCCTGCGCGGCCTTCGTCGCGGCCTCGATCGTCAGGTGGGTGTCCTGGCGCAGGTCGTCGCGGTCGGCGTCGGCCTTCTTGGCGGCAGCGGCGGCGGCCGGGGCGGCCTGCGCGGCGGAGGAGGCGTTGGAGGCGTTGGCGGAGACGGCGCCGAAGGTGCCGGCCGCGAGGACGACGGCGGCGGTGGTGCCGAGGAGGAACTTCTTCTGCATTGCGGGCTCCAGGGGTTCGGGACGTGTTTCCGTCGTTCGGGACGGTGTGCCGCGGTTCGGGCGGTGTTCGCGGTGCGGGACGGTGTTCGCGGTGCGGTGCGGAACAGTGCTCCGTCGTTCGGGACGGTGTTCCGTCGTTCGGGACGGTGTTCCGTTCGCTCTGCATCGATCCTCCGTCCGGGAACGGGGCCCGCCGGTCGACGTTCCGGCTCGGTCCGGCGCGCGCACCGGATGACGGGGCCGTCAGCCGATCGGTTGATGCCGCCCTGGTCCTCCTGGGCCAGGATGGACACGTATCTCCAGGTCAGACGGTCGGCGACACACCAGGGCCGCCGACGCCACGAAGCAGGTGAACGATGGACCGGACGACGGACGACCGGGCCACGCCCCCGGACCGGGACCCGGAGGCCGGGGGCCTCGGGCGGGACTCGAACACCGGCGGTCCCGGGCTGGACCCAGAGGCCGGCGGTCCCGGGCTGGACCCGGAAGCCGGGGGCCTCGGGCGGGACCCGGCCGGGGGCCTCGGGCGGGACCCCGACGCCCGGTGGCTGGCGCGGGTCATGCACGTGGCGTTCTTCCTCCTCCTCGGCGCCTCCCTCGCCCGCTTCCTGCTGCGCCACCCCTGGGAGGACCGCAGCCCCTGGATCGTCGCGCTCTCGGGCGCCCTCGCGTCCCTCTACCTCCTCGGTCCCGTCCTCGGCACCCGTGCCACACCCCGCCGGATCGCCTGGCTGGGCACGGTCGTCGCCGTCTGGACCGTCCTCGTCGTGCTCGCGCCGAGCTTCGCGTGGTGTGCGGTGCCGCTGTTCTACACGGGCCTGCGCACGCTGCCGCCGCGCGCCGCGCTCGGCCTGGTCGCCCTGCTGACGGTGTTCGTCGTGGCCGCGCAGGTGCAGCTGTCGGAGGGCGGCTTCGACCCCAACCTGGTGATCGCCCCGCCCGCCGTCGCCGCCATCGCCACCGCCGTCTTCGTGCACGCCGACCGGCAGGCCGAGCGGCAGCGCGCGCTCATCGAGGACCTGATCCGCACGCGCCGCGAGCTGGCCGCGATCGAGCGCCGCGAGGGCACCCTGGCCGAGCGGCAGCGGCTGTCCATGGAGATCCACGACACCCTCGCGCAGGGCCTGTCCAGCCAGCAGATGCTGCTCCAGGCCGCCGACCGCACCTGGGACGCCGATCCGTCGACCGCCCGCCGCCACGTCCGTACGGCCGAGTCGATCGCCGAACGCAACCTCGCCGAGGCCCGCCGCTTCGTCCACGACCTGGCGCCGGCCGACCTCGCCGAGGGCGGCGGCCTCGAGGAGGCGCTGCGCGGGCTCGCGGCCCGCGAGTCGGCCGTGTTCCGGGTCGACGGGACGGCGGTGCCGCTGCCGGACCGGGTCCAGTCGGCGCTGCTGCGGATCGCGCAGGGCGCCCTCGCCAACATCCGCGAGCACGCCGAGGCCGCCTCCGCCGCGCTCACCCTGACCTATCTGGACGACCAGGTCGTCCTCGACGTCGCCGACGACGGCCGCGGCTTCGACCCGGCCGCCGTACGGGAGGACGACGGGGTGCGCGGCCACGGGCTGCCCGCGATGCGGGTGCGCGCCCGGCAGCTGGGCGGCACCCTGACGATCGAGTCCGCACCGGGCGAGGGCACCGTGCTCTCGGCCGCGATCCCGTTGGAGGTACGCCCGTGAGCGCCCCCGCGACGCCCGCAGCACCCGGAGGGCCCGCCGCGCCCGTACGGATCCTGCTCTGCGACGACCACGCGGTGGTCCGCGCCGGGCTGCTCGCGCTGCTCGGCAGCGCCCCGGACATCGAGGTGGTGGGCGAGGCGGGCAGCGGCGAGGAGGCCGTCGCGATGGCCTCCCACCTGCGGCCGGACGTGGTCCTGATGGACCTGCAGCTCGGTCCGGGCATCGACGGCGTGGAGGCGACCCGGCGGATCGCGCCGACCGGCGTCCACGTCCTCGTCCTCACCACGTACGACACGGACGCGGACATCACCCGGGCCATCGAGGCGGGCGCCACCGGCTACCTCCTGAAGGCCGAGCGCCCGGAGGAGTTGTTCGCCGCGATCCACTCGGCGGCGCAGGGCCGTACGACGCTGTCGCCGCCGGTCGCCAGCCGGGTGATGGACCGGATGCGGGGCGCGGCGGGCCCGTCCCTCACCGACCGGGAGCGCGACATCCTCGGACAGCTCGCGCGCGGCCTGGGCAACCGGGAGATCGCCCGCGCCCTGTTCATCAGCGAGGCCACGGTCAAGACCCACCTGGGCCGGATCTACGCGAAGCTCGGCGTCGACACGCGGGCGGGCGCGGTGGCGGTGGCGAAGGAACAGCGCCTGCTGCCGTGACGCCGACGGGCCGTCGGCGGGGGCGTCGGCGGGGGCGTCGGCGGGGGCCGTCGCCGGGGCGTCAGCGGGAGGGGCCGGGGCGTCGGCGGGGGATCGTCGGTAGACGGCTATCGGCGGGGGACGTCGGTAGACAGCTATCGGTGGAGGCCGTCGGCGGGGCCGTCGAGGGCGTCACCCGCGCGGGCGGACCGGCCACGGCTTTCCGCTCCTCGCCGCACCCGCGCTGCTACCGTGCGTTGCCACCTCAGCGCACTGCGTCATGGCACTGCGTCATGTCCTCGTGGGAGCACCCGTGAAGATCACCATCGTCGGCGGCGGGCCCGGCGGCCTCTACTTCTCGATCCTGATGAAGCGCCAGGACCCCTCCCACGACATCACCGTGTACGAGCGGAACCCGGAGGGCGCCACCTACGGCTGGGGCGTCACCTACTGGGCCGGCCTCCTCGACAAGCTGCGCGCGGGTGACCCGGAGTCGGCGGAGGCGATCGCCGCCGCGTCGGTCACCTGGACCGACGGCGTGGCGATCGTCCGCGACGAGCGCACCGTCCACCGCGGCGACGCGGGCTTCGGCATCGGCCGCCGCCGGATGCTGGCGCTGCTCGCCGACCGGGCCCGGGAGCTGGGCGTACGGGTCGAGCACGAGCACGCCGTCACCGGCCCCGGCGCGCCGGAGCTCGCGGACGCCGACCTGGTGGTGGCCGCCGACGGGGTGAACAGCGCGCTGCGCGAGGCGCACGCGCACCACTTCGGCACCGAGGTCACCAGCGGCCGCAACCCCTACGTGTGGCTGGGCACCACCAAGGTCTTCGACTCCTTCAGCTTCGCCTTCAAGGAGACCGAGCACGGCTGGATCTGGTGCTACGCCTACGGGTTCAGCGGCGAGCAGTCGACGTGCGTGGTGGAGTGCGGCCCGGAGACCTGGTCGGGTCTGGGGCTCGACCGGCTGAACGAGGCCGACAGCCTGAACCTGCTCGAGAAGCTGTTCTCCGACCTCCTCGACGGCGAGCCGCTGATCGGCCGCGAGCAGCACGGCGGCGGCGCCCCGGCCCAGTGGCTGCACTTCCGCACCCTCACCAACCGCGTCTGGCACCACGGGAACACGGCACTGCTCGGCGACGCGGCCCACACCACGCACTACTCGATCGGCGCGGGCACCACCCTGGCCCTGGAGGACGCCCTCGCCCTCGCCGCCGCCCTGCGCGACCCGTCGGTGCCGGTGGGCACGGCCCTCGCCGCGTACGGACGGCGGCGCCGCGCGGAGCTGGTGTCGGCGCAGAGCGCGGCCCGCTACAGCGCCCAGTGGTACGAGAACCTGCCCCGCTACATGCGCCTGGAGCCGGCGCGGATGTTCGCCCTGCTCGGCCAGCGCCACTCCCCGCTCCTGCCGCACATCCCGCCCCAGCTCTACTACCGCCTCGACCGCGCGGCGGAACAACTGGAACCCCTCCGCCGCCTCAAGCGCTGGCTGGGCCCGCGCGTGGCCAGGGCGGTCCACCGGGGCTGAGGGCCGGGGGCGGGCGGGGCGGAGGGCCGGACGCGGGGCGGGGTCGAGGCGCAGGACCGGCAGGTCTGAGCCCCAGACCCCGATCGAGACCAGGCCCAGGACCGGCCAGGCTGAGGCCCCGGCCCACAACCGGGCTGAGGCCCCGGCCCGCGGCCGAGCTGAGGCCCCGGCCCGCGGCCGGGCTGAGGCCCCGGCCCGCGGC
>NZ_SDOY01000178.1:21766-33471 GCF_004117935.1 Streptomyces roseicoloratus | reverse complement strand
CCGAGGACTGGCGGGGCGTGAACGCCGAGGTGACGAAGCCGTTCATCGACAAGACCGCCAAGGAGTTCGCGGACGCGGCCAAGGAGGCCGACGGCATTCACAAGATCCTGGAGGACGGGTACCGGGCCTTCAAGAAGGCACAGGACGACCTCCGGAAGATCGTCGAGACCGAAGCCCCGGCCAAGGGCTTCCTGGTGAAGTCCAACGGCGTGGTGGAAGCCCGGGAGCCCCTGTCGTCGACGAAGGACCAGGCGGCTCGGCACGATCCCGACTTCCAGAACCTGATCCGCAAGGAGCAGGCCGAGGCCGCCGCCATGCAGCGTCGTATCGACGCGATCATCGAGACCTGCGACGACGCCGACGTGGCCTGCTCGAACGCGCTGAAGGCCAACGTCACCGCCGACAAGCACAACTTCAGCGCCCCGAAGTACGGCAGCCTGGACGCCGAGGAAGCACAGCGCGCGATCGACCTGGCCAAGAAGGGCCGGGACATCTCCCACGCGGAGCTGGAGCGGCTGAACGAACTGCTCAAGGACAACGGCTCCTCCAAGGAGTTCTCCCGCGCCTTCTACAACTCTCTCGGTCCCAAGGGCGCCTTGGAGTTCTTCGGGCAGCTCTCCACCGACACGTACGACTACGCCACACTCGACAAGCAGCGGCTGGCGGACGTGCAGGAGCTCCAGCGGAACCTCGGCCTCAACCTCGCCACCGCCACCCACGGCGGCGACGCCTGGACCGAGAAGTGGTCGGCCGACATGCGCAAGCTCGGCACGGAACGGATTCCGCTCGACAAGCACGCCTACTCCGGGCCGTTCGGCTACCAGTTGCTCGGCGGCATCATGCGCTACGGCAACTACGATCCGAAGTTCCTGACCCCGATCGCCGAACACGTGACCCAGTTGCACGCCAAGGACCCGTACATGTTCGCCGACGGCAAGAGCCTCGGCGGATGGCTGAAGCACCCCTTCAACCCGTCGGGCGTCAACGGATCGGGCTACGACCCCATGACCGCCATGCTGGAGGCGCTCGGGCACAGCCCGGAGGCGGCCAAGCAGTTCTTCACGGGAGAGCCGACGGCGTACAACAAGGACGGAAGCGTCGGCGGGACGGTCGATCTCGACCCGGAGAAGGACGGCATCCAGAAGGACTATCTGGAGTACTTCCAGAACGCGGAGTACAAGTTCTTCCCCGACATCGACGGCCACATCCCCGAGGACGTCGAGAAGTCCGCGGAGTACATGCCCGACGCCCTCGGACACGCCCTGGAGGCGGCGACGACCGGCCACGGCTGGGACGACCCCAACCCGCAGCTCCGGCGCGACGAACAGACCGCGGAACTGATGAAGCGGGTCATCGACACGTACGGGACCAACACCGAGCTGCGCGAGCATCACAAGCCGCTGATCGACAGCCTGGGCCGGATGGGCGCGGCGTACATCGACGACCTGAACTACTCGACGTACAACTTCGGCGGCTCCGGCGATGCTCTCGGCCGGAGCGCGCTCTTCGAGGGGAGCAGCGACGGAAGTTCACGGACGGACTTCGGGGCGAACGCCAGCCTGCGCTTCATGAACGCCGTAGCCGGCGACGAGGAGGCGTACAAGACGCTGTCCGTGGCGCAGTCGGTGTACGAGGCGGGTGGTCTCAAGGCCCTGGAGAAGGACCACGGCTCGCAGCTCACCTTCCTGCACCACGCCACCAAGGTGCACGGCATCCTCGACGAATCCCGCATCGTCGCGATCGGCCAGGACTTCAAGGACCAGGAAGAGGCCAGGAACCTGGAGATGGAACAGCAGGCCGAATGGCGCAAGTCCGCTGTCAGCGGCGGACTCGCCGTAGTGGTGGGCGTCGGCTCGGCCGTGCTGGTCGGACCCGCTGCCGGAATCGTGGCGGCGACGGCGGTCCCGATCGTCCTGGAGAGCGTCGGCTCCTCGGTCAGCACGGGGTACGCGGCGGACACCCTCCAGTACCTCAAGGACCACGAGTACAAGAACGACGACACGGCCGACGGAGCCGTCCTGGACGCCAGGGAGGCGGGGGAACGGGCTGTGGCCACGCCGGCTTTCCACGTCGCGGAGTCGCAGGGGATGACGTTGACGGAGAGGCAGGCTCTTGTCGAGACGATCGAGTCCTCTTACGGCAGGGGCGCCCAGATCGTCGAGCCGCTGGCGGGGAACAAGTGAGGCGGCGCAGGGTGGGGAAGAGTGTGCGACGGTCGATGATGGGTGCTGCGGGCTTTTTGGCTGTCGCCTTGTTCCTGACTGCGTGTTCCGGCGGTGGGGACGGCGATGCGGAAGCCGAGGCCGGGCTGAGGGGCTGCGAGGAAGTGTTCGGCGCTGCGGGTGTGGCGAAGGTCAGAGCCGTGGTCGGCGACAACAAGTTTCGTGGCGTGAGTACTCCTTGGTCGTCGATCGCGCGGGCGATGCTCAAGGAGGCGCGGCAGTACGACCCGGATGGTGAGGATTGGACAAGGTCCCGCCACGAGCCCTGTGAACTGTCGGCGAACGGCATCGAGCTGCGTCGGATCGTGGAAGTCCACGTCAAGTGGTCCGTCCTCACCATGGACACCTTGAAGACGGGGGCGGACAGGGGAAAGTGGACCAAGGAAGCGCAGGACGTGTACGTCTACAAGCGGGCAGACGCCAGGACGATCAAGGTAATCGTGCCTTGCAAGGTCAGTGGTACGGCGCCGGAGCAGAGGAATGCTCTGCCGTTGGAGGTCATTGCCTACACGTCTTCCGAGACCGGCGCCGAGGGCGATTCTCTGGCCGCGACGTTGCTGCCCTCGCTGGTCCGGAACACCCAGAAGCATCTGGGCTGTGAGAAGCCCGTGTCCGTGCCGGATGCGCTCGTGCCGTAGGAGGGGCGAGGGGGCAGGAGCGCTACGCGGGCAATGGTGTCCGGCGCTGAGGGCGTCGATGGTCTGACGTTGAACAAGTGGGCGGCGCAGGGTGGGGGAGAGTGTGCGACGGTCGATGATTGGTGCTGCGGGTTCTCTGGCTGCCGTCTTGTTCCTTACCGCGTGTTCAGGCGGTGGGGACGGCGATGCGGAAGCCGAGGCTGGGCTGAGGGGTTGCGAGGAAGTGTTCGGCGCCGTGGGTGTGTCGAAGGTGCAATCCGTCGTGGGTGACAACAAGTTCCAGGGCGTGAGTACTCCTTGGTCGTCGATCGCGCGGGCGATGCTCAAGGAGGCGCGGCAGTACGACCCGGACGGCGAGGATTGGACAAGGTCCCGCCACAGGCCCTGCGAGCTGTCGGCCAACGGCATCGAGATGCGTCGGCGTGTGGAGGTCAACGTCAAGTGGTCCGTTTTCACCATGGACACCCTGTCGACGGGGGCGGACAGGGGAAAGTGGACCAAGGAAGCGCAGGACGTGTACGTCTACAAGCGGGTAGACGCCAGGACGATCAAGGTAATCGTGCCTTGCAAGGTCAGTGGTACGGCTCCGGAGCAGAGGAATGCTCTGCCGTTGGAGGTCATTGTCTACACGTCCCCCGAGACCGGCGCCGAGGGCGATTCCCTGGCCGCGACGTTGCTGCCCTCGCTGGTCCGGACCACCCAGAAGCATCTGGGCTGTGAGAAGCCCGTGTCCGTGCCGGATGTGCTCGTGCCGTAGGAGGGGCGAGGGGGCAGGAGCGCTACGCGGGCAATGGTGTCCGGCGCTGAGGGCGTCGATGGTCTGACGGTGAACAAGTGGGGCGGCGCAGGGTGGGGAAGAGTGTGCGACGGTCGATGATGTGCGCTGCGGGTTCTTTGGCTGTCGCTTTGCTCTTGACTGCGTGTTCCGGCGGTGGGGACGCGGATGCGGAAGCCGAGGCTGGGCTGAGGGGCTGTGAGGAAGTGTTCGGCGCTGCGGGTGTGTCGAAGGTCAGAGCTGTGGTCGGCGACAACAAGTTTCGTGGCGTGAGTACTCCTTGGTCGTCGATCGCGCGGGCGATGCTCAAGGAGGCGCGGCAGTACGACCCGGACGGTGAGGATTGGACAAGGTCCCGCCACGAGCCCTGTGAGCTGTCGGCGAACGGCATCGAGTTGCGTCGGATTTTGGAGGTGCACGTCAAGTGGTCCGTCCTCACCATGGACACCTTGGAGACGGGGGCGAGCAAGGTGGAGCGGACCGAGGTAGCGCAGGACGTGTACATCGAGAGGCAGAACGAGAACAGGACAATCACGGCCATATTGCCCTGCAAGGTCAGTGGTACGGCGCCGGAGCAGAGGAGTGCTCTGCCGTTGGAGGTCATTGCCTACACGTCTTCCGAGACCGGGGCTGAGGGCGATTCTCTGGCCGCGACGTTGCTGCCCTCGCTGGTCCGGAACACCCAGAAGCATCTGGGCTGTGAGAAGCCCGTGGCCGTGCCCGAAGTGCTCCTGCCGTAACGGGCGCAGGGGAGACGGCGGTTCGGGGCCCACGCCGACGGACGTGTTCGGCGGCGCCCGTACGATGGCCGTGAGCCGGCCGGTGGTCGGGGGTCGGACCGGATCATGAGCGGGAGAAGGATGCGCTGCGCGTGGGGGCCTGGGCGTGGGCGTAGGCCTGGTGTCGGCCGCCGGGACGGACGTGTGCCGGGCGGTTCGCGGAGCGGGGGGCCCGGCCGGGTGGGGGTGCGGGGGCTGTGGCGCGGGATGGCCGCCGTCGTCGGGCTCGTCGTGTTCGGGGTCGGCGCGACGCCCGCGCATGCCGAGACCGTGCGGTCGCGGCAGTGGCACCTCACGACCCTGCACGCCGAGGAGATCTGGCAGCGCAGCACCGGCAAGGGCGTGACGATCGCCCTCATCGACACCGGCGTGAAGGCCGTGCCCGAGCTCTCCGGGCGGCTGGTCCCCGGCAGCGACTTCCCGGGAGCCGGTACCGCCGGCCGCAAGGACGGCGGCACGACCACGGCCGCCGTCATCGCCGGCACCGGCAAGGGTCCCGGCGGGGTACAGAGCGCCTTCGGGCTGGCGCCCGGCGCGAAGATCATGCCGCTGAACATCAGCGACGGGTACACCGGCAAGGGCAGCCTCGCCGACCAGGAGAAGGCCGTCGACGCCGGCCTCGCCCCCGCGCTCCGGTACGCCGCCGACTCCGACGCCAAGATCATCTCGGTCTCCGTCACCCTGCCCGTCATCGCCCACGACACCTCCCCCGAAGTGCGCGATGCCGTCGCCTACGCGATGTCCAAGAACAAACTCGTCTTCGCAGGCGTCGGATACGCCTCCTACCTCGACGACCCGGGCGTGGACACGCCGGCCTCACTGCCCGGCGTCGTCGGCGTCACCGCCATCGACAGCAAGCTCACCCGCCTCAAGGGCACGGGCGTCGGACGCACCGTCGACATCGCCGCCCCCGGTACCGAGATCATCAGTGCCTGCGCCGGCGGCACCGGACTGTGCCGGACCAAGGGCACCGAAGTCGCCTCCGCCCTCGCCGCCGCCTCCGCCGCCCTCGTCTGGTCCGTGCACCCCGACTGGACGCGCAACCAGGTCCTCCGCGTCCTCCTCAACACGATCTCCGGGCCCAGCGACGGTGCCGTCCGCAACGACTCCATCGGCTACGGCGCCGTGCGCCCGCTGCGCGCGCTCAAGACGCCAGGCGACCCCGGTCCGCGCGACGAGTACCCGCTCGACGACTACGCCGAGCCCAACCCGACGCCCACGCCCATCTCCGCCCCCACACCGTCCGCCGGCGCACCGGCCCCGGCGCCCTCCGCCTCCGCGGGCACGCCGGACCTCGCCGCCGCGCCGGGAACGGACGGCCACAGCACGGGATTCTGGATCGCCCTCGGCGTCTGCGCCGCCGGGCTCCTGTGCCTGGCCGTGGGAACTCCGCTGCTCGTCACCGACCACCGCCGCGGCCGGACGGCCTGACGCGCGTCCGGCACCTGCCCGGCGCACACCGGGCCGGCCACCCGCGGCGTGGAGCGGACGGGCGTCAGGCCGCCCGTCCGCCCGGCCGTCCCGACACCCGTGGCGCAGAGCCCTCGCCACCCCACTCGGCCGCCGGCCGCCGGCCGCCGGACGTCGGTCGCCGGTCGCCGGTCGCGAGCCGCCGCTCCCTGTCCCTCGGCCGCGGCCTCGTGGACCGGTCACCCGTAGCGCCTCGGCGGCCGCCTCATCGACCGTCCGGCCATGACGCCTCGGCCGCCGGCCGGGCGTCCTCAGTCGTTCCGCTGGGCCACCGCCGCGACGCCCCCGCCGACCGTCAGCACCGCGCCGCCCGCCACCAGTGCCGTCAGGAACCGTCGCCGCGCCGCACCCGCCGGCCGGGAAGCATCGCCGGAGCCCGGCGCACCCGCGCCCGTGGCGGACAGGAGCCGGGCGGTGTCCTTCTCGCGCCGGGCGATGTCCTCGGCGAGCGGGCCCTTGCGCCACGCGCGCTCGGCGCCCTTGGGCGCCGGCAGGGCCGCCGTGATCTGCCCGGGCGTGGGGCGCGCCGCCGGGTCCTTCGACAGGCACGGGCCGATCAGCGGCTGCAGGCCGTGCGGGACCCGGCTCATGTCCGGGTTGCCGTGTACGACGTCGTACTGCACGGCCGCGACGTGCGCCCCGTCGAACGCGCGCCGCCCGCTCGCCGCGTACACCAGCACCGCGCCGAGCGAGAAGACGTCCGAAGCCGGCCCGACCCGGTGTCCGAGGACCTGCTCCGGTGCGCCGTATCCCGGCGTCACCGGGATCTGGCCGGTCGTGGTCAGCGTCAGCCCGTGCTCGGGACGGGCGATGCCGAAGTCGATGACCCGCGGACCCGACGACGTCAGCACGATGTTGGCCGGCTTCAGGTCACGGTGGACGAGGCCCGCCGCGTGGATGTCGTGGAGGGTGCGGGCGAGGAAGTGGCCCAGGGCCCGTACGGTCGGCTCGTCCATCGGGCCGTACGTCCCCACGGCGTCGGCCAGCGTCGGCCCGGCGAGGAACTCGGCCGCGATCCACGGCCGTCCGCCCTCCGTCCGCGCGCCGAGCACCCGCGCCACGCCCTTGCCGGTGACGGCGCGCGCCATCTCCGCCTCGCGGACGAAGCGCTGCGCGAGGCCCTGGTCGTGGGCGAGTTCGGGACGGAGGACCTTCACGGCGGCGGGGTGGCCGGCGTCGTCCCGGCCGAAGTACACCTTGCCCATGCCGCCCTCGCCGAGGACGCCGAGCAGCCGGTACGGGCCGAGCCGGAGGGGATCTCCTGCGGAGAGCGGGTGCACGGGCTCACTGGTCCTTTCGCTGCGGTTCGTACTGCGTCACCCGGCCGTTGCCGACGCCGTAGAACCAGGTGTCGTCCACGGCGGTGAGCCGCACGCTGCCGGAGTCGAACGTCTGGACGTATCGGTGCGAGGTCAGGTCGACGACGCCGAAACCGCCCGTGTTGGGCAGGCAGAGCACGGTCGAGCTCGCGACGGGCGGTACGACGAGGTTCGGCGCGCCGCCGGCCGACACGTCCGCCTCCCACAGCAGCCTGCCGCGCCGGGCGTCGACGGCGACCAGGGTCTCCGTGCCCTCGGCCGCGTACACGACGCCGTTGCGGACGAGCGGCGCGCCGTAGTGCCGCCGGGCGGGCATGAGGTCGCCGTAGGGGCGGTTGTAACCGAACTTCCAGATGACCACGCCGTCCGAGATCCGGACCGCGTGCAGCTCCTCGGCGCCGACGTAGACGTGCGTGCCGTCCTCCGCGACCTCGACGCCGAGGGGCGGCGGCAGGGACGCCCCGGAGCCCTCGGGGACGACCTGACGCCACAGCTTCTTGCCGTTGCGGGTGTCGTACGCGGTGATGGTCAGGTCGTTGACCGCCTGGCCGACGAGCAGCCGGTTGCCGACGGCCCGCGCGAAGTCGACCCGGGCACCGGCGCCCGGCGACGGCGGTTCGAGGGCGACGCGCCAGCGCTCGCGGCCGGTCGAGGTGTCGTACGCGAGGAGGGTCCACCTGTCCTTGAAGAGGGGGTCGAGCGCGACGTAGAGCGTGTCGTCGCTCGCGTACAGCATCTTCGCCTGGCCGCCCGAGGGACTCTTCCTGAACTCCTTGAGGTCGACGAGCTCGCGCTCCCTCTCCCCCGTGTTCGGGTCGATCGCGTGGATGCTCATCTCGGCGGCGGCGGTGACGACCAGGCCGTAGACGTTCCTGCGGTCGGCGACGACCCGGTGCTCGTGAGTGATCCACATGTCGGTCCACTCGAAGCCGCCCGCGGCGGCGCGCAGGCCCTTCAGGCCGTTCTCGGACATGACGATCACGGCGGCGTCCCGGACGATCGGCGGAGCCGAACCGGTGGCCTCCGCCGCGTCCTTGACCCAGGCGGTCCGCAGGGGACCGGTCTCCTTCGGCGCGCCGGACGCGCCCGACGCGCCGGAGGGATCGCCGGAGGGCGCGCCGGAGGCGTTGGCCCCTCCGCCCGTTCCGCCCTCGCCGCGCCCCAGCCAGGCCCACACGCCCGCGCCCACACCGGTGAGCCCGAGCACCGAACCGCCTCCCGTGACGAGCAGTCGGCGACGCGAGAGGCCGGCGGGGCCAGAGGGGGTCGTGAGGCGGGAGGAGCCGGAGGATGCGGAGGATTTGGAGGATTTGGAGGAGCTGGTGGACCTGGTGGACCTGGAGCGGCCAGAGGAGCCGGGGTGGTCGCCGGCGGCCCCATGCGTGGACCCTGACTGTCCGAACCCCGCGTACGGGTCCTCCGCGGGGGCCGGCAGGCGGGGCGGGTGGGCGTGCCAGACGTCGGTGGCGCGGCGGGCTATCGCGGCGAGCAGCGGGGGCGGCAGGTGGTCGGCGAACTCGCCGTGCCCGTCGTGGAGTCCGTCGACCAGGGCGGAGGTGGTCGGGCGGGCCGCCGGGTCCTTCGCGAGGCACGCGGTCAGCAGCGGGCGCAGCGACGGCGGCAGGGCGTCGAGCGCGACCGGGTCCGGGTCGGCGTACCGGACGCGGTAGAGGAGGTCGGCCGGGGCGCCCGTACCGAACGGCGGCCGTCCGGTCGCCGCGAAGACCAGGACGCCTGCGAGCGCGAACACATCGCCCGCGGGCGGGTGTTCCTGCCCCGAAGCCTGCTCAGGCGACATGTAGGCCGGCGTGCCGGCCGCCGCGCCGGTGGTGGTGAGGTGCACGTCCCCGGCCGCGCGGGCGATGCCGAAGTCGATCAGCTTGGGGCCGTGGGCGGTGACGAGGATGTTCGACGGCTTCAGGTCACGGTGCACCACGTCGGACGAGTGCAGCTGCCGCAGCGCCCCGGCGAGCGCGCCGCCCAGGGCGCGGACCGTGGGCTCCGGCAGGGGCCCCGCCAGGGCGACGGCGTCGTCGAGGGGCGGACCGAGGACGTACTCCGTGGCCAGCCAGGGCGTTTCGGCCAGCGGGTCGGCGTCGAAGACCGCCGCGCCGTGTCGGTCGCCGATGACACGGGCGGCGTCCGTCTCCAGCCGGAATCGGGCCCGGAACGCCGGATCGGCGGCGAGGCGCGCGTGCAGCGTCTTCAGGGCGACGGTACGGCCGCCCGGCGAGCGCGCCAGGTAGACCGTCCCCATGCCGCCGGAACCGAGGCGGGCGAGGAGACGGTACGCGGCGATGGAGGCCGGGTCGTCGTGGGTGAGAGGGGAGAGCATGGGTGGTTGTCGGTTCTCGGTTCTCGGTTCTTGGTTCTCGGCTTGGGGCTCTGGAGTGCGGGGCTTCTGGGTTGGCGGCTTCTGGGCTGGAGGCTGGTGGGCTGCGGCTCGTAGGGCGCGGCGTGCGGTGCGTGGTGGGCGGTCGCGGGGTGCGGTGTGCGGTGTGCGGTGGGGGTTCCGCGGTGCGCGATGGGGGGTGGGGGGTCTGCGGTGCGCGGTTTACGGTCGTGGGTCGGGGCTCGGCCGTCGGGCTGGGCCCTTGTTCTCAGCCCTGCTGTCTCAGCCCTGCTGTTCTCAGCCCCGCTGGTGTAGCGCCGGGTGGCCGGGGCGGTCCTTCGTCGCGTCGGCCGTCGCGTCGGCGGAGGGGAAGTCGGCCGCGAGGAGCGCCGCGGACTGGCGGGCGAGGGCCGCCACCACGCGGGGCGGCAGCCAGCCGGGCGTGAGCAGGGCGGACGCCGAACCGAGCACCGTCTCATGCGGGCTCGGCGGCGCGAGCGCGGTGAACAGCGCGGAGGCAGCCGGGCGGTGGGCCGGTTCGCGGGTGAGGCAGGCGGTGATCGTGGGGCGCAGGGCCGGTGGGAGTTCCTCGCGCTCGGGGACGGTGTGGCCGGTCGCGGCGTACGCGAGGACCGTGCCGAGTCCGTGGACGTCGCCAGGCGGGCGGGGCCGCCCGCCCGTGGCGCGTTCCGGGGCGGCGTCCCGTTCGACCTGGCCCGTCGTACGGGCGGCGCCGAAGCAGGTGAGCCGCGGGCCGTCGGCGGTGAGGAGGACGGCGGCCGGCGTGACGCCCGCGTGCGTGACGCCCTGCGCGTGCAGCGCGGCGAGCGTCTCGGCGAGGGCGGCACCGATGACCCGCACCGTTTCCTCCGGCAGGGGCGCGCCGTGCACGGCCAGCGCGACGGGAAGCGGGAGGGCGGGGACGTACGGGCTGATGTACCAGGGGTCGTCGGCACCGGCAGGCCTCTCGCCGCCCGCGCCGTTGCCGCTGCCCGCGCCGGACCCGCTGTCCCCACCGGCCTCGTTGGCCCCACCGGGCTCATTGCCCCCGCCGAGCCGACCGTCCCCGCCGAGCTGGCCGTCCCCGCCGACCTCGGTGACGGGTAGGGTCCACGGCACGGCGAGCCGCTGCGCTGCCTCGGCCTCCGCGCGGAACAGCGCCGGGTCGGCGCCCGGCAGCGGGGCGGTCAGGAGCACCGTACGGTCGCCGTCCCGGGAACGCGCGACGAAGCGGCGGTACGGAGGACGGGGGCCGGTGGCGGCGGAGGGCGTCGAGTCCAGGCGCGTGACGAGACGGTACGGCCGTTCCATGAGCGAATTCCCCCTGTTGTTCGCCTGAGCAGGGAGAGCCTACTCAAGGGGCGGGGACGCGAGCGGGGCCGGGGACAGGAGGAGGCGGCCGGGCACCCGGTGGGGGTCCGGGACGGTGTGCCGTCGCCGGTGGCGCGTACGTCATGACGGCGACGCGGCGGAGCCCCTCATAAGAGGGGTTCACATCTGATCCGACGATCGCGCCCTCCTCGACGGCCGCCTTCGTTCTTCCTGGTGGCGGTCGTGCGGCGGCCTCCGCCGGTCGTCGGCGCCGCCGCCGGCGGTCGGCGTGACGTTGACGCGGACCGCTTTGCACGGCGGTATGCGGCAGTAACGTCTGGCGCTCCGACAACGCAAGGTGCCGCCGGATCCTCCATGGACCCGTGCGTGGCTGACAGTGGGGGAGTCGTGTCGTTCGAGGAGGAGTGGGCGGTCGAGCGCGCCGCCGCCGCGACCCGCGTCGGCATGCGGGTGAACGGGCTGCCCGCCGGCCAGGCCGGCTCCGGATCCGGCGGTGGGTCCGGGGGTGCCGACCTCGCCGTCCGCCAGGACCACCTCGGGGCCGTCGGCCATGCCGCGTACGAGCTGAACGGCAGGCTCGCGAAGGACGGCAACCACGCCCGTACCGACACGTCGGACGCGGCGACCGGACTGTCGAGGAACGCCTTCCGCACCGGCTCGGCCCTGACGACCGTGCAGGAGACCTGGGCCTCCCAGCTCCGCACGCTGCTGGACGCCTGCGCGCACATCTCCAACCACCTCGACCACAGCGCGACCGCGCACGCGAGGGACGACGAGGAGATCAAGGCGGCACTCGCCGTGTCCAAGATCAACGAGTACTTCACGTAGGCGGGGGAGC
>NZ_SDOY01000178.1:0-21716 GCF_004117935.1 Streptomyces roseicoloratus | reverse complement strand
CCGAGGACTGGCGGGGCGTGAACGCCGAGGTGACGAAGCCGTTCATCGACAAGACCGCCAAGGAGTTCGCGGACGCGGCCAAGGCGGCGGACGGCATCCACAGGATCCTCCGGGACGGTTACCAGGCCTTCAAGAAGGCCAAGGACGACCTGATCAGGATCGTCGAGACGGAGGCCCCGCACGCCGGCCTCCTCGTCAGGAGTGACGGGACGGTGGAGGCCCGCTACTCCGTCGCCCGGGATGCCGTCGCCCGCGACCCCGAATCCCCGGAGACGTTCGACCTCAGGCGGCGCGAGGCGATCGCGGCCATGCAGCGGCGCATCAACGCCGTGATCGACAGCTGCGACGACGCCGACGAAGCGTGCTCGAACGCGTTACGGGCCGACATCACCGGCGACAAGCACAACTTCAGCGCCCCGAAGTACACCAGCCTCGACGCGGAGGAGGCGCAGCGCGCGATCGACCTGGCCAAGAAGGGCCGGGACATCTCCCACGCGGAGCTGGTGCGCCTCAACGAACTGCTGGCCGACAACAAGGACTCGAAGGCCTTCTCCAGGACCTTCTACGACGGCCTCGGCCCGAGGGGCGCGCTGGAGTTCTTCGGGCAGCTCTCCACCGACACGTACGGCGACAACCCGTCGGCGCCGGACAAGCAGCGCCTGGCCGACGTCCAGGCCCTGCAGAAGAACCTGGGCGTCAGCCTGGCCACCGCCACGGAGGGCGGCGACCGGTGGACCGAGCAGTGGTCGGCCGAGCTGCGGAAGCTGGGCACCCAGCGCATTCCGCTGTCCCCGAACGACAACAGCCCGGCGTACGGCTACCAGCTCCTCGGCGGCATTCTGCGCAACGGCGACTACGACCCCGAGTTCCTGGTCCCCATCGCCGAACATGTCACCCAACTCCACGGCAGGGACCCGCACTTCTTCGCCCAGAACGCCGGCGGCTGGATCAGGGACCCGTACAACCCGTCCGGGGTCAACGGCTCCGGATTCGACCCGGTGATCCCGGTGCTGGAGGCGCTGGGCCACAGCCCGGAGGCCGCGAAGCAGTTCTTCTCGGCCACGCCGACGGCGTACGAGAGGGACGGCAGCGTCGGGGGCACACTCGACCTGGGCAAGGACAAGGACGGCGGACCCATCCGCAGCTACCTCGACTTCTTCGCCAACGAGAAGTACGCGTACTCCGCCGACGTCGACGGCCTCGACCCCGGCCGCGCCAAGCAGGCGGCTGACTACATGCCGGACGCACTGGGCCACGCGCTGGAGGCGGCGACCCTGGGCCACGCGTGGGACGAGCCGAGGCCGGAGTTGCGGCGGGATGCCACGTCGGCCGCGATCATGAGTGCCGTCGTGACAAAGTACGGCGGCGACGCCGGACTCCTCCAGAAACACCAGTCCGCCATGGCGGACAGCCTGGGCACCATGGGGGCCGGCTATATCGACGACCTCAACTGGGCATTGGTGGGGAACGATCCGGGAAGTGCGTTCGCGCCCGATGCCAACGGCGCCGCGCACGCAAAGTTCGGTCGCGAGCGGGCGGTCGACTTCCTGAGTGTCCTGGGACAGCATCCGGATGCGTACGCCACGGTGTCGACGGCCGAGCGCCTGTACACCACCAGCGTGCTGGAGGCACAGGTCAGTGAAGACGGCCGCATCGACGAGGCGGCTGCGCGAGAGGCTGCGCGCACCGGAGCCACTCTTCAGGGGACATTGGACGAATCTCGCGCCAAGCAGGTCGAGGCCGAGGGTATGAAGGCTCATGAGGACTTCGAGAAGGCGCAGGAGAAGAAGGCAGCCTGGGTGGAGTTCGGGACTGCGACCGCCATCGCGGCGGGCGTCGCCTTCCTGCCCGCCACGGCCGCGGCTGCCGGCGCCGCCGCGATCCTCGTGCCGTTGGCGGTCGACACCGGTTCGGGTGCCATGGAAACTCTGGCCGGGCAGGTCATCGGCGACTGGTCCGAAAAGTCCGTCGAGCAGCACAAGGACGCGACGGAGGACAAGATCCACGAGGACAAGAGCACCATCTACGAGGCCGGCAGGTGCAGCGCCGAATCGCCTACGGAGAACTTCGTCAAGCAGCACCGGTCTCGCGTGAGCGGTGACTTCAAGCAGGATCTCATCGAGTCCGTCGACGGCGGATACGCGAAGGGGAACTCGCTGTCGGGCCAGACCGGAAACGCCCCGGAGACTGGTTGATCACGTGACGGAGAAAAAGACGAAGAGGGCGATCGTGTCCATTGCCGCGGGGCTGGCGGTTTGCGTGATGCTCACTTCCTGTGGGGGAAACGACGAGCCGGAGGAGCAGCGGGTCACAGCTGCGCAGCAGTGCGATGACGCACTTTCGCCTGCTGCGGCCCGTGCCCTTGAGGCAGTCCTGCGGACTGCGAGGTTCGACCATGGCCCGAAGGGCGGCTTGGATCGAATCGCGACGCAGTTGACCGAGGACTACGAAGAGGGCGGGCTACGCTCGCGAGCTCGCAGGATGTGCCGTGCAGGTGCCGCAGGTGCCCCAGGCCGGATCGACATCAGCTTCAGCCGCTACGACGACAGCGACCTGTTCGGAGAGATCCGCCCAGACGGGCTGCACCCCTACCTTCTGGGCAGGGAGGCGATGACCGGACCTGAGGCGGCGTATCTGTTCGTCCAATGTGTCAGTCCCCAGCTCAAAGGATCTCAAGAGCGGCCTGCTCAAATCGACGGGAGGCTCCTCGTCGAAGAGGTCAAACTCCCCGACACCCCACCCATCCGCGAAGCCAACCTCACCGTCCTCCATTCCGTAACCCTCGCCGTAGTCAAGAAGCTCGGGTGCGAGAACAACGCCGGGCTCCCGGACAAGCCCGTGTTCCGGCCGCGCCCGGACTAGAAGCGCGAGAAGCACCGCAGGGCCGGATCTCCTGGGAGGTCCGGCCCTGCGGTGCTGCTTCTTCGAGACCGTGGCGGGAATCGAACCCACGTAACTCGCTTTGCAGGCGAGCCCCTCAACCACTCGGGCACACGGTCGTGGTCGCACCTTGGTGCGGTGTTGCGGTGTTGCGGTGTCGCGGTGTTGCGGTGTCGCGGTGTCGCGGTGGTGACGAGGAAGACGTTAGGCGGGGGTGAGCGGGGAGCTCAATGGTTGGGGTCCGGGTGCAACACGACTGCCATGTTGTGTTCATGGTCGTAGGACCAGCGGGGCAGGAGGGATACGCCTCACGACAGGGGCCATCTGTCGGTACGGCCCTTACTCTGGGGCGTATGAGTGCCCTCGAACCGCGCGACGCGGACGCCGACACCGAGATCGAGACCGACGCCGTCGCGCCGCAGCCCGCCGCCGTGGCGTCCGGTGTCGTCGGCGGCGGATCCGTGCTCGACCGGGCGCACCGGGCGCTCAGCATCGGGATCGTCTCCGTCGTCCTGCTGATCGCCTTCGAGGCGACCGCCGTCGGGACCGCCATGCCCGTGGCGGCCCGGGAGCTGAACGGCGTGCCGCTCTACGCCTTCGCCTTCTCCGCGTACTTCACCACCAGCCTCTTCGGCATGGTCCTCTCCGGTCAGTGGTCCGACCGCGGCGGGCCGCTCGGGCCGCTGACCGTCGGCATGAGCTGCTTCGCGGCCGGGCTGCTGCTGTCCGGGACCGCCGGCGCCATGTGGCTGTTCGTCCTGGGGCGCGGCGTCCAGGGGCTGGGCGGCGGGCTGGTGATCGTCGCGCTGTACGTCGTGATCGGCCGCGCCTACGAGGAGCACCTCCGGCCCTCGATCATGGCCGCCTTCGCCGCCAGCTGGGTCGTCCCCTCCGTCGTCGGACCGCTCGCCTCCGGAACCATCACCGAGCACCTGGGATGGCGCTGGGTCTTCGTCGGCATCCCGGCCCTCGTCGTGTTCCCGCTCGCGCTCGCCCTGCCCGCCATCCGGCGCACCGCCTCCGGACCCACCGACCCCGGCGCCCCCGTCGCCCCATGGGACCGCCGGCGGATCCGGCTCGCCCTCGCGATCTCCTCCGGCGCCGCCCTCCTCCAGTACGCCGGCCAGGAGCTCCGCTGGCTCTCCCTGCTGCCCGCGGCCCTCGGCGCCGCGCTCCTCGTCCCCGCCGTCCGCGGACTGCTTCCGCGCGGCACCTACCGTGCGGCGCGCGGACTGCCGTCCGTGGTCCTGCTGCGCGGCGTCGCCGCCGGCTCCTTCATCGCCGCCGAGTCCTTCGTGCCCCTGATGCTCGTGACCCAGCGCGGCCTCAGCCCCACCCTCGCCGGGCTCTCGCTCGCCGTCGGCGGCCTCACCTGGGCGCTCGGCTCCTGGGTCCAGTCCCGGCCCCGCACCGAGCCGTACCGCGAGCGGCTCGTCGTCGTCGGCATGGTGCTCGTCGCCGCGTCGGTCGCGGCCGCGCCCAGCGTCCTGATCCCGGGCGTGCCGGCCTGGACCGTCGCGGTCGCCTGGGCCTTCGGCTGCTTCGGCATGGGCATGGTCATCGCCTCGACCAGCGTGCTGCTCCTCAAGCTGTCGGCGCCGGAGGAGGCGGGCGCGAACTCCGCCGCCCTGCAGATCTCCGATGGCCTCTCCAACGTCCTGCTGCTCGCCGCAGGCGGCGCCGCCTTCGCCGCGCTCGGCGGAGGTGCGGTGGGGCACGCCGTCACCGAGGCCGGCGCGGCCGCCGCCACCGGCGCGTCCCATCCCGCCGCCTTCGCCGCCGTCTTCCTGCCCATGGCCGGCGTCGCCGCCATCGGCTGCTGGGTCGCGACCCGGCTGGGTGCGCGTACGGACACGGGCGCCGGCGCCCGACAGGAGGCCTGACCGGCGGGGTGGGAGCGGAAAAGCCGTCGCCCCCGCCCCCGTGCCCCCACTACCGTCCCCGCATGCGCCACGACACCGACTCCGACGCCCCCACGGGCGTCGGCCCCGCCCCCGACGCCCCCATCGACGTCGGCCCCGACACCCCCGCCGGCACCCACCTCGGCACCCTCGCCCTCCCCCTCGGCGACCGGCTGGCCGGCGAGCTGGCCGATCTCGCCGACGCCCGCGGGCTCTCCGTCGAGGAGCTCGCCGGCGAGGCCGTGGAGCGGTACGTGAGGTTCGAGGCCACCCTCGTACGGCACGAGGCCATGCGGCTCGCCCTGAAGCACGGCGCCCTGCTGAGGAGGCTCGGAGAATGAGCGACGTCCGGTTCCTCACCGTCGCCGAGGTCGCGGACATCGCCCGTATCGCCTTCACCGGCGGCGGCGTCCCCGAGCTGCGCGCGCCCGGACTCCTGGAGTCCGCCGTGCACCGGCCGCGCGCCCGGATGTTCGGCGAGAGCGCGTACCAGGACCTGTACGAGCAGGCCGCCGTGCTGCTGCACGCGCTCGCCTCGAACCACCCCTTCGTCGACGGGAACAAACGCGCCGCCTGGCTCTCGACCGCCGTCTTCCTCTCCCTCCACGAGGTCGATCTCGACGACGTCGACCACGACCGGGCATACGAGCTGGTCGTGGGCGTGGCGAGCGGCGACCTGAGGGACATTCGCGACATCGCGGGGCGTTTGCGCGAGCTGTGAGGACCGTCTCATGAGGCGGTGGCACGGGCGTGATGCTGCCGGGTCGCGGCGGCCGCACCGGTAAGGTGGCCCGGTTGTCATATCTGGACGAGCGTCTGGACGAGCGTCGAACCGTAACCGGAGATCGTGACTACCACCGCCACCTCCTCACACCACCTCTCTCCCGCCTTCCCCGGCCGCGCCCCCTGGGGCACCGCCAACAAGCTGCGAGCCTGGCAGCAGGGCGCGATGGAGAAGTACATCCAGGAGCAGCCCCGTGACTTCCTCGCGGTCGCCACGCCAGGCGCCGGCAAGACCACCTTCGCGCTGACCCTGGCGTCCTGGCTGCTGCACCACCACGTGGTGCAGCAGGTCACGGTCGTCGCGCCCACCGAGCACCTGAAGAAGCAGTGGGCGGCGGCCGCCGCGCGGATAGGGATCAAGCTCGATCCCGACTACAGCGCCGGGCCGCTCAGCAAGGAGTACGACGGGATCGCCATCACGTACGCCGGCGTCGGCGTACGGCCCATGCTCCACCGCAACCGCAGCGAACAGCGCAAGACCCTCGTCATCCTCGACGAGATCCACCACGCCGGAGACTCCAAGTCCTGGGGCGAGGCCTGCCTCGAAGCCTTCGAGCCCGCGACCCGCAGGCTCGCCCTCACCGGCACGCCCTTCCGTTCCGACACCAACCCGATCCCCTTCGTCACGTACGAGGAGGGCAACGACGGGATCCGGCGGTCCTCCGCCGACTACACCTACGGCTACGGGAACGCCCTCGGCGACGGCGTCGTCCGGCCGGTCATCTTCCTCTCGTACAGCGGCAACATGCGCTGGCGCACCAAGGCCGGCGACGAGATCGCCGCCCGCCTCGGCGAGCCGATGACCAAGGACGCCGTCTCCCAGGCCTGGCGCACCGCCCTCGACCCGCGCGGCGACTGGATGCCCAACGTGCTGCGCGCCGCCGACCAGCGGCTCACCGAGGTGCGGAAGTCCATCCCGGACGCCGGCGGTCTCGTCATCGCCTCCGACCAGGACTCGGCGCGCGCGTATGCCAAGCTCATCCGTGAGATCACCGGCACCAAGGCCACCGTCGTCCTCTCGGACGACGCCGGTGCCTCCGGCCGGATCGACGAGTTCAGCGAGAACACCGACCGCTGGATGGTCGCGGTCCGCATGGTGTCCGAGGGCGTCGACGTGCCGCGGCTCGCCGTCGGCGTGTACGCGACCACGATCTCGACGCCGCTGTTCTTCGCGCAGGCCGTCGGCCGCTTCGTGCGATCCCGCAGGCGCGGCGAGACCGCGTCCGTGTTCCTTCCCACCATCCCGAGCCTCCTCGGCTTCGCCGGCGAGATGGAGGTCGAGCGCGACCACGTCCTCGACCGGCCGAAGAAGGAGGGCGAGGAGGAGGATCCGTACGCCGAGTCCGAGAAGGAGATGGCGGAGGCGGAGAAGCAACAGGACGAGGACACCGGCGAGCAGGACATGCTGCCCTTCGAGGCGCTGGAGTCCGACGCCGTCTTCGACCGCGTCCTCTACAACGCCGCCGAGTTCGGCATGCAGGCCCACCCCGGCAGCGAGGAGGAGCAGGACTACCTCGGCATCCCCGGGCTCCTCGAACCCGACCAGGTGCAGCTGCTGCTGCAGAAGCGGCAGGCCCGGCAGATCGCGCACAGCCGCAAGAAGCCGGACGCCGAGGCCGATCTGCTGGAGCTTCCGGCGGAGCGGCGGCCCGTCGTTTCCCACAAGGAACTGCTCGAACTGCGCAAGCAGCTCAACACGATGGTCGGCGCGTACGTGCACCAGAGCGGCAAGCCGCACGGCGTGATCCACACCGAGCTGCGGCGTGTCTGCGGCGGCCCGCCGAGCGCGGAGGCGACGGCGGGGCAGATCCGCGAGCGGATCAAGAAGGTCCAGGAGTGGGCGACCCGCATGCGGTGATCCCGCGCGCGGGATCACGTGAGCTCGTGCGGGATCGCGCGGGATCGTGCGGGATCGTGCGGGATCGCGCGGGATCGCGCGAGCTCACGTGGAGGAAGGCGTGCGGGAAGGCGGCGGGAACGCGCAGGAGGTCGTGTGCGGGTTCGCGCACGAGATCGCGCACGAGATCGCGCACGAGATCGCGTGCGGGAGCGCGCCGAGACCGCGCACGAGATCGTGTCCGGGAGCGCGCCGAGACCGCGTGCGGGAACGCCCCGAGAAGGCGCCGGGAACACACGCAAGATCGCGTTCGGGAACGCTGCGGGAAGGCGGCGGGAGCGCGCGTGAGAAGGCGTGCGGGGATGCTGCGGGGACGCGCGTGTGTAGGCGTGCGGGGACGCTGCGGGGACGCGGGTGAGAAGGCGCGCCGGGGCGCGGCGGCACCGCGCGGGGGAAGGCGTTCGAGAACGCGTGCGAGCAAACGCGAGAAGCCGAGTGAGTCCGCAGGAGCCCGCAGGAGCCTGCGGGAAGGTCCGCGAGAGCGCGCAGGTGTCCGTCGGAGTCCGCAGGAGCCCGCGAGAAGCCGAGCGAGCCCCGAGTGAGCCCGCATGAAGCCCGCGGGAACGTGCGCGAGGAAGGCCGAGGCCCGTACGCAGAGGCGGCGTACGGGCCTCGTCCCGTCCCGCGAGGAAGCGGGAGCGGCGGCGAGGAACCAGCCCCCACGGCGGTACCTCGCTTCCTCCACGCTACGAGCTCCCCGCGGGTCGTCTTGTCAGCCAAAGTCCCGCGTTCGGCCGACTTAGGTCCCGAACCGCCCGTATCCGGTCGCACGCGCCCGGATTCTGGACGAGGTCTTCCGCTGAGCGGAGCACGCCGCTACTGTCCCGGCTCAAGCAAACGCCCCGTGGCAGCGCCGCCGCGGAGCGCAGCCGGTGTGCCCCGTCCTGCCGGCGGCCTCTGACGTGCGTCGCCGATGGGACCGGTGTCGCAGCTTCCGTACGAGTCCGCCGTCACTCACTCCGAAGGAGAGGGCGTCGTGACCGCGGAGACCTCCCAGACGCTCGACCGGGGACTCAGAGTCCTCAAGCTGCTCGCCGACACCGACCACGGCCTGACCGTCACCGAGTTGTCCAACCGACTCGGTGTGAACAGGACCGTCGTCTACCGACTGCTCGCCACCCTCGAGCAGCACGCCCTGGTCCGCCGTGACCTCGGCGGCCGCGCCCGGGTCGGGCTCGGCGTGCTGCGCCTGGGCCGGCAGGTGCACCCGCTCGTGCGGGAGGCCGCGCTGCCCGCGCTGCGCTCGCTCGCCGAGGACATAGGCGCCACCGCGCACCTGACCCTCGTCGACGGGGCGGAGGCGCTGGCGGTCGCCGTCGTCGAACCCACCTGGACCGACTACCACGTGGCCTACCGCGCCGGGTTCCGGCACCCGCTGGACCGCGGGGCGGCCGGCCGGGCGATCCTCGCCGCCCGCCAGGGCGAGCTCATCGACCCCGGCTACACGCTCACCCACGGCGAGCTGGAAGCCGGCGCCAGCGGCGCCGCCGCGCCCCTGGTCGGCGTCACCGGCATAGAGGGCAGCGTCGGCGTCGTCATGCTCGCCGACGCCGTCCCGGAGCGCGTGGGCCCCCGCGTCGTCGACGCGGCCCGCGAGGTCGCCGACGCGCTGAGGTAGCCGACGCGCTGAGGTGGCCGACGCGCTGAGGTGGCCCGGCGGTCGCCGGGCGGGTGCCGGTCCCCCCGGGCCGCCGCCCCGCCCCCGCCCCTGCCTCCCGCCCCCGCCCTCCGGCGTCGGCGGATCGGTTACGGCTTTGGGGCGCGGGGCACGGGCGCTTCGGCGACGCCGGTGGCCGCGAGCAGTCCGCCCAGGGGTGTTCTCTCGTGGCTCACCGAACGGCCCGTCCGCGCGGTCGTCACCAGGCCCGCCGCCCGCAGGGCCGCCGCGTGGGCCGAGGCCGTCGCGTTGCTGACCTTCAGCGCGCGGGCCAGGGCCGACGTGGTGCGGGGCTCGGCGAGGACACGGAGGGCTTCGGCGCGGGTGCGCCCGAGAACGCCTGCCAGGGCCTCGTACGGGTCCTGAACGCCCTCTGGTGAGGGCGGGAGCCCCAGGCCAGGGCCCGCCGGGTACGTGAGGACCACAGGGCGGCCCGGGAGGTCCTGGAGGAGCGGGCCCGCCGGGTGGTGGAAGGTCGGCAGCAGGACGAGCCCGCGACCGCCGAGCCGGACCTCCCGGACCGGCTCGCCCGACGCCGGGCCCACCGCCCCGGACCCACCGTCCTCCCCGTGCCTCCGACCCCACCCCCGATCCCACCGCTGACCCCCCTCCCCCTCCCCCTCCCACTCCCACACGCCCCCGTGCAGCCTGCTGCCCGGGGCCAGGGCCGTCAGCGCGGCTGCCACGCCGTGTTCGGCCGTCGCCAGGGCGTAGCGGGTGAACTCCTCGCGGTGGAGGTCCTGGACGACGGGCCAGACCGGTGCGAGGACCGTCTCGTACGCGGCCCGCTGGGCGCGGTGCACGGAGCGCCAGGCGGTCTCCTCGCCCGCGTACAGGCCCCGGAGCCAGGAGGGCGCGGGCAGCTTCCCGTACACCCGCTCCAGCTCCGAGCGCACGACGCCGGGGCCGGTGGCGCGGATCCGCTCGAACGCGTCCGGCAGGGTGTCGCCGAGCACGTCGAGGAAGGACGGCGGGCGGCCCGCCGGCACCAGGGCGGCCAACGGTTCGGCGGCGGCCGGGAGCGAGCGCAGGACGCGGGCGCGCCAGGGCCTGAGCAGGGCCGAGGGAGGCCCGGGCAGCGGGGCGAGCGCCGTCGTCAGGGCGGCGTGCAGTTCCTGGAGCGGGGCCGGGCGGGGCGCGAAGCGCACCCGGGCGAGGTCGTCCGCCGTGACATGGACGCGCAGTGCCGTCCCCCGTGTCCGCACCCGCACGCCGCACGACTCCTCGTCTTCCACAAGCCTTTCGGCCAGGTCCTGAAGCCTCGCACCACCGCGGGGCCCGCGCCCAGCATGCCCGTATGACCTCTCGACGCACTCTGCTCCAAGGTGCCCTGCTCGGGACCGCCACCGCTCTGCTGCCCGCGGGCGCGTACCCGGCAACGGGCCCGGGCACGAAGACGGCCACCGCGGTGCCCACCGCCTCGTCCGCGCCCGGCCACGGCCGTGAACCGCTGCTGCGGCTGCCCGCGCCCACCGGCCCGTACCCCCTGGGCCTGCGCACCGTCCATCTGACCGACCCGGCCCGTACCGACCCCTGGGTGGGCGGCGTACGGGAACTGATGCTGACCGTCCTGTACCCGGCCCGTTCGGTACGGGGCTTCCGCCGGGCACCCCAGCTCACCCCGGCCGAAGCCGGGGTCTTCTCCGGGTACGCGCCGCACGTCCACCCGGGGCTGCCGGAGCCGGGCGTGGTGGACTGGGGCGCGGTCCTGACCCACGGGCACGTCGGCGCGCCGCCGCTGCCGGGCCGGCGGCCGGTGCTGCTGTACTCGCCCGGCGGCGGCGACTCCCGCACCCTCGGAACGAGCCTCGCCGAGGACCTGGCGAGCCACGGTCGGGTGGTCGTCCTCGTCGACCACCCCGGCGACGCCACCCAGGTGGAGCTGCCGACCGGGATGCGGAGGACCGTGCTGACCGGGCCGCCGGACCCGGAGACCTTCCGCACGATGACCGACACCCGCATCGCCGACCTCCGTCTCGTCGTCGACCGGATCGTCCGGGGACGGCTCGGCGAGCCGCCGCTCGCGCGGATCACGGACGCGGCCCGGATCGGCATGTACGGGCACTCCGCGGGCGGCACGGCGGTGGTGTACGCGGCCCAGGGCGACCGCCGGGTCGGCGCGGTGGCGAACCTGGAGGGCTTCCTCGACCGGGAGCCGCGGCCGACCGGCTTCGACCGGCCGCTGCTGCTCCTCCGCACCGACGGGTTCGCCGAGGCGGGCCGTGTCGTGTCCTCCTGGGCGGGCGTACCCGGCCGCCGCGAGCTGCTCGCCGACGCGAACCACTGGGCGTTCACCGACTACGGCTCACTGGTCCCGCGCCTCCACGCCCTCGGCCTGATGACGTCCGAGGCCCGTGCCGCGCTCGTCGGCACGGGCGACCCGGTCGCCACACTCGCGGCGCTGCGGCAGCGGACGGCGACCTTCTTCGCCCGCCACCTGCCCGCCGTCCGCCGCCTGCCCGCCGACCGCCACCTGCCCGCCGCCCGCCGGCGGCCGTAGACCCGCACCCGGCTTCCGGCCGGCCCCCGCCGCAGGCCCGGCGGCGCGGAGGCCGGGCGGGGGCCCAGTAGATTGGGGGCGTGCTTTCCCGTCTTGCCGGTCTTCCGCGCACCCGTGCCCTCGCGCTCTGCGCCCTGCCCGTCGCCGCGCTGTTCGCGGTCGCCGGGCTGGCGCCGCTGCCGTACGCCATCGCACAGCCCGGTACGACCGCCGACGTCCTCGGCAAGGACCAGGGCCGCGAGGTGATCACCGTCAGCGGTGTCCCGGTCCGTCCGACCCAGGGGCGGATGCTGATGACGACGATCCTGGCGACCGGGCCGTCGACGTCGCTCGACCTGGCGGACGTGGCCGACGCCTGGTTCCGCACCGACCGCGCCGTGCTGCCGAAGTCCTCGGTCTACCCGTCGGGCAAGTCCGACGAGGAGATCGAGCAGCACAACCTGGGCCAGATGAAGGAGTCCCAGGACGCGGCGACCCTCGCCGCCCTCGGCTATCTGAAGCTGGACCCGAAGAAGGTGAAGGTCACCCTCCACCTCGCCGACGTCGGCGGCCCCAGCGCCGGGCTGCTGTTCTCCCTCGGCATCGTCGACAAGATCGACGGGGACGGCGACGGCGGCGAGCTGACCGGCGGCCGCACGATCGCCGGTACCGGCACGATCGAGCCGGACGGAACGGTCGGCGCGGTCGGCGGCGTGTCCCTGAAGACCCAGGCCGCCGCCCGGGACGGCGCCACGGTCTTCCTGGTGCCGAAGGCCGAGTGCTCCGACGCCCAGGCCGAGCAGCCGGAGGGGCTGCGGCTGATCCCGGTGACCACGCTCAACGACGCGGTGTCGTCCCTCCGGGCGCTGGAACAGGGTCAGGAGTCGCAGGTCCCGAGCTGCTAGCGCCGCCAGGCCCGCTGGGGCCGTCAGGACCCCTTGAGCCGCCAGGATCCCTTGAGCCGCCAGGGCCGCTTGGGCCGTCCGGACCGGTCGAGCTGCCAGGGCCGCTTGAACCGTCCGGACCGGTCGAACTGCCGGAGACCTTTCCCTTCCCCGTGGCTCGCCTGCCCGCGGCCGGGGCGTCCAGTTCACGCCAGACCGGGAACAGCAGCGGCGACAGGGTGGCCAGGAGGAACGCGCCGCCGACGACGAGCAGTGCCGCCGTGATTCCCACGCTCTCGACCAGCAGGCCGGCGGTCAGGCCGCCGAGCGGAGTGGTGAGCAGCACGGAGGCCGTGCTGGCGCTGCCGACGCGGCTGCGCAGTTCCTCGGGCACCACCTCGTAGAAGGCGACCGTCAGGATCGGGTTGAGGACACCGGCGCCCAGCCCGCCGAGCGCCGCCGCCACGAGCATCGGCGGGATGGTGTCGGTGAACGCGGCGGTGAGGATGGGCGCGGTGGATATCAGGAAGCCCGCGGTGAAGACGGGCCTGCGCGGGAAGCGGGTCCCGATCGCGCCGTAGAGCAGTGCGCCGGCGAGGGCGCTGCCGCCGAAGACGGCGACCAGCAGGCCCTGCGCTGCGGAGCCGCCGAGTTCCTCGCGGGCGTGGATCGGCAGCAGCACCGAGCTCCAGCTCAGGGCGAGCCCGTTGGTGATCATCACCATGAGGTTGACGGCCAGCAGCAGCCGGGTGCGCAGCAGGAAGGAGTAGCCCTCGCGCAGGTCGGCGCGGTAGGTGGCGAGGTTCAACGCCGGTGCGTCGCGCAGGGGTTCGGCCGACGGGACGCCGCGCAGGCCCGTGAGGACGAGCAGCGAGGAGGCCAGGAAGGTAGCGGCGTCGACGTACAGCACGGTGTCGGCGCCCATCAGCGCCACGAGCAGGCCGCCGATTGCGGCTCCGGTCATCCGCGCGCCGCGCGAGACGGCGTCGTAGAGGCTGGCGGCGCGGGCCAGCGGGGTGCCGGAGTGCCGGGCCAGGTCGGGAACGAGGACGTGGCGGGCGGTCTCGCCGGGCGCGTGGAACAGGCCGGTGACGGCCATCAGCGCGCACAGCATCCAGAACTGCAGCAGTCCGGCCCGGCTGAGCAGCGGGATCGCGGCGAGCGCCAGGGCGCAGACAAGGTCGGAGGCGACGGAGACACGGCGCCGGCCGATCCGGTCGATGACCGGGCCGCCCGCGAGGGCGGAGAGCACGACGGGCGCGGCGGCGCAGAAGGCGACCAGGCCGGCCTTGGCGGCGCTGCCGGTGGTCTCCAGGGCGAACCACGGGACGCCGATGAGGGTGAGCGAATTGCCGCTGATGGAAACGGCGTTGGCGGATAAGACGGCGGCCAGCGGCAGTCGCGAGCGGGCGCCCGCGGGCGGGTGTGCGAGCGGCTGTGGGCGTGACGAGTCGGGCACGGGCACGGTGGTTCCCCCCGGTTTCGGATTCGGCTCCTGTGTCGGTGTCGGTGTCGGTGTCGGTGTCGGTGTCGGTGTCGGCTCGGGTGTCGGTGTCGGCTCCCGTGGCGGTGGCGGTGGCGGTGGCCGTGGCGACGTCGGCTCGGGTCTCGACGTCGGCTCGGTCTCGGCTCGGGTTCGACTCGGGTTCGGCCGGGTGTCGCGTGCGGCCAGGCAATGGCGGTGCGCGCTACGTCAGTTGACGCCGTCCTGCGGGAAGGCGTGCAGGTGCATCCGTATCCGTCGGGTCTCAGCGCCCTCGGGTTCGCCGGCGACCCGGTACTCCTCGATCAGGTCGTGGATTCTCGTGTTGAGCTCGTGGGCGCGCTCCGGCGAGAGGTGGAGCGTGAAGTCGCTCATGTCGGAGGAGTCCCGCCAGACCTCGTCGAACTGGTGGCGGGTGCCGAGGTAGGTGTTGAGCTCCTGGGTGTGGATGTTCGCGATCTCGTGGAGGAAGACCTCGACGGCGCCCTGGACCTCGGGGTCGGGGTTCTTGTGCAGCGACGCGTCGAAGGCCGTGCCCTGCTGGGCGGCTCTCCACCAGCGCTCCCGGCCCTTGCCGAGCTCCGGCGCGTCCTCGACGAAGCCGTGGGCGGCGAGCCGGCGCAGGTGGTAACTGGTGGCGCCGCTGGACTCGCCGAGCCGCTCGGCCAGCCGGGACGCGGTGGCCGGGCCGTGGTGGCGCAGGGCGCGCAGCATCTGGATGCGCAGGGGATGTGCGAGGGCCCGCAGGGAACGCGGGTCGAGGACACGGTTCCCGGAGGGCACCGGCCCGGTCTTCTCCTGCTCGGTCTCGTTCTCGGACATGGCATCACCGTAGAAGTTGCAGAGGAAATTCTGCAAGGGTTTTTTGCAGAACTCCTTTGCAACTCATTCGAACGAGTGACTGAGAGGGGGGAGGGGGCCTGAGGGGGCGGGCTGAGAGGAGGGACTGGAGGAGGGACTGCGAGGAGGGGCTGCGAGGAGGGACTGCGAGGAGAGTCGGCGTCGGACGAACGCGGCAAGCGGACGCGACGAGGACGCGCCCTACCGCGGCGGCTCCACGTCCTCCGCCGCCTGCTCCACCAGCGGGATGATCCGCAGCGGGACCGGGTTCTCCATGACGATCGCGGTCGACGCCCGCACGATGCCGTCGAAGCCGACGACCCGGTCGATCACCCGCTGGAGATCGGCGTTGGAGCGGGCCACGAGCCGGCACAGCATGTCGCCGTGACCGGTCGTCGTGTGCAGCTCCAGGACCTCGGGGACGGTCGCCAGATGCCCCCGGACGTCCGCGCCCTGCCCCTGCTTGATCTCCAGGGTGGCGAACGCGGTCACCGGATACCCGAGGGCGGCGGGGTCGACCTGGGGGCCGAAACCGCGGATGACCCCGTTCGACTGGAGCCGGTCGAGACGCGCCTGGACCGTGCCGCGCGCCACGCCGAGCCGCCGCGAGGCCTCCAGGACCCCGATCCGCGGCTCGCGCGCGAGCAGCGCGATCAGCCGGCCGTCCAGATGATCGATCGCCATGGAGGCCTCCCGATGGTCATGATGTACAAGTCGCTCGCTCATCCTGCCCCGGTGCTGTACAGATTGACCAGCAGAACAAGAAACTATTGCGCAGCCTGACGAGCAGCGCGACCCTGCTCCCATGACTGAGACCATCGATCACACCCCTTCCACCGCGCGTGAGGCCGATCCCTTCCCGGTCAAGGGAATGGACGCGGTCGTCTTCGCCGTCGGCAACGCCAAGCAGGCCGCGCACTACTACTCCACGGCCTTCGGCATGAAGCTCGTCGCCTACTCCGGACCGGAGAACGGCAGCCGGGAGACGGCGTCGTACGTCCTCACCAACGGCTCCGCCCGGTTCGTGTTCACCTCCGTCATCAAGGCCTCCACCGACTGGGGCCACTTCCTCGACGAGCACGTCGCCCAGCACGGCGACGGCGTCATCGACCTGGCCATCGAGGTCCCGGACGCGCGCGCCGCCTACGCCCACGCCGTCGCGCAGGGCGCCACCGGCCTCGTCGAGCCGTACGAGCTCAAGGACGAGCACGGCACCGTCGTCCTCGCCGCCATCGCCACGTACGGCAAGACCCGCCACACCCTCGTCGACCGCTCCGGCTACGACGGCCCGTACCTCCCCGGCTACACCGCCGCCGCCCCGATCGTCGAGCCCCCGACCAAGCGCACCTTCCAGGCCATCGACCACTGCGTCGGCAACGTCGAGCTCGGCAAGATGAACGAGTGGGTCGAGTTCTACAACAACGTCATGGGCTTCACGAACATGAAGGAGTTCGTGGGCGACGACATCGCGACCGAGTACTCGGCCCTGATGTCCAAGGTGGTCGCGGACGGCACCAAGAAGGTGAAGTTCCCGATCAACGAGCCGGCGATCGCGAAGAAGAAGTCGCAGATCGACGAGTACCTCGAGTTCTACGGCGGCCCCGGCGTCCAGCACATCGCCCTCGCCACCAACGACATCGTCGCCACCGTGCGCGCCATGCGCGCCGCCGGCGTCGAGTTCCTCTCCGTGCCGGACGCGTACTACGACACGCTCGGCGAGTGGGTCGGCGACACCCGCGTCCCGATCGACGAGCTGCGGGAGCTGAAGATCCTCGCGGACCGCGACGAGGACGGCTACCTGCTGCAGATCTTCACCAAGCCGGTCCAGGACCGCCCGACCGTCTTCTTCGAGATGATCGAGCGCCACGGCTCGATGGGCTTCGGCAAGGGCAACTTCAAGGCCCTGTTCGAGGCGATCGAGCGCGAGCAGGAGAAGCGCGGCAACCTGTAGGCGCGGCCTCCCCATACGAGGGGCCCGACCCAGGGGCGACACCCCGGGGCCGGGCCCCTGTCACGCCCCGGCGCACGCCGACCGCGCCCGGGGCATCCCCGGTGACACCCCGGGCGGGTTACGGGGGGCTCGCCCGGGGCCACCGTCGCCGTCCCGCGCCCGCGCGTCATCCGACCCGGCCCGCGCCGTGCATCACGCGGTCCCGGACGCGGTTCCCGGAACGGCTCCCGCCGCACCGCCCCCGGTCCCGGGCTACTCGGGCTTCCCGGGCTCCTCGGGCTTCCCGGAGCCGCTCACCGTTCCGGAGGACTCCGGCTTCCCGGAGCCGCTCACCGTTCCGGAAGACTCCGGCTTCCCCGACCCCTCCGGCGCCGGCGGCTTCCCCGATCCCTCCGGCTCCGACGCCCCCTCACCCCGCACGTCTCCGGGCAGCACGTCCGCCGGTTCCCCTACCGCCTTCACGGCCGCCCGCGCGCGCGGCGCGAACAGCGGGGAGAACGACGGATGGGTCCGCAGCGCCTCCGCGAGGTGCCGCCGGGCCGGCCCGTGGTCCTCCAGGGCCCGCTCGATCTCCCCGCGGTGGTACGCGAAGAGCGCACTGCGCAGCCCCTCGTCGGTGGCCCGCTTCGCGAACTCCAGCGCCTCCTTCGGTGCGCCCGACCGGAAGAGCGCCCAGCCGAGCGCGTCCGCGACCTGCACCGAACGGTGCCCGCGCGCCCACTCCGCCCGCAGCCGCCGCACCGCCGCCGCCGGGTCGCCGTGGTCCGCGTCGAGCCGTCCGAGCACCACCTCCGCGCCCGGCCAGGAGCCGGTCCGCAGCCGCTCGTACAGGGCCTGCGCCTCCTCGTCCCGGTCCAGCGCCTCGTACAGCTCGCCCGCCTCCAGGAGGTACTCCGGCAGCGGCAGCCGCTCCAGCGCGGCCCGCCAGTCGCGCACCGCCTCCGACGTCCGGCCGAGCGCCGCGTGCGCCCGTGCCCGGCCCGCGAGCGAGGGGCCGTGTTCCGGTACGAGGCCGAGCGCGGCACCGTACTGCGCCAGCGCCTCCGCCGGCTCGCCCCGCTCCCAGGCGAGGTCGCCGAGCCGGGCGAGCGCGGCCGCCTTGTCCGGGTCCGTCGCGGCCAGCGCCACCGCGTCCGCGGCGGCCGCGCTCGCGTCCTCGCGCCAGCCGCGGTTGCGGTACAGCTGCGCGGAACGCGCGCTGACCGCCGCGCCCGAGTGCAGCCCGGTGAGCGTCTCCGTGGCCTTGCCGGCCGCCTTGTAGTCACCGAGGCCGTTGTACGCGTCGATCAGCACGGGATAAGCGGGCCAGCGCTTCGGGTCCGCCTTCCGCACCCGCTCGGCCCATTCCCTGGCCGTCTTCCAGTCGCCGCGGGCGTTCGCGAGCGCCGCCATGCCCAGCTGGGCGTCCAGGTTCCCGCGGCCGGCCGGCCGCACGGCGAGGGAGCGCTTCAGGGCCGCCTCCGCGCGCGGCAGGTCCGCGGGGTCGGCGCGCCGCACACCGCGCTCCGTGTAGGCGGCGCCGAGCGTCGCCCATGACGCCTCGTCACCGGGGTGGGCCCGCAGCCACTTCTCCCGGTCGCCGATCAGCGCGCCCAGATCGGGCAGCGCCGCCTGCCCGCCCGCGTTCACCGCCTTCGCGGCCCGCTCGGCCGGGCCCGGTGCGGGCGGCGGCGTACGGTCGGCCTGCTCGGGCACGTACAGCAGCGCCGCCGCCGCGAGCACCGCGACGGCGCCGCCGGCGAGGACCGCCCTCGACACGTTCTCCGTCTTCATGGCGCTCACTGTGCGCCCGTACGCGGCTGTACGAAGAGCACACGAGCGCCCGTCCCGGCGGGTTCACACCGATGGCCCCGGGTGCCACGCTGGAGGTATGGACGATCTTCGGCAGGACGATCCTCACCAGGCGGCCCAGACCCATCCGGCGGCCCAAGACCACCCGGCGGCCCCAGCCCACGAGGCGACCCGGGCTCACGAAGCCGACCGGGCCGACCACGCCAGCCAGGCCGACCAGGCCGACCACACCGACCAGGCGCACGCGCCTGACGTCGTGGCGCGCCTCCACACCATGCTGCGCGCCGGCCTCCCCGCCGACGCCGTGCTCACCGACCCGGACGTCACGGCCTCCTACTCCCGGGACATGGCGAGCTTCTGCGCGGCCGGCACCCCCGCGGCCGTCGTGCTCCCGCGCACCGTCGAACAGGTCAGGCACGTCATGCGCACAGCGACCGAGCTGCGCGTGCCGGTCGTCCCGCAGGGCGCCCGCACCGGTCTGTCCGGCGCCGCCAACGCCTCCGACGGCTGCATCGTGCTGTCCCTCGTCAAGATGGACCGCATCCTGGAGATCAGCCCGGTCGACCGGATCGCCGTCGTCGAACCGGGCGTGGTCAACGCCGTGCTCTCCCGGGCCGTCGCCGAGCACGGTCTGTACTACCCGCCGGATCCGTCCAGCTGGGAGACGTGCACCATCGGCGGCAACATCGGCACCGCGTCCGGCGGCCTGTGCTGCGTGAAGTACGGGGTCACCGCCGAGTACGTGCTCGGCCTCGACGTCGTCCTCGCCGACGGGCGGCTCCTGCGCACCGGCCGGCGCACCGCCAAGGGCGTCGCCGGATACGACCTGACGCGGCTCTTCGTCGGCTCCGAGGGCAGCCTCGGCATCGTCGTCGGGGCCGTGCTCGCGCTGAAGCCGCAGCCGCCGGCCCAGCTCGTGCTCGCCGCCGAGTTCCCCTCGGCGGAGGCCGCCTGCGAGGCGGTCTGCGCGATCATGGAGCGCGGCCACACACCGTCGCTCCTCGAACTCATGGACGGCACCACCGTCCGCGCCGTCAACAGGCTTGCGCACATGGGTCTGCCCAACACCACCGAAGCGCTCCTGCTGTGTGCCTTCGACACCCCGGACCCGGCCGCCGATCTGGCCGCGGTGGGGGAGCTGTGCCGCGCCGCCGGGGCGACCGAGGTCGTACCGGCCGATGACGCCGCCGAGTCCGAACTGCTCCTCCAGGCGCGCCGTCTCTCGCTCACCGCCCTGGAGACCCTCAAGACGGCGACGATGATCGACGACGTGTGCGTGCCGCGCACGAAGCTCGCCGCGATGCTCGCGGGCACGGCGGAGATCGCGGAGAAGTACGGGCTGACCATCGGGGTCTGCGCGCACGCGGGGGACGGCAACACCCATCCCGTCGTCTGCTTCGACCACGCGGACGAGGACGAGTCGCGCAGGGCGCGGGAGTCCTTCGACGAGATCATGGCGCTCGGCCTCGCACTGGGCGGCACGATCACCGGCGAGCACGGCGTGGGCGTACTGAAGAAGGAGTGGCTGGCGCGGGAGCTCGGGCCGGTGGGCGTGGAGCTGCAGCGCGGGATCAAGAAGACCTTCGACCCGCTGGGCCTGCTGAACCCCGGCAAGCTCTTCTGACCTTCCCGGCGACTTTCCCGGCGACCTTCCTGGCGACCTTCCCGGCGACCCGGCAGGTGATCTCTCGGACGACCCGGCAGACGACCTCTCAGGTGACCTCTCGGGCAACCCTTCAGATGACCTTTCGGGTGACCTCTCCGGTTCGGGGCTCACATCTCGCCCTCGGGGGACTCGTCCGACGGCCACGGGTCGCTCAGCCACAGCTCGTCCGCCACCACCGTGGTGGCGAAGAGCTCGGCCAGGCCCTCGTCGATGCCGAGCTGCCCGGCCTCGGTGCCCGGCGGGACCGCGCGCAGGGTCCGCTCCAGCCAGGCGGACACCTGCGCGGACGGCGCCTCCAGGAGCGCGTCGCCGTCCGGGGACGAGAGCGCCATGAGGATCACGTTGCGGCCGTCCACCTTGGTCGGCCAGATCCGGACGTCGCCGTGGCCGCAGGGCCGGAAGACGCCCTCGACGAGCAGTTCGCGGGCGAACGTCCAGTTGACGGGGTGGTCGGAGCCGATGTGGAAGGTGATGTGCACGGCGTACGGGTCGCCGACGCGGTACGCGAGCAGGGCCGGGACCGGGATCGAGCGCTCGGGGGACAGGACGAGCTTCAGCTCGAGCTCGCGCTCGACGACGTTGTTCTCGGTGTTCTGCATGGTGCTTCCGCCTCTCCGGGTACGGGCCCGCGGTGGGCCTTCACCCAGGGAGAGAGGGGTCGGGCGGATCCATTACGCGACTTCGGGAAAGTTTCCGAGGAATTTTTTCGGGGGATCCTCCGGGGGGCCTCCCGCGGATCCTCCGGAGGCCCGAGGATCACCCAGCGTGACGAAACGACGGGTCCGGTCCTCGAAGCCTCCCTCGAAGGCGGGCTTTCTGGTGGGCTCCTTGTCCCTCCGGCGTCGTTCTTCGTTACTGTCCTCCTTGGGCTCGGCGCGGTCGGCGCGGTCGACGCGCGGCCCGGGCGGACCAAAGGCGTTGTGACTGAACGGAGTCGGGGCAGTGGCTACTCCTCCTGGAGGCGGCGGAGACGTACCGCAGGCGGGCTACTACCCGGATCCGTCGATTCCGGGGTACATCCGCTTCTGGAACGGCGGTGCCTGGGTGCCCGGTACGAGCCGGCCCGCGCCCAAGGAGGGCGAGGCGCCTCCGGTCCCGCCGGTCGCCGTCGCGCCCCAGCTCGCGCCCGGCCCGGCCCCCGCGCCGTCCGTGCCGGCGGCTCCGGCGGCTCCGGCGGCGCCCGCCGTCCCGGCCGTCCCCGCGGTCGAGGAGACCGGCCCGCTCTTCTTCGACGAGGACCCGCTCCCGGCCGAAGCCCGCCCCCGGCCCGCGTCCGCCTCCTCGGCTATCGCGTCCGTGCCGTCGCCGGCCCACGAGCCCGAGCCCGAGCGTGAGCCGAGGCCCGCACCGCAGGAGCCCGCCTCCGCCTGGCAGGCCAGCACGTCGCGGCAGACCGGTTTCGGCGGCGAACGCGACCAGAAGGTGTCGTGGGGCTCGACCGAGGACCCGCGCGCGGCCTGGCCGGCGGCGGGCGCGCCGCAGCCCGAGAGCCGGCCCGCGAGCG
>NZ_SDOY01000177.1:49749-62815 GCF_004117935.1 Streptomyces roseicoloratus | reverse complement strand
CCAGGCCGACTCCCGCCGCGAAGAGGTTCGCGGGATCTCAGGCGTCACACGAGTTCCTTGCCGTCACAGCGGTACCCATGCCGACCGGCGAGATTGGTGATCGAGCCTGCCCGAGCGAGCAAAGTCCGATCGCGAAGAGACCTGGCCGCCTCACACGTCACACCAGCCCCCTCTCGTCACATGACGGCCCGCGCCATGCCACTTTTCCCGCCCCACACCCGCCTTCTCCACCCACCGGGAATGACCAGCGGGGCATGCACCCCGACCAAACACCAGCCCGCAGGCCGCCGAGCCGGGAATGGGCACCCCACTCCACTACCGCGCACCCCGAACCGACGGGCACCGCCCCACCCGGCCCGGCCGACCACTCCCACCCACGCTGCCGCCACCCGCCCACGGCGCCCCGCCCCCACCAGGCCTGTCCGCGTGGCCGGGCCCCCGGCCGCCCTCCGAGTGTGAAAAGGCTCCCGGAGCCACCGGGTCAAGGGTGACCGCAGGTCATCGCGAAGCGACGCGACCGCCAGGGAGCGCCCTTGACGCGGTGGTGGAGGGAGCCACACTCGGAACAAGGGCGGCCGCACCAGAAGCCCACCAGACACGGCCCGCCCCACCAACCCCAGAAGCCAAGCCGCACCCCCGCCCCTACGAACCCCACCTCCGCCCCCTCCACCCCCTGCCGAAGTTCGGCAGTTCTCGCCCCGTCCGTTCTTCCGGACTCCTGGCATGACCGCCTGCCGGCCTCGGTGGAAGGCTCATCCCGGAAGGTGGCTAGCGGAGATGGGGGACCCGTGAGCAAACGGATCGCGCGCAAGATGCTCCGGCGGATGGAGACCGGGGAGCCGGTCGACGTCCACATCTGGGCCGGACTGTCCTACGCCAAACCCGCCCGACTCGCGGCGCTCGCCGAGCAGTTCGGCTATGACTTCCAGGACATCACGGCCTGGACCCAGACCGGCTGCACGCTGTCCATCCGTCCCGACCCCCGTCCGGAGGCCCAGGCGCGCGCCGCGGAGAACCGGGCGCGGTACCCGCGGGCGGGAAAGGGAGGCCCGCTCCCGCCTCTTGCGACCGAGACGGTCGACGTCATGAAGGCCCGCATGCTGTGGGGACTCACCCGCCCGCAAACCCGGGGCGAACTCATGGGCGCCCTCGTCTTCGCCATCGTCGTTCTCACCCTGATGGAGATCAGTGTCGCCGTGAGATTCGGCAGCACCGGAGCACTCGTCGGTGGTGCCGTCGAGCTCGCCCTCTTGGCCTTCATTCCGGCGCTGCTGAGCCTCAACCGGCGCTACCACGCCAAGTGCACCACCGTGCTGGAGAACGCGGGCTTCATCGCCGTGACCGGGCGTGACGGCCGGGTGCGGTACGAGCTGCCCGCTGACTAGGGGCCGGCGGCTGCCCGTTCCGGAGACATCGCCGAGTACGGACACGAGGGGTGGGGTGCGGTGGGCAAGCGACGCGTACGCAAGATGCTGCGGCGGATGGAGGCCGGTGAGCGGTTCGTCATGGTCGGCGTTTTCCTGGGGGGAATCACCACGGGGCCCGACTCGCCGCGCTGGCTCAGGAGTTCGGGTACAAGTACCAGGACGCCTCGCTGGAGAACGCCTCCGGTCTCCTGGTGTCGTTCACCCCCGACCTCCGGCCGGAGGCCCGGGCGCGTGCCGCGCGGAACTGGGCGCGGTATCCGCGAGCCCGGGACGGAGGTCCCTTGCCGCCCCTCGCGGACGAGGCGGTCCGGCTCCTCAAGCTCCGCATGCGGTGTGACTGCGCGCACCAGTACACCGAGGGCCAACTCCACCGCCGCGCGGTGTACGCGGTTCTCTACGTCGTCTTCCACGTAGCTGCTTTCAGCATGCGCGACGGGTGGGACGGCCTGCGCGTCAACCTCATCGTCGGGGCTGCGCTGCTCGCCCTCGTGGCCCTCGTGCCCGTCGTCAACCGACGTCAACGCGCCAAGTACGGTGCCTTGCTGGAGGACGCCGGTTTCCGGCGGGTGACCGACCACGACGGCCGGGTGTGGTACGAGCCGCCCGCCGACTGAGAGGTCCTCACGAAGGCGTGGGACGCGGGTGGGTGGTGAGGCGGGGTGGCGCGGTAGCCTCCTCCCCAGCCACGAGGGGGGTACCGAGTGAAGAAGCTACTGAGTTTCGCGTCTGCGCTGGCGGTCATGGCCGGATTGGCCATTGCCTCGACGACGCCCACCCACGCCGCCACGGACAGGAGCGGCGAGGAACGGCTCCGCATCCCGAACAGCAGCGCGTGCAGGGCGGGCCGCACCGTCATGCAGGGCATGGTCGCGGGGCCCGGCGGCCGGCTCTACATCGTTTTCACCAAGGCGGGCGGGGCGGAGCCGGTCCTCTCCCGGTGGTTGCGCGACGGCTCGGCCTGGGACGGAACCAGCTGGACCTGCGCCGGGGCGCCGACCTCCATCCCCGCGCTCGGCCACGGCAACGACCTCGCCTACCACCCGAACTACCAGGGTCGCGGTCCTGCCTTGATCGCGACCCAGGGAAGTCAGTCGGCATACCCGAGCGACGCCGTGGCGATCGTCCACCTGGACGCGTCGGGTGCCGTGGGCTCGAGCGAGGTCGTCCACCTGCCCATCGGCAACATCAGCGGCCTCTGCTACAGCGCGACCGCGGCCGGCGGGGCCGGCAAGTACGCCGCCCGCCGCGCGGGCAACCTGTGGACCCATCCCGGCTCCGGTTCGCTGACGAGCGGATGGACGCTGGTGAAGACCAATCTGACAAGCCACGACAATCGTTCCGACCAGGGCATCGACTGTTCCGAGAACTACATCTGGAACACCAAGTCCATCAACACCTCGACGCCCGCGACCGGGTGGAACTGGGTGTATCAGTACAACTGGTCCGGAGGCGATGTGGAGAGTGACATCGGGATTCCGGGCAGGAACCTGGTCGACGAGATCGAAGACATCACCCACGTCGGGAGCGACTTCTTCATCGGCGTCAACCGAAACGACGGGGCGGACGACTCCGTGAAGGTCTTCATCCCGTGAGACGTGGCCTTGCCGGCCCGAACGCCAACCGGGTCGGCTCCACGGGGGTTCCTGCCGACCGCGCGCTTGCGCCCGCCACCTCGGCGTTCGCGCCGCGCGGACTCGCGCATGGGGGGAGTCCTGTACGAGGGGTAGTCCGGCACTAGTGGTAGTCCTGCACGGGGGTGTCGGGCGCGAAGTGGGCTACTGCGGCAACCAGTCGGTCCTTGTCGAAGCGCCACCCGGTCACCGCCCGGGAGGCCATCGCGACGTCGGCGGGCACCGGGACGAGCACCTTCAGGGCGGCACGGGCCTTCGGACCGTCCCCGGGCAGGGCGGGAGCCCCCTCCCTCCGGGTGACCCCCACATAGGGAAGGGAGGCACGGCCCGTGGCCTGGCGCCAGAGCACGAAGCTTGTGATGTCGCCCCAGGGCACATGGGCGGTGGTGGCCCTGTACCGGGCGGGGTTCCCGCCGAGAAGCACACCCGTCTCGTCCACCCGGAACGCGACCTTGCGGCTCAGTGCCACGTACGCCATGAACAGCCCGCCCCCACCGAACAGGGGCAGGCCCAGTAGCTGCGCGAACAGCGGCATGCCCGGGAGCAGCAAGGCCGTGGTGAAGGCGGCGGAGAGCGCCACGATCCCTGTGGTCCTGAGGTCCCAGCCGTAGCGCGCCTGGTACACGGGGGAGATGTTGTCGGCCATGGCTGGATCATGACAACGGTCGGCTCGCAGGGGAAGCCCCCGGGGACAGTGCTGCTCAAGCTTCGGTGGCATACGTTCACCGAGGGGTGACCGAACCGCCCGGGGCGGAGGAGCGGGGCTCACACCCACGCGAGGATCTCGGGTGCCGCCTCCGCCAGCGTCGTGAAGTGGCGGTGCGAACCCTCCGCCGGAGACGCCGTGTTGACGGTCCAGACCGTCATGCCGGCCGCACGTCCTGCCCGTACTCCCGACGGCGCGTCCTCGATCACCAGGCAGTCGGCGGGATCCGCCCCCAGCTTCTCCGCGGCGAGCAGGTACGGCACGGGCGACGGTTTGCCCTCGCTCACCGACGCCGCGTCCACCACCAGCCCCGGCATCGGCAGCCCGGTCCGCGCGAACCGCCCGCGCACCCGGTGCTCGTAGTTCGACGTGACCAGCGCCCAGCGGTCGGCGGGCAGTTCCTTGAGCAGCTCGGCGGCGCCGGCGAAGGCCGCGTACGTGCCCGTCCGTACGTCCTCGTCCTCCAGCTCGTGCAGCAGCGCCAGGCACGCGGCCGGGTCGACCCCCGGCGCCACGGCCGCGAACGTCTCGACCGGCCGCGTCCTGAGCGCGACGGCGTACACCGTCTCCCCGTCGAGACCGTGGCGGGCGGCCCAGGCGTGCCAGACGCGCCGCTGGTTCTCGACGGCGTCCATGAGGGTGCCGTCGACGTCGAGGAATACGAATTTCCTACCGGTCACGCGCCTGATGCTACGGCCACTCCCACGAACGCGGCCCAGGCCGCCGGGGCGACGGCGAGCTGAGGGCCGTCGGGGTTCTTGGAGTCACGGACGTGCACGGTGGTGGGGTGAGCGGCGACCTCGACGCAGTTCCCGCCTTCGCCGCCGCTGTAGCTGGACTTGCGCCAGTCGTAGGCGACCTCGACGCACTCGCCGCCCTCGCCGCTGCTGTAGCTGCTCTTGAACCAGGCCAGACCTGCGGTGTTCATAGCTCTCCCAGCATCTTCTCGATCAACTCCAGGGACTCGTGGGGCGTGAGTGCCTGTGCCCGGATGATCCCATAGCGTTCGGTGTACATGCGCACCTCTTCCGGGTCGGTGATCAGCCGGGCGTATCCGTACGTCTCGGTGTAGGCCACTTCCCTTCGCCCCTTGGGGGTAAGCAGGGTGAACGAGCTGTCCAACGAGGGGTGTTCCTCACGGTTGGTCGGCATGACCTGGAGCGTTACGCTTCGCATCCTGCCGACGTCGATGAGGCGGCTCAGTTGCTCTCGGAAGGCGTCTCGACCGCCCAGCGGGCGGCGTAGTACCGACTCCTCGATGACGAAGCTCATCGTGGGTGCGGGCCACGTGTCGAAGATGGCCTGGCGCGCGAGTCGGTCGGCCAAGCGTTTCTCGATCGTTGGCTCGTCGTACAGCGGACGCCGGTACCGGAAGACGATCTCCGCGTATGCCGGAGTCTGCAGAATGCCTGGTACGGCCTGCGGTGCGTAATAGTGCAACGCCACCGCCTCCGCCTCCTCCTTCGCGAAGTCCCTGAACCAGTCCGGGTGCCGTACCCGCGCCCGTGCCAGGGCCGCCCTCACGTCGTCGACCGACGCGATCAGCACGCCGTCGGCCTTCAGTACCGGGTCCGCCCGGACCAGGAAGTCCGGCTGCGGGGTCCGTACCCCGCGTTCCACCGAGGACACCAGGTCCTCACTACAGTGGGTGGCCTCGGCAAGCTCCGCCTGGCTCAGGCCGGCGTTCTTCCTCAGCACCTTGATGATCTTGCCCAGCGCCCTGAACAGGTGTGCCGTACCGTCGACTTCGGACGGCCGTTCCGGCCGTTCCTCCTCGTGTCCCGACATCCGTACCGCCCTCTTGGCGTGCTCGTACCGCTACTCAGCGTCGTCGTGTCGCCCCTGGTCAGCGTAAGTCCAGGGGCCCAATCTCGGGCCATGAAGACCGAAATGACCACCCCCACCGGTGGGTTCAGGGGCGCGGGGGACGGCGTGTTCGCGCAGCGGCTCTCCTCCACGCGCCGGGGCGCGCGCCTCGCGCGCCTGCTGGCCGTGCAGCAGATGCGGGACTGGGGGCTCGCGGACACGGCCGCCGCCGAGCTCGTCGTCGCCGAGCTCGCCGCCAACGCCGTGACGCACGGTCGCGTGCCCGGACGCGACTTCGAGGTGCGGCTGGTCCTCGGCGCTCCCGGCGACCACCTCCGCATCGAGGTCTCCGACACCCGCGCCGAGCGTCTGCCCGAGCCCGCCTCCCGCCACCTCGAACGTCTCCACGAGCACGGCTACGGCCTGCCTCTCGTCGAGGCCCTCGCCGCCGCCTGGGGTGTGAAGGAGCGCAGTGTCGGCAAGACGGTGTGGGCGACCGTCCCGACGCGCTGATCCCGCTCGGTCCGGCACCGATGAGTTTTCGGTGCCGGGGCCGTCCACCCCTCGTAGGCCCCGCGAGAGGAGACCGAGAGATGCCTTACGCCGACGTCAACGGGATGTCCCTGTGGTACGAGGAGCACGGCGAGAGCGGCGAGAGCGGCGGGAGCGGCGAGCCCGGCGCCGCCGGATCCGCCGAGCCGCCGCTCGTGCTGCTGCACGGCGGGTTCGGGGCCGGCGAGATGTTCCAGCCGTTCCTCGCCGCGGGAGGCGGGGAGGGGCGGCGCGTGATCACCGTCGACCTCCAGGCGCACGGCCGGACGCCGGACGTCGCCGGGCGGCCGATGTCGGGCGAGGCGATGGCCGACGACGTCGCCGGACTGCTCGAGCACCTCGGCGCGGCGCCCGCCGACGTGCTCGGCTACTCCCTCGGCGCGGGCGCCGCGCTGCGGCTCGCGATCCAGCGCCCGGACCTGGTCCGGCGGCTCGTGGTCGTGTCGCTGCCGGCCCGGCGCTCGGGGTGGTTCCCGGAGGTCACGGCGCAGATGGACCGGATGGACGAGGGCGCGGCGGAGGCGCTGAAGCAGTCGCCGATGTACGAGCTGTACGAGCGGATCGCGCCGCGCGTCGAGGACTGGCCGGTGCTGGTCGAGAAGGTCACCTCGATGAACCGGCGCGACTACGACTGGACCGGGGAGATCGCCGGCGTCACCGCACCCGTCCTGCTGGTCTTCGCCGACGGCGACGGCATCCGGCCGGCGCACATGGTGGAGTTCTTCGGGCTCCTCGGCGGCGGCCTGAAGGACCCGGGCTGGGACGGTGCCGGCCGGCCCTCCGCCCGCCTTGCGGTCATCCCCGGTGCAACGCACTACGACCTGATGCTCTCGCCGCTGCTCCCCGCGGTCGTGGGCGCGTTCCTCGCCGAGGAGGCCGCCGGGAAGGCCGCCGGAAAGGCCGCCGAGGAGGCCGCCGGGAAGGCCGCGGAGGAGGCCGGCGGAAAGGCCGCCGAGTGACGGTTCCGGTGAAAACGGTCGCCCGGGAGAGTGAGTAAAGCTCCCGTCAGCGAAGGTTCGCGCTCGTCTCCAGAAATCATCCTGTTTCGGCAAAGTGCCGACGCGTCAGCGTGTTGATGTCGATGTCGACGAGGAGTCAGTCAGTCCGTGAACCGTCCCAGCTACGGAAACGACCTCCGGGCGCGGATCGCCGCGCCCGGCACCACGCCCCTGATCGGCGTCCACGACATGTACTCGGCGTCCGTCGCCGCCGGGCACTACGACGGGATGTTCGTCTCCGGCTTCGGCTTCGCCGCCTCGTACTACGGGCTGCCGGACATCGGGTTCATCGCGTGGCCGGACATGCTGGCGTTCGTGCAGCGGCTGCGCGGTGCCTTCCCGCGGCACCACCTGCTCGTCGACATCGACGACGGTTACGTCGACCCCGAGGTGGCCTGTCACGTCGTCGAGGGCCTGGAGCGGATCGGTGCCTCCGGCGTGATCCTGGAGGACCAGAAGCGGCCGCGGCGCTGCGGGCACGCGGACGGGAAGCAGGTGCTGCCGCTGGGGGAGTACCTGGCCAAGCTGGACATGGTGCTCCGGACCCGGCGGGACCTGGTGGTCGTGGCCCGTACCGACGCGACGGACGAGGACGACATCCTGCACCGGGCGAAGTGCCTGGCGGCGACCGAGGCGGACGTGGTCCTCGTGGACGGCGTGCGGAGCGTGGAGTGGATCCGGCGGATCCGCGAGGTCGTGGACGGGAAGCCGCTGCTGTTCAACCAGATCGCGGGCGGCAAGTCGCCACGGCTCTCGCTCTCCGAGCTGTCGGAGCTGGGCGTGGACGTGGCGATCTACAGCACGCCGTGCCTCTTCGCGGCGCACGCGGCGATGGACTCGGCGCTGGCCGGGCTGAAGGCCGACGACGGACGGCTGCCTGTCTTCGACCCGGAACGGAGCGTCGGCGTCGCGGCCTCGACCCGCCTCCTGGAACGGAACCTGGCCCGGCACCGTGAGGCCGTCACCCCGGTCTGAGGGGCGGAGCGCGTCGGTCTCGCGGGGCGGAGTGGTCGGCCTGTGCGGGCGGGCTGCCCGGCCGACGGGCCGACCGGGCGGGGATCATCCCGGCCCGCCGGACCGGGCGGGCGGTGGGCCCGGCCGCGTCAGGCGCGTTCCACCACGCCGCGGACGTACGCCGCCTGGCCCGCGTGCTGGTTGTCCTCCGCGATCACGCTGATCAGGCGGACGCCCAGGGTGACGTGCGGGGTCCAGCGGGTGTCGACGACCCGGTCCAGGTCGGCGTCGGTGAGCGCGCCCACGTGGTCGAGGGTGCGGGCGTGGACGGCGTCGTAGTAGCCGAGGAGGAGGCCGGCGGGCGCGCGGACCGCCGCCACCTGCTTGCCGCTGTGGCCGAAACCCGTGGCGTTCTCGGGGAACGGCAGGCCGAAGCGGCCCGACCAGCCGTCGGACGTCCACACCTGCTCGGTCCCGAAGGCGTCGGCGACGTGGTCGTCCTGGATCCGGGTCAGGTGCCAGACCAGCCAGGCGATCGAGTTCGCGTCGGGATCGATCCGCTCGGCCAGCGCGTCGTCCGACAGTCCTTCGACGGCCTCGTGCACGGCCTCCTGGATCCGGCCGAAGGCGTCAAGGAGAAGCTCAGCGCTCTTCATGGCGTCACCGTAAGCGGTCAGGCGCGCTCGTAGTGGTAGCCCTCGCCGTGGGCCGGGCCGACGTCGTGCGTGAGGCCGCTCGGCACGGCGAGGACGAACGCGGACGCGTCGCCGTTCGTGCAGGACGGGTAGCCGCTGGACTTCGCCTGGTCGAGGACGGCGCCGCCCAGGTTGATCCGCTTGCCGCCGTCGGTGACCGAGACCAGCTTGGCCACGTGCTCGCAGTGCGCGCCGTTGATCTCCGTGATCATCCGGGCGGCGATCTGGCCGGGTGCGACCCGGTAGACGTACACGGTCTTGGGCTGCCCGATGTTGTACGCGCTCGTGTACTTCCAGGTGCCGACGAAGGCGGAAGGTACCGTGCCTCCGGTGGCCGGGGGCGGTGCCTGGGTGGTCGCGGGCGGCCTGGTCGTCGTACCGCCGCCGGAGGACGAGCCGCCGGACGAGGAACCTCCGGACGAGGAACCTCCGGAGACCGATCCGCCGGAGGCCGGCCCGCCGGACGAGCCCCCCGTGCTCGTCGACGAGCCGCCGCCGAGCGCACCTCCCGACGCGCCTCCCGACGCCGTGCCGCCGCCCGGGCCGACGCCGGCCGCGGCGCCGCCGCCCGCCGCGCCCGTGTCGCCGGGCGGCGGTACCGCCGTCGGGTTCCGGCCCGGTGGCGTGGTGTCCGTGCCCGGCGGGGGAGCGGAGGACGGGCCGGTGCCGGCGGTCGCGGGCGCCGACGCGCTGTTCGACCCGCCGGGTGAGGCGCCCAGATCCCGCTCGCGGGCGCCGTCGTCGATCAGCTTCACGACGGTGCCGCTCACGCCGAGGACCACGAAGACGGCCGCCACGACCGCCCAGACGCGCGAGGCGCGGCGTGGCTCACGCGCCTGGGCGGGTACGGCGGGTACGGCAGGTACGGCGGGTGTGGCTGGTGTGGCTGGTGTGGCGTCGGGCCCGGATGCGGCGCCCGCCGTCCCGGGCTGCTTCGGGAGCAGCGCGACCGTGCCGGTGCCGTTGCTGGTGCCGGTGTCGGGCGCCTGCGCCGCGTCCGCCGCCCTTTCGGCCTCCTCCGCCTCCGCCTCCACGTCGAGCAGCCGGGCCGCCTGCCGGGCCAGGCGGGCGACCAGCTCGGGCGGCAGCCAGGCGCCGCCCGCGGCCGGGCCGCGGCCGGACTCCTCGCCCGGGAGGGCCGGGTCGGCGAGCAGGGCGGCGATGGTGGGCCGCTGCCCGGGGTCCTTGACGAGGCAGCGGGTGAGGAAGCCGCGCAGCTCCTCGGACTCGACCCGGTCGAGCTCGGGCTCGTCCTCGACGATCCGGAACATGATCGCGTGCTGGTTGCTCGCCCCGTGCCCGAACGGCATCCGGCCGGTCGCCGCGTACGCCAGGACGCAGCCGAGTGCGAAGACGTCGGCGGCCGGGCCGAGCGACTCGCCGCGGACCTGCTCGGGTGCCATGAATCCGGGCGAGCCGACGACCATGCCGGTGCTGGTGAGCAGCGACTCGACGGAGGGCTCCAGGGCCCGCGCGATGCCGAAGTCGATCACCCGGGGGCCCTCGACGGTGAGCATCACGTTGGACGGCTTGAGGTCCCGGTGCAGGATGCCGGCTCCGTGGATGCCCTGGAGGGCCCGCAGCAGGCCCAGCGCCAGGGCCAGGACCGAGTCGGCGGGCAGCGGCCCGTGCTCCCGTACGACCTGTTCCAGGGACGGACCGGGCACGAAGCCGGTGGCCACCCACGGCCGGTCGGCCTCGGCGTCGGCGTCCAGGACGGGTGCGGTGTAGTGCTCGCCGACCTTCCGTACGGCCGCGATCTCCCGGCGGAACCGGGCCCGGAACTGCGGGTCCCGTGCGTGCTCCTCGTGCACGACCTTGACCGCGACCGTCCGCCCGCCGCCGGAGCGTGCGAGGTAGACCCGCCCCATGCCGCCGGATCCGAGCCGGCCGAGCAGCCGGTACGGGCCGATCACGCGCGGGTCGCCGGCGCGGAGCGGGCTCATGCCGCTGCCCCCGTCGACGCCCTTGCCGTCCTCGCCGCCCTTGCGGCCGCCTGCGCCGGAGGCCTTACCGGAGGCCTTCCCGACGGCCTTGCCGGAGGCCGCGTCCGGGCCCTGTCCGTCCCCCGCGCCGGTGCCTATCCCCGGGCGTTCGTCCTTCTCGCCGCTCATGCCGGTGTGGTCCCCCTGGTCGCCCCTGATGCATGGTCAAGCCGAGCGGGTCTCAGGGTAGATGAGGACCTTCGAGGAGGGCATGGCGGTCAGGGCGTACGGCCTCACGGGGCCGCGGACCTACCGCCCGCCGCCGCGGGCCCGGCGCCACTCCGCCGCTTCGGCCTCCACGTCGAACAGTGTCAGGTTCAGCGGCGGGCCCGCCGGCGGGCGGGCCAGGGCCTCGGCGATCCTGGTGTTGACGTCACCGAGGACGCGGCGCAGCTGGGACTCCGACACCGCTTCCCGCGCGGCCCGCGCCGCGTCCTCGGCCTCCTTGCGCAGGGCCAGCGACGGCGGAAGCGCCGAAAGGCCCTCGCGGTGCATCTTCCGCTTGACCCACCACAGCTCGTCGTACGGCGCGGTGTCGTCGTCGAGCGGCTTTCCGAAGCCCTCGAGCCGGGAGAACTCGCCGCGTTCCGTCGCCTCGCGGATCTGCTTGTCCACGAATGACTCGAAGCTGACGCCGGGCGGTTTGCGTTCGGTCATGCATTCAGCGTACGACCGGGCTTTGCCGTACGGCCGGGCTTTGCCGTACGACCGGGCTTTGCCGTACGGAGGGCTTTCGCCTTACGGCCGGACCTTTGCCGTACGGCCGGACCCTTGCCGTACCGCCCCGGAAACGGCAGGAGCCCCGCTCGTGCGCTTCGCGCACGGAGCGGGGCTCCTTGGGTACAGCTCTAGAGGTTCGCGATCGTCGACCCCGGGGTCACTCAGACCGGGGTGACGTTCTCCGCCTGCGGGCCCTTCGGGCCCTGCGTGACGTCGAAGTTCACCTGCTGGTTCTCCTCGAGGGAGCGGAAGCCAGAGGCGTTGATCGCGGAGTAGTGGACGAAGACATCCGGGCCGCCGCCTTCCTGGGCAATGAAGCCGAAGCCCTTTTCAGCGTTGAACCACTTCACGGTTCCGGTAGCCATGAGCCCTCCTATGGGCCAAAGGGTCGCCCTGCTCCAGAACCTGCAACCAAGTCTGAAAACTACAAAAGCCTGCGGGTCACATGCTCCGCAGGCTCTGTACTGCAAGGGAAACCAAACTGCAACTTGCGTCGAGCGTAGCACGCAGCGTGCTCGGAGCGGTAGAGGGAAAGATCACGTCACCCGAATGTTTGGCGCGTCTCCGATGTGCTGACGTGAGCGCGGCGCAGCCCCGCTCGGACGCCCCCGGCGATGTCCGCCTGACGAGACGGGTCTAGCCTCACGATGTGGACAATGCAACCGATGCCGTGGCCGACGATCAGCGGCGCACCCGGCCCCGCGTGGGACACATCCAGTTCCTGAACTGCCTGCCCCTTTATTGGGGCCTCGCCCGTACCGGAACGCTCCTCGACCTGGAGCTGACGAAGGACACCCCGGAGAAGCTCAGCGAGCGGCTGGTGCGCGGCGACCTGGACATCGGGCCCATCACGCTCGTCGAGTACCTCCGGCACGCCGACGAGCTCGTCGCGCTGCCGGACATCGCCGTCGGCTGCGACGGGCCCGTCATGTCGTGCGTGATCGTGTCCCAGCGGCCGCTGGCGGAGCTGGACGGCGCGCGGGTCGCGCTCGGCTCCACCTCCCGCACCTCGGTGCGGCTCGCGCAGCTGCTCCTCGCGGAGTCGTACGGCGTGTCGCCCGACTACTACACGTGTCCGCCCGACCTCGGTCTGATGATGCAGGAGGCCGAGGCGGCGGTGCTGATCGGCGACGCGGCGCTGCGGGCCTCGCTGCACGACGCGCCGCGGCTCGGGCTCCAGGTCCACGACCTGGGGCTGATGTGGAAGGAGTGGACGGGGCTGCCGTTCGTCTTCGCCGTGTGGGCGGTCCGCAAGGACTTCCTGGCGCGCGAGCCGGAGACCGTCCGCGACGTCCACCGGGCCTTCCTGGCCTCCCGCGACCTGTCCCTGGAGGAGGTCACCAAGGTGGCCGAGCAGGCGGCGCGCTGGGAGTCCTTCGACGCGGAGCTGCTCGAGCGGTACTTCCGCACGCTCGACTTCCGCTTCGGGCCGGAGCAGCTCGCCGGCGTGCGCGAGTTCGCCCGCCGGACCGGCCCGACGACCGGTTTCCCCGCGGACGTACGGGTCGAACTGCTCGGCCCGCGTTAGACGGCGCGGCCCGCGTTGGACGGCGCGGCCCGCCGGTCGGCATGCGGCCTGCCCGCCGGCCGCC
>NZ_SDOY01000177.1:0-49699 GCF_004117935.1 Streptomyces roseicoloratus | reverse complement strand
AACAAGGGCGGCCGCACCAGAAGCCCACCAGACACGGCCCGCCCCACCAACCCCAGAAGCCCTACCGCACCCCCGCCCGCCGCGGCCTCTGTGCCCTCGCGCGACGGAAACGATTCACAGGCTGTGGATGAAGCTGTCCCAGACTGAACGCTCGAAGACGACAGCCGGGCCTTCCGGGGACTTGCTGTCACGTACGGGGACGAGGCCGGGGAATCCGGGGGCGATTTCGAGGCAGTCGCCTCCGTTGGCCCCGCTGTAGCTGCTCTTGATCCAGGTCGCCGCGGACAGATCGTGCCTCTGCATGGTGCCCGTACCTTTCCATCATGTCGCTGATCAGAGCGGCGGACTCGCGGCCCGACAGGCAGTCAGCCCTCAGCACATCATAGGTTTGGCAGTGTCGCGCGAAGACGGCCGGATCGTCGCTGAAGTGGCCGCTGTCGAGCGACTCCGAGTAGACCCACTGCCGCCCGTCGGGCAGCAGAATCAGCGACATCGACGCGTCCGGCCGGTCGATCCCCGGCTGGTTGAAGGGCGCCACCTGCACCCGGATGTTGGGCAGTCCGCCCACCTTCAGCAGGTGCGCGCACTGCTCGCGCATGACGTCGGCATCTCCGACCATGTTCCGCAGACAGCTCTCGTCGAGCACCGCGATGTACACCGGCCCGCCAGGCGAGAGGAAGCGCTGCTGGCGGCTCAGCCGGGCGCGGACGCGCTCCTCCACCTCCTCGGCGTCTTCGAGTCGCTGCGCGTACAGGGACTGCGCATAGGCAGGGGTCTGCAGGAGGCCCGGCACCACCTGAATCTGGTACGCCCGGATCTCCGTGGCCTTCGCATCCATCTCCGCCCGGCGCTCGAACCAGTCGGGGTGCTGCACCTGCGGGTACCAGTCGATCCGCCCCCACAGCCGGAACAACACCCCGCCCGTCTTCAGGATCTCGTCGCACGCCTTCGCGAACGCGTCCGTCGGCACGCGCTTCGCGGCCTCCACCCTGGCCACCAGTGAGCGGTCGCACGGGATCAGGCATGCCAGTGCTTCCTGTGTCAGACCCGCCGACTCCCGGTAGTGCCGGAGGAGTTCGCCGAACACCTCCGCCGTCGTCGCGGCCGCCTCGCTTCCCGTCGTGCTCTTCTTGGGCACCGCAATCCCCCTTGTGACAACAGGCCTTGGAACGCGATCAGCGTTGTGGCCCCCCTCTCCATTGAGCAACGCTGGAACCACGCAGAGTAATCGCCCGATCGGGTGAGGCATGAGAGGAACAGCGCGATGGCAGGGTGCTCGGGTGCAGGCGCGGGGCTGGAGCGTGGTGACTACCTGTTCGATCCGGCGGCCGGCAAGGTCGGCGAGTACCGGGGGCAGGCCGGGCCCCACGCCGTGCTGCGGCCCGTCGGTGGTGGGCGGGAGTGGCGGGCGGATCCTGAGCGCGTGCGTCCCGCGACGCGGGACGAGCGCATCGCTGCCGGGGTCCGGGCCGTCAACGAGCGTGCCGGCGCGGCGTACGAGCTGCTCCGCCCGCCCGTCCCTGTCCCGCACTGCGTCCACTGCGCCGCGCTCGCCGCCGCCCGTGCCGCCGCCCGTGACCGCTTCGACTGGAGCGCCGAGACCGACGCGAACGTCCTCCTGCGTCGGCATCTGCGGGCGGATCACCCCGAGTGACCGGTTCCGCTCGTAAATCGGGTGCGGCCGAGATCCTAGAGGCATTAGCTTTTTGGCTGGTTCCCCTAGGAAGGAGTCGCGCGCATGGTGCGTCGTCGTGCCGGGATCACCCCCGAGCTCCTCGTTCGGGCCGCCGCCGAGCTCGCCGACGAAGGCGGGCTCGACAAGGTCACCGTCTCCGCGCTCGCCCGTCGCTTCGGCGTCAAGGACGCGAGCCTCTACTCACACATCCGGAACCTCCGCGATCTAAGGGTCCGGCTCGCGCTCCTCGCCTCCGCCGAGATGAACGACGTCATCGGCGCCGCCGTCGCCGGGCGTTCCGGCAAGGACGCCCTCGTCGCCTTCGCCGGCGCGTACCGCGACTACGCGCTCGCCCACCCCGGCCGCTACGCCGCCACGCAGCAGCGGATCGAGCCCTCCGAGGTCGCCGCCGACGGCTCCGTCCTCGTCCGGGCCGTCGAGCTCACGTACGGCATGCTCCGCGGCTACGGGCTCACCGAGCCCGACCTCACCGACGCCGCGCGCCTGCTCCGCGCCACCTTCCACGGCTACATCCACCTCGAACTGAGCGGCGGCTTCCACCACACCCGGCCCGTCGCCGCGTCCTGGGCGCGTTCGCTCGACGCGCTCCACAGCACCTTGGAGACCTGGGGGAACATCCGATGAATGCCACGAGCGCCACGCGTGTCGGGAGTGTCGTCGTGCCCGGTGCCACCCTCCGCTACGAGGCGCGCGGCAGCGGTCCCGTGCTCCTGTTGATCCCCGGAGGCGCCGGCGATGCCGGGATGTACGAGGGGATGGCGGACCGGCTCGCGGCCGCCGGGTACACCGTCGTCTCGTACGACCAGCGCGGGCTGTCCCGCAGCCCCCTCGTGCGTCCGGGCATCGCCGGCGACCAGTCCGTGGCCGAGTGGGCCGACGACGCCCTCGCCGTCCTCGCCGCCGTCTCCCGCGACGGCGGAGAGACCACCCCCGCACCACCTCCGCCCGCGTACGTCTTCGGCGCCAGCTCCGGTGCCGTCGTCGCGCTCGCCCTGCTCGCCCGCCATCCCGGCCGGGTGCGTCGCGTGGTCGCCCACGAGCCGCCCCTCGTCGAGCTGCTCGCCGAGCCCGCTCCGTACCGCGACCACTTCGCCGAGGTGCGCGAGCTCCACCGCACCCGGGGGCTCGGGCCGGCCATGGCCCGGTTCGCCGAAACGCCGGACGGGCGCAGGCCCGAGCGCCACGACGCCGAACTGCCGGAGTTCATGCGGCGGATGGCCGACCGCATGGCGGCCAATATGCCCGTGTTCCTGGAGCACGTCCTGTGCCCCTTCTCCTCCTCCGCGCCCGACCTCGACGGGCTGCGCGTCGCCGCCGGGAAGCTGGTCCTCGGTGTCGGGCGCGGGACGGGCGATCAGGAGGCGCTGGTCGGGCCCGCCCGGCGGCTCGCGGAGCTCACCGGCGCCCCGGTGACGGCGTTCCCCGGCGGGCACCTGGGTTGCGTCGAGCAGCCGGAGCCGTTCGCCGGGCTGCTGCTCGACGCCCTCCGTGCCGGGTCCGCCGCCGAGTCGGCCGCCGAGTCGGCCGCCGAGTCGGCCGTCGCGGCCGTCGCCGTCTCTGCTTCCGAGCCCGTCGCTGCGCCCGTCGCCGCGCCTACTGCCACGTCGCGCTGACCCGCTGCGTGTCCACGCGCATGCCGAGCGGGACCCGCCAGGACTCCACGCAGACCGTGTAGGTGTGCGTACGGGCCGTTCCGGCCGCGATCGGCGCGGGCAGCGGCTGGGAGGACGTGAACGTGCCCCAGTCGATGCCCAGCGCTCCGATGACGTGCGTCGCGAAGCTCACCGTGCCCGAACGCGCCGCCGTGCCACCGGCGTTGCGGAAGGTCACGGTGACGTTCTCGCACCAGCGCCTGTCGGTGTCGGTGAGCACGGGCGCGGAGAGGGTGAGCGCGGCGGGCGTCGGCGGCTTCGTGGTCGCCGACGGGGACGGTGCCGGTGCCGGGGGCGGTGACGAGGGGCGTGCCGGCGGGCGCGGCGCCGTTGTCGTCGGTGCCTGACCGGACGGGGTGGCGGGTGCGGTCGGGCGACCTGGTGTGCCTGGTGTGCCCGGCGTGCCTGGTGTCCCGCCCTTGACCGGGGGCGGGGCCGTCGCCGTACCGCTCGGGGCCGTACCGCCACCGCCCTGCCCGCCGTCCGGTCGCGGTGACGGGCGCGACGTGCTCGACGTGAGGCCGGGGGACATGGCGTCACCCGGTTTCGGGTCCAGGGGGACCAGCGTGACCGAGCCGGAGGGCGCCACCGCGCCCTTCGGCGAGGTGCCGGCACCGACCGCCGCGTATCCGTCGCCGTCGTCGCCCGACCCGCACGCGGTCAGCGCTCCGCCGAGGCAGAGCGCCGCCGTGAGAAACACCAGCCGCCTCCGTCGCATCCCGCCAGTGTGGCTGACGACCCGTCAACAAGGAAGCAATACGACGGACTTCCGGTCGACGGAGCGGACTTCGTGGTAGAAGGCCGCTCCGGTCTGCTCTCGTCCGCTCCGGTCCGCTCGGTCCACTCGGTCCGCCCCGGTCCGCCCCGGACCACTCGGTCCGTTCGTGCCTCGCGGTGGCGTCAGTCCGCGATCAGGCCCTCCCGCAGCTGTGCCAGCGTGCGCGTCAGGAGGCGGGAGACGTGCATCTGGGAGATGCCGACCTCCTCGCCGATCTGTGACTGCGTCATGTTCGCGAAGAAGCGGAGCATGATGATCTGCCGTTCCCGGGGCGGGAGTTTGGCGAGCAGCGGCTTCAGGGACTCGCGGTACTCGACGCCTTCCAGGGCCGTGTCCTCGTAGCCGAGGCGGTCGGCCAGGGAGCCCTCGCCGCCGTCGTCCTCGGGGGACGGGGAGTCGAGCGAGGAGGCGGTGTACGCGTTCCCGACGGCGAGGCCGTCGACCACGTCCTCCTCCGACACCCCGAGCACCGCGGCGAGTTCGGGCACGGTCGGCGAGCGGTCGAGCTTCTGCGAGAGCTCGTCGCTGGCCTTGGTGAGGGCGAGCCGCAGTTCCTGGAGGCGGCGCGGGACGCGCACCGACCACGAGGTGTCGCGGAAGAAGCGCTTGATCTCGCCGACGACGGTCGGCATCGCGAACGTCGGGAACTCCACGCCCCGTTCGCAGTCGAAGCGGTCGATCGCCTTGATCAGGCCGATGGTGCCGACCTGGACGATGTCCTCCATCGGCTCGTTGCGGGAGCGGAAGCGGGCCGCCGCGTAGCGCACGAGCGGGAGGTTGAGCTCGATGAGGGTGTCGCGGACGTACGTCCGCTCGGGGCTGTCCGCGGCCACGCCCTCGTCGTCCAGGGCGCGCAGCCGCAGGAAGAGGGAGCGGGACAGGGTCCGGGTGTCGAGTGCCTCGGGCGCGACGGCCGGCGGTGCGGGGTGCGTCTCCGCCCCCTCGGTGCCGTCCGTGGCGGTGGCGTCCGTGCGCGCGGTGGTGTCGGGGACGGCGAGGTCCGCCACGGCGCGGTCCGCGATGGCGACGCCCGAGGCGCCGAGGTCCGCCGCCGTGGCGTCCGCGGCGGTCGGTGCCGTCGTCTGCGCCGGAACGGGCGTCTGCGCGGGCACGGGCGTCAGCGTGGGCGTCTGCATGGGCGTGAGCGTGAGCACCTTCGAGCTGCCCTGTTCTGCGGACATGCCACCCCCTTGAGGTCGCGGACGGTCGTGGCGGCCACGACCATCTGAGGAACGCAGCCTCCACCTGAATACCGGAGGCGGGGCTGCGGCAAACGCGGTTCCTGCAGAATGTCACATGTCGGCAACACGCTGTAGTGACATGTCGACATCGTGAGCTGACATATCCGCAGGAAACAAGGGGTGTACGGCAGTTGATGGCGCGTGAGGTCGCTCGGAAGCGGTATACCCGTTCCGGCTACGCCTCGATCCGATTTGCGGATCTCAATCGGGCGAAGCTCCGGGCGAGGAGCCTTGACACGTGCATCTGCGAGACCCCCAGCTCCTGGCTGATCTGGGACTGGGTCAGGTTGCTGTAGTACCGCAGCATGAGGATGCGCTGCTCGCGCTCGGGCAGCTGGACGAGCAGGTGCCGTACGAGGTCGCGGTGTTCGACCCCGGCGAGCGCGGGGTCCTCGTAGCCGAGCCGGTCGAGCAGGCCGGGCAGGCCGTCGCCTTCCTGGGCGGCCTCCAGGGAGGTGGCGTGGTAGGAGCGGCCGGCCTCGATGCAGGCCAGCACCTCGTCCTCGCCGATCTTGAGCCGTTCGGCGATCTCGGCGGTGGTGGGCGAGCGGCCGTGCGCGGTGGTGAGGTCCTCGGTGGCGCCGTTGACCTGCACCCACAGCTCGTGGAGGCGGCGCGGGACGTGGACGGTGCGGACGTTGTCGCGGAAGTAGCGCTTGATCTCGCCGACGACGGTGGGCATGGCGAAGGTGGGGAACTGCACGCCGCGGTCGGGGTCGAAGCGGTCGATGGCGTTGATCAGTCCGATGGTGCCGACCTGGACCACGTCCTCCATCGGCTCGTTGCGGCTGCGGAAGCGGGCGGCGGCGTAGCGGACGAGCGGCAGGTTGGCCTCGATGAGCGCGCCGCGCACGCGGTGGTGCTCGGGGGTGCCGGGTTCGAGGTTCTTGAGCTGTCCGAAGAGCACCTGGGTGAGGGCGCGGGTGTCGGCGCCGCGGGCGCTCTGGGGGCGGGGGCGTGGGTGCTCGGGGGCGGCCCCGGCCTCGTTCTGGGGCGGGACTTGAGGCGCTGTACTGGCCGGCACGTTCACGCCACCCCTTCACGTCAACTTCGCAGGTCAACTTCGGTCGACTCATCCGTCAAAAGCGGTCATAGCATCACAAGACATGTCCACTGTGTGCAAGCACCGGATAACTACGTGTTGAGGGCGCGTTGGACGGGTAAAAACCTCGGCCCCTCGCCGTTCGACGGCGAGGGGCCCAGGCTGAGCGGCCGGACGGGGCCGGTCTCAGAACTCGTAGTCGGCGATCACCCACGTGGCGAACTCGCGCCACTGGGCGACGCCCGCCTGGTGTGCCGGGTGGTCGAGGTAGCGCTGGAGTGCGTCCTTGTCCTCGACGGCCGAGTTGATGGCGAAGTCGTACGCGATCGGCCGGTCGGTGATGTTCCAGTCGCACTCCCAGAACGTCAGCTCCGGGATCTGCGAACCGAGGGCGCGGAACGCCTCGACGCCCGCGACCACGCGCGGCTCGTCGCGCCGCACGCCGTCGTTGAGCTTGAAGAGGACCAGATGGCGGATCACGGCGGTACTCCCGGTAGTCCGGAGCCGTCCTAATTGACGAGCTCGGTCATGAACTGGCCGACGCCTTGAGCGGCGCTCGATATGCCCTCGAACCCTACCTGGACCAGGTCCGCCGCCCTGGCCGGGGATGTGATGATCGTGTACAGCACAAAGACCACGACCGCGTAGAGCGCGATCTTCTTCGCCTGCGCCATTCGTCCGCCCTCCCCTGGCCGCGCCGCACGGGCCTCTCCGGCCGCGTAAGCCTAACCGAGTCTTTATGGACCAAGGGCCCGGGCATCGAGGCCTTTTGCCCGCACCCGAAAGGGTGAGGGGCGAGCAGGATGGAGGGCGAGCCCGGCGGGTCTGGCAGGAACCCGCGGGGCTGGGAACCGGCCCCCTCTGCGGGGTCCGCGCCGCGCGCTTCCCCCTGAACGCGGCGCAGGGCTTGTGGTCCGGTTCGCGCCGGGGGGAGCGGCTTGTCCCCCCGATGCCGCTCCCCCCGTCCGGCTCCTCCGTGCCCCTCCGCCGACTGGCGGGCTGGGTGCGGCCCCGCGGCCCCGCGGCCGCCTGGTGGCCGACGGCCCGGTGGTCCAGCGGCCCGGTGGTCCAGCGGCCCGGTGGCCCGGCGGCCCGGTGGTCCTGCCCGCAGCTCAGCCTCGCGCGCCCTCCGGCCTCAGTCCCGGTTCGTGCGGCAGGTTCATCTCCGTGGCCAGGAGGTAGCCGAGGTGGGTGCGGTTGCGGGCGCCCAGTTCCGCCATCAGCTTGGCGACGTGCTGGCGGCAGGTGCGTTCGCTGATGCCGAGGCGGCGGGCGATGGCGGCGTCCTTGTCCTCCTGGAGCAGCAGGCGGGCCACCGCGTTCTGCATGTCCGAGGCGATGAGCTTCCGGCGCCGGGTCTCGTACGCCGTCGCGAAGGGCATCGCGGAGTGCCAGGCGGCGTCGAAGGTGTCCATCAGGAAGGTGACCAGGTCCGGATGGGTGACCATCAGGGCGCTGCTGCCGTCGCCGGCCGGGACGAAGCCCACGCGGTGGTCGAAGACGATCATCCGCGGGAAGAGGGTGTTGAGGGTGCGGACCTCGGCGCCGGCCTCGGTGAGCCGCTCGACGTAGGCCTCGGTGGCGGGGCTGAAGCGGGCGCTGTGCTGGTAGAGCGTGCGCATCCGGACGCCGCGCTCCAGCATCTCGGCGTCCCGTGCGAGGGCCTGGTCCAGGACCTCGGCGGGCCGGGGGCCGCCGGGCTGCGCGGTCAGCAGGTCCGTACGGCACTCCCGGGCCGCCCGGTCCAGCATGACGTTGACGTCGGCCGCTTCGAGCAGGACGACGCTGGGGTCCTCGGTGGGGCCGCCGGCCTGCTCGGCGTACACCTCGCGGAGGGCGGCGAACTCGAGCGTGGCGGTGTCGATCTCCTGCCGGAGCTCTTCGAGGCGGCGGCGCAGCGGGCCGAGGGTGCGGGCTTCGGCCACCGGCGGGGCGCACCACTCGTACGCTCCGCTGCGGTCCTCCCTCTCCTGGAGCAGGTGGAGGTCGCGGAGCCGTTCGAAGCCGGCCGCGGCCGTCGTGGGCGGCAGCCCGGTGTGGTCGATCAGGTCGCGCTGGGTGGTCGTGGTGTGGCGCAGGGCGTAGCTGTAGAGGCGGGCCAGGGCGAGATCGTCGCCTTCCGAGCCCTCCTTTTGTCCGTTTACCGACTGTTCATCTGCCATTTGTTCTGCCTTCATGAACTGTCATTGCCTATCCATGATCCCTGACGGTTCTGGCCACGGCCCTGTTGCCTGACAAGGATGGATTCCGGGCCGCTTCGAAGGGCAAACCCCTTCGAACCAGGCCCGGAAGAACCATGAGAACCAAACGGGGTGGAATCACATGAACAAGGTCAAGCGCTGGCTCTTCACGCTCCTCGCGGCAGCCGTCCTCGGCACGGGCGCCCAGGTGGCGGCGGGCGGCGACCACGGCTCCGCGGGGGGCGGCGCCGGAGCAGGGACGGACCACGGGCGCGTCGTCGCGACCTCCGTGGCGCCCTCGGACACCGGTTGGGGATGAGCAGGCCGGACTGACGCCGGCCGGGCCGGGCTGGCCGCTGGCCGCTGGCTGCTGACCGGACCGGGCCTACCGCCCGGTCGGGCTGACGCCGGTCGGCCTACTGCCGGTCGGGCTGACGCCGGTCGGCCAACTGTCGGTTGGGCAGACGCCGGTCGGGTTGACCGCTGACCGGGCGTATCGCCTGCCGTTCGGCGACGCCGGTCGGGTTGACCGCCGACCGGGCGCACCGCTGGGCGGGCTCACGCCGGTCGAGCTGAAACTCTGACCGGCCTACCGCCCGCCGGCCCCTCCGACGCCTGCCGTCTGACCGCCCACCGGCCCCCTCCGACGCCTGCCGGTCCGGGCGCGGGCTCTCCGACGCCCGCCGGCCCCTCCGACGCCCGGCGGCAGCGACGCCTGCCCGCCGGCAGTGGCGCCTGCCCTGCGGCGATGCGGGGCTGACCGACGCCTGCCGGACGGCGGCGCGCCGGTCCGCTGCCTGCCTGCCGGCCGAGCGCCTGCCGTGCCGGACGGCCACCCCCGCCGGGCTGATGCCCGCCGGGGCGCCGACGCCTGCTCGGACGGCCGCGGGCCGTCCGATGCTCACCTCCCTGACGAAAGTTGACGTGATGGACCCGAAAGACCTCCTCCTCCTGGTCCGGGTGGGCTGTCTGCGCGAGGGCGCGCTGACCGCCTGGACCGCCCGGCAGGACGTCGAACTGGCGCTCGCCGAGAGTGCCACCGCCGCCTACCTGCGCCTCGCGGACCGCCAGATCCCGCTCGCTCCCGACCGCCCCGCCGACGAGACGTACGAGGCCTGCCGCGCGGCCCTCGCCGCCGCCACCGGCGGCAAGGGCGTGATCGGCTTCCTCGACTCGACGCTGCCGCTGGTGGCGCGTCTCGCCGAGGAGTTCGACCTGCCCGGCTGCTCCCCGCAGACGCTGCAGGCCCTGACCGACAAGACCTGGGCGCGGGAACGTTTCGCCGAGAGCAGCGTGCCGGGACCCCGGTTCCGCGTGCTCGACGCGGCGACCCCGCGCGACGACCGCGCCGCCGCCGTCGACGGCCTCGACTACCCGCTGATCGTCAAGCCGGCCGACTCGTCCGCCGGCCGCGGCGTCGTACGGGCCGCGAGCGCCGCCGAGCTCGACGCGGCCTGGGAGACGGCCGCCCGCTTCACCAAGACCGGCAGCCTGCTCGCCGAGGAGGAGCTGATCGGCGACGAGATCAGCGTCGAGACGGTGACCGTCGGCGGCCGGACCGCCGTCCTGGCCTGCACCGAGAAGCTCAGCACCCGCGACGAGTCCTTCGTCGAGCTCGGCCAGGCCGTGCCCGCCCGCCTCGGCGGCGCCCTCGCGAGCGAGGTGCACGAGGTGGCCGCCGCCGCGCTGAAGGCCGTCGGCTTCGACCACGGCATCGCGCACACCGAGATGATCCTCACCGCCTCCGGTCCGCGGATCATCGAGGTCAACCCCCGGCCCGCGGGCGACTGCATCCTCGATCTCGTCCGCCTGACCAGCGGCGTCGACGTGTACGACCTCGCCGCCGACCTCGCGCTCGGCCGTCCCGTCGACCTCGACGCCCTCGCCGAGACCGGCCGCTCCGGCTTCACCGGCGGTGCGGCCATCCGTTTCCTGACCGGCGAGCCCGGCGTCGTACGGAGCGTCGAGGGCGTCGCCGCCGCCGCGGCCCGGCTCGACCCGGCCCGGGAGCGGCTGGTGCTGCTCACCAGGCCCGGCGACGTCGTCGAGGCGGTCACCAGCAACCTGCACCGGTTCGGCTACGTCATCGCCGTCGGCGAGGACACCCGCGAGGCCGTCGACCGCGCCGAGGAGATCGCCGCCATGGTCACCGTCCACACGTCCCCCGCGGCCGAGGGCGAGCCGCCCGCCCGCCGGCTGCCGAGCGCGGAGTGCTGGACCTGATGGCCGACCGCGACACGACGAGCCGCGACGCCCGGAACCGCGACACGACGAGCCGCGACATCACGAGCTGCGACACGCCAAGCCGCGGCAACCGCGACACCCCGAGTCGCGACACCACGAGCCGCGACACCACGACAAGGACCACCATGCGATCCCCCGACTCCTACTGGCTCGCCACCGGCCCGGAGTGGAACCCCCACGGGACCTCAGGGCCCCACACGACCACCTCCGACACCACCACGCTGCCCGCGCACACCGACGTGTGCGTCCTCGGCGCCGGCGTCATGGGCACGACCCTGGCCTACTGGCTCGCCCGGGCCGGCCGCCGGCCCCTGGTCCTGGAGCGCAACTCCGGCCCCGCGATGGGCTCTTCCGGCCGCAACGCCGGCCGGCTGATCCAGGGCGGCCACGCCCAGCACGCCGTCGCCGTCGACCGCCACGGCCACGCCGAGGCCCTCGGCATCTACCAGGCCACCCTGCGCAACCGCGACCTCGTCCGCGAGGTCGTCGCCCGCGAGGGACTCGAAGGCACCCGCTTCTCCACCGCCAAGCTCGACCTGGCCGTCGAGGAGGACGAGGCGCTCGAACTCAAGCGCACCGCCGAGGCGTTGCGCGCGGACGGTGTCGCCGCCGAATGGCTCGACCCGGCCGGCGCCCGCGCGGTCTTCGGCACGGACCTGCCCGACACCGTCCTCGGCGGTCTCCACCGGCCCGACCAGGACGCCGTCCACTCCGTCGCGTACGTCCGCGGCATGGCCGGAGCCGCCGTACGGGCCGGGGCCGAGCTGGCGTGCGGCGTGACGGTGACCGCCGTCGAACCCGCGCCGGGAGGCGGCTGGCTCGTCACCACCGACCGCGGCCCGGTGCGGGCCGACCAGGTGGTCGTCGCCCTCAACGCCTGGACGCCCCGGCTGCTGCCGGAGCTCGCGTCCGTCATCACCCCCGTCCGCGGGCAGCTCGTGCAGACCGCGCCGGTGTCCTTCCGCATCCCGCAGTGGGGACTCGACCGCGGTCTCGTCTACGGCGGCCAGACGCCGGACGGCTCGCTGCTCATCGGCGGTCTGCGGAAGACCGTGCCCGGTCACGACGAGGGCGTCGACCTGCCGTGGGACGCCAACACGCCCGCCTTCTCAACCGAGTTGGCCGACCGGCTGGCCGAGGCCCTGCCCGCGCTGCTGCCGGAGACCGCCGGGGTGCCGGTGGTCCGGGCGTGGAGCGGAGTCATGGCCTTCACCCCGGACCGCTGCCCGCTCGTCGGCGCCTGGCCGGGCGCCGAGGGGCTGTGGGTGATGGCCGCGTTCAACGGTCATGGCATGCCGTACTCGCAGGTGATGCCGGAACAACTCGCCGAGCGGATCCTCGGAGGGCCGGGAGCGGGTATCCCCGCCGCCTTCGACCCCGCCCGCTTCCTCTGATCCGGAGACACCATGTCTGACCTTTCGATACTTTCGCCGGCGCCGGCGGACGAGTCCTGGCGCACCGCCGGCCACGGCGGCGCGCCCCTGCTCGTCATCGGCGCGGGCCCCAAGGCGATCGCGCTCGCGGTGAAGGCCGGTGTGCTGCGCGCCGTCGGCTTCGACGTGCCCGAGGTGGTCGCCGTCGAGCGCGACCGCACCGCCGCCAACTGGCGCGGCGGACGCGGCTGGACCAACGGACGGCAGCGGCTCGGCACCCTCCCGGAGAAGGACCTGGGCTTCCCGTACGCCTCCTCCCTCTGGGGCGACCCCTCGGACCCGGTGATCGGCGAGCTGGCGCAGCGGATGTCCGCGTACAGCTGGGCAGGTCATCTCCTCGACCGTGGCCTGTACGGCCGCTGGATCGACCGCGGCCGGCCCCAGCCGACCCACGGCGAGTGGGCCGACTACCTGGAGTGGGCCGCCGAACGGGCGGGCCTGCGGACGGTCACCGGAGAGGTGCGCCGCGCGGAACTCTCCGACGGCGGCTGGACGCTGACCGTCGAGCACGGACCGGCCGACGGCGCGCAGGCCGCGGGAGCGCAGGCCGCGGGAGCGCCGTACGGGCGCGGGCCGGAGGCGGACGGGCCGTACGAGCACGGGTCGTCCACGGACGGGCCGTACGAGCACGGGCCGGGCGAGCGCCGGCAGGACGGCCCGGGCGCGGCGCCGCGTACGAGCCTCGTGCACGGCTGCGGGCTCGTCGTCTCGGGCCCCGGACCGGCCACCGGCGTCGTGAACGCCGACGGCGGCCGGGTCCTGAGCACCGCCGACTTCTGGCGGCTCGCCGCCGACGGGCTGCCCGACCGGGTCCGTCACGTGACCGTCGTCGGAGCCGGCGAGACCGCGGGCACCATCGTCCGCGAGCTCGCCCTGGGCCTCGGCCGCCAGGTCACCGTGGTCACCCCGCGCGCCACTGTCTACAGCCGCGGCGAGAGCCCCTTCGAGAACCGCTACTACAGCGACCCGACCGGCTGGACCGCCCTCACCGAGGACGACCGCCGGGAGTTCATCCGGCGCACCGACCGGGCGGTCTTCTCGCAGGAGGTGCAGCACGAGCTGACGCTCGCCGGGAACGTCTCCTGGGAGTCCGGCCGCGTGGTCGGCACGTCCTGCCCGGACGGCGGGCAGGTCGCCGTCGAGCTGCTGTACGCGGGGGAGCAGCGGACCCGGCACTGCGACCTCGTCGTCGACGCCACCGGCGGTGACCCGCTGTGGTTCGGCGAGATCCTCGGCCCGCGCGCCCGGACGGCGCTGCGCGCCGCGCTCGGCGGCACCGTGAGCCGGGACCGCCTCGAACGGGCCATCGGCACCTCCCTCGCCGTGACCGGGCTGCCCGCGCCGCTGCACCTGCCGAACCTGGCGGCGCTGGCCCAGGGCCCCGGGTTCCCCAACCTGAGCTCCCTCGGCCTGCTGTCCGACCGCGTCCTCGCCTCGTACGTGCCGACCGCGCCGGACGAGCCGGCGCAGCACGCCGCGGCCCGACCGGCGTCCGCACCGGCCGAGCCCGGGCTGCACGCCGCCGCCGTCCGGCCCGAGCGGGCCGGCCGCTCCTCCCTTCCCTCCTCGCGCCCCGGAGCGTCGCACTCGTGATCCGACACACCACCACCCACGAACCCGAGCAGGACGCCGACCAGGTCGGTGACCGGATCGACCAGGACGTCGACTTCGTCCAGCTGCTGTTCACCGACATCGCGGGGCGTCTGAAGACCCTGGAGGTCCCCGCCGCCCGCTGGGCCGAGGTGCGGGACCGGGGCTGGACCCTCGACGGGTCCGTGCTCCTCGGCTACGGCGACGCCGAGCACAGCGACCTGCGGCTGAAGCCGGATCCGGACACGTTCGTCCACCGGCCGTGGACCACGCCGTCCGGCCGCTCCGTCGGCATGGTCTTCTGCGAGGTCCTGGACGCCGCCGGCCGGCCGTTCGCCGCCGACCCGCGGGCCGTCCTGCGCAGGGCCGTCGCGGCCTCGGAGGCGCGCGGGCAGCGTCCGGTCTTCGGCGTGGAGGCCGAGTTCTACCTGCTGCGCGGCACGGACTCCGGCAGCGCCGGCGTACCGGCCGACTCCTCCGGCTACTGGGACCTGAGCGTCGACGAGCAGGCCGACGAGGTCTGCCGGGACATCGGCGAGGCCCTGGAGCTGATGGGGCTGACCGTGGACGGCCACCACCACGAGGTGTGCCACGGGCAGCGCGAGATCGTCTTCCGCCACGGCGACGCCCTGGCGACCGCGGACCGGCTGCTGCTGCTCAAGCACACGGCCCGGGTCATGGCCCGCCGCCGCGGCCTGACGGCGGTGTTCATGCCCAAGCCGCTGGCCCACCTCTACGGCAACGCGCTCCACGTCCACGTGTCCCTGGAGGGCACGGGCCCCGGTGCGGACGCCCGGCCGCTGTTCCACGACGGCGACGACCCGATGGGCATGTCCGCGCTGTTCCGCGGCTCCCTCGCCGGCGTGCTCGACCACGCGCCCGCGCTGACGGCCCTCGGCAACCCGACCGTCAACTCCTACAAGCGGCTCGTGCCCGCCTCCGGCACTCCCGTGCACCGCAGCTGGGCCCGGCACAACCGGTCGACCGCGTTCAAGGTCGTCGGCGACCCGGCGGCGCCGCGCTCGATGCGCCTGGAGATGCGCAGCCCCGACCCGTCGGCCAACCCGTACCTGCTGTTCGCCGGTGTGCTCGCGGCGTTCGCCGACGGCCAGGACCGGGACCTCAAGCTCCCCGAGGCGTGCGAGGTGCCCGCCGACGAACTGACCGGCGACGAGCTCGCCGTCCGCGGGATCGCCGAGCTGCCCACCGACCTGCCGTCCGCCCTGCGCGCCCTGTCCGACGACACCACGGTCACCGCGGCGCTCGGCCCGCTGGCCGCGCACGCCGTCGACCACAACGCGCGGGCAGACTGGGCGGCCTGGCACCGCGTCATCACCCCCTGGGAGATCCAGCGGTACGGGGAGAACGGGTGACCGTGCCGACCGCCGCCTCGAACCACCCCCGCCCCACCGGAGGAACCGCCCCCATGCGCGTCACCGTCGACAGCACTGAAGGCCCGATCGCCGTCCCGTCCCCCGACCACCGGTGGACCGCCCTGTTCTTCATCACCGAGCCGGGCATCGGCGAGATCCTGCCCGAACTGGCCGGCTGCACGACGGGCCTGTGCACGGTACGGGACGACGCCGCCCGGTTCGCCCGCGCCGGCGTACGGGCGCTCGGCGTCAGCGCCCACGCCCCCGGCCACCTGGCCGACTTCGCCGCGTCCCGCGACCTGGGCTACCCGCTGCTCGGCGACGGAGACCTGGCGCTCGGCCGCGCCCTCGGCGTGCCCGAGGTGAAGGCCGGCGACCGCACCCTGTTCGCCCGGGCCGCCGTGGTCCTCGACCGGGCGGGCGCCGTACGGGCCCTGATCCACCCGATCCCCGACCCGGAGCGGCACGCGGAAATCGTCCTGGAGGCGGTCGCGGAGCTGGAGGCGGCCCCGGGGACCGAGCCGGCGCCGGGGACCGAGCCGGCCGCCGGTGCCGAGGCCGCGGCGGGTGGCGGTGCCGGGCACACCGGCGAGCGGGTCGGTGAGCAGGCCGGTGAGCAGGTTCGCGAGCACGCCGGTGAGCAGGCCGGCGACCGGGGTGCGGAACCGGACGGGGAACGACCGTGAGCCAGTCCGCCGGCACGGCCGGCCGCACGCTCGGCGGCCGGATCCGCGCCCTGGTCCCCGCGCCGGGCGCACCCCGCGCGCTGGCCCTGTCCACCCTGGTCGGCCAGACCGGCAGCGGTCTCTTCCTGCCCGTCAGCGCGCTGTTCTTCACCCGGTCCGTGGGCCTCGCCCCGGCGCAGGTCGGCTGGGGCCTCGCGGCCTCCGGCCTGATCGGGCTCGCGGCGGCCGTCCCCATCGGCCGGATCGCGGACCGGTTCGGCGCCCGCGGCACCTACGCGGTCGCCCTGCTCGGCCAGGCGGTGGCCACGGCCTCCTTCGCCCTGGTGCACTCGCTCTGGGCGTTCGTCGTGGTCAGCACGGTCGCCGCGCTCGCCGAACGCGGCGGCGGTGCCGCCCGCGGCGCCCTCATCGGAGGCGTCGGCACCGGCGAGGCCCGGGTCCGGCTGCGGGCCATGCTCAAGTCGGTGACGAACATCGGCCTCAGCCTCGGGACGGCGCTGGCCGCGCTGGCCCTGACGGCCGACAGCCGCGCCGCGTACCTGGCGGTGGTGTTCGCCAACGCCGCCGCCTACGTCCTCGCGGCCCTGCCGCTGGTGCGCGTCCCGGCCGTCGCGGCCGCCGCCGTCGGGGGCAGGGCACGCACCGACGGGCCGCCGCGTCGCGCGGTGCTGCGCAACCGCCCGTACACGGTGGTGACCGTGCTCTGCGGCATCACCAGCATCCACTACGACGTGCTGTCGCTGGCGCTGCCGCTGTGGATCGCCGGGCACAGCAGCGCCCCGGAGTGGAGCATCTCCGCCGTCATCCTGGCCAACACCGTCCTGGTGGTCCTGCTCCAGGTGCCGTTCTCCCGGGGCACGGGCGACGCGGCGACCGCCGCGGCGGTCGTCCGCCGGTCGGGCTGGGTGCTGTGGGCGGGCTGGGCCGCGATCGCGGCCGTCGTCTTCGTCGCCTCGCCCGTCCTGGCGATCGGGCTGCTCGTGCTCGGCATGGTGCTGCACACGGCGGGCGAACTGTGGCACTCCGCCGGCAGCTACGGCCTCAGCTACGAGCTGGCGCCCGCCGGATCGCACGGCGAGTACCAGGGGTTCTTCTCGCTCGGCCGCGGACTGACCGCGGCGCTGGCGCCGATCGTCGTCACCACCGTCTGCCTCGCGGAGGGCCCCGACTGGCGTCCCGTCAGCGGCTGGCTGCTCCTCGGACTGGTCGTCGCCGCCGTGGCGTCCGCCGTCCCGGCGGCGACCCGCCGGGCCCTGCGCGCCAACGGGACGACGAGCACGACCGCGGCAGAGACCACGACCGCGACGGCGACCGCGCCGGCGACCGCCGCGGAGACCGTGCCCGCGACCGCGCCGGCGACCGCCGCGGAGACCGTGCCCGCGACCGCCGCGGAGACCGTGCCCGCGACCGCGACCGCGACCGCCGCGGAGATCGTGCCCGCGACGGCGACCGCGACCGCCGCGGAGACCGTGCCCGCGACCGCGCCGGACGGCGCCGCCTCCGCCGCCACCTCCACCCTTCGACTCCCCGTACAGGAATCGGCATGACTGTCATCGAATCCGCCGCCACGCCGGCGCCGGACCACCAGCCCGTCCCCACCGCCCCGAAGGGCGGCGCGGTCCTGGTCCTGGGCGGCGGCACCCGACTGCCGCAGATGCTCCGGGACCACGGCATGTACGTCGTCTACGCGGGCTCCACGGGCGAGTTCACCGCCGCGCACGGCGCGCTGTGCCACGAGGCGTGGCTGCTCGCCGACGGCTCCGAGGACGCCTGGCTGTCCCGGGCCATGGCGCTGCACCGCGAGGTGCCGTTCGTCCGCGTGGTCACGGTGCGCGAGCGCTTCCTGACCGCCGCCGCCCGGATCGGCGACGCGCTCGGTCTCGGCGGCAACCCGCTGGAGACGGTGCTGGTCCTGAAGGACAAGTCGCTGATGCGCCGGCTCCTCGCCGAGCGCGCCCCGGACAGCGCCGTGCCGGCCCGGGTGATGGGCACGCCCGGTGAGGTCGACGCCTTCGTGGCGCGGGTCGGCCTGCCGTTCGTCCTCAAGCCGCGCGACGGCTCGGGCAGCGAGGGCATCACGATCGTCCGGGACGAGGCGGGCCTGGCGGAGGCCCGTCGGCTGGTCGACGGCCGGCCCGGGGCGCTGCTGGCCGAACAGTTCCTGGAGGGGCCGGAGTTCAGCGTCGAGACCTTCAGCGGACAGGGGCGCCACCAGGTGCTCGCCGTCACCGAGAAGTTCACCGGCGAGGGATCCGTCGAGATCGGGCACGTCGTGCCCGCCCGGATCGGGGCCGAGGAGCGGGCCGCGCTGGAGGAGGCGACCCGTGTCTTCCTCGACGCCGTCGGCCTGCGCGAGGGCCCGGGGCACACGGAGCTCATCCTCACCGCGGGCGGACCGCGGGTCGTCGAGTCCCACAACCGCCCGGGCGGCGACGGCATCGTCGACCTCGTCCGCCACGTGACGGGCCTCGACGTCCGCGACCTGCTCGCCGCCCAGACCGCGGGCGCGCCGCTGCCCGCACCGCGCGAGGACGTGGCCGGAGCGGCGGCGACCTGGTTCCTGACCGCCGAACCCGGGGTCGTCCGCGAGGTGTCCGGCTGGGAGGCCGCGGCCGGGCAGCCGGGGATCGTCGGCGTGTCGCCCGACGTGGAGCCCGGGGACGCGGTCGGCCCGCTGGGCGGCAGCGACGACCGGTGCGGCTCGGTGACGGCGGTGGGCGCGACCGGGGACGAGGCGCTGGCACGGGCCCGGGAGGCCGTCGGCCTGGTGACGGTGCGGACGGAGACCGCCGGCGCGGAAGCCGCGCAGGCGCCGTCGGGCAGCGGCGCGGAAGCCGCGCAGGCGCCGTCCGCCAGCCAGGGAGAGACCCGATGAACGACACCGACACCATCCCCAGCGCCATCCCCGCCCCCCTCACCACGTCCAGCGGCCCCACGACCGGCCCCATAACCGGCCCCACGACCGGCCCCACGACCGGGTCCGCGACCGGCCCCACGACCGGGCCGACCCTCACCGCCTCGCTCCCCGCCGCCCGCAACGCCCTGACCGAGCGCTGGTTCCGTTCGGACGCCGGAGCGGCGCCCGTGTGGCCCGAGCGGCCCGATCCCGAGCGGTGGGCGACGGTGGCCGAGGCGTTGGAGGACCGCTATCTGACCCGGCCGGTGTTCCTCGACACCGCCGAGGTCACGGCACTCGAAGCGGACCTGAACGGCACGGTCGACCTGCTGTTCTCGCTGCCCGAGCGGCTCTTCGACGGCGACGCCCACGCGTTCGCGGCGGCGGTCGGGCTGCGCCCGGAACAGGCCCGGCTCGCGCTGCGCGCGCCGGGGCAGCGGCCGGCCCGGATCGGGCGGGCGGACCTGTACCACGACGGCACCGGCTTCCGGCTCCTGGAGTTCAACCTCAGCAGCGCCCTCGGCGGCCTGCAGACGCCCGAGCTCAACCGGCTGCTCCTGGAGGACGAGGGCCTGGCGGCCTTCGCCGCCTCCGAGGGCCTCGCGTTCCCCGACACCGTCGGCGAACTCGCCGCGGTCATCCGCGAGGCCGCCGAGGAGGCCCTGGCCGAGACGGGCCGCCCGGAGCACGCGCCCCGGGTCGCGCTCATGGACTGGCACGCCGGCTACGCCAAGACCGGCCCGGAGATCAGGGCCACCGCCCGACTCCTGGAGCCGCACGGCATCGAGGCGATCCCCTGCCACACGGGCCAGGTCCGGGAACAGGGCGGCCGCGTCACCGTGGACGGGCGTCCGGTCGACGTCGTCTACCGCTACTTCACGCTCGGCGAGCTGACCGCGGACGCCTCGGCCCTCGCGACGGCCGAGGAACTCCTGGACACCTTCGCGCGCTGCGGCGTCCCCGTGCTGTCCCCGCTGCGCACCTCCATGCACGGCAACAAGCGGGCCCTCTCGATGCTGTGGGACGACCGCTGCGTGGAGACGTACGACACCGCCGAACGGGAGCTGGTGCGGCGGTTCCTGCCGTGGACGCGCGAGCTGCGGCCCGGCCCTGCCGTGATCCGGGGCGAGCGCCACGACCTGCTCGACCACTGCCTGCGCCACCGCGCCGAGCTGGTCCTCAAGCCCTCGCACGGCCTCGGCGGCGTCGGCACGGTCGTGGGCCGGAGCGTGTCGGACGAGGCGTGGGCCGCCGCCCTCGCCCAGGCGGTGGGCGGGCGGTACGTCGTCCAGGAACTGGTCCGTCCGGGACCGGAGTTCTTCCCCGGACAGGAGGGTGGCGGGCCGGAGCCGTGGACCCTCAACTGGGGTGCCTTCCTCTTCGGCCGCCGCTACGCGGGCGCGTTCCTGCGCGGCCTCCCGACGGACCGCGCCGACGTGATCTCGTACGACAACAAGGCGTACGCGGGCTGCGTGTTCGACGCGCGGAGCGGTGAGGAGGCCGGTCGTGTCTGAGCTTCTGGCGCGCGCCGCGGCCGAGTTCGGCACGCCGCTCTGGGCGTACGACCCCGACGTCGTACGGGAGAGGATCGCGCGGCTGTCCCGGTTCGACGTGGTCCGGTACGCGCAGAAGGCCAACTCCAACACGCATCTGCTGCGGCTCATGCGCGAGGCCGGCGTCTGCGTGGACGCGGTCTCGCTGGGCGAGCTGGAGCGGGCCCTGGCCGCCGGCTACCGGCCGGGCGGTGACCCGTCCCCGGTGGTGTTCACCGCCGACCTGCTCGACCGGCCGACGCTGCGGCGCGTCGCCGAGCTGAAGGTCCCCGTCAACGCGGGCTCGCCCGACATGCTGGAGCAGCTCGGCCGGGTGTCGCCCGGACATCCGGTGTGGCTGCGGATCAACCCCGGCTTCGGGCACGGCCACAGCAACAAGACGAACACCGGCGGCCCCCACAGCAAGCACGGCATCTGGCACGAGGACCTGCACGAGAGCCTGCGGCACCTGGACAGGTACGGCCTCGACCTGGTCGGCCTGCACATGCACATCGGCTCCGGCGTGGACTACGCCCACCTGGAGAGCGTGTGCGAGGCCATGCTGAAGCAGGCGAGGATGCTGGGCCGCGACATCCGGGCCGTCTCGGCGGGCGGCGGGCTGAGCGTCCCGTACGAGCCGGGTGCCCCGGAGGTCGACGTCGACCGCTACTTCGACAGCTGGGACTCCGTCCGCAGGGAGCTGGAGTCCGAGTTCGGCCACGCCGTCCAGCTGGAGATCGAGCCGGGCCGCTACCTGGTGGCGGGCTCGGGGACGCTGGTGAGCGAGGTGCGGGCGGAGAAGCGGATGGGGCCGAACCGTTTCGTCCTCGTCGACGCCGGCTTCAACGACCTGATGCGCCCGGCGCTCTACGGCAGCCGGCACCGCGTCACGGCGCTCGCACCGGACGGCACGCCGCGACCGGGGGAGGGCACGGACACCGTGCTCGCCGGTCCGCTGTGCGAGTCGGGCGACATCTTCACCCAGCAGGCCGACGGCGCGGTGGACTTCGTGCCGCTGCCTGCCGTGGAGGTCGGCGACCTGGTCGTGTTCCACGACACGGGCGCGTACGGAGCGAGCATGTCCTCGACCTACAACTCCCGCCCGCTGGCCGCCGAGGTCCTCCTGTCGGCGGAGGGCCCCCGCCTGATCCGCCGACGGCAGACCATCGAGGACCTCATGGCCCTGGAGGAGCCGGCGGAGGCGTAGAAGCCCGGACGAGCGGGAAAAGCGAACACCCCCCGGCCCGTATCTCTACGGGCCGGGGGGTGTTCGACCGGCGGTAGCGGAGGGATTTGAACCCTCGGTGACTTGCGCCACACTCGCTTTCGAGGCGAGCTCCTTCGGCCGCTCGGACACGCTACCGAGAGAGAGCTTAGCCCAAAGGCGCCGTGGACTGAAATCCGTGTCCCGTCGCAGGTCGGAAGGGCCTCCGGCGGGCTGCTCGGAGGGTCGCCCGCGGTGTGGTCAGCGGTCGCGGAAGAAGCGGGTCAGCTGGGCCGAGCAGTCCGCCTCCAGGACGCCCTGCACGACCTCCGGCCGGTGGTTGAGCCTGCGGTCGCGGACCAGGTCCCAGAGCGAGCCGGTGGCGCCCGCCTTCTCGTCCCAGGCGCCGAACACCACCCGTTCGACCCGCGCCTGGACGAGCGCGCCCGCGCACATCACGCACGGCTCCAGGGTCACGACGAGGGTGCAGCCGGTCAGCCGCCACTCGCCGGTCGCCGCCGCGGCCCGGCGCAGGGCGAGGACCTCGGCGTGGGCGGTCGGGTCGCCGGCGGCCTCCCGTTCGTTGTGGCCGGAGGCGAGGACCGTGCCGTCCGGGGAGAGGACGACCGCGCCGACCGGTACGTCACCGGCCGACGCGGCCAGGTCGGCCTCGGCGAGGGCGAGCCGCATCGGGTCCCGCCAGGGGTCCCGTACGGGATCGGCGCCCGCGGCCGGGCCGGGTGTGGCGAGGGGTGGCACTAGCGCACGGTCTCCAGGATGTCCGAGGCGCCGATCGCCTCCGCGACCTCGCCGAGGGCGTCCTCGGTGATGGCGAGGAGCTGCCGCTCGGGCAGGCCGAGGTCGGCCAGGATCCGGGTCTCGCCGAGCGGGCCGGCCGGTGCGGCGCCGGCGCCGGCCGCCGGGTCCTCGTCCTCGTCGTGCTCCGGCTCACCGTCCTCGGTGCCGTCCAGGTCGGTCAGTTCGTCGAGCTGGTCGTCCCGTTCGTCGTCGCCGAGGAGTTCCGAGGTGAGGATCTCCCCGTACGAGGAGCGGGCGGCGGCGGCCGCGTTCGAGACGAAGACCCGCGGGTCGTCCTCGCCGTCGACGCGGACGATGCCGAACCACGTGTCCTCCTGCTCGATGAAGACGATCACCGTTTCCCCGTCGTCACTGGCGGACTCGCGGGCCAGATCGGCCAGGTCCGCCAGCGTCTCCACGTTGTCGAGCTCTGTATCGCTCGCTTCCCACCCGTCTTCGGTGCGCGCGAGCAGTGCGGCGAAGTACACCTGACTCTCCCACTGATCAGAGGTGTGATGATCCGGCGGCGACGCTCCTGATGCCCCGCCCAATCGGCATCGTGACAGAAACCTCGGCTTCAGGAGAGGTCTTCGGCTCTTGCGTCGTGCATCAGTCTGAACGACGCCCGGATCGGGCGGGCGCGCGACCCCGGCGCACAGAGGGGGCGCACCGGCGGGGCCCTCCGCTCACCAGCGGAAGGTGCGCATGCGCATCGCCTGGCGCATCCGGGCCGCGCGGGCGCGCCGCGGCTGCACGCGGTCGCGCAGCGCCTTGGCCTCGTTCAGCTCGCGCAGGAACTGCGCGCGGCGCCTGCGGCGCTCCGCGTCGGTCTCCTGGCGGGGCTGCTCCCCGGGAGCGTCCGCGCCGGGCTTGCCGTCCAGGTCGGGCATTGGCCACACCACCCCGTGACTGGGTCCGTGTGTCCCCACCTTCCCTCGCTGGCGTGGGTTGACGCCAGTCCCGGCTACTGTTGGGGCATGCGTCTCCACGTCGTCGATCACCCGCTGGTCGCCCACAAGCTCACCACCCTGCGCGACAAGCGCACGGACTCCCCGACCTTCCGCCGACTGGCCGACGAGCTGGTCACCCTGCTCGCCTACGAGGCGACCAGGGACGTGCGCACCGAGCGGGTCGACATCGAGACCCCCGTCACCCCGACGACCGGCGTGAAGCTGTCGTACCCGCGGCCGCTGGTGGTCCCGATCCTGCGGGCCGGCCTGGGCATGCTCGACGGCATGGTGCGGCTGCTGCCCACCGCCGAGGTCGGCTTCCTGGGCATGATCCGCAACGAGGAGACGCTGGAGGCGTCGACGTACGCGACGCGGATGCCGGAGGACCTGTCCGGCCGCCAGGTGTACGTCCTGGACCCGATGCTCGCCACCGGCGGCACGCTGGTGGCGGCGATCCAGGAGCTGATCAAGCGCGGTGCGGACGACGTGACGGCCGTCGTGCTGCTCGCCGCCCCGGAGGGCGTCGAGGTCATGGAGCGCGAGCTGGCGGGCACGCCGGTGACGGTCGTGACGGCCTCGGTCGACGAGCGGCTCAACGAGCACGGCTACATCGTGCCGGGCCTCGGCGACGCGGGTGACCGCATGTACGGCGCGGCGGAGTAGTCCTCCGCGCGTGCCGCGCCGGCCCGGCCGTCCGTCCCGGCGGCCCGGCCGCCTGCCCTGCCGGCTCAGCAGCGGCCCGGTACCGGGGGCTTCGGCTTGGTGAGCGCCACGAGCGCCGCGTCCGCCGCCGCCTTCGGGTCGAGCGTCTTGAAGGCCGTACCGATGATCAGGTCGACGTCCGCCGTGGTGCGGGCGTCGACCTTCGTCGTGGCGCCCTTCAGCTGGGTGCCGACGACGGAGAAGGTGCCCTTGGTGGCGCCGGGGGAGCCGAGCAGCAGTCCGGTGCCGGGGATCTTCTTGTCGTAGGCGGCGGGTGCGTTGCCCACCTTGCCGATGACGAAGCCGCGCTTCTTCAGCTCGTCGGCGGTCGCCTTGGCGAGTCCGCTGCGCGGGGTCGCGTTGTAGACGTTGACGGTGATCTGGGCGGGCTTGGGGAGCGTGGCCGCGGCGGGTTCCGCGGTCGCCTTGGGCGCGGGTTTGCAGTCGGGTCTGCCCGCGGCCGTGGTGGTCTTCTCCTCGCCGCCGGAGAAGACGTCGATCAGCTGCGCCGTTCCCCAGCCGGCCGCTCCGAGTACGAGCACGGCGGCCGCGGCCCCGAGGACGATCCTGCGCCGACGACGGGGGCGGCGCATGCGCGGGTAGACGTCCCCCGTGATGCGGTACTTTCCACCCATTCCGGGGGGGGTGAGCATGCTCATGGACGCAGCGTAATGCCGCCCGTGGAGGATGCCTACTGGATGATCATGTGATCGCGTCCGGATGGGCGCGAAGAGGGCCCGAAAGGCTCAGCCGGGCCCGCGGTCCGTCAGTCCAGTTCCAGCACGCGTGCGTGCAGCACCTGGCGCTGCTGGAGCGCCGCCCGTACCGCGCGGTGCAGTCCGTCCTCCAGGTAGAGGTCGCCCTGCCACTTCACGACGTGCGCGAAGAGGTCGCCGTAGAAGGTGGAGTCCTCCGCGAGCAGGGTCTCCAGGTCCAGCTGGCCCTTGGTGGTCACCAGCTGATCGAGGCGGACCGGGCGCGGTGCCACGTCCGCCCACTGCCGGGTGCTTTCCCGGCCGTGGTCGGGATACGGCCGGCCGTTTCCGATGCGCTTGAAGATCACACGGAAAGCCTACCGGGCAAGCGGCTCCCGGCGCAGCCACGCCGGGCCGGTGCGATGCTGGGGCAAAACGGATGAAAACGTGACAGGGGTGTGCGATGAGTGCCGCTGAGCAGCCGTGGGCGGCGATCGCCGCCGGATACGCCTTCGACGGAGCCGCACTCGATCTGGGGGCTCTGCTCTGGGACGGCACGTGTCACCCGGACGCGCGGATCCGCATCCCCCTGCCGATGCTCAACCGGCACGGTCTGGTCGCGGGCGCGACCGGCACCGGCAAGACCAAGACGCTCCAGCTGATCGCCGAGCAGCTGTCCGCCCAGGGCGTGCCGGTCTTCCTCGCGGACGTCAAGGGCGACGTCTCCGGCATCTCGGCGCCGGGCCAGGACGGCGAGAAGGTACGGGAGCGGGCCGCGCAGGTCGGCCAGGAGTGGTCGGCGACGGGCTTCCCGTGCGAGTTCTACGGACTCGGGGGCGGCGAGGCCCCCGGCGGCGGTACCGGCGGCGGTACCGGCGGCGGCACGGGCGACGGTCCCGGCGGTACGGGCAGCGGTACGGGCTCGGGCCAGAGCGGCAGCTCCGGCTCCGGCCCAGGCTCCGGCGTCGGCTCCGGCATCCCCATTCGGGCCACCGTCACCAGCTTCGGTCCGCTGCTCCTGTCGAAGGTGCTCCAGCTCAACCGGACCCAGGAGCAGTCGCTCGGCCTGATCTTCCACTACGCCGACAGCAAGGGCCTCGAGCTCGTCGACCTGAAGGACCTGCGGGCGGTCGTCGCCTTCCTCGTCTCCGACGTCGGCAAGGCCGAGCTGAAGGGCATCGGCGGTCTGTCGACGGTGACGGCCGGGGTGATCCTGCGGGCGATCACGGCCTTCGAGCAGCAGGGCGCCGGCGGCTTCTTCGGGGAGCCCGAGTTCGACACGAGCGAGTTCCTGCGCACCGCCGCCGACGGCCGGGGCGTGGTCTCCGTACTGGAGCTGCCCGCCGTCCAGGACAAGCCGCAGCTGTTCTCGACGTTCCTGATGTGGCTGCTCGCCGACCTGTACGGCGACCTGCCGGAGGTCGGCGACCTCGACAAGCCGAAGCTGGTGTTCTTCTTCGACGAGGCGCATCTGCTCTTCAACGGGGCCTCCAAGGCGTTCCTGGAGTCGGTCACGCAGACGGTGCGGCTGATCCGCTCGAAGGGCGTCGGCGTGTTCTTCGTGACGCAGACCCCGAAGGACGTGCCCTCGGACGTGCTCGCCCAGCTCGGCAACCGGGTCCAGCACGCGCTGCGGGCGTTCACGCCGGACGACGCGAAGGCGCTGAAGGCGACCGTACGGACCTTCCCGAACTCGGCGTACGACCTGGAGGAGGTGCTGACCGGGCTCGGCACGGGCGAGGCGGTGATCACCGTCCTCAGCGAGAAGGGCGCGCCGACCCCGGTGGCGGCGACCCGGCTGCGGGCGCCGCAGTCGCTGATGGGCCCGGTCCCGGCGGCGGACCTGGCGGCGGCGGTGCGGTCCTCGCCGCTGTACGGGCGGTACGCGCGGGCGGTGGACCGCGAGTCGGCGTACGAGAAGCTGACCGCCGAGCAGCGGGCGGCGGAGGAGGCGGCGGAGCGGGCCGCCGCCGAGGCCGCCGCAGCGGAGGCCGCCAGGAAGGAGGCCGCCGAGGAGGCGAGGGCTCCTCGGGAGCGGTCCCGGCGGGGCCGGGAGAAGGAGGAGCCCTCGCTTGCCGAACAGGTCGTGGGAAGCGGCCTGTTCTCGTCGCTCGCGCGGTCGATCGGCACCCAGCTGGGCCGGGAGATCAGCCGGTCGGTCTTCGGGACCGCGCGCAGGCGGCGCAGATAGCGCCGCTCTCGGTGTGACCCCCTACGCGCTCTACTCCGTGACCCGGTGGTGGTCGTCGTGCAGACCGCCGCCGCTGCCCGCGTCGCCCGTGGTCGGGACGAACGGCACCGGCTTCTTCAGGGAGCTGATGTCGTGGGCGTAGGTGCCGACGGCGTTGGCGATGACGTCGATGTTGACGTCGAAGGCCGTCATGTCGACGTTGGTGATGTCGTCGCCGGCGGCGTGGTAGTTCACGTCGTACGCGACGCCCGCCTCGCCGCCGAACTTCTCGGCCTGGGCCGCGGTCTTGATGCCCTCGGCGCCGGTGAAGGTGCCGCCGGACGGGATGCCGACCTCGATGAACGGCCCGTAGTCCGAGCGGCCGGTGAAGTCGGTGCCCTCGTGCGGGATGCCGCGGCCGTCGAGGAAGTCGTTGATGTCGCGCTCCAGCTGGGCGGAGCCGGCGGGGCCCGCCTCGGCGCCGACGCCGTCGGAGTTGTCGCCGTCGTAGACGAAGAGTCCGTAGTTCGGCGAGGCGATCATGTCGAAGTTGAGGTAGAGCTTGATCTCCTTCCGGTCGAGGGAGCTCATGGTGGCCACGTAGTGGTCGGAGCCGACGAGGCCGTTCTCCTCGGCGGACCACCAGGCGAAGCGGACCTTGTTGCGGACCTTGTCCTGGGTCTTGGCGAGCTCCAGGGCGGCCTGCAGGAGACCGGCGGAACCGGAGCCGTTGTCGTTGATGCCGGGGCCGTCGGTGACGGAGTCGAGGTGGGAGCCGAGCATCACGGTGTTGGCGGCGTTGCCGCCCTTGGTCTCCGCGATGACGTTGTTGGTGGTGCGCCGCTCGATGAGCTGGCGGATCTCGAAGTCGAGGTTCACCGGGCCCTTGGCGAGGTCGGCGACGAGCTTCTCGCCCTCGTCCTTGGTGATGCCGCCGGTCGGGATCCGGCCGTTGGCCGGGTCGCTGAGGGTGCCGGAGAGGATGCCCTCGACGTTGTTGTAGACGATGGCGCCGACCGCGCCGGCGTCGGCCGCCACCTGCTGCTTGACGGCGAAGGCGCAGCCGCCGCGCTGGATAAGCGCCACCTTGCCGGTGAAGGCGCCGGAGGCGTAGTCGCCGGGCTCGCAGCCGGTGGTGCCGTCGGCGTCGACGGGGACGGCCGCGAGCTCGGCCTTGATGCCGCCGGCCGGGGTGGACTTCGTGTAGGTCATCGCCCGGATCGGCAGGTCGCGCGGGGCGGGGGTGAGGACGGCGGTCTTCTCGGCGAGCGTCTTCGTGTACCAGAAGTCGAACTTCTGGTACGTGACGTGGTAGCCGGCCTTCTTGAGCTGGGCGTACACGTAGGCGGCGGAGGCGTCGTGGCCGAGCGTGCCGGCGGCGCGGTTGCCGCCGGCGGAGTCCGCTATCGCCTGGAACTTCTGCAGGTGCTTGAAGGCGTCCTTCGCGGTCGTCTCGCGGACGAGCTTCTTCGCCAGCCTGGCGGCGTCGCGTGCTTCGGCGGCGCCGGGCGCGGGCTTGGCGGTGGCGGGCGCGGCGAGCATCAGCGGGGTCGCGAGCGCGGCGACGGCCAGAACGGCGGCTGCTCTGCGCTGGGTTGCGTTCACAGAAGTCCTTCCCGGTACGTACGAGGTAGGGGGGAAGTTAGCGATGCCCGGGGGATGCTGTGAACACATCTCACACAATTCCTGTCGAGAGGAACAGGATTGACATCGGGAATCATCGATTCCCGGTACTTTCGGCACGTTTGGCGGGCCCGGCCGTGCGGCCCGCGGCGCGACGGGACGCAGGCGTGGCGCCCGTGCCCGCCTTGGCCGACGTCCCCGTCTTCCCCGAGGTCCCTGTTTGCCCTGTCTTCCCCGACGCCCCCGTCTTCCCCGACGTCCCAGTTCTCCCCGACGGCCCCGTGTTCCCCGACTTCCCGGACTTCCCGGTCTTCCCCGCGGTCGTCTCCTTGCCCGCGGTCGCCGCCTTGGCCGCCTTGGCCGCGGCCTTCATCTCCTGCTTGTGGGCGCGGACCTTCGCGAGCGACTCGGGCCCGGTGATGTCGGCGGCGGAGCGGTAGCAGTCCTTCTCGCCGTACGCGCCGGCCGCCTCCCGCCAGCCCTCGGGGCCGGCGCCGTACTGCTTGCCGAGCAGCGCGAGGAAGATCTGCGCCTTCTGCCTGCCGAAGCCGGGCAGCGCCTCCAGACGGGCGAGCAGCTCCCTGCCGCTCGCCGCGTCGCGCCAGAGCGCCTCCGCGTCGCCGCCGTACTCGTCGACCAGGAAGCGGCACAGCTGCTGGATCCGCTGGGCCATGGAGCCCGGGTAGCGGTGCACCGCCGGCTTCTCGGAGAGCAGCGCGGCGAAGGCCTCCGGGTCCCGGGCGGCGATCTCGTGGGCGTCGAGGTCGTCGTGGCCCATGCGGGTGGCGATGGTGTACGGGCCGGAGAAGGCCCACTCCATCGGCACCTGCTGGTCGAGCAGCATGCCGACCAGTGCGGCGAGCGGGGAGCGGGCGAGGAGCGCGTCGGCTTCCGGCTGCTGGGCGAGGTGGATCACGGGGCTCTGGTTCCGATCGGCCATGTTCCGATCATCCCGCCGGGGCGGGGCGCGTGCCCGGTGACGCACCCGTCGGCGGGGTCCGTCGGGTGACGGCGGGGGCCGAGGGCGTGGGGCTCAGGCCTTCGCGAAGCGGGCGAGGGCAGCCATGACGAGACGACGGGTCTCGTCGCCGCCCAGGTGGCCGGCGCCCTCCACGACGTGGAGCTCGGCGTCCGGCCAGGCCCTGGCCAGTTCCCAGGCGGTGACAAGCGGCCCGCCCATGTCGGCCCGGCCGTGCACGAGGAAGCCCGGAGTGCCGGCGAGCCGGCCCGCGTCCCTGATCAGGGCGCCCTCTTCCAGGAAGGCGCCCTGGGAGAAGTAGTGCGAGCAGATCCGCACGAAGGCGAGCTGGGCGCGGTCGACCCGGTCGGAGTACGGGGTGCCCTGGCCTTCCCCGGAGAGGACGGCGTCCTCCCAGGCGCTCCAGTCGGCGGCGGCCTTCTCCCGTACCCCGGGGTCGGGGTGCTCCATCAGGGCGGCGTAGGCGCGGAGGAGGTCGGGGACGTGGAGGGCCGGGGCGCGGAGGCCGGCGGCCCCGGGGGTGCCGGGGCCCGAGGCTCGGCCGTCCGGGGCGTCAGGGGTCCGGGGGAGGCCCGGAGTTCCGCACGCGCCCTCCCGGAAGCGCTCGTGGGCCTCGGGGAAGAACCGGCCGACGCCCTCGTAGAGCCAGGCTATTTCGGAGCGGCGGGTGGTCGTCACGGCCTGGACGACGATCTCGGTGACGCGCTCGGGATGCGCCTCCGCGTAGGCCAGGATCAGGGTGGAGCCCCAGGAGCCCCCGTACAGCAGCCAGCGGTCGATCCCGAGGCTCACGCGGAGCCGCTCCATGTCGGCGACGAGATGGGCGGTGGTGTTGAGGGCCATGTCGGTGGCCGGGTCGCTCGCGTGCGGGGTGGAGCGTCCGCAGCCGCGCTGGTCGAACTGGACGATCCGGTAGAGCTCCGGGTCGAAGAGCCGGCGGGACCCCGGCGAGGAGCCGGCGCCCGGCCCGCCGTGGACCACGAGCGCGGGCTTGCCACGGGGGTTTCCGGCGACGGACCAGTGGATGCGGTGCCCGTCGCCGACGTCGAGCGTTCCTTCGTCGTACGGTGCGATCTCGGGGAATCTCTCCAGGCGCATCCCCCCGACGCTACCGGTTGCCGGTCACCCGTTCCGCCGGGTTCTCGCACCACTCCAGGACGGAGGGCCAGGGCCCGTAGCCGCCGAGCTCGGGGTTGAGGTGCCGGCCGCCGGGCACGTGGTCGAGGTCGAGCCCGAGCGGCAGCCCGTAGTGCACGTCCGCGCCCTCGGGACAGTACGGATCCCCGTCCCCGTACACGAGCCGCACCCGGCCGCCGCGCGAGGCGTCAGGACCGGGGCCCCGGCCGGGCCCGTCGCCGAACTCGCCGAACTCGGCCACCCTGCCGCCGGGTTCGCCCAACTCGCCCAACGCGCCCAGCTCGGCGAACTCGCCCAGCTCGGCGAACTCGGCGATCTCCGGGATCGAGGCGGTGATCTGCGGCGAAGGCGGCGCGACGAGCAGCACCCGGTCGGCGTCGGGCGCCCGTCCGGCGGCGACGGCCCGCAGCCACAGCAGCACGGAGAGGCTGTGCGCGATCACGACGAACTCCCCGTCGCCGTCCTGGGGCCGCTGTCCGTGCCCCTCCAGCGCGTCGAGCCAGTCGGCCAGAACGGGTGCGTCCGCCGAGGGCAGCTGCGGATACCGCACCTCGTGCCCCCGTTCCCGCAGCTGCTCGGCGAGCCAGTACTGCCAGTGGCCGGGCGGCCGGTGGTTCTGGAAGCCGTGGAGGATCAGGTAGGTGGTCATGGCACTGATCGTGGGGCCGGAGGGCGGGCCGGGTCCAGAGGGGTTTCGAGGGGCGGACGGGACCGATGCGCGGCGGGGCCCGCAGCCGCGTCGCCCCGCAGCCGCGTCGCCCCTCAGCCGCGTCACCCCGCAGCCGCGTCGCCCCTCAGCCGCGTCACCCCGCAGCCTCGTCGCCCCCCAGCCCCGTCGCCCCGCAGCCTCGTCGCTCCGGCGTGGCGAGTGCTCCGTCAGGTGCTCGTCGCGGGACTGTCCAGGCTCAGCAACTGCCGTATGCCGGCCTTCAGTTCGTCGGCCGAGAGGTGCTGTTCCCGGGACAGGTGGTGCATCAGGCTCGGGGAGAACGGGGCGAGGAGGAGATGGGCGAGGAGAGGGGCGTTCGCGGTGGGGTGGGCCTGGGAGACCAGGAGGGCGAGGTGGGTGTGCATGGCGAGGTACGCGCCGCTGGTGTAGCGCGCGCTGGGCGCCGCGGTCTGTGCGGCGAGGAGGATCTCGCGCTGCTCGACCACGCGGTCGACGAGCGCGTCCAGGAAGGCGTCGAGCCGCTGCGCGGCGGGTGCGCCGGGGCCGAGGGGCGGGGGGCCGCCCAGGTAGGCCTCCTGGAACTGCCGCTCCCGGTCGTCGAGCAGCGCCCACAGCAGCTGCGAGACGTCGCCGAAGCGCCGGTAGACCGTGCCGACGCCGATGCCGCTGGCGTGCGCGACCTGGTTCATGGTGACGGCCTCGGGGCCCTGCTCGGCGACGATCCGGGCGGCGGCGTCGAGGATCTTGCGCCGGTTCCGGGCGGCGTCGGCGCGCTCGGGAGCGGGGCCGCCGACGGTCGGCAGGAGGTTGAGCAGCGGCGTGGGTGCCGCCGCCTTCGCCCCGCCGCTTCCGGCCTGCGGTTTCGTCGCGCTCATGGGTCGCTCCCTGCCTTCCTGCTCGCGCGTCCCCCTCGGGTCGGTCCCCTTGACCTGAGCATACCTGCCCCTCTTGCGAAGCGGATAGGAATCCGATTAACCTTGCCGACGTTGAAACGGAAAGTAATCCGGTTTCCGGTACGCCTTCAGGAGGGCCCGCCATGTCCGTCAAGGTCGCCGTCATCTACTACTCGGCCACGGGGAACGTCCACCAGCTCGCCCAGGCCGTCGCCGAGGGCGCCGAGAAGGCCGGCGCGGAGGTGCGGCTCCGCCGGGTGCCCGAGCTCGCGCCCGACGCCGCCATCGACTCCAACCCGGCCTGGCGCGCCCACGTCGACGCCACCGCCGACAGCGTCGAGGTCGCGACCCTGGACGACCTGGAGTGGGCGGACGCCTACGCGCTCGGCTCGCCGACCCGCTTCGGCAACGTCGCCGCCCAGCTCAAGCAGTTCATCGACACCTCCGGCGGCCTGTGGAACCAGGGCGTCATGGCGGACAAGCCCGCCACCGCGTTCACCAGCGCGTACAACACCCACGGCGGCAACGAGTCCACCCTGCTCGCGCTCTACAACACCTTCCACCACTGGGGCTCGGTCATCGTCTCGCCCGGCTTCACCGACCAGTCCGTCTACGCGGCCGGCGGCAACCCGTACGGCACCGCCCACCCGGGCGCCAACGGCGAGCCGGACGAGAAGGTCCTCGCCGCCGCCCGCTACCAGGGCGAGCGCCTGACGAAGATCGCCAAGCGCCTGAAGGGCCTCGCGGTCGACTGACATGTCCCGGAGACACGGGTACCCCTCGGGAGGCGTGTCCTCCCGAGGGGTACCCGTATCGCGCGTGTGCCGGGCCCCGCAGGCGCCGGGTCCCGCGGGCGTCAGGGCCGGCCGGCGTGGTCGCGCGTGTGCCGGGGGCCGGCGTGGTCGCACGGGTGCCGTGCCGGGGGCCGGTGTGGTCGCGCGGGTGCCGGGCCCCGCGGTCTCGCGGATCAGGCCAGCGACAGGAAGAGCTTCTCCAGTCGGGCCCGCATCTGCTCGGAGTCCTCGCCGCCCTCGCGGCCGTTCTCGGCGTCCGTGAGGCACTGCTGGAGACCGGTCGCGATGATCGCGAACCCGGCCCGGTCGAGGGCCCGGGAAGCGGCGGCGAGCTGGGTCACGACCTCCTCGCAGTCGCGGCCCTCCTCGATCATCCGGATGACACCGGCGATCTGCCCCTGCGCCCGGCGCAGCCGGTTCAGCACGGCCTTCAGCTCGGCGCCCGCGAGATCCAGTTCCACTACCACTCCTCACAGCGACCCCGGGGGGTCGTCGCTCCCCGACATGGGGGTCCCGTCGAAGCCCCGGCCCCAGGATGACACCGCCCGGCCCACCTCCGCCTCCCGCGACGCCGCCATCCAGGCCCTGCCCGCCCGCCCGCGGGTCAGACGCGGGGCAGACTCGGGTCAGACGCGGGTCAGACGCGGGTCAGACGTGGGCCGGTGCGGCCCGGCGCTCGAACGGGCCGAGGTGGGCGACCACCGAGCCGTGGAAGCGGTCCACGGCGTCGTCCACGCTCCGGATGAACCCGGACTCCGTGCTGCCCCGGCTCACGCCCATGCCCTTGAACAGGGACAGCCGGAACCCGCTGATCGCGGCCCCGTCCTTCGGGAGCAGGTCACCAGGCTCCGGCCGCAGCCGCTCCAGGGTGCCGCGCGGCCCGTTGCGCCCCTCCACCAGGGTTTCCACGTGCAGATCCGCCGGAGCCTCGGCCAGGATCCGGACGAGTCGCCTGGCGACGGAGAGCGGGTAGGCGCCGTCCGGCGCCGCGACCTCCACGGACGTGCGGATCTTGCCCGTGCGCAGGTCCGCGGTGACGGTGAGGATGTTCTGCGTGCCGTCCATGCGCACCTCCGCCGTCAGCCGGCCGTCCTCGCACAGCCGGTCCGCCAGCTCGACGCGCCGCGACTGCGGGTCGGTGCCGCGCCGGGCCCGCTGGACGGGCAGCACCTTCTGGCCGAGCTCGCCGCCCAGCCGCAGACACACCTGGCGCACCAGCCGCTCCCAGCTCTCCACCACCTCCACGGCCCGCGGATCGCCCTGGCAGAGCGTTTCGGCGTCGATGCCGTTGCGCACGGGGACCCAGGAGGGGCCCATGTTCTGGAAGCCGTGGCAGCCGGAGTTCTCGTGCTGGAGGTAGTGGAGCAGTTCCTGCAGCAGCCAGGCGTGAGCCGCGTTGCCGACGCCCTCGTGCCGGATCAGCATCTGCGCCTGGTGGGCGACCTCGGCCCACGACAGGTGCCGGAGCGCCACCTTGTGCTTCCGCCTGCCGTCGATCTTGACGTCGACGAGCGGGGTGCCCTCCAGGGCCACGTCGTTGGAGAGCGTGATCACGGCCTCGTAGCCGCGCCGGGCCGCGATGTCCATGTAGGCCTGGACCTGCTCGGCCTTGAGCGGATTGCCGTTCGTCTTCGTCTCGACGAGCGCCGTCCACAGCTTGCCCGCCCGCTCCACCCGGATCACCCCGTCCGGGCGCCTCGGGGTGTCCCCGTGCGGGAGCGAGACCTCCGTGAACGTCTGCATCCGCCCCGCCGGTGCCCCGAACGCGGCGGTGAGCCGCCGCCCGAACTCCGGTACCTCCGCCATCACCGACAGCAGCACGGACGTCGCCCGCACCTCGCGCTCCCGGTCACTCTTGTACGAGGGGGCGGGGAAGAGCCGGGCGGGCTTCCACGTGTCGTTCTCCGCGAGGGACTTCCTGGGTGTGGTGGGGAGCGTGACCTTCTTCTTCGCGGTACGGGGGCGCCGACGCGCGGCGGGGGCCGGAGCGGTGTCCGTGGTGGCCTGGGCCGGAATGGCGGCCGTGACGACGGCGGGTCCGACCGCGGCGGGCGCGGTCGGAGGCCCGGACGTGTCCGGGAGGGAGGCGGCGGAGGCGGTGGCGGAGGGCGAAGCAGCTGGTGAGGCCGATGCCGAAGCCGCGGTCGAGGCCGAGGCCGAGGTCGATGCCGAAGCCGATGCCGAGGTCACCGGCGTCGGGGCGGCGGCCTCGGTCAGGGCCTCGTCCTGTTCCGTACCCCGTTCGTGGCTGCCGGCGCCGCCGCTTCCGCCGCTTCCGCCGTTGCCGTCGTGCTCGCTTCCGCTCTCCCCTTCGCCCTCGCTTCCGCTTTCCCCTTCGCTCTCGTCCTCGTCGATGTCGATGCCGAAGTCGGTGGCGAGGCCCGCGAGGCCCGTCTCGTAACCCTGGCCGACCGCACGGAACTTCCACTCCTCGTTGCGCCGGTACAGCTCGCCGAAGATGAACGCCGTCTCGACCGTGGCGTCACCGATCGAGAATCCGAGCAGCACCTCGCCCGAGCGGTCGGAGACGGTCATCCGCAGGTCGTCCAGGTCGCCGAAGCGCGCGCCACCGTACTGGCTCGCGGCGATGACGACGGTCCGTACCTCCTCGGGGACGGCCGTGAGGTCGAGACCGATGCGGTCCTCGCTGCCGTTCCCGGTGGGCGCCTTGCCGAGCAGCTGCACGCTGCCGTCCTCGGCGGCCGGGTGGTTGTAGAAGTAGAAGTCGGAGTCGCTGCGCACCTTGCCGTCGCCGTCCAGGAGCAGGACGGACACGTCGGCGTCTCCGGCTCCCGAGGCGCTGCTCCAGCTCAGACCGACGACCACCGAGCCCGCGTCCTCGCTCAGTTCGGCGAGGCCGACGTTGGCTCCCTTGGTCAACTCGTGCATGTGTCCCCCCGGACAGTTCCGTTGCGGCAGGCGCCTCACGGGAACCGTAGCGTCCGCAACCGCGAGTTGCGGAGGAATGGTGAATTCCGGGAGTCATGGATCGAGTCGGGCGGCGCGGGTCTGGAGGTAGCGGCGTTCCGGGAGGCTGTGGGTCGCGCGGGCGGCGGTGCGGTAGGCGTCGGCGGCGGCCTTGCGGGCGCCGGTGCGTTCGAGGAAGTGGGCGCGTACGGCGGGGAGGCGGTGGGAGTCGGGGAAACGGGGCTCCAGGGCCGCCAGCGCGGCCAGGCCCGCCTCCGGGCCCTCGACCATCGCGAGGGCCACCACGCGGCCCAGTTCCGCCATCGGGTCCCGCGTCTTCGTCAGGAGGACCTCGTAGAGGGCGAGGATCTGCGGCCAGTCCGTGGTGTCCGGGCCCGCGGCCTCGTCGTGGAGGGCCGCGATCGCCGCCTGGAGCTGGTACGGGCCCGGCGGGCCCTCCGTCAGGGCCTCCTCCACCAGCGCGGTGCCCTCGGCGATCGCCGTCCGGTCCCAGAGCGTGCGGTCCTGCCGGTCGAGCGGGACCAGCTCGCCGTCCCGTCCCGTACGGGCCGCACTCCGCGCCTCCGTCAGCAGCATGAGCGCGAGCAGGCCGGTCACCGCGCCCTCGCGCGGCAGCAGCCGGCGCACCTCCCGGGTCAGCCGGATCGCCTCCCGGGCCAGGTCGGCGCGGTGGAGGGCGGGCCCGGAGGTGGCGGTGTAGCCCTCGTCGAAGACCAGGTAGAGGACCTGCAGGACGGAGGCGAGCCGGGCGTCCCGGTCCTGCGGGCGGGGCGGGTGGAAGGGCCGGTCCGAGCCGGTCGACCGTAGCTTCGCCTTCGCCCGGCTGATCCGCTGCGCCACCGTGGACTCCGGCATCAGGAACGCGCGGGCGATCTCCGCCGTCGTCAGACCGCCCACCGCGCGCAGCGTCAGCGCGATCCTGCCCGCCGGCGGCAGCACCGGGTCGCAGCACAGGAAGAGCAGCGTCAGCGTGTCGTCCTCGGCCGACGCGGCCCGTACCTCGCGCGGTGCGAGCCGTACCGCCCGTTCCTCCCGGCGGGCCCGTGCCTCCTCCGCCCGCAGCGCGTCCGTCAGCCGCCGCGAGGCCACCCGGATCAGCCAGCCGCGCGGATTCGCCGGCACGCCGTCCCGCGTCCACTGGCCCGCGGCGGCCAACAGCGCCTCCTGCACCGCCTCCTCGGCGTCGTCGAAGTGCCCGTACCGCCGCACGACCGCACCGAGGACCTGCGGCGCATGCCTGCGCAGCAGGTCCTCGACGGCGCCCGCGGCGGGCACGGCGACGGCCGGGACGGCGGGGACGGCCGGGACGGTCGGGACGGTCGGGACGGCGGGGTGCGGGGCGTGCGCGGCGCGTGTGGTGTGCGCGGTGTCCACGGCGTCTGCCGCGCCCGCCGGGCCCTCCGCGTCCGTCCGGCTCTCCCCGCCCTCCGCGTCCGTCCTCCGGCTCTCCCCGCCCTCCGCGTCCGTCCTCCGGCTCTCCCCGCCCTCCGCGTCCGTCCTCCGGCTCTCCCCGCCCTCCGGGTCGGCCGAGCTCACACCCCGCCTCCCGCGAGCTCGCCCGCGCCCAGGTCGGCGCCGCCGGACTCGTCGATCGGCCGGATCACCACCGGGTAGGCCGGCGCCCCGGCCGGCTGCGGGGCCTGTGCGACCCGCGCCGCGATCTCCGTGACCCGCTCCAGGCTGGCGCAGTCGAGCACCCAGTACCCGGCGAGCACCTCCTTCGTCTCCCCGTACGGCCCGTCGGTGACCACCGGCCGTCCCTCGGCGTCCGCGGTCACGAACCGGGTCCTGGCCGGTTCGACCAGCCCCTGCCCGTCGATGAACTCCCCGGTCTCCGCCAGGTCGTCGTTGATGTCGTTCATGTACGCGAACATCGCCCTGAGGTCCTGTTCGCTCCAGGCGGGGCTGTGCTCCGAGGCCTTGCCGTTCATGGCCTCGTAGTCGGCCTGCGCGCCCTGCACCATCACCAGGTACTTCATGACGTCCTCCTGCTCAGTCCTCTTCCACTACGGTCCCGTTCCGTGACCGCGGCCCCCGGGCGGGGCCCTCGACCCCGGGCGGGGCCTTCTACAGGGGACGTCGGAGCAGGCCCGCGTTTCTCGACACCTCGCCGGACATCACTGGTTCGGACGCACCCGAAGATACGAACGGTCCCGCTCGGCCGGCCGCGCGCGGGCCCGCCGCCCGCAGGACGACGTCGAGGAGGGTTCGAGACGGCCGTACACGGCGTACCGGCTGCCCGTGACCACCTGCCCGTTCCTCGGGGTCGACGGGCCGTGCGGGCGTCCGCGTGCCGGCCGGGGCGGCACGAGCCCGGTCGCCTCAGTCCGCTGCCGCCCGCTCCCCCGTCGGTCGCCGGCGCAGGGACGGGTCCGTGAGGGCGGCGGGGCGCCAGGCGCCGTCCGGCGGGTAGACGTTCGTGCCTGGCGGGACGATCTCGTCGATGCGGTCGAGGACCTCGTCCGTCAGGCCCAGCGACGCGCCCTTCAGCAGCCCTTCCAGCTGCTCCATCGTGCGCGGCCCGAGGATGACCGACGTGACCGCCGGGTGCGCGGTGACGAAGGCGATCGCCAGCTCGGGCAGCGTGCAGCCGATCTCCTCGGCGAGCGCGGCGAACTCCTCGACCGCGTCCAGCTTGGCCTGGGTCAGCGGCAGGGACGGGTCGAAGCGCTGCGGCTGGAGCGCGGCCCGGCCGCTCGTCATGTCGACGTCCCGGCCCTTGCGGTACTTGCCGGTGAGGAAGCCGGACGCCAGCGGCGACCAGGTCAGCACGCCCATCCCGTACCGCTGCGCGACCGGCAGCACCGAGGACTCGACGCCGCGCGCGAGCAGCGAGTACGGCGGCTGCTCGCTGCGGAAGCGGCGCAGGCCGCGCCGCTCGGCGACGGCGTGCGCCTCGACGATCTGCTCGGCGGGGAAGGTCGAGCAGCCGAAGGCCCGGATCTTGCCCTGCGCGACCAGGTCGGTGAGGACGTCGAGCGTCTCCTCGACGTCCGTGCGGTGGTCGGGCCGGTGCACCTGGTAGAGGTCTATCCACTCGGTGCCGAGCCGCTTCAGGCTGTTCTCGACGGCCCGGGTGATCCAACGGCGCGAGCCGCCGCCCCGGTTGGGCCCTTCGCCGCCGACCGGGAAGTACACCTTGGTGGCGAGCACCGTCTCGTCGCGGCGGTGCGGGTCGCGCAGCGCCTTCCCGACGATCTCCTCGGACTCGCCCGCCGAGTACATGTCGGCGGTGTCGACGAAGTTGATCCCCTGGTCGAGGGCGGCGTGGATGATCCGTACGGAGTCCTGGTGGTCGGCGTTGCCGACCGCTCCGAACATCATCGTGCCCAGGCAGTACGTACTGACTTCGATCCCGGTCCCACCGAGTACCCGATAGCGCATGCGCCGCACCTTAGGAGCTGGAGCCCACTCCAACGCAAGAGGGTTCGGCGGGGAGTTCGGCGAGGAACCCGGCGAGGAGACGGTGGAGGACCTCGGGCCGTTCCGGGTGCGGGTCGTGCCCGGTGCCGGGTACGCAGACCCCGCGCAGGGCGGGGAGGCGGCGCGCCACCGGACCGTCCGCCGCGGTGGGCGGTGACGAGGCCATGGTGGCGGGTCTCGCCGCGTGTCGGGCGAATAGCGCCACTGCGCCCGTACGTTGCTCCTACGCTCCTTCCGTGACCGAGAACGAGATCAAACTCAAGGCCATCGCCGCACTGACGGCGCTGCGCGGCGGAGTCGACGAGAGCCTCGTCTCGGACCTCCTGGGCGAGGTGATCCCGGGGGAGTTCGCGGTGCCGGCCGGGGCGACCGCGGAGGAGGCCGGCCTCTCGGTGCTCGCGCAGCTCTCGGAACCCCTGAGCGCCCTGGTCAACGGCTTCATCCTGGCCTTCGATGCGGTGGCCGACGTCCACGACGCCTCGGGCGCGGAGCCGGCGACCGAGCCGATCCTCCAGGAGCTCGCCCTCCGCCTGGCCAGCGACAACTTCGGCTGACCGGACGCACCCCACCGGCCCCGCCCGCACTGATCGGGTGAAGGCGAGGTGTCGTTCACACGTACGCACCCGGGCGCACCCGCATGGTGGGCGCGTCGGTCGTGGCGCAGGCCCGTGCACGCCGCGTCGGACGGAAGGCGGGACGCCGTGAGCTGTGGGAGAGGAGCGCGCATCGTGCGAGGAAACGTGCGAGCGGTGCGAGCCGTGCGAGGAACCATGGGAGCCGTGCGAGGAACCGTGGGAGCCGGGCGGCGGGCCGGCCGAGCCGGGCGACGGGCCGGGCGAGCCGTGCGACGCGTCGGCCGAGCCGGGCGACGGGCCGTGCGGGGAGCCGGGGCCGTCGCCGGATCACTCGTCCTGCTCGTCGTGACGGCCGTCCTCGCCGCGTCCGCCTTGGCTCCGGCCGCCGCGTCAGCCGGCCCGGCGGGGAGGGGACGTGCGTCCGCGGACCCCGAAGGGACGGGACAGGCCAAGGGACAGGACCACGCGCGGGACATCCGTACGGGACCGCCCGGCACTCCCCTCACCTGGGGCAGCAACGACAGGGGCCAGTTGGGCGACGGCAACACCTCCGGTTCGGGCGCCGTTCCCGGACGGGTCTGCGGGAACGCCACCTGTACGACGGCGCTCGGCGCCGTCGTACGGGTCGCGGCGGCCGGCGGGCACAGCGTCGGCGTTCTCGACGACGGCGGTGTGGTGGCCTGGGGCGCCAACGGCAGCGGCCAGCTCGGCGACGGCACGACCACCGACCGCACCACGCCGGTCCGGGTCTGCGCCGTCGGGGAGACGGCGCCGTGCGCGTCGTACCTGAAGGGCGTGGTGGCCGTCGCCGCGGGCGCCGCGCACAGCATGGCGCTGCTGACCGACGGGACCGTGGTGTCCTGGGGCGACAACGGCCAGGGCCGGCTCGGTGACGGCACCCCGGTGGACCACCGGGCGAGTCCCGTACGGGTCTGCGCCGTGCACGAGGCGGTGCCGTGCGCCACGTATCTGAGCGGGGTCACCGCTCTGGCGGCGGGCGCCCGGCACTCGCTCGCGGTGCGCGCGGACGGCTCGGTCGCGTCCTGGGGCCTGAACGCGGCCGGCCAGCTCGGCGACGGCACGACCCAGGACCGCCCGGTCCCCGTCCTGGTCTCCGGACTGACCGGGGCGGTGTCCGTGGCGGGCGGCGCGGCGCACAGCCTGGCGGTGGGCGCGGACGGCACGGTGCGGGCGTGGGGCGAGGGCGACGCGCTCGGCGACGGCGTGGGCGCGCGGACCGGCACGCCGGTACGGGTGTGCGCGGTCGAGGAGGCCGTGCCGTGCACGTCGTTCCTGACCGGGGTGCGGAGCGTGGCCGCCGGCGCGCACCACAGCCTCGCCGCCCGGACCGACGGGACCGTGGTGTCCTGGGGCGACAACGGTCAGGGCGCGATCGGCGACGGCACCGACCTGGACCGGAGGGTCCCGGTGCAGGTGTGCGCGCCCGACGGCTGCGCCACGAAGCTGAGCGGGGTCACGCAGGTCGCGGCGGGCGCGACCGGCGCGCACAGCCTGGCGCTGCGGGACGACGGGACGGTACGGGCCTGGGGCCTCAACCGGTCCGGACAGCTCGGCGACGGCACCCGTACGACCGGCACCTTCCCGGTGCGGGTGTGCGCCGCGGGCCAGAGCGCACCGTGCGGCCGCCTGCTCGAGGGCGTCACGTCCCTGGCGGGCGGCGACACGCACACGGTGGCCCTGGCGGTGCAGTCGGCCGACCTGACGGCCTCGATCGCGGCGAGCCCGGAACCGGTGGCGAACGGCGGCACCCTCACGTACACGATCCGCGTGCACAACCACGGCCCGACGGCGGCGGCGAACGTCGTCCTCACCGACCACCTGCCGGGGACGGTGCGCTACGTGAGCGCGGCGACCACGTCCGGCCACTGCGACACCCCCCCGACGGGCGCGACGGACACCATGACCTGCCACTTCGGCACCCTGGGTCGCGGCGGCTCCGCGTCCGTCACCCTCGCGGTGAAGATCCGCACGACCCCCGGCACCCCGGTCACCGACACCGCGACGGCAACCAGCGACACCCCGGACCCGAACCCGACGAACAACACCTCGACGATCAGCACGCCGGTGAGCTGAGCGCCGATGAGCTGACCGCCGGTGAGCTGAGCGCCGGCGAGCGGCGCGGCGTCGGCTTCGCGGGATCTCTCGGCCTTCCACATCACGGCTGTCCAGCAGGGCCGTCCGGCCTATCCGATCTTCTGCCAGGGTTTGCAGTCGGAGGTCTGAAACGCCTGGTCGCTTGGAGCGATCTTGACGATGGCCGGTCCCTCAGCATTTCCGTTGGCGATGATGTCCCCGGACTCGCCGGTGGTGTCGCTCAGCCGGGCCCAAAAGCAGAGGATGTTGTCCTTGCCCTCGCTGCGGTATGTGCCCGGCTGGATGTCCTTGCCCACGAGGAAGACACCGTCACCAGGGATCTCCCCAGTACGTGCGGTGTTCTCCCCTGACGCGCTGGTGACAGGCGGCGAGTCCGTGTCGGTCGGCTGGGGCGTTTGAGGAGTGGCAGTTACGGTCCGGGTGGCCGAAGGAGTGTCCGCAACGTCGCCACGCGATCCGGTAATGCCGATCAGTACACCGACCAGTAGCCCGCCGAGCGCGGCTGCGGCGTGGGTGAGGATCTTCCTGCGGGGATAGGGGGCCGCAGGCGGAGGCAGCGATTGACCGCGCTGCGGTCCTGGCGGCGGACCCGTGGGCTTGTTTCCGCTCATGCCATCAGACTGCGACCGGCACCCTTGATCCGCACGGCAGTGCGTCCTGCTGGAGGTACGGTTTGGCCGCGGCCGCACGGGGGACGCGCCACCGGGCGCGCTCATCATGCTGTTCGGGCAAAGGTCAGACGCGGCCGTAGAGGGTCGCCAGATCGATCAGTCGGATGCCCGGGTCGGTTGCCGCTGCAGCGTGCGCGTTGTCGTTGAATCCGGCTCCGCTGAAGCACAAGAGCTGTGTGCGCGTGGTGTCGTATCGGCCTGCCAGAGTGATGAGGTCACGGATGTGCCGGAGGCGGTCGATGTGTGCAGCGCCCATGGTGTCGTTCCACTTGGCCTCTCCGATGGCCAGCAGTGGCGGCTTGGTGCCCTCTGCGATTCCGATGACCGCCACGTCGATTTCGTGGCCGGTACGGGCTTTGGTGTCGTGAACGACACCGTGTCCGACGCGGGCCGGTAGACCGCCGAGCAGTTCGGGGTCGGCGTGATGCAGAGCCCAGTCCCGGCAGACCTGCTCGAAGTGGGGCCCGAGGACGTTGCTGACGAAGCGGCGACGGCTGGCTTGCCAGACCCGTGCCGCGCTGCCGGGGCGTTCGAGCTGGTCCCAGACCGGTCGCATGATCGCGTGGTGGAAGCCGATCAGCGGTTCGGCGATGCGGTACGTGGGACGGTTCTCTCGGAAGGCATCCGCGTCCCGGCGCAGCAGGCCCGCGTCTTCGAGGACGTTGATGGGATGGGCGATGTCGGTGGCCTTGCGTTCGAGGTAGCCGGCCATGCCCCCGCGTGTGGCGTTGCCGTCGGCGACGGCGGCCAGCACGGACAGGTACAGGGCGGTGTCGCGAAGGTCGGGTTCTTCGGCCAGCAGATAGCGGGCCTCGCGGAAGAGGGGGGTTTCGGGGTTGAGGACGGTGCGCACGACCCATTCGTCGAAGTCATCCGGCCCCTTTGGTGTGTCGCCGCGTGCGAATTCGCGCCGATAGGCCGGGGTGCCGCCCACGATCGCGTTCACCTTCATGGCCAGGTGAGGATCGGTGATGTCCCAGAATTCGGCGGCGAGGCGGTGGTCGAGGGGGCGGACGACCAGCTCCAGCCCGGCTCGTCCGCGCAGTGGGGCGTTACCTGAGAGCAGCCGGCCCATGAAGGACAGCGCCGAGCCGCACAGCAGCAGCCGGGTACGGGAGCCGGTGCGCTGGTCACGCAGAGGTCGCAATGCCTCTTGGATGATCGAGGGCAGCTCCGGGTTGGCCTTGGCGAGGTACGGAAACTCGTCGATCACCACGGGGACGGGCCGCTCGGCACCGAGTGCGAGCAGAGCGTCGACGGCCTCTGCCCAGTCGGCGAAGTGGAACGGGCTGGCAGGACGGACGTGGGCGGTCAGCGCCGAGCTGATCCGCCGTAGCGACTCGGCATCGGCAGCCTCGGTCGCGCCGAAATAGAAGCCTCCGGCGGCTCGGCAGGCGGCATCCAGCAGGAAGGTCTTGCCCTGGCGGCGGCGCCCGGAGACCACCCCCAGAGTCGCGCCGGGCTGCGGGTCGGTGATGAACCGGCTCAGCGCCGACCACTCGTGGTCCCGGTCGAACATCTCGGCAGGCTTGTCCACAAGGGCTCCAGATAGAGAAGTACGCCTCCATAAAACATACTCCTCGTTCTGGGAGCCGCGGAGCGCGCATCCGCCGGCCCGGCCCTCCGTCGCTTACCCCAAGGCGCCCTGGCGCACTGCGGCGCCTGTCGTGCCCACGTCCGCTTCGCCAAAGACCAGCCGCATCCTCGCCGACCTCGCCGGCGGCCACGCGGACCGCACCTGGGACAAACGGCTCCGCGAACTCATCCGGCCCGACGTCCTCATCCTTGATGACTTCGCGATGCGCCAGCTGTCCGCGGTCAGGCCGACGACCTCTACGAGCTCGTCTCCGAACGGCAGGGCCGGTCTCTGATCATCACCAGCAACCGGGCGCCCAGCGACTGGTATCCCCTCTTCCCCAACCCCGTCGTGGCCGAGTCGCTCCTGGACCGGCGAGAGCGTCCACACAGCGGCCCCACCACCATTTCCCGGCCCCGCTGGTGGAAGGGGCGGTCGTAGCCTTGCGCGCGGTCGTCGGCGGATCGGGCGCCGTGGAAGAACGCTGGGGTGCGTTCACAGGGACGCTCCGATCGGTCACCACCCGTGCCGCGCCTCAGGCATGCCCTGTCGGCATGACGCTGTGGATGCGGGACAGAGTGAAGACGCGTTCGGCTTCACGCAGGTGGCACCAGGCTTCGAGGTAGGGCGGGTCGAGTGCGAGGCGGCTGAGGGTGCGGATGGTGCGGCTGCCCGAGGCGGCGACGTACTCGATCGTGATGGCCGTGCCGGCGTCGAGGGCGTGACCGAGCTGGCGTACGTCGGCGTACGTCAGCTGCTTCGCGTACCCGGCGACGATCTCCTCGGTGTCCGTTCCGAAGGGGCCTCCGGCGCCGAAGGGATCGGGGTCCGGGAGGGTCGGCGGGGCCGCCAGCAGTCGGGCAGCCACGGTGTGCGAGTCATCGGCCTTCGACACCTCGGCTGCCGTGGGCGCCGTGCGTCGTCCGCCGGTCTTCGCGGATGGCTTCCGCGCGGTCGGGACGGCGGCGGCCCGTTGGGCCGGGGCCCTCTCGACGCGTACGGTCCCGTCCGGGGCCTCGGCGACGGGGGCGTAGCCCTGGTCCCGCAGAGCGGCAAGGGTCCGGTCGGGCGGGCCGGCGCTGACGAGCACCGTGGGGGCGAGCTGTCGCAGCCCGAGCGAGGCGAGCCCTCGGTGGGCGGCGATTTCGGCCAGGAGGGACGGCTCGTCGCCGTGGATGACGCTGGCGGCGGGGGCGACGCGCACACGGCCGTGACGGCGTGCGGCATCGGCGATGAGGTAGGACAGGGCCTGTGGCAGGGGCCCTTCGGCGATGGCGGTCAGCGCGGCGGAGACCTCGTCCGGAGCGCGGCCGGTGTCCAAGGCCCGTCGGATGCTGCTGGAGCTGAACCGCCATACCGAGGCCATCCCGCTGGTCTCGCGGTCCGCGGTCGCGTCCAGGAGCTCGGCGAGGTGCGCCGTGGGCGTGCCGCTGACGACGGCCGTGAGATCGCTGCCCAGCCGGGCCGTACCGGTGGCCTTCGGCAGCAGCCGTCGGCACTCGGTGGCCACCACCTCGGCGTTGTCGGCCAGCAGCGCCGCACCGAGCGGGGAGAGGGCGCCCCGGGCGATGATGCCCAACAGCTCGGCCTCGCGGACCGCGGTGGCGAACGGCATTTCATCCTGGAATGACAGGTGGGCGAGCGGACGGTGCCAGGCCACGAGCGGGCCCAGATCCGTGGCGACCCGCGTGCCCAGCCCCTCAGGCAGCTGCGCCGCAGCCGTGAGGAGTCCCCTGCGAGCCTGCAGGCAGCCGTCGCAGGGAGGCGCTCCGGCCAGGGCGGGGAGCGCCTTGTTCTCCTCGTCGCGGGCCTGGGACGGAGTGAGCGGCAGGTTCCACCATGCCTGGAGCAGTCCCGCGAACCGCGCTGCGGGTTCCTGCGCCGCCCAGGCGTCGTACTTCTGGGTGGGCGCGACGCGAGGGCCGTCTCCGGCCAGGAGGCCGGCCGAGTACGCCGCCTCCAGGACGAGGCGCACCGCGGCGTCATCGGCCTGCGCGGCCTTGCCGATCCGGCCCAGTTCACGAGTGCCGATCCCACCGGACTTCAGCCGGGCCGGCGGCGCCGACGAGCAGACCGACAGGACCGAGGCGGCGCGGGCCGCGAAGCCCGTGGCCGCTGCCGCGGCCTCCCGTTCCACCTCCGCAGCGGCGACGGACACCATCTCCGCGGCAGGCGGTACGGGATCGAACGGGGCATGCCAGTCGGGGCCGCGGAGCGCGAGTGCCACTTCGACGGGCATGCGGGCCGGCCCGTATCCGTCACGGTTCCGGATCAGCAGGCCCCGGTCGAGGGCCCATCGCTCGCCGGGCCGGGAATCGGGCCCGGGACTCCCGAACATGATGAACTCCGTGTGCCGCGGTGCGGACCTCGCTCGGTGTTCGAGCAGCTCGCGGGCAGCGGGAGGAGCCTTCGCGACCACGGAGGCGATGCGTTCCGGATCGCCATGGTGGTGGAGGACGGCGGCCGTGCGCTGCTGCCTGGTGCCGGGCGGCTTGATGCCCAGCGCGACGAGCATGCCGCGCAGCTCGTCGGACGTCACGCCCTCCAGGAGATCCTCCAACGGAGCGTCAAGACCCAAGGGTGCTTCCCAGGCTTGCCGCAAGGGCGCGGCGATGTGGAGCCTTCCGTCGCCATCAGGCCAGACCAGCGCGCGATCGGTCAGCGTCTCCAGCACGGCGTCGAGTTCCCGAGCGGCGGTGGGTGCCGTCGCTCCCAGCGTGTTCGCCAAAGCGCCGCGCGGCAGGGGCGTCCCCAGGGCGGCCAGGGCCTCGGCCACCTGGAGGCACGGCAGTGGGAGCCGCGGCAGGGCGAGCGCCACCGAGCCCGGTCGCAGAAGACGTTCGGCCAGTTCGTCCAGCGAGCGCGGCTCAGGGGGAGCCGAGGCGTCCTCCCGCAGGGCGAGCACGCGCCCCAGCCGCGGGGCGTCGAGGCCCGTCAACCAAGCCGTCAGCGTGGACCGGGACGTCACAGGGAACACCTCGCGGGGTCGGGATCGTACGAGCGGCGGACCGGTTGCGGCCCGTGCGCAGATCAAGGATGGCGCATCCCCTGGCCGCCGGTGGCGTACGTGAGGCTTCACCCTTGAATGCGAGCCGCTCGACCGGCAGGGGAGCCGCCGATTCCGGCGCACCGGCAGAGAGCGCGCGCGAAGGTCGGATACGGGCGAGACCGCGACTGAGACCCACGCATGCCGAAGACCCCGGCCGCTTGCGCGACCGGGGTCTTCGTTTCGCCTGTTCAGGCGGCTGCGGAGGATACGAGATTCGAACTCGTGAGGGGTTGCCCCCAACACGCTTTCCAAGCGTGCGCCCTAGGCCTCTAGGCGAATCCTCCGTGGAGAACATTACATGACCGGAGAGGGTGCTTGCGCACGTGAGCCGGGGTGGGGGGTGGGCGGAGGTTTTCCGTGGGGGAGTGGGGTCGGGGCGGGGTGGGGATCGGGTACTCTGGGCGGAGCCCCTCACGTGGCGCTATCTGACTGAACTCCCCCAGGGCCGGAAGGCAGCAAGGGTAGGTCGGCTCTGGCGGGTGCGTGGGGGGCGCTTGCGTTCCCGGGTTGTCAGTGGGCGCCTATAACCTCGTATACGTGTCGTCTCTCGCGCTGTACCGCCGCTACCGTCCCGAGTCCTTCGCCGAGGTCATCGGGCAGGAGCATGTCACCGACCCGCTGCAGCAGGCGCTGCGGAACAACAGGGTCAATCACGCGTACCTGTTCAGCGGGCCGCGTGGCTGCGGCAAGACGACCAGCGCTCGGATCCTGGCCCGGTGCCTGAACTGTGAGAAGGGTCCCACGCCCACGCCCTGCGGCGAGTGCCAGTCCTGCCGGGACCTCGCGCGGAACGGGCCGGGCTCGATCGACGTCATCGAGATCGACGCCGCCTCGCACGGTGGTGTCGACGATGCCCGCGACCTGAGGGAGAAGGCCTTCTTCGGCCCCGCCTCCAGTCGCTACAAGATCTACATCATCGACGAGGCGCACATGGTCACCTCGGCGGGCTTCAACGCCCTGCTGAAGGTGGTCGAGGAGCCGCCGGAGCACCTGAAGTTCATCTTCGCGACGACCGAGCCCGAGAAGGTCATCGGGACCATCCGCTCGCGCACGCACCACTACCCCTTCCGGCTCGTGCCGCCCGGGACCCTGCGGGAGTACCTGGGCGAGGTCTGCGGCCGGGAGGGCATCCCCGTCGAGGACGGCGTGCTGCCGCTGGTCGTGCGGGCGGGGGCCGGGTCCGTCCGTGACTCGATGTCCGTCATGGACCAGCTGCTCGCGGGCGCCGCCGAGGACGGCGTGACGTACGCCATGGCGACGTCGCTGCTCGGTTACACGGACGGCTCGCTGCTCGATTCGGTCGTGGACGCCTTCGCCGCCGGTGACGGCGCCGCCGCCTTCGAGGTGGTCGACCGGGTGATCGAGGGCGGCAACGACCCGCGGCGGTTCGTCGCCGACCTGCTGGAGCGGCTGCGCGATCTCGTCATCCTCGCGGCCGTGCCCGACGCCGCCGAGAAGGGGCTCGTCGACGCACCCGTCGACGTCATCGAGCGCATGCAGGCGCAGGCCTCCGTGTTCGGTGCCGCCGAACTCAGCCGGGCCGCCGACCTCGTCAACGCCGGTCTCACGGAGATGCGCGGCGCGACCTCGCCGCGCCTCCAGCTGGAGCTGATCTGCGCGCGCGTGCTGCTGCCCGCCGCGTTCGACGACGAGCGCTCCGTGCAGGCGCGCCTCGACCGGCTGGAGCGCGGGGTCGCCGCCGCGCCGCCCGCCGCCGTCTTCACGACCACCTCGCCCGCGCCGCAGATGGGATACGTGCCCGGTGCGGACGCGCACGTTCCGCCGCCCGCCCCGCCGGCCGCGCCCGCCCCGTCCGCACCTCCCGCTCAGCCGCAGCCCGTGCAGCAGGCCCCGGCCGCCCCGCAGGCCCCCGCTCCCGTACAGACCCCGGCTCCCGCTCCCGCCCCAGGCGCCGAGGCCCAGCGGCCCGGCGCCTGGCCCGGGGCCGCGCGGCCCGGTGGCGGTGCGCCCGGAGCCTGGCCCGGCGCATCCGCGCCCGCGTCCGCGCCGCAGCAGGCTCCTGCCCCGGCCCCCGCGCCCGTACAGCCTCCGGCTCACGCCGGCCCGCAGGGGCCCGGCCCCGCCGCCGGCGGCTCCGCCGGCATGGCCGCCGGTGCCGCCCAGGTGCGCACCATGTGGCCACAGATCCTGGAGGCGGTGAAGAACCGGCGCCGCTTCACGTGGATCCTGCTCTCGCAGAACGCGCAGGTCGCCGGGTTCGACGGCACCACCCTCCAGCTCGGCTTCCTCAACGCCGGCGCCCGCGACAACTTCGCGAGCAGCGGCAGCGAGGACGTCCTGAAGGCGGCCCTCGCCGAGCAGTTCCAGGTGCACTGGCGGATCGAGGCGATCATCGACCCCTCGGGCGGCGCCAGCCCGCCGCCCGCCGCGGGCGGCTTCGGTG
>NZ_SDOY01000176.1:11769-32132 GCF_004117935.1 Streptomyces roseicoloratus | reverse complement strand
CTCGGTCGACTTGAGCAGGTCGTTCCAGGAGGCTTCGAACTTGTCGACGCCTTCGTTTTCGAGGAGTTGGACGACGTCGTCGTAGGAGATGCCGAGGGCGGCGATGTCGTCGAGGAGGGAGCGGGCTTCGTCGTAGGTGCCGTGGATGGTGTCGCCGGTGACCTCGCCGTGGTCGGCGGTGGCTTCCAGGGTGGCTTCGGGCATGGTGTTGACGGTGCCGGGGGCAACGAGGTCGACGACGTAGAGGGTGTCCTTGTAGGCGGGGTCCTTGACGCCGGTGGAGGCCCACAGCGGGCGCTGCTTGTTCGCCTGGGCCTTGTCCAGAGCACTCCAGCGGTCGGTGGAGAAGACCTCTTCGTAGGCCTGGTAGGCCAGGCGGGCGTTGGCGAGGGCGGCCTTGCCCTTGAGGGCCTTGGCCTCGTCGGTGTCCAGGGCGTCGAGGCGCTTGTCGATCTCGGTGTCCACGCGGGAGACGAAGAACGACGCCACCGAGTGGATCTTCGACAGGTCCAGGCCGCGTTCGCGGGCCTTTTCCAGGCCGGCGAGGTAGGCGTCCATGACGGCGCGGTAGCGCTCGAGGGAGAAGATCAGCGTGACGTTGACGCTGATGCCCAGGCCGATGACCTCGGTGATCGCCGGCAGGCCCGCCCGGGTGGCCGGGATCTTGATGAGGGTGTTGGGGCGGTCGACCAGCCAGGCCAGCTGCTTGGCCTCGGCGATGGTGGCGGCCGTGTCGTGCGCCAGACGGGGGTCGACCTCGATGGAGACCCGGCCGTCCTGGCCCTGCGTCGCGTCGAAGACCGGACGCAGGATGTCGGCGGCGTCCCTCACGTCCGCCGTCGTGATCATGCGGATGGCCTCGTCCACGGTCACCTTGCGGGCGGCGAGGTCGGCGAGCTGCTGCTCGTAGCCGTCACCGTGGCTGATGGCCTTCTGGAAGATGGACGGGTTCGTGGTCACGCCCACGACGTGGCTCTGGTCGATGAGCTCGGCCAGGTTGCCGGACGTGATCCGCTTGCGCGAAAGGTCGTCCAGCCAGATCGCGACGCCTTCGTCGGAGAGGCGCTTGAGAGCGTCTGTCATGAGAATTGCATCTCCATAGAGTCGTACGTATGCGCGCGTATGGGCGTCAGCGCGCGGAGGCGTCCAGGGATTCCCGGGCAGCGGCGACCACGGCCTCGGGAGTGAAACCGAACTCGCGGAAGAGGACCTTGGCGTCCGCGGAAGCACCGAAGTGCTCCAAAGAGACGATCCGGCCCGCATCCCCGACATACCGGTGCCAGGTCAGAGCGATACCGGCCTCCACCGCCACCCGCGCCTTCACCGACGGCGGCAGGACACCGTCCTTGTAGTCCTGGTCCTGCTCCTCGAACCACTCCACCGACGGCATCGACACCACACGAGTGGGCACACCCCGGGCTTGCAGCCGCTCACGGGCCTCCACGGCCAGGTGCACCTCGGAACCCGTCGCGATCAGCACCACCTGCGGCTCACCGCCCTCGGCGTCGAACAGCACATAGCCACCCCGGGCCGCGTCCTCGTTCGGCGCATAGGTCTGCACACCCTGACGGGTCAGCGCCAGACCCACCGGCCGGCCCTCGCCGTAGACCTTGGTGTGCCGGCGCATGATCTCGCGCCAGGCGATCGCCGTCTCGTTCGCATCAGCCGGACGGACCACCGCCAGACCCGGGATCGCGCGCAGCGAGGCCAGGTGCTCCACCGGCTGATGAGTCGGACCGTCCTCACCCAGACCGATCGAGTCATGCGTCCACACATAGGTGACCGGCAGGTGCATCAGCGCGGACAGCCGCACCGCGTTGCGCATGTAATCGGAGAACACCAGGAACGTGCCACCGTAGATGCGGGTATTGCCGTGCAGCGCGATGCCGTTCATCTCCGCGGCCATCGCGTGCTCACGGATACCGAAATGAATCGTCCGCCCGTACGGGTCCGCCTCCGGCAGCGGGTTGCCCTCGGGCAGGAACGAGGAACCCTTGTCGATCGTGGTGTTGTTCGAACCCGCCAGGTCCGCCGAACCACCCCACAGCTCCGGGATCACCGCACCCAGCGCCTGCAGCACCTTGCCCGACGCCGCACGCGTCGCCACACCCTTACCCGCCTCGAACACCGGGATCCTCGCCTCCCAGCCCTCGGGCAGCTCGTTGGCCTGGATCCGGTCGAACTCCGCCGCCCGCTCCGGATTCGCCGTGCGCCACTCCGCCAGCGACTTCTCCCACGCGGCACGCGCCTCACGGCCCCGCTCACCCAACGCGCGGGTATGGGCGATGACCTCACCGGCAACCTCGAAAGACCGCTCCGGATCGAAGCCCAGCACCCGCTTGGTGGCCGCGACCTCCTCCTCACCCAGGGCCGAGCCGTGCGCGGCCTCGGTGTTCTGCGCGTTCGGCGCCGGCCACGCGATGATCGAACGCATCGCGATGAACGACGGCCGCTCGGTCTCCGCCTCGGCAGCCCGGATCGCCGCGAACAGGGCGGCCGGGTCGAGGTCGCCGTTGGCCTGCGGCTCGACGCGCTGGACATGCCAGCCATACGCCTCGTACCGCTTCACCGTGTCCTCGGACACGGCCGTCTCGGTGTCACCCTCGATCGAAATGTGGTTGTCGTCCCACAACAGGATCAGATTCCCGAGCTTCTGGTGACCCGCCAGCGACGACGCCTCCGCGGAAATACCCTCCTGCAGACACCCGTCACCCGCGATCACGTACACGTGATGATCGAACGGAGAAGCGCCCCGCGGGGCCTCCGGATCGAACAGACCACGCTCGAAGCGGGCCGCCATCGCCATGCCCACCGCGTTCGCCACACCCTGGCCGAGCGGACCCGTCGTCGTCTCCACACCGGCCGTGTGCCCGTACTCCGGATGCCCCGGAGTCTTCGAACCCCACGTACGGAACGACTTCAGATCATCCAGCTCCAGACCGAAGCCACCCAGATAAAGCTGGGTGTACAGGGTCAGGGACGAGTGACCGGCGGAGAGAACGAACCGGTCACGGCCCACCCACTCCGGGTCGGCCGGATCATGCCGCATCACCTTCTGGAAAAGCGTGTACGCAGCAGGCGCCAGGCTCATCGCCGTACCGGGATGGCCATTGCCGACCTTCTGAACGGCGTCGGCAGCCAGGATGCGGGCGGTGTCCACGGCCCGCTGGTCCAGATCGGTCCACTCGAGGTCTGTGGTCGTCGGCTTAGTGCTCACCCTGAGTCAGGGCTCCTCTCCGCATGTCTGTAGCCGGTGACTGAGGGTGTCCCGGCGGTGTCGAGCCTACCCCCGAAAAACGCCCCTCTTTTCGGGCCCACGCCCCTCAAATGAGCGCACAGAGCAAGACTGCCGCCGCCCGTGGCACTTCGCCTCCCGAGCCGGTCCGCGGCGCGTGTCCACCCCTTGGGACGCGGCGGGGAAGGCGACGGGAAACGCGACCGGGACACACCCCCGGATCCGACCGGGACGAACCCGGGAGCGCGACCGGAACGGACCGCGGGGCGCGTCCTCGGGTGAGGCCCGCCAACACGACCCCACCCCCGCGAAGATCGGCGTATGGGCAACGTCTAGAGTGGCGTGGTACGCGCAAGTCTTCACCCCGTCTTCATCCGGGGAGCTTGCTGGGATTTCTCTGTCAGGGGTGTGCGTGACGGCCGTCGAGTCCCGACCCGCAGGGGTCGTCTTGACTCCCAGCCCGGGGGGCCATCGGCCGTTCGGGGCCCGCGTCAAGGCATTCGTGGCGCTGACCAAGCCGCGGATCATCGAGCTGCTGCTCATCACCACCGTGCCGGTGATGTTCCTGGCCGAGCAGGGCGTGCCCGACCTGTGGCTGGTCCTCGCCACCTGCTTCGGCGGCTACCTGTCCGCCGGCGGCGCCAACGCGCTCAACATGTACATCGACCGTGACATCGACGCGCTGATGGACCGCACGTCCCAGCGCCCGCTCGTCACCGGCATGGTCTCGCCGCGCGAGGGCCTGGTCTTCGGCCTCACCCTCGCCGTCGTCTCCACCCTCTGGTTCGGCCTGCTGGTCAACTGGCTGTCCGCCTGGCTCTCCCTCGGCGCGCTGCTCTTCTACGTCGTCGTCTACACGATGATCCTCAAGCGGCGCACCGCGCAGAACATCGTCTGGGGCGGCATCGCCGGCTGCATGCCGGTGCTCATCGGCTGGTCGTCGGTCACCGACTCGATGTCCTGGGCCGCCGTCGTCCTCTTCATGGTCATCTTCTTCTGGACGCCGCCGCACTACTGGCCGCTGTCGATGAAGGTGAAGGAGGACTACGCGCGCGTGGGCGTGCCCATGCTCCCCGTGCTCGCCTCCAACAAGGTCGTCGCGAAGCAGATCGTGATCTACAGCTGGGTCATGGTGGCGGTCTCCCTGCTGCTCACCCCGCTCGGCTACACCGGCTGGTTCTACACCGCCGTGGCGCTGCTCACCGGCGGCTGGTGGCTGTGGGAGGCACACGCGCTCCTGAACCGCGCCAAGAGCGAGGTGACCGGTGCGAAGCTCAAGGAGATGCGCCTGTTCCACTGGTCCATCACCTACGTCTCGCTGCTCTTCGTGGCGGTCGCCGTGGACCCGTTCCTGCGCTGACGCCCCTCTTCGGAAACCTCCCGGCAGACGGCCGGGGCGCGTGGCCCACGCCACGTGCCCCGGCCGTCGCCACGTGATCTACCCCCGAGTAGCATCCTTGGCATGGCAGAAACGAAGCAGGCGGACACCGCGGTCGCGGACAAGGGCGCCGACAAGGGCGCGGAGCGCAAGGCGGCCAAGCTCGCCAAGGAGATCAAGGCGTTCTCCGCCCGGCACGGCGGCGCCGAGGGCCAGATCGCCCACATCGGCCAGGCGGGCACCCGCATCGTCCTCGTCGGCACGGACGGCGGCTGGGGCGACCTGGTGGCCCCGACCTACGCGGTCGCCGAGGCGGCCGCCGAGAAGGCCGGTCTCACGCTGCACGAGGAGTTCGACGGCGACTTCGCCGCCAAGGTCGTCACCGGCCCGTACGAGTGGACCCGCATGGCCGGCATCCAGCTCGGCGGCCCGGCCAACGCCTGAGGCTCCCCTGGCCAACGCCTGAGGCTCACCCGGCGAACGCCCGAGGGGCAGCATTACGCCGCTCGGGGCGGCCCGGCTCGGCCCGCTGCCCCGGCCCGGCCCGCCGTCCGGATCGGGCGGCTCGTGGCCGCCGGGGCCGCGGAGGCGACAACCTCGCGCGGGCTTCACCCGTTAGGAGGGTGAAGCCCGTCCGACGTGGGAGCCCCGGAATGATCGACACGCCGAGCCTGGTCGACCACTACTGCCACGGGGTGCTCCGCACGGAGCTGGGCCTCGGCACCTTCGAGCGTCATCTCGCCCCCGGCTCGGCCCCGCCCGCCACGGGCACCACCTTCTTCGACACGCAGACCGGCTTCGCGGTACGCCGCTGGTGCCCGCCGCTGCTGGGCCTGGAAGCGCACTGCCCGCCCGCCCGCTATCTCGCCCGGCGCCGTGAGCTCGGCGTCCTGGAGACCGGGCGGCGGCTGCTGCGGGCCTCCGGCATTGCCGCGTACCTCGTCGACACCGGGCCGTCCGGCGACCTCACCGGACCCGCCGAGCTGGGCGCCACCGGAGACGCCGCCGCGCACGAGATCGTGCGGCTCGAACTCCTCGCCCGGCAGGTCGCCGACACCTCCGGCACCGTCGACGGCTTCCTGGCCAATCTCGCCGAAGCCGTCCACGGGGCCGCGGCGTGCGCCGTCGCCTTCACCTCGGTCGCCGGGGTGCGCGGCGGGCTCGCCGCCGTGCCCGAGCCGCCCGGACCCGGCGAGGTGCGCGGCGCGGCGGGCCGCTGGCTGGCCCGGCGGGCGGCCGGCGGGGCCGTCGACGACCCGGTGCTGCTGCGCCATCTGCTGTGGGTCGCGGTCGGCACCGGCCGACCGCTCCAGCTGCACGTCGGCGACCGTGATCCCGGCGCGCTCGCCGGCTTCGCCGCCGCCACGAGCGGGCTCGGCACCGATCTCGTGCTGCTGCACGCGTACCCGCACCACCGTCACGCGGCGCGGCTCGCCGCCGACTTCCCGCACGTCCACGCCGACCTGGGCCCGGTCGTCGCGCGCACCGGCGCGCGGGCCGCGGCCGTGCTCGCGGAGTTCCTGGAGCTGGCGCCCTTCGGCAAGCTGCTCTTCTCCAGCCGCGCCCGCGGCCTGCCCGAACTGCACGTGGTGGCCGCCAGCGTCTTCCGCGGCGCCCTGGCCCGGGTACTCGGCGAGTGGGTCGCCGACGGCGCCTGGTCCCGTACGGACGCGCGACGCGTCGCCGGCCTGCTGGCCGAGGGCAACGCGCGCCGGGTGTACGGGCTGGGCGCGGCGGCCTGACGGGCTCGGGGAACCCGCGCCGACTGTCGGCCCTCGAACCAGCTGTCGGACCGGTGGCCTGTCGGACCGGTGGCCTGTCGGGCCGGTGGTCCCGCGGCCGGTGGGACCGTCAGGCCTTCGCGAGCTCGGCGTCGGCCTGGGCCGGGATCTCCGGGACGGTCACGGGGCGCTCGCGCAGGCTCAGGGCGAGTCGCAGGACCGCGATCCACATCAGCGAGGAGCCGAGCATGTGGGCGGCGACCAGGAACTCCGGCACTCCGGTGAAGTACTGGACGTAGCCGATGCCGCCCTGCAGCACGAGCACGATCAGCAGGTCGCGGGCGCGGGCCCGGGTGTCGTCGGGCGCGTCGACCACGCGGAGGACCAGCCACATCGCGAGTGCGAGGGCGCAGACCACCCAGGCGGCGATGGCGTGGGCGTGGGCGGCGTTCGTCCAGTCCCACGGCATGCGCGGTACGTCGCTGCTGTCACCGGCGTGCTTGCCGGAGCCGGTGACCGTCGTACCGAGCACGATCAGCAGCCCGGAGGTGAGCACGATCGCCCAGGACAGCCTGCGCACCGGGCGCGGGACGCGCGGCTTCGGCGCGGTGTCGCCCTCGCCGGCGCGGTGCCAGGTGACGACGGCCACCGTCAGGAGCGAGTTCGCGGCCAGGAAGTGCCCCGCCACGGTCCACGGGTTGAGGCCCATCCAGACAGTGATGCCGCCGATGACGGCGTTGCTCATCACGATCCAGAACTGCGTCCAGGCGAGCCGGGAGAGCCCGCGGCGGCGCGGCTTGACCGAGCGCGCGGCGATGATCGCCCAGCCGACGGCCGCCGACAGGACGTACGTCAGCATGCGGTTGCCGAACTCGATGTAACCGCGGTAGCCCTGCTCGGGCGTGACGATCAGGCTGTCCTCGGTGCACTTGGGCCACGTGTCGCAGCCGAGTCCGGAACCGGTCAGCCGGACCGCGCCGCCGGTGACGATGATGAGCACGCTCATCACGACGGCGGACAGCGCGGCGCGCCGGAGGGCCCGCGGTGACGGGGTCCAGCGCCGGGCGATGAAGGCGAGGGGGGTCTGCACGGGCCCCATCGTAGGACGGGGCTTGTGCACGCTTTCACGAGGGGGTGGTTACGGGGCGAGTCACCCCGAAACGTCACCGCGCGACCACGGTCCGGCGCCGCGGCGCCCACCTGGCGGCACGCCCCCGACGACCCCCGCGTCCCGCCCGCGACGTCGGCGTCGCGCCGCCGGGCGCCTCGCTCCCGGCGGCGGAAGACGCGTCACTCCCAGCGGAAGAAGCGGGCCGCCGCGCCGAGTCCCAGGACCGCCCAGACGGCCAGGATCAGGGCGTCGCCCCACGGCATCCCGGCGCCGCCCTGCAGGACGTCGCGCAGTCCGTCCGACAGCGCGGAGATCGGCAGCAGCGCCAGCACGTCGCCGGCCGCGCCGAACTTCTCCAGCGGCACGATCACCCCGCCGCCGACCAGCAGCAGCAGGAACACCAGGTTCGCGGCGGCCAGCGTGGCCTCCGCCTTCAGGGTGCCCGCCATCAGCAGACCGAGCCCGGAGAAGGCGGCGGTGCCGAGGACGAGCAGCGCGAGCACGGCGAGCGGGTTGCCCTGCGGCGACCAGCCGAGCGCCAGCGCGATCACCGTCAGGAGCACCACCTGGAGCACCTCGGTGACGAGCACCGACAGCGTCTTGGCGGTCATCAGCGCCCAGCGGGGCAGCGGCGAGGCGCCGAGCCGCTTGAGCACCCCGTAACGGCGCTCGAAGCCGGTCGCGATGGCCTGGCCGGTGAAGGCGGTGGACATCACGGCGAGCGCGAGCACGCCCGGCGCGAGGAAGTCGACCGCCTCGCCCGCGCCGGTGTCGACGACGTCCACCGTCGAGAACAGCACCAGCAGCAGGGACGGGATGATCACCGTGAGCAGCAGCTGTTCGCCGTTGCGCAGCAGCATCCGCGTCTCGAGCGCGGTCTGCGCGGCGATCATCCGCCCGACGGGCGCGGCCCCCGGCCTCGGCGCGTACGCACCCGTGCCCGTGCCGTCCGTGCCCAGGGTCCCGTTGGTGCTCACGAGTGCAGCTCCTTGCCGGTCGGCTCCAGGCCGTGCTTGCCCGGGGGGCGACCCCCGGACTCCCGGCAGATCTCGGTGTGGCCCGGGTTCATGACCTCAGCTCCCTGCCGGTCAGCTCAAGAAAGACGTCCTCGAGGGTGTGGCGTTCGACCGAGATGCGGTCGGGCATCACCCCGTGCTGGGCGCACCAGCTGGTGACGGTGGCCAGCAGCTGGGGGCCGACCTCGCCGCTGATCCGGTAGGTGCCGGGCAGCGGTTCGGCCGCGGAGCTGCCGTCGGGCAGGGCCTTGAGCAGCGAGCCGAGGTCGAGCCCGGGTCGGCCGGTGAAGCGCAGGGTGTTCTCGGCGCCGCCCCGGCACAGTTCCTCGGGGCTGCCCTGGGCGACGACCCGGCCGGCGTCGACGATGGCGACGTCGTCGGCGAGTTCCTCCGCCTCGTTCATGAAGTGGGTGGTCAGCACGACCGTCACGCCGTCGGCGCGCAGCTCGCGGACCAGGTCCCAGGTGGCGCGGCGGGCCTGCGGGTCGAGGCCGGCGGTCGGCTCGTCGAGGAAGACCAGCTCGGGGCGGCCCACGACGGCCATGGCGAGCGAGAGCCGCTGCTGCTGGCCGCCGGAGAGCCGCCGGTACGTGGTCCGGCCGCAGGAGCCGAGGCCGAGGCGTTCGACGAGGGCGTCCACGTCCAGCGGGTGGGCGTGCAGCTTCGCCATGTGGCGGAGCATCTCGTCGGCGCGGGCGCCGGAGTAGACGCCGCCGGACTGGAGCATCACGCCGATCCGGGGCCGGAGGGCGCCCGCGTCGGCGACCGGGTCGAGGCCGAGGACCCGGACGGTGCCGGCGTCCGGCCTCCGGTAGCCCTCGCAGCTCTCGATCGTGGTGGTCTTGCCGGCGCCGTTGGGCCCGAGGACGGCGGTGACGGTGCCGGACCCGACGTCGAGGTCGAGGCCGTCGACGGCGGTCTTCGTCCCGTACCGCTTGACCAGGCCCCGGACCCGGACCACGGACTCGACGGACTCGTTTCGCATGCCGGGAAGTCTAGGCAGGCGCGCGCGGTGCTCGGGCGCGGGGCCGGGGGAACCGGCCGGATCGGCCGGGTGCAGTGCCCGGTTCGCCGGGTGAACGGTCCGGATCCGGGCAGGATCGCGGTATGCCGCTGTTCGTCGGCACCTCCGGGTGGCAGTACCGGGACTGGCGGGGCGTGCTCTACGCCGAGGACGTGCCCCAGCGGCTCTGGCTGGAGGAGTACGCCCGGACGTTCGCGGTCGTCGAGAACAACAACGCCTTCTACCGGCTGCCCGAGAAGCGCACCTTCGCCGACTGGCGGGAGCGGACGCCGGAGGGCTTCGTCATGGCGGTGAAGGCCAGCCGCTACCTCACCCACATCAAGCGGCTCAAGGACCCCGGGGAGCCGGTGGCCCGGCTGATGGGCCGCGCGGAGGCGCTGGGCGACCGGCTGGGACCCGTACTGCTCCAGCTGCCGCCGACGCTCCGGGCGGACGCCGGGCTGCTCGACGCGGCGCTGGCCCGCTTCCCGGAGGGGACGCGGGTGGCGGTCGAGCCGCGGCACGAGTCGTGGTGGACGGAGGAGATCTCCGGCGTCCTCCGGGAGCGGGGTGCGGCGCTGTGCTGGGCGGACCGCGGTTCGCGTCCGGTGACACCGCTGTGGCGGACGGCGGACTGGGGCTATCTGCGGCTGCACGAGGGCCGGGCCCGGCCCCACCCGTCGTACGGCCGGGGGGCGCTGGTGAGCTGGGCGGAGCGACTGGCCGGTGTCTGGCCGGACCGGGCGGACGTGTACGTCTTCTTCAACAACGATCCGGGCGGCGCGGCGGTCCGCAACGCGGAAACTTTTCTCCGGGTGGCGGAGTCGCGCGGCCGGTCGGTGCGGGTGCCGTTAGGGCGTCGCGATCGGGCGGAAACCGCTGGTCACGGGTGGCGTGATTCGTCCTACGAATGATCGTTTCCGCAGGTCAGGTAAGCCTTACCTGCGTGACGTACGGCACCGTCGTGCGCGCCGACCTCGCTTGTCAGTCGCCGATTAATTACGCAACAATGGCGTTGTGAAAAACGTCGGTGAGGCTCCCACGGAGGAACTCGCGACCGGTGAGCGATCCACGCGCAACCGGGTCGCGCGCTCCATCCTGGACCACGGTCCCTCGACCGTCGCCGATCTCGCCGAGCGGCTCGGCCTCACCCAGGCCGCCGTCCGCCGGCACCTCGACTCGCTCGTCACCGACAACGTGGTGGAAGCGCGCGAGAAGCGGGTCTACGGCACCCGCACCCGTGGCCGGCCCGCCAAGGTCTTCGCACTGACCGACTGCGGCCGGGACGCCTTCGACCAGTCGTACGACGCACTGGCCGTCGAGGCGCTGCGCTGGATCGAGCGGAACGCCGGGGGAGAGGCGGCCGTCGCCGCCTTCGCCCGCGACCGCGTCGAGGCCCAGGCCGAGGCGTACCGGGCGGCCGTCGAGTCCGCCGACCCGGACCAGCGCACCGAGGCCCTCGCCAAGGCGCTGACCGCCGACGGGTACGCTGCCACCGCGCGTCACGCGCCGGTCGGCGAGCAGCTCTGCCAGCACCACTGCCCGGTCGCCCACGTCGCCGAGCAGTATCCGCAGCTGTGCGAGGCGGAGACGGAGATCTTCTCCCGCCTCCTGGGAACGCACGTCCAGCGTCTGGCCACCATCGCGCATGGTGACGGCGTCTGCACCACGTTCATCCCGCACGGCGCCCCACAGACCACTCCATCCACAGCATCCGCAAGCACGGCCGGGAGGAACCCCGCATGACCACCGAGATCAGCCACCCCGAGCTCGAGGGCCTGGGTCGGTACGAGTACGGCTGGGCCGACTCGGACGCGGCGGGTGCCGCCGCCAAGCGAGGTCTCTCCGAGGACGTCGTCCGCGACATCTCCGCGAAGAAGAACGAGCCCGAGTGGATGCTGAAGCTGCGCCTCAAGGGTCTGCGCCTCTTCGACAAGAAGCCCATGCCGACCTGGGGCTCCGACCTGTCCGGCATCGACTTCGACAACATCAAGTACTTCGTGCGGTCCACCGAGAAGCAGGCCGAGTCCTGGGAGGACCTGCCGGAGGACATCAAGAACACGTACGACAAGCTCGGCATCCCGGAGGCGGAGAAGCAGCGCCTCGTCGCCGGTGTCGCCGCCCAGTACGAGTCCGAGGTCGTCTACCACCAGATCCGCGAGGACCTGGAGGAGCAGGGTGTCGTCTTCGTCGACACCGACACCGCGCTGAAGGAGCACGAGGAGCTCTTCAAGGAGTACTTCGGCACCGTCATCCCGGTCGGCGACAACAAGTTCGCCTCCCTGAACACCGCCGTGTGGTCGGGCGGCTCCTTCATCTACGTGCCGAAGGGCGTGCACGTCGAGATCCCGCTCCAGGCCTACTTCCGCATCAACACGGAGAACATGGGCCAGTTCGAGCGGACGCTGATCATCGTCGACGAGGACGCCTACGTCCACTACGTCGAGGGCTGCACCGCCCCGATCTACTCCTCGGACTCGCTGCACAGCGCCGTGGTCGAGATCATCGTGAAGAAGGGCGGCCGCTGCCGCTACACGACCATCCAGAACTGGTCGAACAACGTCTACAACCTGGTGACCAAGCGCGCCGTCGCCTACGAGGGCGCCACCATGGAGTGGGTCGACGGCAACATCGGCTCCAAGGTCACCATGAAGTACCCGGCCGTCTACCTGATGGGCGAGCACGCCAAGGGCGAGACCCTGTCCATCGCCTTCGCCGGCGAGGGCCAGCACCAGGACGCCGGCGCCAAGATGGTCCACATGGCCCCGAACACCTCCTCCAACATCGTCTCCAAGTCGGTGGCGCGAGGCGGCGGCCGCACCTCCTACCGCGGTCTCATCGAGATCGGCGAGGGTGCCCCGGGCGCCAAGTCGAACGTCCTGTGCGACGCGCTGCTCGTCGACACGATCTCCCGCTCGGACACGTACCCCTACGTGGACGTCCGCGAGGACGACGTCTCCATGGGCCACGAGGCCACCGTCTCCAAGGTCTCCGAGGACCAGCTCTTCTACCTGATGAGCCGCGGCCTCACCGAGTTCGAGGCGATGGCCATGATCGTCCGCGGCTTCGTCGAGCCCATCGCGAAGGAGCTGCCGATGGAGTACGCGCTGGAGCTCAACCGGCTGATCGAGCTGCAGATGGAAGGCGCGGTCGGCTGAGGCCGGCAGGCCCCCGCCCCGCACCCCACGCAGCGACCGATTTTCTTTACGCAGGAAGAGAGCAAGACGACAGCCATGGCTGAGGCTCAGCAGAACATCCCGGCGGGCTCCACCACCGCCGGCTCGATCGCGGTGGCCGCCGAGTCCACCGTCGCCACGCGCATGAGCGCCCCGCCGTCCTTCGACGTCGCGGACTTCCCCGTCCCGCACGGCCGTGAGGAGGAGTGGCGCTTCACTCCGCTCGAGCGGCTGCGCGGCCTGCACGACGGCACCGCCGTCGCCACCGGCGAGGGCGTCCGCGTGGAGATCGAGGCCCCCGAGGGCGTCACCGTGGAGACCGTGGGCCGTGACGACGCGCGCCTCGGCAAGGCCGGCACGCCGGTCGACCGGGTCGCCGCCCAGGCGTACACCTCCTTCGAGAAGGCCTCGGTCGTCACCGTCGCCAAGGAGGCCGTGCTCACCGAGCCGGTCCGCATCACCGTGCACGGCGAGGGCGGCGTCGCCTTCGGCCACCAGGTGATCGAGCTCGGCGCCTTCGCCGAGGCCGTGGTCGTCCTCGACCACACCGGCGACGCGGTGCTCGCCGCCAACGTCGACTACGTGCTCGGCGACGGCGCCAAGCTCACCGTCGTCTCCGTCCAGGACTGGGACGAGAAGGCCGTCCACGTCGCCCAGCACAACGCGCTGGTCGGCCGCGACGCCTCCTTCAAGTCCGTCGTGGTCACCTTCGGCGGCGACGTCGTCCGCATCCACCCGCGCGTGACGTACGCGGCCCCCGGCGGCGAGGCCGAGCTCTTCGGCCTCTACTTCACCGACGCCGGCCAGCACCAGGAGCACCGCCTCCTGGTCACCCACAACGTCCCGCACTGCAAGTCCAACGTGGCCTACAAGGGCGCGCTGCAGGGCCAGGACGCCCACGCGGTCTGGATCGGCGACGTCCTCATCGAGGCCAAGGCCGAGGGCACCGACACCTACGAGCTCAACCGCAACCTCGTCCTCACCGACGGCGCCCGGGTCGACTCCGTGCCGAACCTGGAGATCGAGACCGGCGAGATCGCCGGCGCCGGCCACGCCTCCGCCACCGGCCGCTTCGACGACGAGCAGCTCTTCTACCTGATGGCCCGCGGCATCCCGGAGGCCGAGGCCCGCCGCCTCGTCGTCCGCGGCTTCTTCGCCGAACTGGTCCAGCAGATCGGTCTGCCGGACGTCGAGGAGCGCCTGATCGCCAAGATCGAGGCCGAGCTGGAGGCGTCCGTCTGATGGCCTTCGTCCGCGCCTGTGCGCTGAGCGAGCTGGAGGAGGACACCCCGAAGCGGGTGGAACTCGACGGCACGCCGGTGTCCCTCGTCCGGACCGAGGGCGAGGTGTTCGCGATCCACGACATCTGCTCGCACGCCAACGTCTCCCTCTCGGAGGGCGAGGTCGAGGACTGCCAGATCGAGTGCTGGCTGCACGGATCCGCGTTCGACCTCCGCACCGGCAAGCCGTCCGGTCTCCCCGCGACGCGCCCCGTCCCCGTATACCCCGTAAAGATCGAAGGGGACGATGTGCTCGTCTCCGTCACCCAGGAGTCCTGAGTCACCCATGGCAACGCTTGAAATCCACGACCTGCACGTCTCCGTCGAGGCCGAGAACGGTCCGCGTGAGATCCTCAAGGGTGTCGACCTGACCATCAAGCAGGGCGAGACCCACGCCGTCATGGGCCCCAACGGCTCCGGCAAGTCGACCCTGGCGTACTCGCTGGCCGGCCACCCGAAGTACACGATCACCGGCGGCACCGTCACCCTCGACGGCGAGGACGTCCTGGAGATGTCGGTCGACGAGCGCGCCCGCGCCGGCGTGTTCCTGGCCATGCAGTACCCGGTCGAGGTCCCCGGCGTCTCGGTCTCCAACTTCCTGCGCACCTCCGCCACCGCCGTCCGCGGCGAGGCGCCCAAGCTGCGCACCTGGGTGAAGGAGGTCAAGGAGGCCATGGAGAAGCTCCAGATGGACCCGGCCTTCGCCGAGCGCAACGTCAACGAGGGCTTCTCCGGCGGTGAGAAGAAGCGCCACGAGATCCTCCAGCTCGAGCTGCTCAAGCCCAAGATCGCGATCCTCGACGAGACCGACTCCGGCCTCGACGTCGACGCCCTTCGCATCGTCTCCGAGGGCGTCAACCGCGTCCGCGAGACCGGCGAGGTCGGCACCCTGCTGATCACCCACTACACGCGCATCCTGCGCTACATCAAGCCCGACTTCGTGCACGTCTTCGCGAACGGCCGCATCGTCGAGTCCGGTGGCGCCGAGCTCGCCGACCAGCTGGAGAACGAGGGCTACGACAAGTACGTGAAGGGTGGCGCATCCGCGTGACTTCCGCCCATCAGGGGCTGACCGGCCTCCTCGACACCGAGGCGATCCGCAAGGACTTCCCGCTCCTGGATCGCGTGGTCCACGACGGCAAGAAGATCGTGTACCTGGACTCCGCGGCCACCTCGCAGAAGCCGCGCCAGGTCCTCGACGCGCTCAACGCCTACTACGAGCGGCACAACGCGAACGTCCACCGCGGCGTCTACACGGTCGCCGAGGAGGCCACCGCGCTGTACGAGGGCGCCCGCGACAAGGTCGCCGCCTTCATCAACGCGCCGAGCCGCGACGAGGTGATCTTCACCAAGAACGCCTCCGAGTCGCTCAACCTCGTGGCCAACATGCTGGGCTGGGCCGACGAGCCCTACCGCGTGGACCACGAGACCGAGATCGCCATCACGGAGATGGAGCACCACTCCAACATCGTGCCGTGGCAGCTGCTCGCGCAGCGCACGGGCGCGAAGCTGAAGTGGTTCGGCCTCACCGACGACGGCCGTCTCGACCTCTCGAACATCGAGGAGGTCATCACCGAGAAGACGAAGATCGTCTCCTTCACCCTGGTGTCGAACCTGCTCGGCACGTTCAACCCGGTGGAGACGATCATCCGTCGCGCCCAGGAGGTCGGTGCGCTCGTCTGCATCGACGCCTCCCAGGCGGCCCCGCACATGGTCGTCGACGTGCAGGCCCTGCAGGCCGACTTCGTGGCCTTCACCGGCCACAAGATGTGCGGCCCGACCGGCATCGGCGTGCTGTGGGGACGGCAGGAGCTCCTGGAGGACCTGCCGCCCTTCCTCGGCGGCGGCGAGATGATCGAGACCGTCTCGATGCACTCCTCCACCTACGCGCCGGCTCCGCACAAGTTCGAGGCGGGTACGCCCCCGATCGCCCAGGCCGTCGGCCTCGGCGCGGCCGTGGACTACCTGTCGGCGATCGGCATGGAGAACATCGCGCGCCACGAGCACGCGATCACCGAGTACGCCGTCCGCCGCCTCCAGGAGGTGCCGGACCTGCGGATCATCGGCCCCACCACGGCTGAGGACCGCGGCGCCGCGATCTCCTTCACGCTCGGCGACATCCACCCGCACGACGTGGGCCAGGTCCTCGACGAGCAGGGCATCGCCGTCCGCGTCGGCCACCACTGCGCGCGCCCGGTCTGCCTGCGCTACGGAATTCCCGCGACCACGCGAGCGTCGTTCTATCTGTACTCCACTCCGGCCGAGGTCGACGCCCTGGTCGAGGGACTGGAGCACGTACGGAACTTCTTCGGCTAGGGGACGGCTCGTGAAGCTGGATTCGATGTACCAGGACGTCATCCTGGACCACTACAAGCACCCGCACGGCCGGGGCTTGCGGCCCGGCGACGCCGAGGTGCACCACGTCAACCCGACCTGTGGTGACGAGATCACGCTCCGCGTGAAGTACGACGGCTCGCGGATCGAGGACGTGTCGTACGAGGGCCAGGGCTGCTCCATCAGCCAGGCCTCGGCGTCCGTGCTCAACGAGCTGCTCGTCGGCAAGGAGCTGGCCGAGGCGCAGAAGATCCAGGGCACCTTCCTGGAGCTGATGCAGTCCAAGGGCCAGATCGAGCCGGACGACGCGATGGAGGAGATCCTGGAGGACGCGGTCGCGTTCGCCGGTGTCTCGAAGTACCCGGCCCGGGTGAAGTGCGCGCTGCTCAGCTGGATGGCGTGGAAGGACGCGACCGCCCAGGTCCTGGGCGGGGACGACCAGAAGTCTGTGAGGAAGTCGGCATGACCGAGAACGCGACCGAGAACGCCGAGGCGGCCACGATGAAGCCGGCCTCCGAGGAAGAGATCCGCGAGGCGCTGTACGACGTCGTCGACCCCGAGCTGGGCATCGACGTGGTCAACCTCGGCCTGATCTACGGCATCCACGTCGACGACTCCAACGTCGCGACGCTGGACATGACCCTGACGTCGGCGGCCTGTCCGCTGACCGACGTGATCGAGGACCAGGCGAAGGCCGCCACCGACGGCATCGTCAACGAGCTGAAGATCAACTGGGTCTGGATGCCGCCGTGGGGTCCGGACAAGATCACGGACGACGGCCGCGAGCAGCTGCGCGCGCTGGGCTTCAACGTCTGATCCGACGGACCCGACGGACGTCAGACCCGACGGACGTGACCTCGTCCTGACGGCACGGACACACGGAAGGGCCGCACCCCTCGGGGTGCGGCCCTTCCGTGTGCCTGTTCTCGGTGCGGCGTGACTGCCTGGTGCGGCGCGGCCTCTCAGTGCGGCGCGGCAGCCGTCTGGGCCAGGCTCTGGCCCAGGTTCTCCCTGCGGATGCGCTGGTCGATGTACAGGAGTCCGGAGACCAGCGGCAGGAACGGGGCGAAGACCGCCTGGGTGATCAGCTGGGCGACGGTGACCAGCACCACCACGCCGCCGAAGACGCCGAGCACGTCGCTCGGCGTGGGGTTGTCCCCCGGGGAGTACGCGGACACGGGCACCATGCCGACGAAGGAGATGATCTGCTGGATCACGACGCTGACCACACCCACCATCAGGCCGATGAGCAGCGTGATGCCGAAGATCCGCCACCAGGAGCCGCGGACCAGGGCCGACGAGCGGCGCAGCGAACCCACCGGGCCCTGCCGCTCGATCACGGCGGCCGTCGTGGCCAGGCTGAACTTCACCCACAGCCAGACGGAGAGCGGCAGGGTCGCGAAGGTGAGCAGGAAGAACAGCAGCCCGGTCACGGCCAGGCCCGCGCTGTCGTGGTCCGAACCGCTCGCCGCGTCGGCGAGGTCCGTGATCAGGGCCACGAACAGGAAGGCGGCGCCGACGAAGACGAGCACCATCGGCAGGATCATGGCCAGCGTCGACAGGACCACCGAGCCGATCACGGAGCCCACGCGCGACCAGGCGCGGCGCCACAGGGCGCCGAAGCCGATGCGCCGGCCGAGGACGGCCTCCTGGAGCACCACCGGGACGCTCGCCGCGGCGAGGCCGTTGAAGACGACCCAGCCGGCCACCGAGGCCAGCCACGCGAGGCCGAACGCGACGATCAGCGGCTGCACGTCGGCGAACTCGGGGGACTGGCCGGAGGGCATGCCGGCCAGCCGGTCCACGTCGTCGCCGACGGCGAGGAAGGCCGCGGTGAAGGCTCCGGCCATGACCACGGCCGCGCCGGTGTACGCGATCAGCGTCATGCCGACGAGCTGCTTCCAGTAGCGCCCGTACGTGCTGAAGACGCCCGTCAGGACGTCGCCGAGGCCCAGTGGGGCCAGGGGTATCACGCCGGGCTTCGGCGGCGGTGGGGCATAGCCGTACCCGTACCCGTACCCGTGTCCGTACGGCCCCGAGGGATATGTCATGCGCACACCGTAACCGGTGCCGTTGTGTACGGGCGTACGCATCCCTGTGTACCGTCGTCCCCATGGGATACGGACTGCTCGCGGGGGCCATCGCGGCCGAGATCGTCGCCACCACCTCCATGAAGTACAGCGACGGCTTCTCCCGGCTCGTCCCCTCGCTGATCACCGGCGCCGGATACCTGCTCGCCTTCGCGCTGCTCGCCAAGGCGCTCAGGACCCTCGAGATCGGCACCGCCTACGCCATCTGGTCCGGGATCGGCACCGCGGCCGTCGCCGCCATCGGCGCCGTCTTCCTCGGCGAGTCCATGACCCCCGCCAAGATCGCCGGGATCGTCCTGATCATCGCCGGCGTCACCGTCCTCAACCTCGGCGGCGCGCACTGATGACCCCCGCCGCCGCGAGCCCCCGGCGCCGGCGCCACGACCCCGGCCGGCGCGAGCGGATCGTCGACGCCGCCCTCCGGGTCGTCGGACGCGACGGCATCGCCGGACTGAGCCACCGCACCGTCGCCGCCGAGGCCGACGTGCCGCTCGGCTCCACCACGTACCACTTCGCCTCCCTCGACGAACTCCTCGTCGCCGCCCTGCGCAAGGCGAACGACAACCTCGGCCGCGCCCTGCGCGGGAGCCCCGGGCTCACCGACCCCGGCACCGACCTCGCGGGCGTCCTCGCCCGCCTCCTGGGCGCCTGGCTCGGCGGTGGACGCGACGGCGTGGAGCTGGAGTACGAGCTCTACCTCGCCGCCCTGCGCCGTCCCGCGCTGCGGCCCGTCGCCGCCGAGTGGGCCGAGGACGTCGGCGCCGTGCTCGCCGCGCGCACCGACCCGGTCACCGCCCGCGGCGTCGTCGCCCTGATGGACGGCGTCTGCCTCCAGGTCCTGCTCACCGGCGGCCGCTACGACGAGGAGTACGTCCGCGAGATGCTCGCCCGGCTCCTGAACGAAGGCACGGAACCGCGGGCCGCGGGCTCGTCCGAACCGCCAGGGGAGCGGACCGGTACCTGAGACCGGTTGGCCCGCGAAGGGGCCCGCCCGTTAGGTTTTCCGTCATGACCACTGCTCCTCGCACCACCGGCGCCGTCGCCGCCGGCCTCGCCACCATCGCCGGCGACGGCACCGTTCTCGACACCTGGTTCCCCGCCCCCGAGCTGACCGACGCCCCCGGCCCCGCCGGCACCGAGCGCCTCGACGCCGACGCGGCCGCGAGCGCCCTCGGCGAGGGCGCCGCCAAGGCCCTCGGCGTGGACGCCCGCCGTGGTGTCGAGGTGGTCGCCGTGCGCACCGTCATCGCCTCCCTCGACGACAAGCCGCTCGACGCCCACGACGCGTACCTGCGCCTGCACCTGCTCAGCCACCGTCTGGTCCGGCCGCACGGCCAGAGCCTGGACGGCGTCTTCGGTCTGCTCGCCAACGTCGCCTGGACCTCGCTCGGTCCGGTCGCCGTCGACGACATCGAGAAGGTGCGGCTCAACGCCCGCGCCGAGGGTCTGCACCTCCAGGTGACCTCGATCGACAAGTTCCCGCGCATGACGGACTACGTCGTGCCCGCCGGCGTCCGCATCGCCGACGCCGACCGGGTCCGCCTCGGCGCGCACCTCGCCGCCGGCACCACGGTCATGCACGAGGGCTTCGTCAACTTCAACGCCGGCACGCTGGGCACCTCCATGGTCGAGGGCCGCATCTCCGCCGGTGTCGTCGTCGGCGACGGCTCCGACATCGGCGGCGGCGCCTCCACCATGGGCACCCTGTCCGGCGGCGGCAACGTGATCATCTCCATCGGCGAGCGCTGCCTGATCGGCGCCGAGGCGGGCGTCGGCATCGCGCTCGGCGACGAGTGCGTCGTCGAGGCCGGTCTGTACGTCACCGCGGGCACCCGGGTCACCATGCCCGACGGCGAGGTCGTCAAGGCCCGTGACCTCTCCGGCGCCGACAACGTCCTGTTCCGCCGCAACTCGGTCACCGGCGCCGTCGAGGCCCGCCCGAACAACGCGGTCTGGGGCGGCCTCAACGAGATCCTGCACAGCCACAACTGAGCCCGTACCACCGCACACGCCGGACGG
>NZ_SDOY01000176.1:0-11719 GCF_004117935.1 Streptomyces roseicoloratus | reverse complement strand
CGGACGGACGGTCACACGGGGACGGTCACGGGCGGAAGCGCAGCACCTGCGGGTCGTGGTCGCTGTTCTGGTCCGCGAACTCGGCGTTGACGTGCACGCTGTCGTACGCGAAGTGGTGCACGCCGGGGCTCGTCAGGATCTGGTCGAGGACCTGGCTGTTGCCCTGGTAGACGTACGAGTAGCGCTCGGAGACCGGCAGCGACTTCACGGCCGGGTAGAGCACGCCGCCGTCGGTCAGGGCCTTCGTCGTGCCGGAGAACTCGAAGTCGTTGATGTCGCCGAGGACGAGCACGTCGGCCTGCTTGTCGAGGGCGACGACGTCCTTGACGAAGGCGTTGACGGCCTGCGCCTGGAGCAGTCGCTTGGTCTCGGAGGACCGGGCCGGCGGCTGGTGGTGCGAGACGATCGACTCGTCGCCGCCCTTGGAGCCGAAGTGGTTGGCGACCACGATGACCGTGCGGCCGCGGAAGCGGAACTCGCCCGCCAGCGGCTTGCGGCTGCTCTCCCACGCGGCGTTCGCCGGGTCGATGCGGCCGGGCGAGACGGTCAGGTGGGCGTCGCCCTTGGTGCCGGTGACCGCGGTCGCGGTGGTCGCGTCGCCGCCCGGGCGGTCGACGAAGGAGACCCGCGCGGGGTTGAAGAGGAAGACCTGACGGATGTTGCCGCCGGGCTCGCCGCCGTCCTTGTTGTTCTCCGGGTCGACCGAGCGCCAGTCGTACGCCGGGCCGCCGGCCGCGACGATCGCCGCCGTGAACTTCTTCAGCGTCTCGCCGGCCGTCACCGTGCCGTCGTTCTTGGCGCCGTTGTCGTCCTGGATCTCCTCCAGGGCGACGATGTCGGGCGAGGCGAGGTTCTCGACGACCGCCTTGGCGAGCGCGTCGAACTTCTCCTGCGGGTCGGTCGGGTCGAGGTTCTCCACGTTGTACGTGGCGACCGCCAGCTCGTTCTTGTGCTGCTTCTGGGTCACCTCGCGCTTCAGGCCGAAGTCCACGTGCCGGCCCAGGGTGTTCGCGACCAGGGTGTAGCCGCCGTACTGGTTGAAGTCCAGCGGGCCCTCGGTGCTGCCGACGAGCCAGTCGCCGACGTTCGCCTTCGGGAAGGGCTGCTGGGCGACCGGGGCGAGCTGCTGGATCTGGAGCCGCCCGGTGTTCTGGGAGTCGTACGAGCCGTAGACCGTGCCGCCGCGGCGGTTGTCGTTCTCGAACGGCTTCACCGTCACCCACAGCTCGTGGTACGGGTCGGTGGCGCCGACCACGCGGGAGGAGCCGATGCGGACGTTGGTGCCCTCGAGGGACTCGTAGTAGTCCAGGGCGTACTTCTCCGGGGCCAGGGCGAACCCGTTGATCGAGCCGCCGGCCGCCGGGTCGCCCTCCGGGGTGTACGCGTCCGGGACGGAACCGGCCCAGATCGTGACGGGGGCCGGGACCTGGTTGCCCTGGGACACGACGGTGACCGCGGGCTTCGAGATCTGGGTCAGCGACTGGTTGCCGGAGTTGAGGCCGCCCGGCACGTACTCGGTGACCGTGCCGTCGACGCTCACCGCGTCGCCGACGGCGACGGTCGGGGCGGAGCTGGTGAAGACGAAGATGCCCTCGCTGGTGGCCGGGTTGTCGTCGGCCTGGGGGTCCTGGATCCAGAAGCCGCGCGAGCCGTACGTGCGGACGGCCGTGACGACGCCCGTGACACCGGTGACCTGCTTGCCGACGAGCGGCGAGACGCGGGTGGTGCCCTGGATGTCGTGGATCCGGACGGAGGCCGCGGCGGTGGCCGCGGTGGCGGACGCCTCGTCTGCGGAGGCGGACGCGCCGCTCACCAGACCGGCGGCGAGGGCGGCGGAGACGACGGCGGCGACGGCCGCGGATCTCGGTATGGAGGAAGACATCAAGGAGCTCCGTGAGGGTTCGGATGTTCGATCGAACGATCTACGCGCGTCAATTTCGTGGCCGGGAGGCGTACTTGTCAAGGGTTGACGGGTGTACGAAGGCTGACGTGTGGGCGAACCGACAGACGCCCCCGCGAATGCGTCTACGCTGAAGTCCGCCCGAAGCACTCAACCGTCACCCCGCCGAGGAGAACACCCCAGATGGCACCGGACCGTCCGACCCTTCCCCCCGTTCGGCTGCACTCGGACGCGGAGCTGGCGCGGGACGCCCTGGCCGCCCCCCTCCTCACCCGTGCCGTGCGCCTGGCCCGCTGGGCCGGCCCCGAGACCCGGGTGGGCGCGGGCGGCGAACTCGTCGACGAGCAGCTGCCCGCCGCCGCCGAGGCCCTCGGCCTCGCGGACGACGAGGACGGCGAGGCGTACGCGAGCGAGGCGTGGCGGGTGGCCGTCGACACGGGGCTGGTCGAGGTGACGGATCCCGAGGAGGCCGGCGGGCCGGACGAGGCGGAGGAGACCGCCGGGTCCGGTGCGGCAGGCGAGGCCGGGGCCGGGGAGGCCGGGGACGGGGCCGGGACCGCGCGGCCCGGCGGGAACCTGGCGCTGCTCACCGGCGGTTCGCCCCAGGACGTCCTCGCGATCTGGCTCGACGCCTTCGAGACGGTCTTCGCCGACGCCGCCGCGCCGTACGTCGACGACCTCGAAGCGCTCGTCGGCGAGGACGGCACCATCGACTTCGAGGCCCTGGACTGGGACCCGGAGGGCGAGGCCGAGTTCCTGGAAGGCGTCCTCGGCAACCTCTACCTGCTGACCGTCAGCGAGGGCGGGGCGGGCGAGGGACCGGTGCCGCTGCCCGCGCTCGCCGCGTCGATGGTCGTGCCCGAGGACATGGGCGAGCCCACCGACGCCGTCCTGGAGCAGGTCTCCGACGCCATGATGCGGCTCGACGAGCAGTTCCGGATCCTCGAACCCGTCGGCCTCGTCACGTACGAGCCCGTCGACGAGGCCCTGATGGTCGAGGAGAACACGGAGGGCGGGACCGACGCGGCCCCGGCCGCCGAGCCCTTCGACGAGGAGGACGTCAGCCGCTACGGCATGGTCCGGCTCACGCCGCTCGGCCTCTACGCGATCCGCACCCGCATGCTGGAGGCCGGGCTGACCGCGCCGGCCGTCGGCGAACTCGCCGACAAGGGCGCCGACGTGCTCCTCGACGGCATCGCCCACTACCCGCAGGAGGCGGCGCGCGCCGAGACCACCGGCTGGATCGCCGGCCGCGCCGCCCAGGACGCGGCGCGCGAACTGCTCGCCGCCGCCCGCGGCGCCGACGCAGGCGCCCCGCTGCGCCGCCTGCACGCCCAGCAGGCCCTCTCGCTCGTCGGCGCGGACGCCGAACCCGCCGTACGGGAGGTCCTCGACGACCGCGAACTCGGCGGCCTGGCCCGGGTCTGGCTCGCCGAGCGGGGCGCGGCCGACATCCCTGCGCCGCCCGAGTCGATGATCTTCTGGCTGGCCGTCGACACCATCGCGGCCCACCTCGACGCCGACGGCGACCTGGAGGAACTCCAGGACCTCATCGAGGGCCTGACCGGGCGGCACGGCGGCTTCTTCGAGGCCGTCTGGCGCGTCGACCACCCGGCCACCGCCGACGTCCTCGACGCCATGGGCCGCCTCCACCGCGACAAGCCCACGGCGAAGGAAGCCCGCAAGGCCGCCTTCAAGGCCCGGTCCCGCGCCTGAACCGGCGCCGTTCCCGCAGGCCGACGGCGTGCGGAAGCCTGGTGCCGTCCATGGACTGACATCTAACATGTCAGTCCATGGACGTGGACGTGGACGTGTTACGGCCGGTGGGCCGGACCCTGCTGCGCGACCGGGCCTACGAGACGCTGCGCGAGGCCATCGTGCGCGGCGAACTCCCGCCCGGTTCCGTGGTCAAGGACAGCGAACTCGCCGAGCGGCTCGGCCTCTCCCGCGCACCCGTGCGCGAGGCCCTGGCCCGGCTCGGCGACGAAGGTCTCGTCGAGACCAAACCGCAGAGCTACACCCGTGTCACCCGCCTGGTCAGCCGGGTCGTCCGGGACGCCGCCTCCGTGGTGCGGGTCATGCACGAACTCGCCGCCCGCACCGCCGTGCCGCTGCTCGGACCCGAGGGCATCCGCGCCATGCGCGAGGCGAACGAGCGGTTCGACGCGGCCGTGCGGGCGTCGGACGTCGACGCCGCGCTGCGCGCCGACGACGAACTCCACGACGTGCTCGTCGGCGCCAGCGGCAACCACGCGCTCGCCGCCACCATCGAGCGCTACACCCCGCTCATCCGGCGCGTCGAGCGCCACCTCTTCGGCGACCCCGGCACCTGCCGCTCCGCCGCGCTGCACGCCCGTCTCATCGAGGCCTGCGAGGCGGGCGACACGGAGGAGGCGGTGCGGGTGACGACGGAGATCTGGCGCGCCCTGGAGGAACTCGCCGACGAGGCGACGGACTCCTGAGCGACTCCCGCCGGCCGGGCACGGAAGGACCCCCGGAGGACGGCTCCCACGCCGTCCCGGGGCCCGGCGCCCGGCCGGCGGGTGTCCCTCAGGGGCCGTTCGCCGTCCTTCCTCACCCGGGAGCCCGCATGCCGACGATCGCCGATTTCGACCGCTACCCGCTGCTCTTCGGACCCTCGCCCGTCCATCCGCTCCAGCGGCTCACCGCCCACCTCGGCGGCGCCACCCTGTGGGCGAAGCGCGAGGACTGCAACTCCGGCATCGCGTACGGCGGGAACAAGACCCGCAAGCTGGAGTACCTGGTCGCCGACGCGCTCGCCCAGGGCTGCGACACCCTGGTGTCGATCGGCGGCGTCCAGTCCAACCACACCCGGCAGGTCGCCGCCGTCGCCGCCCACGCCGGCCTGAAGTGCGTCCTCGTGCAGGAGAGCTGGGTCGACTGGCCCGACCCGGTCTACGACAAGGTCGGCAACATCCTGGTCAGCCGGCTCGCCGGCGCCGACGTGCGGCTGGTCCGGGCCGGGTTCGGCATCGGGTTCAAGGAGAGCTGGGAGCTGGCGCTGCGCGAGGTAGAGGAGGCCGGCGGCAGGCCGTACGCCATACCCGCCGGTGCCTCCGACCACCGGCTCGGCGGGCTCGGCTTCGCCAACTGGGCCTACGAGGTGGCCGAGCAGGAGCGTGAGCTGGGCGTGTTCTTCGACACGGTCGTGGTCTGCTCGGTGACCGGCTCCACCCAGGCCGGCATGGTCGCGGGCTTCGCCGCGCTCGCCGAGGAAGGCGGCCGGGCCCGGCGGATCATCGGCGTCGACGCCTCCGCCGAGCCCGCCGGTACCCATGAGCAGATCACCCGCATCGCCCGGGACACCGCCGCCCTCATCGGCGTCGAGCGCCCGCTCACCGCCGCCGACGTCGAGCTGGACGCGCGCTACCACGCGGGCGTGTACGGCGTCCCGGACGAGGCCACGCTGGACGCGATGCGGCTCGCCGCCCGTACGGAGGGCATGGTCACCGACCCGGTCTACGAGGGGAAGTCGATGGCCGGACTCGTCGACCTGGTGGACCGCGGCGAGATCGGCCGGGACTCCACCGTGCTCTACGCCCACCTCGGCGGCCAGCCGGCCCTCAACGCGTACAGCGCGCTGTTCTGACCCGCCCGCTCAGAGTGCCTGGGCGGCCGGCTTCACCATGCCCCGGACGGTCCGGGACTTCACGAACTCGCCCATCGCCGTCATCTCCCACTCGCCCGAGAACTGCCGGATGAGCTTGGCCATCATCACGCCGGTCTGCGGCTCCGCCGTGGTCAGGTCGAAGCGGACCAGCTCCTCGCCCGACGCGGCGTCGATGAGCCGGCAGTAGGCCTTGGCCACCTCGGTGAACTTCTGGCCGGAGAAGGAGTTCACGGTGAAGACCAGGCCGGAGACGTCCGCGGGCAGCCGGCCCAGGTCGACCACGATGACCTCGTCGTCGCCCGCGCCCTCGCCGGTCAGGTTGTCGCCGGAGTGCTTGATCGCGCCGTTGAGGATCGCGAGCTTGCCGAAGTAGCAGCTGTCGATGTGGTTGCGCTGGGGGCCGTAGGCGATGACGGAGGCGTCGAGGTCGATGTCCTTGCCGCGGAAGGCGGGCTCCCAGCCGAGACCCATCTTGACCTGGGAGAGCAGCGGCCTGCCGCCCTTGACCAGGGACACGGTCTGGTTCTTCTGGAGGTTGACCCGGCCCTTGTCCAGGTTGATCTTGCCGGTGCCGGCGGCGACCGGGGCAGGGGCCGCGGGCGGGGCGGCGGCCGGGGCCGACGGCAGGCCCGCCGCGAGGCGCGGGTCCGCCGGGGGAGCGGTGGGCGGGGCCGGGGGCGCCGGGGGTGCGGCCGGGGGAGCCGCGGGCGTGGCCGCCGGTGCGGCCGCGGGCTCCTCGTCCACGCTGACGCCGAAGTCGGTCGCGATCCCGGCCAGCCCGTTCGCGTACCCCTGGCCGACCGCGCGGGCCTTCCACGCGCCGTTGCGCAGGTAGATCTCCATGACCAGGAGGGCCGTCTCGTCGCCGAGCCGGGGCGGGGTGAAGGTGGCGAGGACGCTGCCGTCGTCCGTGTTGCGCAGGGTCGCGGTGGGCTCGATGCCCCGGAAGGTCTGGCCGGCGGCGTCCGGGCTCGCGGTCACCACGATCTTCTCGATCCCGGCGGGCACGGCGGCGGTGTCCACCAGGACGGCGTCGGGCGCGGTGCCGCCGCCGGACCGGTAGGTCACACCGGGACCCGTGGGCTGGTTGTAGAAGATGAAGTCGTCGTCGGAGCGCACCTTGCCGTTGGCGCCGAGCAGCAGGCCCGAGACGTCGAGCCGCACCGGGGCGGTCACGTCCACCGTCACGCGCGCGACGGTGAGGGGGATGTTCGAGCCGGGGGTCATAGCGGTCATGTCCGGGGTAACGAACCAGACCCCTTTGCCGTTCCCTTACCTTTTCCGGGTTCGGCCACTCCGGTTACGCGGGTGCTCGCGGGCGGTCCGCTCGTTCCCGAACCGGTAGGCGCCCGTCCAGCGGGCCATGACCAGCTGCGGGTCGCCCGACGCGACCTCCGCCAGGAACTTCTCCGCACGGCCGCCGCGCAGCGTGGCGGCGGTGCGGCCGTGGTGGGTGACGACGACGGTGCCGTCCGCGCGCTGCGTACAGATGAATCCCCGAGGCTGTGGCATGACGGGCATCCTGCCGTTCCCGGGCAGGTCCGTCATGTGAATATTCTTTCGGACGTGGGTGGGAGCTCTTTCCGGACGCGGGACGTGGACGAGGCACGCGAGGAGATCGGCGCGCGCTACTACGCCAACTTCATGGACGTGATCGACGCGCGCGACCGGCCCTTCGCCGCGCGCTTCGACACCGTCGGCCTGGGGCCGCTGATGATCGGCGACCTCAGCTGCGGCGCCGACGTGCGGATGCGCTTCGGCGAGCTGGGGGCGTTCCACCTGAACGCCCCGCTGAGCGGGACCATGGAGGTGCGGCAGGGCGGCAGCGGGCACCGGCTGCTCGCCACCCCGCAGGAGGCCATGCTGCTCGACCCGTCGGGCGTCACCGTCCTCGACCGCTGGAGCGGTGACTGCCGCTCGCTCTCGGTCAAGATCGACGCGAAGGCGCTGCAGGACCGTCTGGAGCAGCTCCTGGGCCGCTCGACGGGCCGCCGGCTGATCCTGGGCCCGCGCCTGGACATCACCCGAGGCCCCGGCCTGAGCTGGGTGACCTTCGCCCGCCAGGTGGCGGCCGGCGCGCTCGCGGGCGACGGGCTCGCCACCCACGAGCTGGTCGCCCGCCCGCTCCAGGAGGCGCTGCTCAACGGACTGCTGCTGGCGGCGGAGCACCCGTGGCGGGACGAGCTCGCGCACCCGGGCGGACAGGTCAGGCCGGCGCCCGTGAAGAGGGCGACGGACGCGGTGCGGGCCCGCCCCGAGCATCCCTTCACCACCACCGAGCTCGCCGCCCTCGCCCGGGTGAGCGTGCGCCGCCTCCAGGAGTCCTTCCGGGAGTACGTGGGGATGTCGCCGATGGCGTACGTGCGGCAGATCCGCCTGGACCGGGTGCGCGAGGAGCTGCTGGAGGGCGACCCGGACGGGCTGAGCGTCGGCGAGGTGGCCTGGCGCTGGGGGTTCACGCACCCGGGGCGGTTCGCCGCGCAGTACCGCGCCCGCTTCGGCGAGACGCCCTCGCGGACCCTGCGCGGACGCCCCTGAACGGCTGACCGGGGTCGTCCTGGGGGCGCCGTGCGCCGGGCCCGTGGACCCGGCCGTCTGTCGTCCTCCCGGGCCGGCCGCGAAACCGTCGCGTTTTGCGGACGGTTGTCGCGTTCCGCGGCTCGCGACGATCTTGACCGAAACGTATCGTCGGATCGTCCGTGGGCGTCATGCGTCGCCCACGTCGACCCGGGCCCCGGCCGGCTCCCCCGCATTGTCCGGCCGGGCCCTGTGTCGTTCCCGTACCCGCGCCGCCCGGCGCGACTCGTACCGCAGCGCGAGCCCCGTCGCCAGGGCGCCGACGCCCTCCCACAGGCCCACGCCGAGGAACCCGGAGGGGGCACGGCCGGTGAGGACGGCGAGGGTGAAGACCGAGAAGGTCAGGAACCGGAACGGCACCGTCCAGCGGAAGAAGGCCTTCCAGTCGGCGAGGGCCGCCAGCACGTAGTACACGCCCATGTTGAGGGCCGCCATGGAGGAGGCCGTCAGGAACAGCAGGGTGTGGTCGTCGTCCGCGCGGCTGGTCCCGGACATGGGGGCGAGCCCCATGAGGCGGATCGTCGTCTCGGGGGAGACCAGGCCCACCACGCCGAGGACCGCGGCGAGCACGCCGAAGACGGCCATGGTCCAGCCGGACGGGGAGCGGGGCAGACGCGTGTTCGAGAGCATGTCCCCTGCATACCGTGCGGCGGGGGCCGCCCACCAACCGGCCCCCGCTTCACGTCACTTCAGCGCGGCCTCCATCATCTTCCGCGCCACCGGCGCCGCCAGACCGTTGCCGCTGACCTCCGAGCGGGCCGCGCCCGAGTCCTCGATCATCACCGCGACCGCGACCTCCTTCCCGGTGGCCGGGTCCTTCGCGTACGACGTGAACCAGGCGTACGGCGTCTTGCTGTTGTTCTCGCCGTGCTGCGCCGTGCCCGTCTTGCCGCCGACCTCCACGCCGCCGATCGCCGCGTTGCTGCCGGTGCCGTCGTCGACCACCGTCTTCATCGCGCTGCGCAGCTGCCGCGCCGTCTCCGACGAGACGATCCGCTCGGTGTCGCCGTCCTCGTACGACTGCAGCGCGTCGCCGTCGGCGTCCACCACCTCGGAGACCATGTGCGGGCTCGCCATGAGACCGTCGTTGGCAATGGCGGCGGACACCATGGCCATCTGCAGCGGGGTGGCCGTCACGTCGAACTGGCCGATGCCGCTCAGCGCCGTCTGCGCCTCGTCCATCCCGGACGGGTACACGCTCGCGTACGCCCGGACGGGCACGTCCAGCTCCTTGTCGTCGAAGCCGAACTTCTCCGCCATCGCCTTCACCTTGTCCTGGCCCAGGTCCACGGCCATCTTCCCGAAGACGTTGTTGCAGGAGTAGCGCAGCGCGGTGCGGATCGTCGCGTTCTCGCAGGGCGCGGAGGCGTTCTCGTTCCGCAGCACGGTCCGGGTGCCGGGCAGCGTGTACGGGTCCGGGCTCCGCGTCGCCGTGTCCACGGAGCCGTAGAGGCCGTCCTCGAGCGCCGCCGCCGCGACCACCAGCTTGAACGTCGAGCCCGGCGGCAGCGGCTGCCGCAGCGCCCGGTTCACCAGCGGCTTGTCCGCGTCCTCCGTCAGCCGCCGCCACTCCGCGCCGTCCGTCAGGCCGGCGATCTTCGACGGGTCGTACGAGGGCGTCGACACCATCCCGAGGATCCGGCCGGTCTTCGGGTCGAGGGCGACGGCGGCGCCCTTCTTGTTCCCCAGCGCCTCGTACCCGGCCTTCTGCACCGCCGGGTCGATCGTCGTCACGACGGTGCCCGGCTCGGCCCGCTTCCCGGTGACCGCGTCGAGCGGGTTCTTCAGCCGCGTGTCCGTGCCGTCCAGGACGCCGGAGTAGATGCCCTCCAGCTGGGTCGCCCCGTAGGCCTGCGAGCTGTAGCCGGTGACGGCCGCGTACAGCTCGCCGTCGGTGTAGCTCCGCTTGTAGGCGAGGTCGCCGCCCTTCGTCTCCTTCGATCCCGTGACCGGCGAGCCGGCCACGACGATGTTCCCGAGCGGCTCCGCGTACTGCGCGATGACCTTCCGCCGGTTGCTCTTCTCGTTCGCGAGGGCCTTGCCTTCGTACGCCTGCACCCAGGTGGCCCGCCCGAGGAGGGCGAGCACCAGGAGCAGCGCGAAGACCGAGGCGCGCCTGATCGTCTTGTTCATCCCATCTGCGGGACGAGCCGGGCGGTGGCGAACGTTCCGGGTCTGTCCGGTTTCTCAGGGAACCTTCATGTGGTGAGCCCTCAGGACGCGTCGCCTCGGCAGGCGGGCCCGTCAGGCGCCCGCCCGGAGGAATCCCGACTCGTAGGCCGCGATCACCGCCTGCGTACGGTCCCGGGCGCCCGTCTTCGCGAGCACCGCCGCCACGTGGGACTTCACCGTCGCCGGTCCCACGCCCATGCCCTCGGCGATCTCCGCGTTCGTCAGGCCCTTCGCCATCCGCCGCAGCACCTCCGCCTCCCGCTCGGTGAGCCGGGCCGCCCAGGCGGGCGGGGCCGGCGGACGGCGGCGGGCGTGGTCGGCGACCAGCGTGCGGACGGCCGCCGGATACAGCAGCGAGTCGCTGCGGGCGACCAGCCGCACCGCGCTCACCAGCTCCTCCGGCGAGGCCCGCTTGAGCAGGAAGCCGACCGCGCCCACGCGCAGCGCGTCGTACACGTACGCGTCGTTCTCGAAGGTGGTGACCACCACGATCCGCGGCGCCTCCGGCTCCTGCCCGAAGCCGGACAGGATCTGCCGGGTGGCCTGGATGCCGTCGATCTCCGGCATCCGGACGTCCATCAGGACCACGTCGGGCCGCAGCGACCGCACCACCGACACCGCCTCGGCACCGGTCGCCGCCTCACCGACGACCTCCAGGTCCTCCTCGGCGTCCAGGATGACCCGCAGCGCCGTCCGCACCATCCGCTCGTCGTCCGCGAGCACGATCCTGATCACCGGGCACCTCCCGCGGGTCCGGCCGGCCGGCCCTGAGCCGGTCCCGCCGACCGGCCTCCGGCCCGCGGTGCCGACCGGTCCCCTGCCGGCGGTGCCGACCGGTCCCCGGCCCGGCCCACCGGCAGCCGGGCGGTCAGCCGCCAGAGGCCGTCCACCGGTCCCGCCTCCGCGGTGCCCCCGAGCAGCCGGGCCCGCTCGGTGACGCCGCGCAGCCCGTGCCCGCCGTCCGGGCGGGCCACCGGCGCCGTGCCGGGCAGCGGATTCTCCATCGTGATCTCCAGTTCGTCCCCCGACAGCGCGATCCGCGCCGTCACCGTCTCCTGCCGGGCGTACCGCACGGCGTTCGTCAGCCCCTCCTGCACGATCCGGTACGCCTCCCGCGACACCGCCTCCGGCAGCCCCGCCAGATCGCCCCGCACCGTCAGCTCCACCCGCCGCCCGGCGCCCCGCACCAGGGCGTCGAGCGCGTCGAGGCCGGGCGCCGCGAGCTCTCCGCTGTCCTCGCCGCTGCGCAACAGGCCGAGCACCGCGTCCAGTTCGCCGACCGAACGCCGCGTGGCCTCCTCGATCGCGGTGAGCGCCTCCCGCACGAAGTCGAGGTCCGGCGTGCCCGCGTCCAGGACCCGCCGGGCGGCGCCCGCCTGGAGGGTGACGGCACTGAGCGCGTGCCCGACCGAGTCGTGCAGCTCGCGGGCGAGGCGGTT
>NZ_SDOY01000175.1:100476-167976 GCF_004117935.1 Streptomyces roseicoloratus | reverse complement strand
GCGTCCCGTCGGGCAGCGGACCGGCCGCCGCGGCGGCGCCACCGGCCGCGCGTGGCCGGCTCGGCTGCCGGGACCGGGCGTCGTACGCGGTGAACAGATCGGCGAGGCCCGCCGGAGGCTCGCGCCAGCCGGCGGGTGCGGGCGCGGGCTGGCTCCGCCCGATCCGGAGCGAGCCGAGCCGCGGCAGATCGGTGCGGCGCCGCAGATCGGCGGTGGCCAGCGCGACCCGGACCCCGGTCCAGTCCTCACCGGTGCGCTGGGCGACGGAGGCCCGCAACAGCAGCCGGCCGTCGCCGTCCTCCTGACGGCAGGACAGGCGGTAGGCGGGCACCCAGACAGCGCCGGGCACGCCGTACTCCAGCTCCAGTTCGACCACGTCATCGCCCGCGCCGCCCCCGGCGGGCACGCCGTCGAGCGTGACGACCGCGCACACGGTGGTGGCCACGTGCGCGGACGTCCCGGCGGTGGAGGCACGGGCGAACCGGTCCTCGGCGACGGAGAGTTCGTGTTCCACGTCCCGCAGTGCCTCGTCGAGCTCGGCGAGGCGCGCGTGCAGCCCGGTGAGCCGCTCGTCCACGAAATCGGCGAGTTCAAGCCACGCCTCGACCGGCGTGGTGCGGTGCGGCGGGTCGTCGCGCCGGCGCTGCGGCGGCACCGGCCGCAGGGCGGCGACCTCGTCGATCAGCGCCCGCTGCCGCTGCCGGCGGCCCCGGGCGGTGGCGCACGCGTCGCGCAGCCGCTCGACCTCGCGCAGCAGCGCGTCCCGGTCCCCGTCGCCGACCGGCTCTGCCTCCGTCTCGATCCGCGCCTCGGTGACGCGGACGTCCGAAGCGCCGAGCACCCGGGCCCGCAGCGAACCGGCGTCCGCGGTCCGCGGCAGCCCCGTCACCCGCACGCGCCCGTCCGACGGTACGACGCCCCGCGCCAGCCGCGTGCACAGCGCGCCCTGCGCGTACACGACGACCCCGTCGAGAACCGACTCCCACCGCTGGTCCGTCCCCACCACCACGCCCCCCGTGCCCGTTCGTACCCGCACGCGTACCGAATCCGTCTTCGTGGCCGAAGCCTACGCTCCGGGACCGACAACGACGCCCGTCGCGTCCGGGCCGGGCGGCTCAGGGCCCGGCGGCTCAGGGCCCGGCGACGAGGAAGATGATCTCGACGCGCCCCGGTCTGCCCGGGTCGGGTTCGTGGACGCGGTACAGCAGGGTGATGGTCACGCCGTTGTCGGAGGCCGGGGCGGTCGCGACCCGGCGCAGCTCCGCGGACCGTACCGGCTCGGTCCGCGACTCGGGGGGACGGGGGTCCTCGGCCAGGGCGGCGAGGGCGTCGTGGAGCGCGCGACGACCACCGGGGGAGAGGCGCGCGATCTCGTGGTAGAGCCTGCGGGGGATCTCGACGGCCCAGTGGGTCACGGGGCCGTGCCCTTGTCGAGTTCGGCGAAGAGGTCCTCGACGGTCATCAGTTCCGTCCTGCCGGCCAGCGACGCGCGGATCGCCTCCCGCACCTCGGGACGGGTGCGCAGCGCGACCAGGTGCCGTGCCTCGGTGATGACCGCCTCCTGTTCGCGCCCGAAGCGCGCCGCGCCCAGCCGGGCGTCGAAGGCCGCCAGTTCGACGGGATCGACGGCGGCGAGCTCAGCGCGCAACTCACCCAGTGTCTGCGGTCCTTGGTCGGCCGTGATGCGGTACGGACCGGTGCCGGCGGAGCCCGGCTCGTGCGGCGGCGACGTGCCCATGCGGTGCCTCCTCGACTCGTACGACTCCTACGGTACGGGCTACGGGCCCACGCGCGGGAGGGGCGTGCGGCTCCGGAACCGCACGAGTCCGCACGGCACCCCGCGGCACCCCGCGGCACGGCACGGCACGGCACGGCACGGCAGGCACCGTGCCGCGGCCGGCAATTGTCTGCACTTCCTCTCCGTGGAATGCCGGCGCGGGACCGGTGAGAATCGGAGCGCAGGAACCACGCGCCCCGATCACCCCTGCGGTGACGGCGGCGTGCTGGGAACTCGCGGGCAGCAACCAGTCCGACGAAGCCACGTGGCGAGTCCTCGGTGTGAGCCCCGAGGACGCCCGGCGGCGCATCTCCCCCTTTCCCCCTGCGCCGCCGGGTCGAGAGGAGGCCCCGGGCGCTTCGGTATCCACGACGCGTGCCCGGGGCCGCCTTCTCTCCCCTCCTCCCCGCATCCGTCCGGGAACACCGTGGTCCGGCAGGCCGACGGCGGGCTGACGCGGACTGACGGCAGGTCACCGCACTCCTTCCGAAACGGCGTTGTCAGTGGTCGCCGTTAGCTTCGGAGGCGTTGGAGAGACCGTTTCCCGGGAGGGGTGGACGATGACTGACAGCCGTATGGGGACCACGCTCAGGGTCGTGCTGACCGACGTCAACGAGGGCGTCGTGAAGGCCTGGCGGGCGGCGTTCGCCGACACGCCCGGCATCGAGATCCGCCGTGGCTCGATCCTCGACGAGGACGTCGACGCGTGGGTCACCCCGACCAACTCCCTGGGCCGCATGGACGGCGGGGTCGACGCCGTCATCAAGAGGCACCTCGGGGCCGGCATCCAGCTGCGCGTGCAGCGGGCGATCCGCGACCGGTTCGCCGGGAAGCTGCCGGTCGGCAGCGCGGTCTGCGTCCCGTCCGGGGCGACCACTCCGCGGTACCTGATTTCGACGCCGACGATGGAACAGTCCTCGCAGAACGTGCGCGACACGCTGAACGTGGCCCTCGCGAGCGCCGCGGCCTTCCAGGCCGTCCACCGGCAGAACGCCCTGGCGCCGGGCAGCATCCGCTCGGTGGCGCTGGTCGGCATGGGCGCCCGCACCGGCCGGGTCCCGGCGCGGGTCTGCGCCAACCTGATGTGGACCGGCCACACGCTCTTCCACGACCACTGGTTCGAGGACGACGACGAGCTGCGCGCCACGATCACCGCCCAGCTCGCCGGCATCGAGAGCGCGCCGCCCACGCAGCGGGTGCGCATCATGCCGCCGAAAGGGCATTCCTTTCGCCACTGACCCCGCACACGCAGCCGACGCCACCCACGCAACCGACCCCGCCCACTCCGCCGCGACCACCGGGAGCCCCTCCTCCATGACCGACGCCACCGCCACGCCGGCCCAGCCCAGCCCGCACGACCCGAACGACCCGCTGGGCCTCACCGAGCTGTTCGCCGGCGGCGGAGAGGCCTGGCTTCCGCTCCTGAAGCCCGTCATCGAGGCGCAGCCGGGCGCCGCGGAGTTCATCGGCCCGAACCGCAGCCCCCAGGTCGTGCCCGTCAGGGAGCTGACCTTCCAGGCGCTCAAGCCCAACCCGCCGCACAAGTGGAAGGTCGTCGTCTTCGGCCAGAACCCCTACCCGCGGCCGGAGAGCGCCACCGGCATCGCCATGTTCGACAACACCTTCAACGACTGGAAGGACAGCCAGTTCGGCAGGGTCGTCAGCATCCGCTGCATCATCAAGGCGGCGGCGATGTGGAAGTACGGCATACCCAAGAAGACACCGGTCGCCGACGTCCGCGCCCTGCTCGAGGAGCGCGACACGGTCCAGCCGCCCGAGTGGTTCCAGGCGATGCTCACGCAGGGCGTGCTGCTCCTGAACGCCTCGCTCACCGCCAGCGCCGACGGTGCGAAGGGCACCGACCGTCACACCCTGTTCTGGCGGCCCGTCGCCGAACGGATCGTCGAGGAGATCCTCAAGGCCAAGCAGGACGCCGACGAGGAGGACCGCGGCGTCGTCTTCGCCTGGTGGGGAGCCCACGCGCGCAACCTGAAGAAGATCGTCCTGCGCCTGCAGCAGAAGTACCCCGACGTCGAGGTCCGGCACATCGACCACGCCAATCCGGCGGCCCAGGGCGACCTCTTCTGCGAAGGAGACCACTTCGCCACCGTCAACGACGCCCTGGCCTCGCTGGGCGCCGACCCGATCGACTGGCTGCCGGGCAGGGGATGGAACGAGCAGCCGGCCGGCGGCGCGGACCGCGAGGTCGCGGACCGCATGGGAGCGTTCATCACCTCGACCATGGAACTGCACCAGCTCTATCTGGAGCGGCTCACCAGCGTCAAGGACGAGGGCCTCACCCTCCCCGCCGTCACCGGGGTCTTCGACACCCCGCTGATGTCCTTCGAGGACGCCGTCGCCCCGGTGACCAAGGTGCTCTCCGGACTCGGCCGCCACATCGACCGGTCCCGCGACTTCGGCAAGCGGCGCGCCGACGGGGCGGCCGGAACGCCGGGCGGCCTGTCCGCCGACGCCATCGCCGCGCTCCACCTCTACACCTGCGAGTCCGGCTTCTACCGCGACATCAACGCCGTCCTGCGCGCCCCGGACCGGACCAGGGTCCTGCCCTACCTGCCGTACCTGCGTCTGCTCTTCTCGGCCGTCTCGGACCTCCCGGTCCACACCCGGCCCCTGTGGCGCGGCGTCTCGCTGGACCTGCGCGGCCAGTACCCGGTCGGCCGCACGGTCACCTGGTGGGGCGTCTCCTCCTGCACCTCCGAACCGGACGTGGCCCGCGCCTTCCTCGGCAGCCGCGGCAAGCGGACCCTGTTCGAGGTGACGCCGGCCCGCGCCGTCGGCATCCGGAGCTTCTCCGCCTTCACCGGGGAGGAGGAGTACATCCTCGCGCCGGGCACCCGGCTCACGGTGACGGACGTGAAGGCCGAGCGCGGCGGGCTCTGCACGGTCAGGCTCACCGAGGTGGACGGGACCCGCATGGTCTCCTGACCGCCGCGGGCCCGCCGCGCCCGCGGCGACCCGCCGCGCCCGCGGCGGGTCGCTCAGGAGATGTGGCCGACGTGCGCGAGCGCCTGCTTCAGGAGGACTCCGTGGCCGCCCGGCATCTCGTTCTGCAGCGCGGGGGAGACGGCCTCCTGCGGACTGACCCAGACCAGGTCCAGCGCGTCCTGCCGGGGCCGGCAGTCGCCGGTGACCGGCACGACGTACGCCAGCGACACCGCGTGCTGACGCGGGTCGTGGAAGGGCGTGATGCCCGCCGTGGGGAAGTACTCGGCGACCGTGAAGGGCTGGAGCGAGGCCGGGATGCGGGGCAGGGCCACCGGGCCGAGGTCCTTCTCCAGGTGGCGCAGCAGTGCGTCACGCACCCGCTCGTGGTGCATGACCCGGCCGGACACCAGCGTCCGGCTGATCGTTCCGTCGGCACCGATCCGCAGCAGCAGTCCGATGCTGGTGACTTCACCGCTGTCGTCCACCCGCACGGGCACGGCTTCGACGTACAGGATGGGCATCTGCCCCCTGGCGGCGTTCAGCTCGTCAGCGCTCAGCCAGCCGGGCGTGGTCTCGGTCATGTCAGACATCGCCTGATCATACTTTCCGGACGCGGCTTTGGCTCAGGCCCTCCGTCCGTCAACCGGGTGACGGTGGGGGAGCGCTCCGCCCTCCACCGGGATCACCTGCCGGTGACCGGACCCGTCGCCCGACGGCGTGTTCTTCTCGCGGTGCGCCCGGCGGTGCGGAACGATACGGGCGAAAAGCCAGAAAAGTTCCACGCAGGAAGAAGGGGCGGACGTGTCCGGCAGCGAGAGCGAGAACCCAGCAATTCCCTCACCCACCCCCGCGTCGACCCGCCCCAGGACCAATCGGGACTGGTGGCCCGGCCAACTGGACCTCCAGGTGCTGGAACAGCACGCGACCGGGCCCGTCCCGCTGGACGAGGACTTCGACTACGCGGCGGAGTTCGCGGGCCTCGACGTCGACGCCCTCAAGCGGGACGTCATCGAGCTGATGACGAAGTCCCAGGACTGGTGGCCGGCCGACTACGGCCACTACGGACCGCTGTTCATCCGGATGAGCTGGCACGCCGCCGGCACGTACCGCATCCAGGACGGCCGGGGCGGCGGCGGCAGCGGCGCCCAGCGCTTCGCGCCGCTCAACAGCTGGCCGGACAACGCCAGCCTGGACAAGGCGCGGCGGCTGCTGTGGCCGGTCAAGCAGAAGTACGGCCGGAAGATCTCCTGGGCCGACCTCCTCGTGTTCGCCGGCAACTGCGCCATGGAATCCATGGGGTTCAGGACCTTCGGCTTCGCCTTCGGGCGCGAGGACATCTGGCAGCCCGAGGAGATCTTCTGGGGCCCCGAGGACGCCTGGCTCGGCGACGAGCGCTACAGCGGCGACCGCGAGCTGGCCAAGCCGTTCGGTGCCGTGCAGATGGGCCTGATCTACGTCAACCCGGAGGGCCCCAACGGCAACCCGGACCCGATCGCCGCCGCCCGCGACATCCGCGAGACCTTCGGGCGCATGGCGATGAACGACGAGGAGACCGCCGCCCTCATCATCGGCGGCCACACCTTCGGCAAGTGCCATGGCGCCGTCGACCCCTCCTACCTCGGCCCTGAGCCGGAGGCTGCGCCCCTCGAACAGCAGGGCCTGGGCTGGCACAACACCCAGGGCACCGGCAGCGGCCCGTACACCCTCACCAGCGGACTCGAAGGCGCGTGGACCAACGAGCCGACGAGGTGGGACAACGGCTACCTGGACAACCTCTTCCGGTACGAGTGGGAGCTGACCACCAGCCCCGCCGGAGCCCACCAGTGGAAGCCCAAGGACCCCGCCGCGCACGGCACCGTGCCCGACGCGCACGACCCGTCCAAGCGGCACGCCCCCATGATGCTGACGACGGACCTCGCCCTGCGGGAGGACCCCGTCTACGGCCCGATCTGCCGGCGCTTCCACGAGAACCCCGACCAGCTCGCGGAGGCCTTCGCCAAGGCCTGGTACAAGCTGCTGCACCGCGACATGGGCCCGGTGACGCGCTACCTCGGGCCCTGGGTGCCCGAGCCGCAGCTGTGGCAGGACCCGGTCCCCGCCGTGGACCACGAACTGGTCGGCGACCAGGACGTCGCCGCCCTGAAGGACCGGATCCTCGACTCCGGCCTCAGCATCCCGCAGCTGGTCACCACGGCCTGGTCCGCGGCGGCGAGCTTCCGCGGCACCGACAAGCGCGGCGGTGCCAACGGCGCGCGGATCAGGCTGGCGCCGCAGAAGGACTGGGAGGTCAACGCCCTGCCCGAGGTCGCCGATACGGTACGGCGGCTGGAGGAGATCAAGCGCGACTTCGACGCCGCCGGGACCGGCGGCAGGAAGATCTCGCTCGCGGATCTGATCGTCCTGGGCGGCTGCGCCGCGGTCGAGCGGGCCGCGCGCAACGCCGGCCACACCGTCACGGTCCCGTTCGCACCGGGCCGCACCGACGCCTCGCAGGAGCAGACCGACGCGGAGTCCTTCGCCGTGCTCGAACCGCGGGCGGACGGATTCCGCAACTACCTGCGGAGCGGCGAGAAGCTGTCACCGGAGACCCTGCTGCTCGACCGGGCGAACCTGCTGACGCTGACCGCGCCCGAGATGACGGTCCTCGTCGGCGGCATGCGGGCCCTGAACACCGGCTTCCGCGGCTCCTCGCACGGCGTCTTCACCCAGCGTCCGGAGGCGCTGACCACGGACTTCTTCCGCAACCTGCTCGACATGGGCACCGAGTGGAAGGCGTCGGAGTCGGAGGAGAACGTCTTCGAGGGACGGGACCGGGCGACGGGCGAGCGGAAGTGGACGGCGACCGCCGTCGACCTCGTCTTCGGCGCGCACGCCCAGCTGCGCGCCATCGCCGAGGTCTACGCCGCCAGTGACGCCGACGAGAAGTTCGTGCGCGACTTCGTGGCGGCGTGGAACAAGGTGATGAACCTCGACCGCTTCGACCTGCGCTGAGCCGACGGCCCACGCCTGACACGGCGTCACCACCGCTCCCCGGGAGCGGTGGTGACGCCGTGCGGCGTGGGGCCGGCCGAGTGCGGCGCGGTGCAGCGACACCCGGATGGGCGACTGCGGTGCCGGGGCGCGCCGGGCCAAGATCATCCGCATGAGATCTTCTCTGACGCGCCGCGTGTGCGCCGCAGCCCTGCTCCTGACCTCGACGCTGGCCCCCGCGGCGGCGGCCGCCCCGCCCGCCGGGCCGGCCGGACCGTCGGAGCAGGCCGCGCAGGCCCGCCTGCTCGGCGAAAAGATCGTTCCGCACAAGCTCGACTTCCGGGGAACCACGGTCGGCGGCCTGTCCGGTGTCGACCGCAACCGGTGCACCGGCGAGTACGTGTTCATCAGTGACGACCGCTCGTACCTCCAGCCCGCCCGCTTCTACACTGCCAGGCTGGACGTGGACGCCGACGGCGTGCACTCCGTCGACTTCACCGGCACCCATCCGTTCCGCCGGCCGGACGGCACGGTGTATTCCTCCCCGACCGCCGGCGACGGCAAGGCCGTCGACCCGGAGGAGATCCGGGTCGACCCGCGCAGCTGCCGGTACTGGTGGGCGCAGGAGGGCGACCGGCCCAAGACCGCGGACGCGCCGGTCATCCAGCCCTCCGTGCAGTTCGCCTCCGCCACCGGCCGCTACCTCGGCCGGCTGCGGCTGCCGTCGAACTACGAGATCACGCGGGAAGAGCGCGGGCCGCGCCGGAACCAGGTGATCGAGGCGATCACCTTCGGCTCCCACGGAAGGGTCGTGACCAGCGCCGTCGAAGGCCCGCTGCTCCAGGACGGCCCGGAGCCCGACCTGCGCAACGGCGCGCTCGTCCGGGTGACGAAGCAGACCCGCGGCGGCGAGGTGCTCGGGCAGTTCGCGTACCCCGTCGAGAAGATCTTCGCCGCGTCCGACCCGAACAGTCCCTGGGGCCCCGACACCGGAGTCCCGTCCCTCCTCGCGTTCCCCGACGACCCCGACCGCTACCTCGTCCTGGAACGCACGTGGGTCGCCGGTGCGGGCTACAAGATCCGTGTCTACGACGCCACCACGCGCGGCGCGACCGACGTGCGGGCGATGGACTCCCTCGCCGGCCGGTCCGTCGTCCCCATGCGCAAGACGCTCGTCGTGGACCTGGACACGCTGGGCCTCTCCGGGATCCAGAACACCGAGGGCATGACGTGGGGACCGGTACTTCCCACCGGTGAGCGCTCGTTGATCCTCGTCAGCGACGACAACTTCTCGGACGAGGAGGCCACCCAGATCGTCGCCCTCGCGGTCCGCTGACACGACCGTCCGCTGGTGACGACCGTCCGATGACGCCAACCGTCCGCTGACGGTGACCGTCCGATGACGCCAACCGTCCGCCGACGGCGACCGTCCGCTGACGGTGACCTCCGCGGATCACCTCGGCCCACCCTCCGTCCGCGCCGGGCCCTTCAGGGCCCGGCGCGGTCCCGTACGAGGCTCCGGCCGGCTGCGTGAACCCCTGCCGCACCGCCACGAGTGAGCGGAGGCGCTCGTCGCCGCCGGCCGCTCCCCGGTGGGGACGACGGGCGCCGGATTCTGTCCGGAATCCGACGGGCGAGGAGCCCGGTCGAGGGCGCTCGAGCGACGCTTGACGCAAGCTTTAATGTCACCCTGGGTGCGTACGCGTGTTCGCACCGTGCGCGAGCATTCCACGGTTTCGCTCTCGTGGTCGCTATCCGGCCAAGGAATGGCCAAGTCCGCGCGGGTGTCGCGAAATCGCGACCACTGATCACCATGTCTTCGCGACTGCAATGGGTTGACATGACATGCGCGCTATGGCTGGCTGGGGACCAGTCATGCGGCGGGACCGCTCGACAGAGCACCGTCCCGGGCGTGACGCACAGCCCGGCGTCCTGGGCGCCGGGTCAACGGGGAGTGCCATCTTGTGGCATGTACGGGGGATTTCTATGTTCACGCGTAGCTGGCCTGGTTCGGCGTCCTCCCGTCGGCGCCGTATGTAGCGGCCCGTCGCGAGCCCACGAGGCTCGCCGACGGCGGCCGCGCCGCCGCTTGTCTCCACTGGCTGCAAGCACTCAGCGCGCACCGCTCCTGCCTCGTCCCACACCGTCGTGCGGCCGGGGCGGCCGGAGCCGTGCGCCTTCTTGGAACCGAAAGACGGAGTGACTCGTGAAGAGTTTTGCCGGGCGTTTGCCCGTGTCCGCCGCGCAGCACGACGTGTGGATAGCCCACCAGCTGGACGCGGGCGGCGCCCTCCACAACTGCGCCGGATACGTCGAGATCCGAGGACGCGTCGACGAGGCCCACCTCGCCGAGGCCGTGCGGCGAGCGGTCGGTGAGACCGATGCGTTACGCGTGAAGTTCGTTGCTGATGAAAAGGGCACGCCCTGGCAGGTTCCGGCCGATGCCGACGCCCCGCTGCACACGAAGGACTTCGGCGCGGAGGCCGATCCGTTCGGCGCCGCCGAGGAGTGGGTCCGGTCGGACCTGGCCACGCCGGTCGACCTCGCGGAAGACCCGCTGTTCACCCACACCCTGCTCCGGCTGGCCCCGGACCACTTCCTCTTCCACCTCCGTTACCACCACATCGTCCTGGACGGTTACGGTCAGGTCCTCTACTGGCGCAGGCTCGCGCAGATCTACACGGCGCTGGAGCAAGGGACGCCGGTCCGCGAGAAGAGCGCGGGCACCCTGCGCGAACTCCTCGACGAGGAAGCCGAGTACCGTGCCTCGCCGGCCCACGAGAACGACCGCGCCCACTGGCTGGCCGCCACCACCGACTGGCCCGACCGCATCAGCCTGAGCGACCGCGGCGCCGGCTCCTCGCGACCCGCCGAGCGGTTCCGGCCGCCCGTCCGGGTCGGCCGCGTCGACGAGATGGCCGCCAGGTACGGCGCCCCGTGGTCGGTCGTCGTGCTCGCGGCGACGGCCGCGTACCTCCACCGGATCACCCGGCAGGACGAGATCGCCATCGGCCTGCCCGTACGGGCCCGGACCACGAGGACCGCCCTCACCACGCCCGGCATGCTCGCCAACGTGCTGCCGCTGCGCCTCTCGCCGCGCTCCGACATGCCCTTCCGCGAACTCGTGCAGCAGGTCTCCGCCCGGGCGGGCGAGGTGCTCGCGCACCAGCGGTTCCGCGGCGAGGCCCTGCAGCGCGAACTCCGCAGGAACGGGGCGGCCGAGGAGCCCTCGGGCGTCGTCGTCAACGTCGTGTCGTTCGACGGGCGGCTGCGCTTCGGCGGCCTCGACGGCACCGTCCGCCAGGTGTCCTCGGGACCCGTACGCGACCTCGCGATCGAGTTCTTCGGCGGCGCCGACGGCGCGGACCTCCTGGTGTCCTTCGACCCCAACCCGGAGCTGCACGACGCCGCGACCGTGGCCGCGCACCGCGAACGCTTCACCGCCTTCCTGGAGACCCTCGTCGAGGCGGACGAGCAGCGTCCCCTCGGCGCGATCGACCTCCTGACCCCCGCCGAGCGCGGCCTCGTGGAGGCCGAAGCCACCGCCCACCTGCGGAAGTTCGACCTCAGCCGGCCGCTCCACGCACTCGTCGAGGAACAGGCAGCGCGGACGCCCGACGCCGTCGCCGCCGAGACGGAGGACGGCGCGCTCACCTACCGCGAGCTCACCGGCCGGGCCCGCGCCCTCGCCGCCCGTCTCCGCGCCGACGGCGTGGCGGCCGGCCAGGTGGTCGGCGTGTACGACGAGCGCTCGCTCGACCTCGTCGTGGCGCTGCTCGCGGTCATGATGTCCGGCGCCGCGTACCTGCCGCTCGACCCCGAACTTCCCGCCTCCCGCGTGGAGTTCCAGATCGAGGACTCCGGAGCGAGGGCCGTCCTGACCCGCTCGGACCTCGCCGGGCGCCTCACGGGCACCGCCGCCCGCGTCCTCGCCGTGGACGAACTGCTGCCCACGCTGCCCGAGTCAGGCCCGCTCCCGGGCACCGCCACGCCCGACGACACGGCGTACGTCATCTACACCTCGGGATCGACCGGCCGGCCCAAGGGCGTCGCCGTGCCCCACCGCGGCGTCGTCAACCGGCTCCTGTGGATGCAGGAGGAGTACGGCCTCACGGCCGACGACCGCGTCCTGCAGAAGACGCCCTTCACCTTCGACGTCTCGGTGTGGGAGTTCTTCTGGCCGCTGCTCACCGGCGCCGCGCTGCACCTGGCGGCCCCCGGCGCCCAGCGGGACCCGCGCGCCCTGGCCGACGTCATCCGCAGGCACCGGATCACCACGGTGCACTTCGTCCCGTCCATGCTCGACCTGTTCCTCGCCGAGCCCACCAGCAGGGACCTGCCGGCCCTGCGCCGCGTCTTCTGCAGCGGCGAGGCCCTCCGCTCCGAGACCGTGGGCCGCTACTTCGCGCTCTACGGCGACGGCCCCGCCCTGCACAACCTCTACGGACCGACCGAGGCGTCCATCGACGTCACCTACTGGCGCTGCACCCCGCAGGACGCCCACCGGCCGGTGCCGATCGGCCGTGCCGTCGCCAACACCAGCCTGTACGTCCTCGACCGCGAAGGCCGTCCGCTGCCGCCCGGCATCCCCGGCGAACTCCACATCGGCGGCGTCCAGCTCGCCACGGGCTACCTCAACCGCCCCGAGCTCACCGCCGCGAGCTTCGTCGACAACCCCTTCGGCCCGGGCAGGCTCTACCGGACCGGAGACCTGGCCGTGCTCCGCGAGGACGGCGTCGTCCTCTACCGCGGCCGGCTCGACCACCAGGTCAAGGTGCACGGCTTCCGCATCGAACCCGGCGAGATCGAGTCAGCGCTGCTCGGCCACCCGGCCGTCGAGCAGGCGGTCGTGACCGCGCCGGCCGGCAGCGACGGACAGCGCCAGCTCGTCGCCCACCTCGTGCCCGCCGGCGACTCCGCCCCGGCGGCGACGGAGCTGAGGGAGTGGCTGCGCGAGCGCCTGCCCGCGTACATGACACCGGCACACTTCGTCGCCCTCGACGCCCTGCCCCTGCTGTCCAACGGCAAGCTGGACCGCAAGGCGCTGCCGGTGCCGGAAGCCCGGCCGGCCCGCGGCACGACGCCGCCGCGGACCGCCGAGGAGAAGCTGCTCCACCAGGCCTGGCGCACCGTACTCGACGCCGACGAGATCGGCGTGGACGACTCGTTCTTCGTCCTGGGCGGCGACTCCATGCACGCCATCCGGGTCCGCGCCGAGGCGGAGCGCGGCGGCCTCACCTTCGACGTCTCCGACCTGTTCGCCCGACCCTCGATCCGCGAACTCGCCCGCGCCGTCCGGCCGCTGGAGGAGCGCGAGAGCTCCTCCGACCGCCGCCCCTTCGGGCTGCTGTCCGAGGAGGACCGGCGACTGCTGCCCGACGGGCTCGACGACGCCTACCCGCTCAGCGCCATGCAGGCGGGCATGCTCTACCACGCGGCATACGCCGAGGACTCCTCCGTGTACCGCGTGGTCACCAGCGCACGGGTGGCGGCGAGGCTCGACCCCGCCGCCCTGCGGGCCGCGATCGACGACACCGCCGCCCGGCACCCCTCCCTGCGCTGCTCCTTCGACCTGGCCCGCTACTCCGAGCCCCTGCAGCTCGTGCACGGTCACGTCGAGATACCCCTGGAGACCGGACTCGACCTCGGAGACCTGGACGACGAGGCCCGGCTGCGCGCCGTCACCGACTGGGTCGAGGAAGCCAAGTTCACCCGCTTCGACCCGGAGGTCGCACCGCTCCTGAAGTTCGTGGCGCACCCCTGCGGCCCCGACGCCTTCGAACTCTCGGTCATCGAGCACCACGTCGTCCTCGACGGCTGGAGCGACATGCGCATGCTCGAAGAGGTCGCCGACCACTACCGGGCACGGCTCGCCGGCCGTGCGCTGTCCCTGCCGCCGGTCCGCTCGGCCTACCGGGACTTCGTCGCCGCCGAGCGCCGCGCCCTGGCCGACGAACGGACGCGCGACTACTGGACCGCACTGCTGCGCGGCGCCGAACCCACCCGGCTCGTGCCCCGCACCGCCACCGGCCAGGAAGGCCCCGAAGGCACCCGGCCCGCCGCGAACCACCGGTACGACGTGCCCGTGGACGACGAGGTGGCCGCGGCCCTGCGCGCCCTCGCCGGACGCGAAGGGCTGCCCCTCAAATCGCTGCTGACCACCGCGCACCTCGCCGTGCTGCGCCTGGTCAGCGGCGACGACGAGGTGCTCACCGGCGTCGTGGCCAACGCCCGCCTCGAGGAGGAGGGCGGCGACGAGACCATCGGCGTCTTCCTCAACACGCTCCCGCTGCGCCTGGACCTGGCCTCCGCCGGTCTCCTCGACACCGCGCGCCGCGTCTTCGACCACGAGCGACGCTCAGCGGCCCACCGCCGCTACCCCTTCGCCCAGATGCAGCACGACGTCGGCGAAGGACTCCGCCTCGACAGCTACGTCAACTTCATGGACTTCCACCGCGACCGGCACCGGTCGGCGGACGGCCTCATGACCGTCACCGTGGGCGTCGCGGAGACCAACTACCCGCTGGCCGTCAACTTCCTCATCGACCCCGAGCTGGGCCGGCTCCAGCTGTGGCTCGACTGCGACCTCGCGGTCCTGCCCGAGGAGTTCTGCTCGCGGCTCGCCGGCTACTACGAACGCGCCCTCGCGGCCGTCGCCCGGCAGCCGGAGACACGACTCACCGCGGTCGACCTCCTGGCCCCCGCCGAGCACGCCCAGCTGGCCGCGTGGAACGACACCGCCGTCGCGTACGACACCGCGGACACCATCCACGGACAGTTCGAGCGACAGGTGCGCGCGCACCCCGACGCGATCGCGGTGGCCCACCGCTTCGACGAGCTGAGCTACGCCGAGCTGGACGCCCGGGCCAACCGCCTGGCGCACCACCTGCGCGCCCAGGGCGTCGGACGGGGAGACCTGGTCGGCGTCAGCCTGCGCCGCGGGACCGACCTCGTCGTCACCCTGCTCGCCGTGCTCAAGAGCGGCGCCGCGTACGTGCCGATGGACCCGTCGTTCCCCGCCGGCCGGCTCGCCGGCATCGCCTCCGACGCCGGCATCGGCTGCCTGGTCAGGGGACCGGGCACGCCCGACGGCATCACCGCGCCCCGTGTGGTGGACGTCGTCGCCGACGCCGGGGCCATCGAGCGCTCGCCCGCGACACCGCCGGGCACCGACGCGACCGGTGACGACACGGCGTACGTGATCTACACCTCCGGCTCGACCGGCAAACCCAAGGGCACCGCCCTGAGGCACCGCAACGCCGTCAACTTCTTCGCCGGCATGGACGAACGCGTCGGCTGCGACGGCGACGACGTCGTCCTCGCCGTCACCAGCGTCTCCTTCGACATCTCGGTCCTCGAACTGCTCTGGCCGCTCACCCACGGCGCCAAGGTGGTCGTGGCCGGAGAGCGCGTCATCGGCAACCTCGTCCCGCAGTCGGAGGCACGGGAACGGGCCCTCGGGTTCAGCCTGTTCTTCTTCGCCGCCTCCGCGGGACAGTCCCACCGCGAGGGCTACCAGCTGGTCCTCGACGCGGCCCGCTACGCCGACACCCACGGCTTCGAAGCCGTCTGGACGCCCGAGCGGCACTTCCACGAGTTCGGCGGCCTCTACCCGAACCCCTCGGTGATGTCGGCCGCGCTGGCCACCATCACCGACCGGATCGCCCTGCGCTGCGGCAGCGTGGTCTCCCCGCTGCACGACGCGGTGCGCATCGCCGAGGAGTGGTCGCTCGTCGACAACCTCTCGAACGGCCGGGTCGGACTGGCGTTCGCCGCCGGCTGGAACTCCAACGACTTCGTGCTGCGGCCGGAGAACTTCCCCGTGCGCAAGGAGCGGATGACCGAGCAGCTGGAGGAGTTCCGCACGCTGTGGCGCGGCGAGCCCGTGCGGCGCGTCGGCGGCAGCGGCGAGACCGTCGACGTACGGATCTTCCCCGCGCCCGTCCAGGACGAGCCGCCGATCTGGCTCACCTCCGTCGGCACCGTGCAGACCTTCGAGAAGGCCGGCGCCTCCGGAGCGAACCTGCTCACCCACCTCTTCGGGCAGAACCCCGACGACCTCGCGGAGAAGATCAAGGCGTACCGGCAGGCCCGGGAAGCCGCCGGGCACACCGGCCCCGGCCAGGTCACCGTCATGGTGCACACCTTCATGTCGGACGACACCGAGCGGGCCAGGCAGCAGGCACGGGAACCCTTCCGCGACTACCTCCGCAGCTCCACCGAACTGTGGCGCACCCTCTTCGCCTCCACCGGGCAGGACCTGCCGGAGATGGGCGCCGAGGACCAGATCGACGCCGTCATCGACATGGCGATCGACCGGTACTTCGAGACCTCCGGCCTCTTCGGCTCACCGGACAGCTGCGCCGAGCTCGTGCGCGCGCTCGCCGCCGCCGGAGTCGACGAAATCGCGTGCCTGGTCGACTTCGGCGTCGAGGCACAGGCCGTCCTCGACAGCCTCACCTGGGTCGACCGGCTGCGCGACGCCCACGCCACCGAGGTCGCCGAGGGTGCCCACTCCTTCGCGGCGCTCTGCGAGCGGCACCGGGTCACCCTCGTCCAGGGCACGCCCTCGCTGTTCACCGCCGTCGCCGCGGAACCCGCCGCGCTCGATTCCCTGCGGGGCCTGCGCGCCCTGCTGATCGGCGGCGAGGCGTTCCCCTCCGGACTCGCGCAGCGGCTCCTCGAAGCCCTGCCCGACGTGCGGATCTGCAACATGTACGGCCCCACCGAGACCACCATCTGGTCCACGGTGCACGAACTGGACCCGGCGCGCGACGCGACCGCCGACACCATTCCCATCGGCCGGCCGATCGCCAACACCGAGGTGCTCGTGGTCGACGGCCGTGGCCGGCCGCTCCCGGTCGGCGTCTCCGGCGAGCTGTGGATCGGCGGCGACGGCGTCGCGGCCGGCTACGTCGGACGACCCGAGCTGACCGCCGAGCGGTTCGTCAGCGGCGCGGACGGCCGCGGCCGGTACTACCGGACCGGCGACCGGGTGCGCCGCCGCGCCGACGGCGGCCTGGAGTTCCTCGGCCGCATCGACCGACAGGTGAAGATCCTCGGCCACCGGGTCGAGCCCGACGAGGTGGAGAGCGTCCTCTCGCGCCACGCCCAGCTCGACGCGGTCGCCGTCACGGCGGTCGAAGGGGCCCACGGCACCGAGCTCGTCGCCTACGTGTCCCCGGCGGACTCCCTCTCCGACGCCTCCGTGCAGGACGCCCACGTCCGCCGCTGGGGCGAGCTCTGGGAGAACGCGTACACCGGCGCGGGCGGCGACGGACAGGACGGCACGGCGGCGGACGGCGCCGCGGCGGACGGCAGCGAGTTCGCCGGCTGGCTCAGCAGCTACACCGGCGAGCCCATCCCCGTCGCCGAGATGCGCGAATGGCTCGGCCACACCGTCGAACGCGTCCGCGCGCTGCGCCCCACCGCGGTCGCCGACATCGGCGTCGGCGTCGGCCTCGTGCTGCGCAACCTGGCCGACCAGGTCGAGGAGTACCACGGCGTGGACGTCTCGCCCGCCGCGCTCACCGCCGCGGCCGGCTCCCTCGGGCGCCCGCTGCCCGGGCACGTCCACCTGGAGCAGTCCGGCCCCGACTACCTGGCCCGACTGGCGCCCGGAAGCCTGGACACGGTGGTGATCAACTCGGTCGCGCAGTACTTCCCCGGGACCGACTACCTGCGCACCGTCCTCACCGACGCCGTGCGCGCCGTACGCCCCGGAGGCGCGGTCTTCGTCGGCGACGTCCGCTCGGTCGAGATGCTGCCCGAGTTCCAGACCGCCGTGACCCTCCACCGGGCCGGACCGCTCCAGACCGTCGAGGAGATCCGCTCCGCGGTCGCCCGCCGCCTCCAGGAGGAACGGGAGCTCTGCCTGTCCCCGGCCTTCTTCCAGCAGCTGGCGACCGACCTCGACGGCATCGCCGAGGTCCGCCTCGAGCTCAAGCGCGGCCTCGCGGACAACGAACTCTCACTCTTCCGCTACGACGTCACCCTCCTCGTCGGCGACCGGGCGACGCCCGCCACACCCGCGTCCCGCCTCTCCTGGGACACGCTCGACGACGGCCTCGACGGACTGCGGAAGCGGCTGACCGCCGGCACCGGGGGCCTCGCCGTGACCGGCATCCCCAACCGCAGGCTGCTGCGCACCGCGGCCGCGGTGCGCGCCCTCGAGGAGACCGACGGCACGGCCACCGCCTGGGACCTGGAACGGCTGCTCTGGGACCTCGACGAGGAGGCCGGGATCCACCCCGAGGAGATGTTCGACCTGGCCGCCGCACACGGACGACCGGTCCGGGTCCTGGTGCCGCAGGACGGCCGACTGTCCACGTTCGACGTGGAGTTCGGAAGTCCGGTCCCTGCCCACGACGACGCTGAGGACAAGGCATGAGCACGACCCGACGACTCGCCAACGACCCGCTCACCTCGGCCTGGGCGGCCGGACTGCGCTCCTCCCTGCGCGCCTACGCCAGGACGCACCTCCCGGAGGCCATGGTCCCGGCCCACTTCGTGGTGCTGCCGGACCTGCCGAAGCTGCCCAACGGCAAGGTGGACCGCAAGAGCCTGCCCCCGCTGACGGCCGAGGAGACCCCCGAGGCCGCCTTCGTCGCCCCCCGCACACCGGTGGAGACGCAGCTCGCCCGGATCTGGCAGGACCTGCTCGGCCTGCCGAAGGTCGGGGTGGAGACCAGCTTCTTCGACCTGGGAGGCGACTCGTTGACGGTCCTTCAGATGACCGCGCAGGTACGGGAGATCTACGACGTGCGGCTCGATCTGCGCCGGATGTTCGAGGACCCCACCGTCGCCCGGCTGGCGCGGATGGTCAGCTCCCAGGCCGACCCGACCGTGACCGGGGCCGGCAACCCCCGAGGCGTCGCCGGCGAGGCCATGACGGCCGACGCCGTGCTGCCCGCCGACGTCGTCCCCGAGGAAGGCGCCCTCCCGGCCACCACCGGCCCGTACGGCACCGTCCTGCTCACCGGCGGAACGGGATACACCGGGGCCTTCCTGCTCCGCGAACTCCTCGACCGCTCCTCCGCGACCGTGCACGTCCTCGTGCGCGCCGACGGACCCGAGCAGGCCCACGAACGGGTCCGCGCCAACCTCGCCGACTACGGACTCCTGCGCGACGGGGACGAACGGCGCATCGTCGGCGTCCCCGGCGACACCGGCCGCCCCTACCTCGGACTGACCAAGGCGCGGTACCACCGGCTCGCCGCCGACGTGGAACTGATCATCCACAACGCGGCGATCTCCAGCTGGATCGTCCCCTACGCCAAGATCAAACCGGTCAACGTCTTCGGCGCCCTGGAAGTGCTGCGGCTCGCCTGCCGCACGCGCGTCAAGGCCGTCCACTTCGTCTCCACCATCGGCGTCTACCCGGGCCACGAAGGACAGCGGAGCTGGCCCGAGACCCGGCTCACCGAGGCCGAACACGTCGTCGGCGGCTACCGGCAGTCGAAGTGGGTCGCCGACAGCCTGATGCTCCAGGCCCGCGACCGCGGCGTCCCCACCCACGTGTACCGCCTCGGTGCCATCACCGGCTCCCAGACCACCGGCGCCTGCTCGCCCGACACCTTCATCAACCACCTGATCAAGGGCTGCGTCCAGCTGGGCGCCTACCTCGACTACGACCTGCTCCTCGACCTCGTGCCCGTGGACTTCTGCGCGGCGACGGTGGTGCACACCGCGCTGTCCGGAGGCCGTGAGGAAGCCGTCTTCAACGTGCCCGGCGCCGGCTCCGTCGGCATGAACGAGATCTTCGAACTCATCGTGGCGTACGGCTATCCGCTGCGCCGTCTCGACTACCGCAGCTGGTACCGCGAGCTCGCCGCCGCCGTCGAACGCGGCGACGAGAACGAACTCGCCGTCTATCTCCCGCTGTTCGGTGCCGACCAGCCGGCCGAGGAGGTCGGCTACCTCGGCAGCAGGCCCGAGTTCCGCACCGGCAACCTGCGGGCCGCGCTCCAGGGCTCCGGCATCGAGTGCAGCCCGGTCGACCGCCGGCTGTTCGACCTCTACCTCGACTACTTCGTCTCGACGGGCTTCCTGCCCGCCCCTCCCGCAGGCACCGCCCGCACCCAGACCCGGAGGACCGCGTGATGACCGCTCCCGCCGCTCCCGCCGCACCCGCCTTCCCGATGCCGCGTCGGCACCCGCTGGACCCGCCGCCCCAGTACCGCGAACTCAGCGCCGAACAGCCCGTGTTCCAGGTGCTCACCCCGCGCGGCGAGGCCGTGTGGGTGGTCACCCGTCACGCCGACGTCCGCGCCGTGCTCACCGACACCCGCTTCAGCTCGGACCCCAAGACCCCCGGCTACCCCTCCTACATCTCCGGCGACACCCCGCTGCCGCCCGGCTTCTTCCTCAACCAGGACGAGCCGGACCACGGACGGCTGCGCCGTCTGGTCACCCGCGAGTTCCTCATCACCCAGATGGAGGCCAAGCGGCCCAGGATGAAGGCCATCCTGGACACGCTGCTCGACGAGATGACGCGCGAGGGCAACACCGCCGACCTGGTGAAGCAGCTGGCCCTGCCCATGGCCGCCACCGTGATGTGCGAGCTCCTCGACGTCCCGTACGAGGACCACCGGATCTTCGTCACCCTCACCGACACGATCCTCGACCGCAGCAGCACGCCCGAGCAGGCCGAGGGCGCCGCCCGCGACCTCATGGCGTACTTCGACGAGGTCGTCACGGCCCGCGAGAAGCAGCCCACCGACGACATGCTCGGCCGGCTGGTCGCCCAGGAGGAGGCGGGCCGGATCAACCACGACGAGTTCGTCGGCCTGGCCGCCCTGCTGATGCTCTCCGGCTACGACACCATGGCCCAGATGATCGGCCTGGGCACGGCCACCCTCCTGGAGCACCCCGACCAGCTCGACGACCTCAAGGCCGACCCCTCGCTGTACCCGCAGGCCATCGAGGAACTGCTCCGCTACCTCTCCATCAACCACGCGGGCCTGCCCCGCGCCGCCACCGAGGACCTCACCGTCGGCGGCCAGGAGATCAAGGCCGGTGACGGCGTCCTGGTGATGATCAACGCCGCCAACCGCGACGCGGCGGTCTTCGAGGAGCCCGACACCTTCGACATCCATCGCAAGGACCCGCAGGCCCACGTCGCCTTCGGTCACGGCTTCCACAAGTGCATCGGGCTGACGCTCGCCCGCGTCGAACTGAGCACCGTGTTCGCCGGCCTCTTCGACCGGCTGCCCACGCTCCGGCTCGCCGCCCCGCTGGAGGACCTGCCGTTCCGGCACGACATGGTGCTCTACGGCGTCCGCGGACTGCCCGTCACCTGGTGACCTCCGGTGTCTTCCCGCACAGTCACTCACTTCACGAAGGACGCAAAGGACGCATGATGGTGGTGGAAACGGTCTTCCTCCTGCCCGGCCAAGGGGGTTACACCCCGGGGCTGTTCGCCGGAGACGACTCGCCCGAGGTCCGCGAGGTCCTCGACACGGCCGACCGCGTGGCGGCCGAGTTCGGACGCGGCGGCGTCTCGCACCTGCTCACGCGCACCGACGCGCCCTCCGCGGCGGACCTGGTGCGGTCGGACTCCTTCGCCCTGCAACTCGCCGTGTTCACCGCGGCCGTCGGCGGCTTCCGCATCGCACGGCGACAGCACACGCCGGACGTCGTCGTCGGGCACAGCATGGGAGAGATCGCCGCCCTGACGGTGGCCGGCGCCTTCGACCTGGCCGACGGCGCGCGCCTGGTGTGCCACCGCTCGGAAGCCCTCCTGGCCCACTGCCCGTCGGACGGCGGCATGGTGGCACTGGAACTCCCGGCCGCCCGCGCTGCCCACCTGGTGGGCGCCGTCGCCGACCGGCGCCTGGCCGTCGCCGTCTCCAACGCGCCGCGCCAGACGGTCGTCGCGGGACCCGACGAGGCCGTCGCGGTCGTCGCACGGCTCGCCTCGGTGATGGAGGTACAGGCCACCCGACTCAACGCTCCGTTCCCCTTCCACAGCCCGATGCTCGCGGTCGCCGCCGAGGCCTTCGGCGAAGCGGTCACCGCCGTCCGGCAGCACCCGCTGCGGGCGACGGTGTACTCGCCGGTGGCCGGCGGCTACCTCCAGGACGACACCGACCTCAAGGCCCTGCTCGTCCGGCAGCTCACCACTCCGGTGCGCTTCATGGCCGCGGTGCGCGAGCTGCACGCCGACGGCGCGCGGCGCTTCGTCGAGTGCGGAAGGGCGGGACTGTCCGGGCTCGTCCGGCGCAGCGTGCCCGACGTCGACACGACGCGCACGGCACAGGGACGGGCGGCCGAAGCCGGCGCGTCCGCTCCGCTCCCGGCCGCCTCGACGGAGGCGGTGGCCACGGCCCCGGCGCCCGCTGAGGTTGCTCCCGTTGCTCCCGTTGCTCCTGCTGTTCCCGCCGTTCCCGCCGCTCCCGCCGTGTCCGCCGCGGACGTGCTGGACGAGTTGCGTGAGCTGTACGCGTCGGTGCTCGGGTATCCGGTGGAGGTGATCACCGGTGACGCGGATCTGGAGGCGGATCTGGGGATCGATTCGCTGAAGCGTGCGGAGATGCTGGGGAAGGTGTCGGCGCACTTCGGTCTGGGGGAGTCGGCCGTCGACGGCCGTTTCGTCGCCCAGCCCACCCTCGCCGACCTGGCTGCCCTGATATCCGAGGTCCAGGGCGGCGCCGTTCGGACGCCGGCAGCGTCGGCAGCGTCGGCCCAGGCACTGGCCCCTGCTGCGGCTGCGGTGGCCGCGTCCGCCCCGCCCGCCAAGCCCGCCCCGTCCGCCGCGGACGTGCTGGACGAGTTGCGTGAGCTGTACGCGTCGGTGCTCGGGTATCCGGTGGAGGTGATCACCGGTGACGCGGATCTGGAGGCGGATCTGGGGATCGATTCGCTGAAGCGTGCGGAGATGCTGGGGAAGGTGTCGGCGCACTTCGGTCTGGGGGAGTCGGCCGTCGACGGCCGTTTCGTCGCCCAGCCCACCCTCGCCGACCTGGCCGACCTCATCACCTCCGTCCAGCCGTCCGCGCGCTGATCTACGAAGAACGGGAGCCAGCATGTCCCTCGACCTCTCCGGCCGCACCGTCCTGGTCACCGCCGCCGGCGGATCGCTCGCCGCGTCCGTGACGCGGCGGCTCACCGGGCTCGGCGCCCGCGTCGTGACCTGCGACGCGTACGACGCGCCCCGGATCAGCGCCGCGCTCGACCGCGCCGGCGTCCGGTCCGGCGACCGGCCCGGCCCGGTCGACGCGCTCGTGACCGCCGTGGCCGGTGAGGAGGGACTGCGCGCCGCCCGCGAGGCGACGGCCGAGGCCGTCGGGCTCCTCGCGCGGCAGGGACACGGCGCGATCGTGCACGTGGTCGCGGACCCGCCCGCGCGGGACGCGGTCGCCGGCCTCGTGCGCGATCCCGGCGCCCCGGCGCCGGACGGAGTCCGCGTCAACGCCGTGGCGTTGCGCCCGGACGCGGAGCCGTCCGCGGCGGACGCCGTCGCCCAGCTCGTCGCGTTCCTGGTGTCCGACGACGCGTCGTCCGTCGACGGCAGGACGCTGCTGGTGGGCGGAGCGCCGGCCGGGACACCGACCGCGACGGCTCCCGCCGACGACGCGGTCGTCGTCGTGGGCATGGGACTCGCCCTTCCGGGGGCGAGTACGCCCGAGCAGTTCTGGGATCTCCTGCGGGGCGGCGAGCCGGTGTTCGGCGAACCCGGCGACCGGCTGGACATCGACAGCGTCTGGTCGGCCGACGACACCGCCGAGGACAAGACCTACTCGCGCGTGTCCGGTTTCATGACCGGCTTCGAACCCCACCCGCGTCTGCGGGACGAACTGGAGTCCGGGGCCTTCGACGGCGAGGAGTACACGGCCCTGTGGCTGCGTCACTCGCTGCTCGGCGCCACGGAGAAGATCACCGTCCGGCCCGGCGACCGCCGGCTGTTCGCGGTCGGCCTCACCCCCGACGGCAGCCACCACCTCGAGCACAGCCTGGTCTCGGCCGGGGTGCGGAAGATCCTCGCCGACGCGGGCGCGACGGTGCCGGACGCGATCGACACGATGCTCCCGCTGGCCTCCGGATCCCCGGAGGACGTCCTGCCGTACCGCATCGCCCGCGCGGCCGCCGCCGACCTCCCCGACGCCACGGAGATCGTCGTCGTGGACACCGCCTGCTCGTCCTCCCTCTACGCCGTCGACCTGGGCGTACGGGCCCTGCGCGCCGGCGAGACGGACGTGGCGCTGTGCGGCGGGGCCTTCGCGCTCAGCGCCCAGAACCTGGTGCTCTTCTCCAAGCTCCGCGGCCTCTCCCGGTCCGGCCGGGTGCGCTCCCTGGACCGCGGCGCCGACGGCGTGCTGTTCAGTGACGGAGCCGCGGTCCTGGCCCTGAAGACCCACGCCAGGGCGCTCGCCGACGGCGACCCCGTCCTCGGCTTCGTCGCCGGTTTCGGCGGCTCGTCCGACGGCCGCGGCAAGGCGATCTACGCACCCAACGCCGCGGGCCAGACGATCGCCCTCGACCGGGCCTGGCGCTCGGCCGACGTCACCGCGGAGGACGTCGACTGGATCGTCGCGCACGCCACCGGCACGCCGACCGGCGACCGTACCGAGATGAGCGCGCTGACCAGCAGCGGCGGCCCGGACAAGACGTGGACCATGACGTCCAACAAGTCGCTGGTCGGGCACACCGGCTGGGCGGCGGGCGCGGTGTCCGCGATCCACGCGCTCCTCGCCATGCGCCACGACGTCATCCCCGCGCAGCGGCAGTTCGACGAACTCCCCGACGGAGTCGCGACGAGCGTGCACGTGCCGGTCGACGACGTGCCGTGGACCGCCACGGACGGACGCCCGCGCACCGTCGGCGTGTCCGCCATGGGCTTCGGCGGCACCAACGGCCACCTCGTCCTCACGGACCGGCCCCCGGCCCGCGCGGCGGACGCCGCCGGCCGGCCGGCGGGCACGGCGGACGACCCGGTGGTCGTGGTGGCCGCGGGCACCCACCTCCCCGGTGACCCGGACGAGGAGCGCGTCGACCGCTGGCTGTCCGGAGGGGCCGCCGACTGGCCGGCGTCCTTCGGCGAGACATACCCCCTGCCCTCGCCCGTGGAGGTCCGGCTCGCGCCCTCGGCGATCGCGGCCATGGACCGCAGCCAGCTGATGGCGCTGCGCTGCGCCGACCTCCTCGCCGGCGACTGGGTGAAGGACCAGGCACTGGCCGCGCGCACCGGCGTGCTCGTCGGCCACAGCGGACCGACCCGGGCCGCCCTCGCCTCCGACCTGCGCTGCTACCGCGAGGACCTGCTCCGCCGGCTCGCCGGCCCCGCGGGCATGGCCCCCGGGACGCTCGACGACGCGGTGCGCGGCATGTCACGGCCCGTCAACGAGGACGCCTATCCCGGGCTCATGCCCAACGTCATCGCCGCCCGGGTGGTGCAGCGACTGGACCTGCACGGGCCGAACATGACGCTCGACGCGGGACGGGACTCCACCAACTCGGCCCTGGCCACCGCCGTCCGGTACCTGCGCGACGGCGAGATGGACCTGGCCGTCGTCATCGGCGTCAACGCCACCACCGAGCACGTTCCCACCCACGGGAGCAAGGAGAACGCGGAAGCCGCCATCGGCTTCGTCCTGACCCGGCTGAGCGTCGCCCGCGAGCACGGCATGACCGTCCTCGGGCGAGTGGACCTCGCGACGGGCGGCGAAGCCGGCCGGGCCCCCTCCGACGAGCCGGTACGGGAACGCAACCACCGCGGCGCCGAAGGCGCCGTGGCCCTGCTGCGCGCCCTGCGCTCCCGGGGCGGGCACACGGTCGTCCGCCCGCTGGAGGACGCCCACACGCCCGCCCTCGTGGTCACCCCGCAGCCGTCGCCCGACGCCTCCCCGGCGGATGTCGCGGATGACGCCGCGCACCTCGGGAAGGACGCCGCGGCCGGCGCCGGATCGCTGAGCGGGCACCTCGCGCGGCACGCCCTCGTGCTGCGTCCCGTCCCGGCCCGGAACGTCCGCCCCCGCGTCGCGGCGCTGCCCGCCGGAAGCCTGGTGCTGACCGACGAGCCCGGCGCCCTCAAGGACGCGGGCGTGCCGGCGGACTGCCTGGTCGTCGCGCCCGGCAGCGCACCGCGCGACACCACGCTGCCGTTCCCGGTCGTCCACCTCGACGAGCCGGAGGAACTGGAGCGGCTGCTGGCCGAGGACGGCCGGCCGTTCGGGCAGATCCGCGTCGTCGTCTTCGGATCACGCGCCGGCGCGGCCGGCGACTGGGAGGCGCCGCGGCACGTCCTGGACCTCCACGACCTGGCGTTCCTGGCGGCCAAGCACCGCGCCGAGGCCCTCGACGACTCCGGCGCTCTCGCGGTGCTCGCGCTGGACGCCCTGCGCGGCACGACTCCGGCACCGGCCGTGGGCCTGTTCGGCGGCCTCGTCCGCAGCCTGGCCCAGGAGCTGCCCGGCTGCCTGGTGTTCGCCCTGGCCGTCGACGGAGCGGACGCCCGGGCCGGCCTGGACCGGCTGGCCGAGGAGTCGGCCGCACACCGCCACGTCCCGGTCGCCTACGAGACCGGGGGCGTACGGCACGAGCTGATGCTCCTGCCGGTCGAGGCGCCGCGGCACGACTCTCCGCTCGGCCTGCCCGAGGACCCGGTGATCGTGGCCACCGGCGGGGCCCGCGGACTCACCGCCCACCTCGTGCACGAACTCGTGGCCGACCGCGCACCGCGCGGCGTCTGGCTGCTCGGCACGGGCCCCGCGCCCGACCCGGCCGCGACGGCCCTGGCCCGGCTGCCGAGGCCCGAGGCCCTGCGCGAGCTGATGAGGCTCCACCCGTCCGAGACGCCCGCCGCGCTGAGCCGCCGCTACGACCGCGCCGTGCAGCAGCTCGAACGCGCCGGCACGCTCGAGGAGCTGGAGCGTTCCTGCGGGACCGGCCGGGTGCACTACCGGCAGTGCGACGTCCTCGACGAGGCCGCCGTCCGTACGGTGATCGACGAGGTCCTGGCCGTGGAAGGCCGAGTGGACGTGCTGGTGCACGGCGCCGGACTGGCGCGCTCCGCGGGCATCGCCCGCAAGAAGCTCGCCGACTTCCGGGCCGTACGGGACGTGAAGGTCCGCGGCTACGCGCACCTGCGCGCCGCGCTCGGCGACCGGCGCCCCCCGCTGTGGTGCAGCGTCAGCTCCGTCTCGGCGTTCACCGGACTGCGCGGCGAGCCCGACTACGGCGCGGCCAACGAGTACCTGCTGCTCGCCGCCGCGCACGCCCGGACGACCGAGGGCGCGGACGAGGTCGCCCTGGCCTCCGGGCTGTGGGTCGAGTCGGGCATGGCCTCGGCCGACACCCCGAGCGGTGCCTTCCTGGCCCGCCAGAACGAGATCGGCCAGCTGACCGACGCCCAGGGCCGGGAGTTCTTCCGCACCGAGCTCCGCGGCCGCGGCAGCCACGGCCTCGCCACCACCTGGATCGGCGACGCGGACTGGACGACCCTGCAGCGCAGGGCACCCGGCTTCCGCGCGGCCTGCGAGGAAGAGGCCGCCAGGGCCCCGGAGGCGCCGCGCACGCCGGCGCCGGCACCGGCCGCCACCCGGCGCGCCTTCCTGACCGGCTCCCCGCAGCGCGACGGCGCCTCGGCGACGTGGACGTTCCCGGTCGAGCTCGACGAGCACCCGTACCTCCTGGAGCACCTCGTCGACGGACGACCGACCGTGCCCGGCACCTTCATCCTCGAGATGGCGGCCGAAGCCGCGGCCGAACTGGCCCCGGGCCTGATCCCGGCCCGGATCACCGACGTCGTCCTGTCCCAGTTCATCCGGGCCGCCCGGCACCGCTGGCCGCGCACCCTGCGCGTCTCGGCCGTACGCGACGGCGACCGGGTCTCCGTGCGCATCACCTCACCCGCGGCCGGCCCCGTCCCCGAGCGCGAGCACTCGCGGATGGTGGTGCACCTGGCCCGGACACTCCCCGCCGCACCCTGGTGCCCGCCCGTCCCGGCCGACGCCCACGACGCCCCCAACACGTACGAACTCCCCGGCACGCCCGTCGAGTTGAGCGGAGTGTTCGGAGCGCTGCACCGTCCCCGGCTGACCGCCGACGGCGGCTCCGCCGACCTGCGGCTCAGCCTCCCGCCGGGCGGCGGCGTCCACGCCCGCTTCCTGCTGCCGAGCATCGCCCTGGACTGCCTGCTCCGGACGTCCGTCCTCGACGGCAGGCGGCGGGCAGCGGTGCCCGTGATCGTGCCCACGGGCCTGGCCTCCGTGGACCTGTACACCTCCGCCAACGACGTCGAGCTGGCCGCCCGCCGGCCGGACGGGCTGGTGCTGCGCCACTGGTTCGACCCCGTGTCCGGCGACGGGCACTGCGCCCTGGCCGGCCCGGACGGCCGCGCCCTCGTCCGCGTGTCCGGCATCCGGGGAGCGGAGCTGGGCTCGTACGACCCGGACGCACGGACGTGGCGTTCCGCAGCCGCACCGAGCCGCACCGGCCTGCCCGTGTGACCGCGGCGCGTACCGAAGAGACCGACAACAGCGGCGCCGAGGTGCCGCGGAGCAATGAGGAGAACGTGATGTCAGCCGAAGCAGCCGTCGGCACCCAGGCGGAGAACGGGCCGCCGGCCGACCGCGCGCGGTCATGGACCCTGGCGCTGGCCTCGGTCGCGATGTTCATGCTGATGCTCGACGTGACCGTCGTGAACGTCGCGCTGCAGGACCTGCGCACCTCGCTCGGGGCGGACTTCTCCGACCTGCAGTGGGTCATCGACTCGTACACCCTGACCCTGGCGGCCTTCCTCCTCACCGGCGGTTCGCTCGCCGACCGGCTGGGCCGCAAGCGGGTGTTCAACGCGGGCCTGGTCCTCTTCACGCTGTCCTCGCTGGCCGCGGGCCTGGCGCAGAGCGTCCTCGCGCTCAACGTCGCCCGCGGTGTCCAGGGCGTCGGTGCCGCGGTCCTGTTCTCCGTCGGTCCCGCCCTGATCGGCAACGAGTACCGGGGTGCCGACCGGGGCAAGGCGTTCGGCCTGTTCGGCGGCATCGCCGGTCTCGCGCTGGCCTTCGGGCCGCTGGTCGGCGGCTTCCTGACCGACGCCTTCACCTGGCGCTGGATCTTCCTGATCAACGTGCCGATCGGCGCCGTGGCCCTCGTCGTGGGCGCCCTGCGGCTGCGCGAGTCGCGGGAACCCGCGGCCCACGGCGTCGACTGGCTCGGCATGCTGAGCTTCGGCATCGGCCTCACGCTGCTCGTGCTCGGCTTCCTGCGGGGCGAGTCCTCCGGCTGGACCAGCGCGCCGATCCTCGGCGCGTTCGCGGGAGGCGTCGTCCTGCTCGTGCTCTTCGTCGTCATCGAGAAGGCGCGCGGCGAACGGGCCATGTTCGACCTCTCGTTGATGCGCACACCCACCTTCACCGGCGTCTGCCTGGCCACGCTGCTGTCCAACGCGACCAGCCTCGCCGCCGTCTTCCTGCAGATCTCCTACGTGCAGAACGTCCTGGGCTACTCGCCGTGGGAGACCGGTCTGCGCTTCATGCCGATGATGCTCACCCTCTTCGTCGTCGCGGGTGTCACCGGAGGCCTGCTCGCCAAGGTGGCGCCCGGCCTGCTCATCGGCCTGTCCATCGGCTTCATCGCGGCCGGCATGGGCCTGATGGTGCTCGTCGGCCCGGGCGACTCGTGGACGGCGATGCTGCCCAGCATGATCGTCACCGGTATCGGCATGGGCCTGTTCAACCCGCCGCGTGCCGCGGTCACCATCGGCGTGGTCCGGCCCGAGAAGGCCGGCATGGCCTCCGGCATGGGCGAGACCTTCCAGCAGGTCGGCGTCGCGGTCGGCGTCGCCGCCTTCGGCGCGCTCTTCCACCACAAGGTGGTCGACGACTTCACCACCTCGGCCGCGGGCACGGCTCTGGGCGGACAGGCCGAGGCCGTCGGACAGCAGGTCGCCACCGGCGGCACCTCGGGACTCGCCGACACGGTGTCCGCGTCCGTCCTCGACCAGGTGACGGCGGCGGCCCGCTCCGTCTTCGTCGGCTCCCTCGCCGACGTCATGATCGTCTGCGCCGTGGTCGCGGCCGTGGGCGCGGCCATCGCCTTCCTCACCATCCGCAGCCGCGACCTGCACGAGAGCGCGCGCGGCGACGCCGCCGCGCCCACCCCGGCGAAGGCCACCGCCTGACCGCGGCGGCCCGCCGCACTGCCCGTGACACCGGCGAGAGGAATTGGGGCGAATCCCTATGCAGCAGACCGTGAAGGTGGTCGGGATCGGGGGTTCGCCCCGGCCGGACTCGACAGCCGAACGGGCCCTTCGCGCCGTCCTGGCCGAAGCCGAACGACGAGGAGCGGAGGTGTCGTTGATCGGCGGCGCCGAGCTGGTGATGCCGCTCTACGACCCCCGCGACGAGCTCCGCTCGGCGCGGGCACTCCGACTGGTGACCGAGATAGCCGGCGCGGACGGCATCGTCCTCGCCAGCCCCGCCTACCACGGGAGCATCTCGGGACTCGTGAAGAACGCCCTCGACCACGTCGAGGACCTGCGCGAGGACACCCGCCCGTACTTCAGCGGGCGGGCCGTCGGCAGCGTCGCCGTCGCCCAGGGCTGGCAGGGCGGCGTGTCCACGCTCGCCGCACTCCGCGACGTGACCCACGCCCTGCGCGGCTGGCCCACGCCGCTCGGCGTCGTCGTGAACACCGAGACCACCGGCTTCGGCCCGGACGGCACGTGCACCGATCCGCAGGTGCGCGGCCGGCTCGCGACCATGGCCGCGCAGGTCGTCGACTTCGCCCGGATGCGGCGGCACGCGGACGCCGCGCTCGAGACCGCCGGCGCCGACGTCCTGGCACCGGCGGGGAAGTGAAAACACACGTGGTGACCCGTCTGGCCACCCCGCCGACCGGCCGTCCGCTCGTGCACGGAGCCGTCACCTGCCCCCGGCCCGTGCCGGGGGCGGCGCTGCGGCTGTTCCTGTTCCACCACGCCGGCGGCTCGCACCTCCTCTACCGGGACTGGGAGCACGAGTTCCCGGCCGACTGGGAGGTGTGCGTCCTCGACGCCCCCGGGCGGGGGCGGCTGAGCGGCGCACCGCTGATCGACGACAGCGACGAACTCGTCGCCTTCTTCGCCGACGAGCTCCTGCCGTGGACGGACCGCCCCTTCGCGTTCTTCGGCCACAGCATGGGCGCCCTCGTCGCCTACGAACTGACCCGCCGCCTGACCGCCGAGGGACGCCCCCTGCCCGTCTGGACCGGCCTGTCCGCCTGCGGCGCGCCGCAGGCGGACCGCGACCCGGGGAAGCCGCGCGCACGCCACCTGCTCACCGACCGCGAGCTCAGGGACTGGCTCCGCTCGGTCGGCGGCACCCCCGACGCGCTGCTCGACGAGGACGTGGCCTGGCGCTACTTCGGCCCGGTGTTCCGCAGCGACTTCGCCCTCGTCGACACCTGGCGTCCGGAGCTCGACGCCGAGCCGCTGCGCACCGCCGTCTCCGCGTTCGGCGGCTCCGGCGACCCCGTGGTCGGACGGGACCGGCTGGCCGCCTGGGCGGCCCGTACGGAACGCTTCCTCGGCCTGAACATGTTCGACGGCGGCCACTTCTACCTCGCGGACCACCGGCGCGCGCTCACCCGGCGGATCACCGCGGCGGTCGCGGCGGCGCGCCGGACCGCGCAGGGGCACCCCGTATGACGTCGGACGAGGTCGTCGTCTGGTCGGTGCCGCTGCCCGGCGCGGCACGCGACGGCGATCTCGCCCTCCTGGACGACGCCGAACGCGCCCGGGCCGACCGCTATCTGCGGCCGGGGGACCGGGCGTCGTTCGTGGCGGGCCGGGCCGCCCTGCGGCGCGTCCTCGCCGAACACCTGGGCGTCGGAGCCGGTGCGATCGTCTGGGGACGCGCGCCCTGCCCCGGCTGCGGGAGCGAGCGCCACGGGCCTCCGCGCATCGCCGATCCGCCCACGCCCCTGACCTTCGGCTTCTCCCGTTCCGGGGCGTGGGCGCTGGTGGCCGTGGCGCCGTCGGGGCCGGTGGGCGTGGACGTGGAGGCGCTGCGTACCCTCGATGTCCGGGAGACGGCCGCCTTGTCCCTCTCCCCGCGGGAGTCGGCGTACGTCCTCGGACTTCCGCACGAAGAGCGGCTGAGGGCCTTCCACCGCGCCTGGGTCCGCAAGGAGGCGGTCACGAAGGCGGTGGGGGTCGGCATCGCGACGGACCTGAGACGCGTCGACGTGAGCCCCGACCGCACCGGGACCGTCACCGTCCGCTGCGACGCCGGAACGGGCCCGGACACGTGGACGGTGACCGACCTCGACGTCGGCGAGGAAGCGGTCGCCGCGCTGGCCCTTCCGGGAACACCGCGACAGCCCGCGATCCATGCGCGATGCTGGGGAACGCTTGAAAGCAGGAAAGGAATCAGATGAAATTCGTCGCCTTATCCGGGAGCCTGCGGGCCGGGTCGCTCAACACCGCGGTGGTGCGCACGGTCGCCGACCTGTGCCTGCCGCCGGTCTCCGTGACGGTCTACGAGGGCCTGGGGCAGCTGCCGTTCTTCAACCAGGACGTGGAGAGCGTGTGCCCGCCGCCCGAGGTCATGGCCTTCCGCGAACTGCTCGCGTCCGCCGACGCGGTGCTCGTCTCCAGCCCGGAGTACGCGCACGGCACGTCGGGCGTCCTGAAGAACGGCCTGGAGTGGGTGGTCGGCGGCGGAGAACTGGTGGACAAGCCCGTCGCCGTCGTCACCGCGTCGCCGTCGATGACCGGCGGTGACAGGGCCCAGGCCTGGGTCAAGGAGACCCTGGAGGTGATGGGCGCGAAGGTGCTCCCGGAATCGCTCCCCATCCCGCTCGCGGGCGCGAAGATCACGGACGGCCGGGTCCACGACGAGGCGACCCTGGCCGCCCTGAAGGACGTGCTCGCGGCGATGGCCCGGGCGGCGAAGGAGCAGGGCGCGCGGGAGGAGTGAGTCCGGGCTCCCGAAGCCCCTCGAGGCCGACTCGCGGCCCCCGAACGCACCGGACGTCCCGGTGCGTTCGGGGGCCGCGGCGCTGCCTCAGCGCTTGCCGATGTCCCTGAGCGGCAGACCGCCGCCCGCGAGGACGGCCTTGGAGAAGGCGCCGGCCAGTTCCGTCAGCCGGCGGGTGCCCTCCGCGCCCAGACGCTCGTACGGTGCCAGGTCCAGGCGGTCGGTCTCGGCCTCGACGGCACGGCGCAGCTCCGCGCCCTGGCCGGTGAGTTCACCCTCGGCGTCGAGGATCCCGCGTTCCACCAGCCGCTGCCGGGCCGCCGCCCACTCGTCCGGCGACCAGCCACGCGCCGACTGCAGGTACGCGGGGCGCCAGTTCGTGCCGGTGGCGGTGTGGGACACCAGGGCCTCGATCCCGTCGAGACCGGCCGCGGTGAGCGCCACGACGTGACCGTCCCCGCGGTGCTCGCGCAGCAGCGTCGCGGCGTGCCACAGGGCCAGGTGCGGCGCCTCGGGCACCGGCAGGTCGGCGTTGGCCGAGTACAGGGGCCGGCCGGGCCGGCCGCACCCGCCGGCCGCCCGGAGCGCCAGCTCGGCGGCCTCCGCCATCTCGCGGGAGGCCAGCGCCTCGCGTCCCAGGAGCCGGGTGAGATACGCGTCCGTGATCCGCAGCCGGGTCTCCAGCACGGCGGCGGGCGACGTGACGTCCCAGGCGCGGGGGAGGTGCCGCGCGACGAGGTCCGGGTGGAAGTTGTGGAAGGCCGCCGTGACCACGCCGGCGCCGACCGCGCCGAACGGCGCGGCGCGGCCGGCCAGGTAGGCCATGGGGCCCGGTTCCAGGCCGAGTCCGGCGAAGGCGTCGTCGTGCTCGGGAGCGAAGTAGTACGCCGCGTGGACGGGATGGTGAGCGTTGTAGCAACGCCGTGCTTCGCGCGGGGATATGGCCGTCATGGCCCCCACGCTACGTGGCCGACCGGCCGCGTGGCGCCCGGGTCGCGGGGTCCGGTGCGCAGGGCGAGGGACCTGGCGTCCCGCACGGCAGGCTCGGCGGCCCCATGCTGGACGCTCACCGCCGACGGCAGCGTCCGGGCCCTCGGCACGTGCCTCGACGCCGCCGGCGGCACCAAGGTGCAGCTCTACGCCTGCAACGGCACCGGCGGACAACGCTGGTCGTACGACCCCACCACGCACGACGTCGTGAACACGGCCGCCGGCACGTGCCCGGACGTCACGGGCAACTCGCCGGCCGACGGCACCCGCGCCCAGATCTGGACCTGCACCGGCGGCGCCGACCGGAAGTGGACCCGCCAGCCGTCCTGACGACGGCGTCGCCCCCAGGGCGTCCGTCCGGAAGGGAAGGGAAGAGGAGGGAAGGGAAGAGGAGGGAAGGGAAGCGAGAATTCTCCGGCCGGGGCCCGCGGCCCGCGTGTCCCGGCCGGCCCGCCTTCCGGGTTCCTCAGACAGGTATGTTCTGTTCCGCCCAGACGACCTTGCCGGTCGCGGTACGGCAGGAGCCCCAGCGCCGGCACAGCATGTTGACGAGCTGGAGCCCCCGCCCGCCCTCGTCGCTGACGTCCGCGTGCTGGATCTGGGGCAGGTCGGGACCCGTGTCCGAGACCTCCACGACGAGCCGATCGCCCCGCAGCAGGCGGAGCGCGCCCGGACCGTTGCCGTAGCGGAGCGCGTTGCCCACGAGCTCCGACACGACGAGCTCGCACACGTCCGCCAGCTCCCCGAGCCGCCACGCGGCCAGCTGCTCCTTGACCAGGTGCCGCGCCGCCGAAGCGGCCCGCCCGTCCTGCGGCAGCTGCCAGACGCGAAGGTCCTCCAGGCTCTCCGGCGTGCTCCTCGCGCTGAGCACCACGGCCTCGTCGAAACGGTCGGCCCCGGCCGGCGCGCGCTTCACCAGCCCGCCGCCCTCCAGGTCCTCCGGACTCAGACCCCGCGCCGCGGAACGCAGCAGCTCCAGCTGCTCGCTCAGGTCCGCCTGCCGGGACTTGACGAGCCCGTCCGTGTACAGGACAAGACCGCCGCCCTCCGGGACCGTGAGCCGCACCGCGTCGTACGGGATGACGCCGGCCCCGAGCGGCGCGCCGATCGGCACGTCGACGAACCGCGCGGAGCCCTCCCCGTCCAGGAGCAACGGGGGCAGATGGCCCGCGAGGGCCAGCGTGCAGCTGGAGTCCGCCGGGTCGAAGACCGCGCACAGGAACGTGGCGACCTGCTCGTCCTCCAGGTCACGGGTCGCGAGGTCGAGCCGGGCCAGGACGCGTTCCGGAGCCATGTCCAGGGTCATCAGGGTACGGGCGACCGCCCGGAGGCGACCCATGGTGGCGGCCGCCGGCAGTCCGTGGCCCATCACGTCCCCCACCATGAGGGCCGTCCGCCCGCCGGGCAGGGCCATGACGTCGTACCAGTCGCCGCCCGCGCCGTGGGGCGTCGCGGTCGGCGCGTACTCGGCGTGCACGCGCAGCCCCCGCGTGACCGGCGTCGCGCGCGGCAGCAGGGTCCGCTGCAACGAGACGACCCGCTCGCGCTCCCGCCCGTACAGCCGCGCGTTGTCAAGGAACACCGCCGCCTGGGAGGCGAGTTGCTCCGCCAGTGCCAGGTCCGTACGGGTGAACGGCGGCGAACCGGGACCACGGACGAAGTCCGCGGAACCGAGGAGCAGCCCGCGGGCGATGAGCGGCACCGCCAGGTAGCTGTGGACCCCGGCGGCCCGCATCTTCGCCGCGGCGCTCTCGGTCGGCGCGACCCGGTCGAAGTCCTCGTCACGGATGCGGCTCACGAGGACGGGGCGGCCCTGCCGCAGACAGTAGCGGTGCAGCAACGTCTCGTGATGCGTCTCGTCACGGACGAAGGTCTCGCCCACCGGGGTCGGTTCGAGCGAGGACAGCGACTCGACGGCGGTGAGCGCCGTGGCCCGCATCGGCGGCATGCCCGTACCGGTCCACCGCTCGCCCTCGTCGCCCCGCAGGACGCTCTCCAGGATGTCCACGGCGGCGCCGTCGGCGAAATCGGGCACGGTGAACCGGGTGAGCTCCTCCGCGGTGCGCTCCAGGTCCAGGGTCGTGCCGATGTGCGAAGCGGCGGTATTCAGCCAGGCGAGCCGATCACGCGTCGTGAGCCTGTCGAGGGGGACCTCTCCGCCCAGGCCCCTGCCGAGGCGCCCCCGCGCCCCGGCCAGACGGCGTGCCGCGTCGCTTCGGGTGGACGAGGCGCGCCTGGTCAGGCGCCGTCGCCCCTTGCCGTCGTGCACTCGTTCGGCCTCCAGACAGGAACTCGACACCACCTGATGCACAGCATGCACCGGAACAGGTCCCTGCGCACCGGTCACACGGAAACGAATCCGCCGCCGGCCTCGTCCTGGCCTGATCGCCGAGTGGTGCCCGCCTGCCGTGCGGAGCCGTCAGGTCCCGTCGGCGGCGCCGGTCGCCCTCGTGTGACGGAACAGCGTCACGGCCGCCAGGGCGACCACCGCCGCGCAGCCCAGGACCGCGAGGGCCTGCGCCCAGGCGAACCGCGCACCGAGGCTGTCCTGCAGCACGTCGACCGCGCGGGCGGAGGCCAGGACGTGGACCGCGAGGAGCCCGATCGTGCCCGCCGCCGTGGCGGCCCACACGGTCGCGCTGTCCCGCAGCACCAGCCAGGCACCGCACACCAGGCAGAACAGGGTGACCACGGCCGACAGGAGCGAGGCGTTGGCGCCGGAGCGCAGGCCCGCCACGTCGGTCGGGAGATGGATCAGACCGCACGCGAGCAGCGCGAGCGCCGCGGGCCAGCGCAGGGTCGAGCGCAGTGCGGGAGTGGACGTGTGACTGCCCGGCCCGGTCGCGAGCGCCTGGTCGAGGGGCGACCTCGCCGACGTCCTCGGCCCGCGCGAGGCCTTCGGCGCGCGCCCGGCGCGCGACGCCGAGGGGGACGCGGAGGGGGACGCGGACGGGGTCAAGGACGGGGTCAAGGACGGGTTCGGGGCTATGGACGAGGAGGCGGCGGTGGACCGGGCGCCCGCCAGGGCCGGCCGTGCCGGGTCCTCGGCGGCGCCGACGGCGCGCCAGCCGCCTGCGTCGGCGCCGATGATGCCGACGAGCGCGACGACGTCCTCGATGGGCCTGCCCACGGCCGCGGCGCGCAGGGTGGTCTCGGCCTGGCGGAGGTCGTACCCCGCCTCGTTGAGCACGAAGACCAGCTCCCGGACCTCGTCGAGCGGACGGGACACGGCGGCGGCGCGCAGTGCCAGGTCGGCCGGCCGGGACAGCTCGCCGGACTCGTTGAGCCGGGCGACGAGCGCGGCGACCTCCGGTACGGGCCGCTCGGTCGCGGCGGTCCACAACAGGGTGCGGATCGCCTCGTCACCGTCCTCGTCCGGGTCCTCGTCCTGGTTCCCGTCCGGGGCCGCGTCGTGGTCGGCGGCGGCGTCCTCGGGTCCGGGCGCGCCGCGCTCCATGAGAACGGACCCCACGGAGCCGGGATCCACGGGGTCGGGCTGCTCCACGGTGTCAGGGTCCACGATGCCGGGGTCCACGATGTCGGGGTCCGCGATGCCGGGTTCCCGAGACGTACCCCGAGCCCCCGTGTCGTCTGCTGCTTCTGCGGTCTTGATGTCGATGGGTTCGGGGGTCATGACAGGTGGTGCTCCGATCGCGGACACCGGGAGAGGCGTCCACCGTGGCTGGATCAGTACGCGCAGGCAAGCGCGTTCTGAACACCACTAGGAGGCAGCCGCCGAGGCTGCGCCATCCGGAAACGTCCCCGCTGGGCCGTTGGAGCGAAAAGCCGTCCCGAAGCGACCGTGCCGGGTGACAGCCCACGGCAGAGCCGATCGCGCAATGTCTGATCGAAATTCGATCATTCGACAAAGGTGCATTGACTCGATCATCGGCCACCCCTAGCTTCTGGCGACACCAGACCGCCAGAAGGGTGTTGCGTCATGACCATCGGTCCCCCCGCAGGCCGCCGGACGACGGGCCGCGGGCCCCTCGCCGTAGCCCTCTCGCTCACCGCCGCCGTCGCTCTCGCCACCACCGGCACCGCTGCCCGTGCCGACGTCCCCGCCCCGGCAGCGGGGAACACCACCTACGTGGACTGCTCCCGCCCGGCCGCCGGCGACGGCAGCCAGGCGGCGCCGTTCAACAGCATCGGCCAGGCCAACGGCAGGACGTACGCCCCGGGCGACACGCTCGCCTTCGCGACCGGCACCACCTGCACCGGCGCGCTCGCCCCGCGCGGCAGCGGAACCGCCGGAGCGCCCATCACGCTCACCTCGTACGGGACCGGCGCGCTGCCCGTCATCGACGGCAACGGCGCCCCCGACGCCGTCTCCCTGACCAACCAGGACCACTGGCGGATCGCCAACCTCAAGCTGACCAACCCGGCCGCCTCCCTCGCCCGCCGCACCGGACTGCGGATCTCCGCCACCGACGGCACCGCGCACCGCGGGTTCGACATCGGGTACCTCGTCGTCGACCGGGTGGCCGGACAGACGAACAAGAACAGCCCCACCACCGAGGACTTCGTACAGTCCGCCGGCATCGTCACCGGCGCGACCGGCACCGGCTCGACGCTCCACGACGTCCACGTCCATCACAACACGATCAGCAACACGGGCGGCGGCGGCCTCAAGATCCGTGTCGGCGCCATGGCGGTCAAGGGCAGCGGAGTGCTCATCGAGCACAACGTCGTCAAGGACGTCGGCGGGGACGGCATCATCGCCAGCTACGCCGACGCGCCGATGATCCAGTACAACAACGCCTCCGGCGTCGGAAACGGCGTGTACCCGTTCTCCGGCGGCAACTTCGCCGGCATCTGGGTGCTCGGCGACCGTGATCCGGTCATCCAGAAGAACGCCGTGTACGGCATCACGCGGATGTCGACGGCCGACAGCCAGGCCTTCGACTGCGACTGGGGCAACACCGGCACCTGCACGATCCAGTACAACTTCAGCCGCGACAACATCGGCGGCTTCTTCCTCGACTGCGACGGCTGCGGAACCATCGGCGGGGCCAAGCAGATCATCCGCTACAACATCTCCGAGAACGACTGCCGGATGAGCAGCGTCAGCGCCGGCCGGTCGGCCCTTCACCTGTACAACAACGTCTTCTACTGCACCGACCGGAGACTCGACATCACGCTTCCCGACGAGAGCGTCGTCGAGAACAACATCTGGGTGGGCACCACCGACTCCAGGCTGCCCACCGGAGCCGGAATCCGGTGGCTCTGGAACGTCTTCCAGGGCGTACCCCGCCCGACGGCCAACGGCATCGCCGGCGACCCGCGGTTCGTGAACCCCGGCACCGGCGGCGACACCATCCACTCGGTCGACGGCTACAAGCTGCGCGCCACCTCCCCGGCCCTGGACAACGGCTCCGTGATCAGCGGCAACGGCGGCCGCGACTACTGGGCGAACCCGGTGTCCCCGACGGCGAAGCCGCACCGAGGCGCGTACGACGGCCCGGGGCTCTAGTGCGTGGAGGATTCGTGAACGTGCGGTGATCGGGTGTTGATCGGCCGTAGAGCCCTGACGTGTTCCATCGGCGTCAGGGGGAAAGCGGCCCGACGGTCACCACCGGTCGCCGCCGCCTCCGGCGGGCCGTACCGGCACCCCGGCCCCCGTCCCCGGTTGTTGGCCAACCCACGGAAGGTGGACGAGGCATGGACGGTGTGCGGTCGCCGCAGTCGACGGCGGGCTTCGGAGAGCTGCTCAGGATCTGGCGCGAGCGAATCGGCCTGACCCAGCAGGTGCTCGCCGATCTCGCGACCCTGAGCGTCCGGGCGATCCGGGACATGGAGAGCGGACGGGTGCAGCGCCCCCGGCAGGAGACGGTCCGCCTCCTCGCCGACGCGCTGCGCCTCGAAGGCCCCCACAGGTCCGCCTTCGAGGTGGCGGCGCGACGCCACACGCCCGCGGAGGAGCCGCGCGACGAGCCGACCGCACCCCCGGTCGCCCGCGGCGCGATCGTCGGCCGGGAGCTGGAGGTCGAGGTGCTCGCCGACGCCCTCGCCGTCCACGGCGACCGGCTCGTGACCGTGGCCGGCCTGGGCGGGGTCGGCAAGACCCGGCTGGTCCTGGAGGTCGCGAGACGCCTCCACCTCGCGTCCCGGTGGTCCGTGCGCTGGATCGACTGCGACCGGCTCCCCGTCGCCGGACTCGTCCGCCGTACGGATCTCGCCCGCGCCCTCGCGGACCACCCCGGAGTGATGGGGGAGCGGCCCACCCTGCTCGTCCTGGACGGCGCCGACACCGGGGTCGACGCGGTCCTCCTCGACGAACTGTTCCTGCGCTGCCCCGGCCTCCGGGTCCTCATCACCGCCCGGGTCGCGCAACCGCTGCCCGGCGGCCAGGTCATCCCGCTCGCCCCGCTGCCGACCCCCGGGCCGGAGCTCGACCACGACCCCGTGGCCCTCGCCGAGGTGGGCGCCGTCCGACTGCTCCTCGCCCACCTGCGCCGGCTGCGCCCCGGCTACCGCCTGGAGCCCGACGAGGCCCCGGCCGTCGCCGCTCTCTGCCGCCAACTCGACGGACTTCCCGGCGCCTTGGAACTCATGGCCGGCTGGTCGACGGTGCTCTCGCCGCGCCAGCTCGTCGCCCGCCTCGCGGACGGCCCCTTCCACCTCGCGCCCCCGCCCGCCGGGTACGGCGGCAGGGCGGACGTCGGCGCGGCACTCGGAGCCGCGCTCGACCGGCTGACACGGGGCCAGCGCGACCTGCTGGAGCGCCTCGCCGCCGAACCGGGGGACTGGTCGGGCGAGGACGCCGTCGAGCTGAGCGGCCGGCCGCCGCACGAATGCCTCGCCGCGATGCACGAACTGCTCGCGAACGGACTGATACGCAGCGTCCCGGCCCGCGACGGCGTCCGCTTCACCGTCCTGAACCTCTTCCGTCGGTTCTGCGCGGGCACCGGCGCGCACGCGCACCTGCAGCTGGCGACGGCGAGCTGACGCACCGCCGCGACCGGGCCCGACCGGGTGCCGATACTGCCCGCATCCTGCCGGGCGAGCTGCCGGTCCGGCGCCCGCGGCCTCCCTAGCGTTTCCGTCCACGGGAGGGACGGCCCGAGGGCCCCGCACCAGGAGGCCCCGCCACTCCCTGGACTCCCACCACCTACCGACACAGAGGTTTGCGCCGTGGAGCAGCATGCCGTGGAGCAGCACGGAAAGGCCCGACCGGCCGTTCCGACGCCCGAGCCGGCCGTCCTGGACGTCGTCGTGACGACCATGTCCTCGGACTCGCACACCTGGAACCTGGTCTTCCTCCAGCTGCTGCTCGAGGAACTGGGGCACCGGGTCACCAACCTGGGCGCCTGCGTACCGGACGAGTTGCTGGTCGCCGAGTGCCGCCGGATCGAGCCCGACCTGATCGTGCTGAGCAGCGTCAACGGGCACGGCTTCCACGACGGACTGCGGCTGATCGGCGCACTCCGCGCCTGTCCCGAGCTGGCCGGCACGGCGACCGTCATCGGCGGGAAGCTCGGGATCTCCGGCCCCGGCGACCCGGCCCGGCAGCGGGAGCTGCTGGCGGCGGGCTTCGACGGCGTCTTCGAGGAGGGCGGTTCGGTCGTGGACTTCCGCTCCTTCCTCGCCGCGCTGCCCGCAAGCCCGCGTTCCCTGCCCACCGGATCCGGAGCGCTCCGGTGACCGGCCCCGGCTCCGCCCCCGACGCCGGCGCGCGCCCCGGCTTCGGTGACTTCGTCGCCCGCGCCCGGGCGGCCGGTGAGCTGGTCGTCCAGCCCAGGATGGGCATGGCCGATCCGCTGCGGATGCGCGACGGGCTGATCGCCACGCGGCACGCGGACGCCGTCACCGTCGGCACCCTCACCCTCGACAGCTACACCCGCACCGGCGACCTCGCCGCCGCCCGCCGCGCCCTCGCCGACGGCGTCGGTCTCAACGGCTACCCGATCGCCACCCACTCCACGGACACCACCCGTGCCGTGCTGCGCGGCGTCGCCGGCGCCCGCTTCCCGGTGCAGGTCAGGCACGGCTCGGCGAAGCCCGAGCACATCGTCCGCGCCCTCCTCGCGGCCGGTCTCGACGCCACCGAGGGCGGCCCGGTCTCGTACTGCCTGCCCTACAGCCGCACGCCGCTGCGCGAGGCGGTCGACCACTGGCGGCGCAGCTGCGAACTCCTCGCCTCCGCGGCGGAGTCCGGGGCGCGGCCGCACCTGGAGACCTTCGGCGGCTGCCTGATGGGGCAGCTCTGCCCGCCGAGCCTGCTGATCGCGGTGAGCGTCCTGGAGGCGCTGTTCTTCCGGCAGCACGGGCTGCGCGGCATCTCGCTCAGCTACGCCCAGCAGGCCGATCCGCGCCAGGACGAGGAAGCGCTCACCGTGCTCGGGCGACTGGCCGCCGAACTGCTGCCGGACGTCGACCACCACGTCGTCCTCTACGCCTACATGGGCGTCTTCCCCCGCACGCCCGGCGGTGCCCGGCTGCTCCTCGAGGACGCGGCCCGGCTCGCGGTACGGGCGGGAGCGGCCCGGCTGATCGTCAAGACCACCGCAGAGGCGCACCGGATCCCGACCGTGGCCGAGAACGTACGGGCCCTGGAAACCGCCGCCGCGGCCGCCGCCGACGAACGCGCCCGGCAGCGGCGCACCCCCGGGGACGCGCACGCCCTTGGCGACCCGCGCACCCCCGGGGACCCGCGCACCGCCGGCGACCCGCGCACCCCCGGGGACCCGCGCACCGCCGGCGACCCGCGCACCCCGCCCGGCCCCGACCGAACGGGCGCCGAGGACACCGGCATCGAGGCCGAGGCCCGTGCGCTCATCGGCGCCGTGCTCGCGCTCGACGCCGACGTCGGCCGGGCGCTGGTCCGGGCCTTCGCGGCCGGCCACCTCGACGTCCCCTACTGCCTGCACCCCGACAACGCCGGCCGGGCCCGCAGCTCGCTCGGGCCCGACGGACGGCTGCACTGGTCGAGCGTCGGATCGATGCCGATCGCCGGCCTGGCGGACGGCGGCCCGCGTCCGCCGATCCTCGGCTCGACGGGACTGCTCTCCGCGCTCTCCCACGTCCGGCGCGCCTACGACACCCGCGCCTCCGCCCGGCCGCCGACGCCCCCGGACCTGCCGTCCTCCGCGCACACCCCGCCCGTACCGCTGCCCCGCACGACGTCCACGCCACGACGAGAGTTGGGACTCACCACACCATGACCACCGACGGGCCCACCGCCCCCGCACCGCTCCCGGACCCGGGCCGCCACCTCACCGCCCCGGCGACCCGCAGCGCGCTCCGGATCCAGCACCGACTCCTCGCCGCCGCCCGCGAGTTCCTCCGCGAGCAGGGCTTCACCGAGCTGCTCCCGCCGGTGATCGGCCCGGTCACCGATCCCGGCTCGCGCGGCTCCAAGCAGGTCGACGTCGACTTCTACGGCCACCGCTACAAGCTGATGACGAGCGCCATCCTGTACAAGCAGGCCTCGCTGCTCGCCTTCGACAAGATCTTCTGCGTCGCCCCGAACGTCCGTCTGGAGCCGCTGGAGACCGCCGGCACCAGCCGCCATCTGGCCGAGTTCCACCAGCTGGACGTGGAGGTGGCGGGGGCGAGCCGGGACGACGCGGTCCGGCTGGTCGAGGAGCTGGTGGTGCACATGGTCGACAGCGTGGTCCGCGAGCTGCCCAAGGACTTCGCCGAACTCGGCCGGGACGTCGGCGCCTTCACCGAGCTGCTCAAGGGATCCTTCGGCCGGATGCGGCACGCCGATGCGGTGGCCGAACTGCGGGGGCTCGGACACCCGCAGAGCCCGGACGCCGAACTCGACTGGGCGGGCGAGGCCTTGCTGTCCGCGCAGCGGGACCGGCCGTTCTTCGTCACCGACTACCCGAAGGGATCGCGTGGCTTCTACGACCGCGAGCACCCCGAACAGCCCGGCCTGCTGAGGAACTTCGACCTGATCGCGGCCGAGGGCTACGGGGAGCTGTGCAGCGGCAGCCAGCGCACCAACGACTACGCGGAGATCGTCACCCGCATGCGGGAGACCGGCGAGAACCCGCAGAAGTACCGCTGGTACCTGGATCTCGTCCGCGAAGGCGTGCCCGGCAGCGCGGGCTTCGGGATCGGCGTCGAGCGGCTGACCCGGTACGTCGCCGGGCTGGACGCGGTCTGGCAGGCGAGCGCCTTCCCCAAGCTGGCCGGGGTGGTGTCTCCGTGAGCGACCTCTCGGCACCCGGCTTCCCGGAGGAGGAGGTCCGGCAGCGCGCCCGGGCCGGAGCGGCGGCCGCCTTTCCACCGCCCGGCGAGTACGGCCGCGTCCTGTTCGGCGCGGACCGGGCCGATCCGTACCGGGACGGCGAGCGCGACCCGCTCGACACGTTACGGATCACCCCGCCCGTCTTCATGCCGCAGCGGCTTGCCCGGCTGATCGACCTCGGCCGCGAGCCCGACTACCGCGACGTCGAACTCGCCACACCCGTGGGCGGGTTCACCTCGGCCCTGCCGGTGTACGTGTCCGCGCTCGGCTCCACCCGGGCCGCCGGCGGCGACCTCGGCCTCGCCCTCAGCCGCCAGGCGGGATCACTCGGCCTGCCCATGGTGATCGGCGAGAACGTCGTACCGGTGAACGGCTACGGACGGCTCGGCGAGGCCGCCGACCGGGCGCTCCTCGGCCGCCTCCGCGCGTACACGGAGGAACTCCCGGACGGGCGGGGCGGCGTCGTCGTCCAGCAGTCCACGGAGGACGCGGACGCCGAGGTCTGGAACCTGGTCTACAGCGACCCCGCCGCGCTGCCGCTGCTCGAATCCGGGCGGCTGGCCTTCGAGCTGAAGACCGGGCAGGGCGCCAAGCCGGGTCTCGGCGGCATGACGGTCCTGGACGCCGAGACGGCCGGCCGTCTCGGCGACCGCTACGGCATCGACGACGTCTTCGGCGACGGCCGGGTGCTGCGCTCCAGCACGCCCGGCACGTTCACGGCGGAGATCCTGCGCCAGCAGGTCCGGCTGATGCGCAACAACTTCCCGCGGGCCCGGGTGTGGGTGAAGCTGCACCCCGGCCGGGACGTCGCCGAGGCCGCCCGGGTCGCCGCCGAGGCGGGGGCGGACGCCGTCACGGTGGACGGAGCCGAAGGCGGCACCGGCTGGGCGCCGGGGGCCTTCCCCGCCCAGGTGGGTCTGCCGCTGGCGGAGTGCCTGCGTCGGATCACCGCCGCCGGGCCGCCGCCCTGCCTGCTGGTCTCCGGACGCATCTGGGAGGGCGGCCGGGCGGTGAAGAGCCTGGCGCTCGGTGCCCGCGCGGTCGGACTCGGCCGGGCGGCGCTCCTCGCCACCGCCGAGGACCCGGAGGCCGGCCTCGTACGGTTCACGGAATGCCTCGCACTCGAACTCCGGATGCTGATCAGTGCGCTCGGAAAGTACGCGCCGAGCGCACTGGACCGGGACGACGTCTGGTCCCCGGAATTCCCGGTAATTCCCGCCGGAGAATAATCGAAGAGCCTTCCTGGATTTCCCGTCCGCAGCCCGCCCGGGCGCCCACGCGCACCCGGGCGGGCTGCCTTGTTCTGCGTCAACACGCCTGGTCGAGCGGCAGTTGAAACTGCCGATGGACTTCCGAGCATTCTGCCGATCGGTCCCCGAACCCCGCCCTATCGTCGAATCCGCTACCGACCACTGCCCGTAGCTTCGTCGATTCATCGGGGTTGGATGATGGAATCTCGCGGTTTTCCCTTCATATCCGTCGCTCGACGGTTTCCGGACCGGCCGGCCCTGCGGATCGGTTCCTGGACCGTCACCTACGGGGACCTCGACGAGCTGAGCGGTGCCGTCGCCGCCCGGATCGCGCCCGGGCGGACCGTCGCCGTCACCGGAAGGGACCGGCTCGACCACGTGGTCGGCCTGCTCGCCGCCCTCCGGGCCGGCGCCGTCTGCCTCCCCCTGGACCGGGAGGCGCCCGAGGAGCGCAACCGCTGGATCCGCGAGGACGCCGGCGCCACCCTCGCCTACACCGACGGCCGGCTCGTCGAACTCGCCGCACCCACAGGGCCGCCCGACCGGTCCGACGGCTCTCGGCCGACGGACGGCGCCGAGGGGCACGACGACACCGCGGACACGACCGCGGACACCGACGACACCGGCCGGGCCGACGCACTCGCCGCGACCGCCGGATACCTCGTCTACACCTCCGGCACCACCGGCCGCCCCAAGGGCGTCCACGTGCCGCTCACCGCGCTGAACGGCCACCTGGCCGCCGCCGTCGAGCGCTTCGGGATCACCGAGGACGACGTGGTGCTGCACTTCGCCCGACCGACCGTCGACGTGGCCGTCGAACAGGTCCTCACCGCCCTGTGGGCCGGCGCCCGCATCGTCGTGCCCCAGGAGCAGCTCCTCGCGCCCGCCGCCCTCCTCGACCTCGTCGAGGCCGAGGGCGTGACCGTCGCCAACCTGGCCGCGGGTTACTTCCAGGAAGTGGTGGCCGCACTGCGCGAGCAGGGCCGCAGGGCGCCGCGCAGCCTCCGGCTGATGATCTCCGGCAGCGACCGGCTCTACCCGGACGCCGCGGCCGGCTGGTGGGCCGCCACCGGCGTCCCGCTGCTCAACGCCTACGGGCCGACCGAGACCGTGGTCACCGCCACCGTCCACGAACTGACGGGCCCGGCCGCGGGGGAGGACCCGCAGGCCGCGACCGTCCCCATCGGCCGACCGCTCGGCGACCGCCGCGCCTACGTCCTCGACGAGCGGCTGCGGCCGGTGGCGCCCGGCACGACCGGTGAGCTGTACCTCGGCGGGCCGCTGCTCGCCTCCGGCTACCACGGCCGATCCGGCCTCACCGCGGGCCGGTTCGTCGCCGACCCCTTCGCGCCGGAGCCCGGCGCCCGGATGTACCGCACCGGCGACGTGGTCCGGCGCTCCGGCGCCGAAGCTCCGCTGGAGTTCGTCGGCCGCGCCGACCACCAGGTGAAGATCCGCGGCTTCCGGGTCGAGCCCGGCGAGATCGAGCAGACGCTCGCCGGTCACCCGGACGTCGCCGGCGCCGTCGTCGTGGCGCACGAGGGCCGGCTCGCCGCCTACGTGACCCCGGCCGGAACCACCCCCGCCCCCGACCCGGCCGCGCTCCGCGCCCACCTGGCCGAGCGGCTCCCCGAGCACATGGTCCCCGCGACCGTCACCCCGCTGGACGCCTTCCCCCTGACCGCGGGAGGCAAGGTCGACCGCGCGGCGCTGCCCGAGCCGCGGGCCGTGCCCGCCGCACCCGCCCCGGGCCGCCGGCCGCCCCGTACCCCGGCCGAGCAGCTGATCGCCGCCGTGTGGGCCGACGTCCTCGGCGTGCCCGAGGTCGGAGCCGACGACAACTTCTTCCACCTGGGCGGGGACTCCCTCACCGCCGTACGCGTGGTCGGCCGCGTCTTCGACGTGTTCGGCATGATCTCCCCGTACACCATCTTCGACGCGCCGACCCTCGCCGAGTTCGCCGCCGCCGTCACCGCCGCGTCCGACGCCGGCGAGCGCCCGGAGCTGGTCCGGACCGGCGCCGCCGAGGCGCCGCTGGCGAACTTCCAGCGCGGACTGTGGTTCCTCGACCAGTGGAACCCCGGCGCGCCGACCTACGTCGTGCCCTGGGTCTTCCGCTTCGCCGGACCCGTCGACCCCGAGCCGCTGCGCCGGGCGCTGGCCGGCGTCGTCGACCGCCACGGCGCGCTGCGCACCACGTTCGAGCTCGGCGACGACGGCCCCCGGCAGGTCGTCCACCCCTCCGTGGACGTGCCGTTCGCCGTCCGGGAGACCACCGCCGACGCCGTGGACGCGCTGATCGCCGAGGCCGCGCTCGTGCCCTTCGACCTGGAGAACGGACCGCTCGTCCGCGCCCACCTCTACCGCACCGGCGAGACCTCCACCCTGCTGCTGCTCTGCCACCACATCGTCTGGGACGAGGGATCGCTGCCCGTCCTCGAGACCGAGCTGGCCGCCCTGTACGAGTCCCTCACCACCGGACGCCCCGCCGAACTGCCCGAACTCCCGGTCCAGTACGCCGACTACAGCGCCTGGCAGCAGCAGGACGGCACCGCCGAGCGGCAGCTCGACCACTGGCGCGAGCAGCTGCGCGACGCGCCCACCGAACCGGTCCTCGCCCCCGACCGGCCCCGTCCCGAGGTCCAGGCCTTCCGCGGTGCGTTCCACCGCTTCGCCATGCCCCGCCCGGTCGCCGAGGCCGTCCGCGCCCTGGCCCGCAGCGAGGACGCGACGCCGTACATGGTGCTCCTCGCCGGACTCGCGCTCACCCTCCACCGGCGCACCGGACGCCGCGACCTCGTCCTCGGCTCCCCGGTGAGCGTCCGTGGCCGCGCCGAACTCGACGCCCTCATCGGCTACTTCGTCAACCTGCTGCCGCTGCGCATCCGTCTCGACGAGGACATGGACTTCCGCGACCTGGTCCGGCACGTCCGCGAGGTGGCCATCGACGGCTACCGCCACCAGGAGGCTCCCTTCGACGCCATCGCCGGCGCCGTCATGGCGGACCGGCCCGACGACCGCAGCGAGGACCGCAACCCGCTCTGCCAGGTGCTCCTCGAACTCCACCCGCTGGACACCCGCCCCCTGACGATCGGCGGCACCGAGGTCACCCGCGAGCTCCACTCCAATCCGGTCTCCCGCTTCGACCTGTCGATCTCCGTCGACGACCGCGGCACCGACTTCACCGGCCGTTTCGAATACGACTCCGACCTCTTCGACCCGGGCACCATGGCCGAACTGTGCGAGGCGTGGCTCGGCACGCTCGCCGCGGCCGTCGAGGCACCCGTGCACACCCTGTTCGAGGACCGGGCCGCCCGCCGGCCGCGGGCCCTCGCCCTGGTCTCCGGCGCGGACCGCGTCGACTACGGCACCCTCAACGAGCGGGCCAACCGCCTCGCCCACCACCTCCGGGACCTCGGCATCGGCCGCGGCGACACCGTCGCCGTCCTGGTGGAACGCGGACCCGACCTCGTCGTCGCCCTGCTCGCCGCCCTGAAGACCGGCGCCGCCTACACCCTGCTCGACCCGGACTTCCCGGCCGAGCGGCTGGCCGGCGCGGTCACCGACAGCGCGGCCGCCCTGCTCGTCACCCACCGCCGCACGAGCCCGCCGTTCCCGGTCGCCCGCCACCTCGACCTGGACGCCGAGGCCGCCGCCGTCGCCGCCCGGCCGAGCCACGATCCCGGCCTTCCCGTCACCGGCGCCGACCTGGCCTGCGTGATGTTCACCTCCGGCTCCACCGGCCGCCCCAAGGGCGTCGCCGTCCCGCACCGCGCCCTCACCACCACCTACCTCGGCCAGGACTACGCCAGGTTCGGGCCCGAGGAGGTGTGGCTCCAGTGCTCCCCGGTCTCCTGGGACGCCTTCGCCCTGGAGCTGTACGGCGCCCTCGCCTTCGGCGGCGCGTGCGTGCTCCAGCCCGGTCAGCGGCCCGACCCGCAGGCCGTCGCCGAACTGACCCGGCGCCACGGCGTCACCCAACTCCAACTCTCCGCCAGCCTGTTCAACTTCCTCCTCGAAGAGTTCCCGGACACGTACGACGACCTGCGGGTGGCCTTCACCGCCGGCGAGCGGGCCTCCGTCACCCACGTCGGCAAGGCGCTCGACCAGTACCCGGAGCTCGTCGTCGCCAACGGCTACGGCCCCGTCGAGAGCCTCGGCCTCACCACCTGCCACCGCGCCACCCCCGAGGACGCCGACGGATCCTCCATCCCGATCGGCCGCCCGCTGCACGGCAAGGACATCCACGTCCTCGACGAGCGGCTGCGGCCCGTCCAGGACGGCACCACCGGCGAGCTGTACGCGGCCGGCGCCGGCCTCGCCCTCGGCTACGTCGGCCGTCCCGGCCTCACCGCCGAACGCTTCGTCGCCTCCCCGTTCGGCGCGCCCGGCGAGCGGCTCTACCGCACCGGCGACCTCGGCCACCGGACCGCCGAAGGCGTCCTGGAGATCACCGGCCGCATCGACGACCAGGTGAAGATCCGCGGCTTCCGAGTGGAACCCGGCGAGATCGAGGACGCTCTCACCCGCCACCCGTCCGTGCGCGAAGCCGCCGTCACCGTCCACGAACCGGCCCCCGGCGACCGCCGGCTCGCCGCCTACGTGACCGCAGCGGGACCGGCGCGCCCCGACCCGGACGCGCTGCTCGACCACCTGGCCGGCCTGCTGCCCGAGCACATGGTCCCGACCACCCTCGACGTCCTCGACGCGCTGCCGCTCAACCAGAACGGCAAGACCGACCGCCGCGCCCTGCCCGCCCCGGCCCCGCGGCCGACCGCCGCTCCGGCCGACCCGCTGACCCCGGACCAGCGCCTCGTCGCCGACGCCGTCCGCACCGTCCTCAAGCTCACCGAGGACCCCGGCCCCGACGCCGACTTCTTCCGGCTCGGCGGCAACTCGCTGGCCGCCGTGCGGGTCGCCATGCAGCTCTCGCAGCGGACCGGCGGCCGCGTCCCGCCCCAGGCGGTCTTCCGCGGCCGGACGATCGCCGCCATCGCGGAACGGATGGCCGCCCGATGACCCGCCCCGCCCAGCCGCAGGCCCCCACGCCACGCCCGCCGACCGAAGGGAACGAGGCCGTGAGCCCGTCCGCCGACCTGCCCGCAGCGCCGCCGCACACGCCCCCGGCCGGCTCCTCCCGTACCGCGCCCGTCTCCGGCCTCCAGCGCGGACTCTGGTTCCTCGACCGGTGGAACCCGCAGGACGCCACGTACACCACACCCTGGACGTACGACGTCACTGGCCCGCTCGACCTCGCCCTGCTCCAGCGGGCCCTCGACGGCGTCGTCGCCCGCCAGGAGGCGCTGCGCACCACCTTCGAGCTGGGCGAGGACGGCCCGCGCCAGCGCGTCCACCCCACCCTCGCCGTGCCGCTCGCCGTCACCGACCTCCGCGACCTGCCCGAGGACCGACGGGCCGCGCGCGCCGAGGAGCTGATCGCCGAGCGGGCCGCCGCACCCTTCGACCTGACCACCGGACCGCTGCTGCGCGCCGACGCCTTCCGGCTCGCCGACGACCGCACCACCCTCCTCTTCGTGGTCCACCACATCGTCTGGGACGGCTGGTCCGCCGAACTCTTCGAACGCGAACTCGCCACGTTCCACGCTGCCTTGGGCGCGGAGCGGGTGCCCGAGCTGCCGGTGCTCACCACCCGCTACACCGACTGGGCAGAGGAAGGCCGGCACACCTCGTACGAAGAGCACCTGGCCCACTGGAAGCGCAGCCTCGACGGCGCCCCCACCCTCCTGGAACTGCCCGGGGACCGGCCGCGGCCCGCCGAGCGCAGCCCGCGCGGCGCCACCGAACCCTTCGACCTCGCGCCCGGCACCGCCGCCCGGGTCCGCGCACTCGCCGAACAGGAAGGCGTCACCCCGTTCACCGTCCAGCTCGCCGCCTTCGCCCTCCTGATGAACCGCTGGACCGGTGCCGACGACCTGATCGTCGGCACCCCCGTCACCACCCGCGACCGGCCCGAACTCGCCGATCTGCTCGGATACTTCGTCAACCTGCTGCCGCTGCGCGTCCGGCTCGCCCCCGACGCCACCTTCCGCGGGCTGCTCGCCGACGTCCAGGACGGCGCCTTCGACGCCTTCGGCTACCTCGACGTCCCCTTCGACCAGCTGGTCGACCTGCTCGGCACCGCCCGCAACCCGCAGCACCCGCCGCTGGTGCAGGTGGTGTTCGGTGCCCACGCCGAGGACCCCAGGCCACTCGTGCTCGGCGCCGCCACCGCCGTGCGGCGCGCCCGCTCCAACGGCACCAGCAAGTTCGACCTCACCTGGTCCGTCTTCGACAGCACCGGCGCCGACGGTGGGTGCCCGGGCGAACTGCGCGGCGAGGCCGAGTACAGCAGCGACCTCTTCGACGCCGACACCGTGCGCCGGCTCGCCGCCGACTACGCGGGCCTCCTCGACGCCGCCCTCGGCGACCCGGACGCCACCGTCCTCCGGCTCACCACCGAAGACCGGCCCCACCGCTCCGCACGGCTCGACCCGGGCCACTGCCTCCACCACCTCTTCGAGCGGGCCGCCGACGCGTACGGCGACCGGCCCGCCGTGAGCGACGGCCAGGTCACCCTCACGTACGCCGAACTCGACACCCGCGCCAACCAGTTGGCGCACACCCTGATCGACCGCGGAGTGCGCCCGGGCGACCGGGTCGGCCTGCTCCTCGAACGCACCGCCGCCGTCCCCGCCGCCGTCCTCGCCGTCCTCAAGACCGGCGCCGCCTACGTGCCCGTCGACCTGGCCGCCCCGGCCGACCGCGCTGCCCTCGTCTTCGGCGACACCGCCGTCACCCTCGTCCTCACCGACCGGCCCGACCGGGCCCCCGACGGCCCCTGGCAGACCCTCGACCTCACCGCCGCCGGCGCGGAGACCGCCGCCCGCCCGGCCGTCAGACCGCCCGCCGCCGGCCGCCCCGGCGACCTCGCCTACCTCATCTTCACCTCGGGCTCCACCGGCCGCCCCAAGGGCGTCGGCGTCGCCCACGAGCACGTCAGCCGCCTCCTCGACTCCGGCCGCGACCACTTCGGCTTCGGGCCCGACACCGCCTGGACGCTCTTCCACAGCTACGCCTTCGACTGGACCGTCTGGGAGCTGTGGGGCGCCCTCCTGCACGGCGGCCGCCTGATCGTCGTCCCCTACCTCACCAGCCGCTCACCCGACGAGTTCGCCGGACTCCTCGACGAGGAAGCGGTCACCCACCTGTGCCTCACACCGTCCGCCCTCCGCCAGCTCGAACCGGCGCTGCGCCGCCGCCCGCGCGAACTGCCCGCACTGCGCTGGATCATGCTCGGCGGCGAGGCGCTCGACCCGGCGGTCGTCCAGCGCTGGCACGAACTCGACCCGTTGCCGCCCGCCCGGCTCTGCAACCTGTACGGCATCACCGAGACCACCGTGCACGTCACCGTCCACGACGTCGCCGAAGGCGGCGCCGGCTTCGCACGCAGCCTGGTCGGCGCACCCATGCCCCACCTCACCGCCCTCGTCCTCGACGACTGGCTGCGGCCCTGCCCGCCGGGCGTCCCCGGCGAGCTCTACATCGGCGGCGGCAGTCTCGCCCACGGCTACTGGGGCCGCCCCGGCCTCACCGCCGGCCGCTTCGTCGCCGACCCGTACGGCCCGCCCGGCGCCCGGCTCTACCGCACCGGCGACGTCGCCAGACGGCTCCCCGACGGCGGTCTCGAATACGTCGGCCGCGCCGACTTCCAGGTGAAACTGCGCGGCTTCCGGATCGAACTCGGCGAGATCGAGAACGCCGTCGCCGCCCATCCCGACGTGGACGCGTGCGTGGTCACCGTCCACGAGGACCGCCTCGCCGCGTACGTCACGGGAAGCGCGTCCGCCGAGCCCCACGACCTGCGGGACTTCCTCGGCCGCACCCTGCCCGCGTACATGATCCCGGCGACCGTCACCGTCCTGGACGCGATCCCGCTCACCGTCAACGGCAAGGTCGACCGGGCCGCGCTGCCCGCACCCGACCGGGCCGCGGCCGCCACCGCCGGCGGCCGGCACGTCGAGCCGCGCACCCCGGAGGAGGAGCTGTTCGCCGCCGTCTGGACCGACGTGCTCGGCGTCGCCGGCATCGGCGTCCACGACGACTTCTTCCACCTCGGCGGCGACTCCATCCGCGCCGTCCAGCTCGCCGGCGCCCTGCACGACCGAGGCTGGCAGGTCACCCTGCGCGACGTCTTCAACGCCCCCACCGTCGCCGAACTCCTGCCACTGGCCCGCCCGGTGGCCACCGACCCCGACGCCGGCCGGCCGTTCGCGCTGATCGACGACGAGGACCGGGCCGACCTCCCGCCCGGGATCGTCGACGCCTACCCCATGGTCTCCATGCAGCTCTCCATGGTCTTCCACATGGAGGTCGCCGGCGGCACCGACAGCTACCACAACGTCAACTCCTACCGCATCGGCGGAGACCTCGACGAGACCGCCCTGCGCCGCTCGGTCGAGGAGGCCCTGGCCCGGCACGCCGTCCTGCGCACCGGACTCGACCTCTCCGGCTACGGCGAGCCGCTCCAGCTCGTCCACGGCACACTCCCCGCACCGGTCGAGTTCGCGGACCTGCGCGGCGCGAGCCCGGAGCAGCAGGACGAACGGATCCGCGCCGTCTTCGCCCACCACAGGGACCGGCCGTTCGACCTCACCGCGCCACCGCTGTTCCGGATCACCGCGCAGCGGCTCGCCGACGACGCCTTCCAGCTCACCATCTCCGAGCACCACGCCATCCTCGACGGCTGGAGCTTCACCTCGCTCCTCACCGAGATCCTCGAACGGCACACCGCGCTCGCCGCCGACCCGTCCTCCGCGCCCACGCCGCCGCCCCGCACCTCCTTCCGCGACTTCGTCGCCGTGGAACGCGACGCCGCCGCCGACCCGGAGTCGCTCGCGTACTGGCGGGAACGGCTCGACGGCGCCACCGGCCAGCTCTGGCCCGGCAGCGAGGACGTCCACGAACTGCCGCGCACGGTGGAGCGGGTGCTGCCCGACGCCCCCGGACAGCTGCGCGCCGTCGCCGACGCCCTCGCCGTCCCGGTCAAGTCGGTCGCGCTCGCCGCCCACCTCCACGCCCTCGCCCGGATCACCGGACGGCGCCGGGTCACCACCGGCCTCGCCATGAACGGCCGGCTCGAACGGCTCGGCGGCACCGAGGTGTACGGCCTGTTCCTCAACACCGTCCCCCTCGTCGCCGAGCCCGGGGACGACCTGGCGGCGCTCGTCCGCCACGTCCACCGCGAGGAACTGGACGTGATGCCGCACCGCCGGGTCCCGTTCGCCCGCCTGGCCCGCATGATGGCCGACACCGCCCTCGACAGCCAGTTCGGCTACCTGCGCTTCCACGCCCTCGGCCGCCTCAGCGCCGCCCGCATCGAGGACGCCCGCATCGGCTGCGAACCCACCCTCCGCCACGAGCCGAACAGCTTCGCCTTCGGCGCCTCCCTGATCCAGGACCCCGTCTCGGACCGCGTCCTGCTCGCCGTCGACCACCAGCGCGCGGTGGTGGACGACACGACGGCGGAGGAGTTCATGGACGCGTACGAGGAAGCGCTACGGCGCCTGGCGGACGACGTCTGACCCGACGGGTCCACCGGCCCTCGGGGTCACCTGATCCCGGGCGGTCCGCCCGATCCCGGGGCCCCGGGCCCCCGGGCCACCTGATCCCGGGCGCACCGCCCGGTCCCGGGGCGGCCCGGTCCCGCGGCGGCCCGCTCCAGGGCGGCCACCCGGCCCCCGGGCCCCCGATTCCGGGACGCCCGGCCCTCGAGCCGCCCGCCCTGGGACCGCCCGGCCCTGGGTCCACCCGGCCCTGGGTCCACCCGCGCGAACAACCCACGTCCCTCCCTCCGCGCTCATTCACCTCTCAGCACCGACCACCAAGGAGTGCCCTCGCATGACCACCTACGCCGAGCCTGCCACCGCCGCGGCCGCCGTGTCCGCCGCCGACACCACCGCCCCCGACCTGCTGGCCCGGCTCCGTGACGCGGTCGCCGCGCATCCCGCGCGGCCCGCCGTGCACGCCGTCGACGGCGACCTCGACTTCGCCGCGCTGGACCGTCGCACCGCCGCGCTGGCCGGCGCCCTGCGAGCCGCCGGAGTGCGGCGCGGGGACCGGGTCGGGGTGCACCTCGGCCGTACCTCCGACCTGCCCGTCGCGCTGCTCGCCGTCTGGCGGGCGGGCGCGGCGTACGTGCCGCTCGATCCCGCCTATCCGGCCGAGCGGATCGGCTTCATGGCCGCCGACGCGCGGCTCGCCGCCGTGGTCAGCGCCGACGCCGCGCCGCCCGTACCGGAGGGCGTCCCGGTGATCCGGCCGGACGCGGCGGGCGCACCGGCGGCGGCCTTCACGCCGCACCCGCTCGACTCCGCGTACGTCATCTACACGTCCGGCTCCACCGGCCGCCCCAAGGGAGTCGAGGTGTCGCACGGCGCCGTCGCGGACCTCGCCGCCGCCCTGGAGGGCAGCGGGGCCTACCGGCCGGAGCCGGGCGTCGTCGCCTGGAACGCCAGCGTCTCCTTCGACGCCTCCGTCCAGCAGTGGATCCGCATCTGCCGCGGCGACACCCTCGTGGTGATCGACGACGCCCGGCGCGCCGAACCCGCCCTTCTCGTACGGCTGCTCGCCGAGAACGGCGTCACCGACCTCGACCTGACGCCCTCGCACTGGCAGCTGCTCCGGGAGCCGCTGGCCGGCGCCCGGGTGCCGCGCCTCTTCATGGGCGGCGAGCCCGTCCCCGCCCGCACCTGGCGCGAGCTGGCCGACGGCGGGATCGACGCGCTCAACCTGTACGGCCCCACGGAGTGCACCGTCGACGCGATCACCACGCCCATCTCCGGTCCCGGCCCGCACCTGGGCGAGCCGCTGCCCGGCGTCCGCGCGCACCTCCTCGACGACCGGCTCAGGCCGGTGACGGCCGCCGGTGCGGTCGGCGAGCTGTACCTGGCCGGACCCGGCCTCGCCCACGGATACCCCGGCCACGCGGGTCTGACGGCTGGCCGGTTCGTCGCGGACCCGTTCGCCCCGGAGCCCGGTGCGCGGATGTACCGCACCGGCGACCAGGCCCGCCGCTCCGCCGACGGACTGCTGGAGTACGTCGGCCGGGTGGACCGCCAGGTCAAGCTGCGCGGCTTCCGGATCGAGCTGGGCGAGGTCGAGCACGCGCTCGCCGCCCTCGGCGGCGTCACGGCCGCCGCGGTCACCGTGCACGAGGCCGCGCCCGGCGACCTGCGCCTGGCCGGCTACGTCACCGGCGCCGCGGGCGGGGAGCAGGCGGTCGCGGCCCGCCGCCCCTCCGACCTGCTGGCCGAGCTCCGCCGCACCCTGCCCGCCCACCTGGTGCCGTCCACCCTGACCGTGCTCGACGCCCTGCCGCTCACCCCGAACGGCAAGGTCGACCACCGCGCCCTGCCCGCCCCCTCCGACGCCCTCGCGGAGAACGCCGCCGCACCGGACACGCCCGGGGCGGTGGACGAGCAGGTCGCCGAGGTCTGGCGCACCGTGCTCGGCGTGCCCGCCGTCGAGCCGACCGACGACTTCCTCTCCCTCGGCGGGCACTCGCTCGCCGCCCTCCGCGTCGTCCACCTCCTGCGCCGCAAGCTCGGCGTGGAGCTCCAGCTCCGGCACCTCCTCGACGCCGTCGACCTCGCCGACTTCACCGCCGCCGTCCGCCGCGCCGCCGCGGCCGGTCCCGCCGCCGCGCGCCCCGCGCTCACCGCCCGCCGGGCGGCCGTCCGATGACCACCCTGACGACCGCGTTCGGCACGCCGGCTCCCCGGACCGCCCGCCCCCGCGTCGAGGGCGACTGGCTGCTGGTGCCCGCGCCCCAGCAGCACCGCCCCGTCCGCCTGTTCTGCTTCCCGCACGCCGGTGGCGACGCCACCGCGTACACCCCGCTGGCCCGCGCCCTCGCCCCCGCCGCCGAGGTGTGGGCGCTGCGCCCGCCGGCCAGGGGCGGCCGCAGCCGGCACCCGATGCCGCCCGACTTCGACGCCCTGGTGGCCGCCGTCACCGAGGCGCTGGCCCCGCACCTGACCGGCGGCGAGGGCGGCAGGTTCGCCTTCTACGGGCAGAGCTTCGGCGCCCTGCTCGCCTACGAGGTCGCCCGCGCCCTGCCCGCCGACCGCCGCCCCGAGCTGGTCGTCGTGGCCGGCGCGCCGAGTCCCGCCGAGTGGGAGGAACGCGAGACCGGCAGCCTGGACGCGGCCGAACTCCTCCGGCTCACCGGCCTGGACGAGCTGGTCGGCGCCGATCCCGACCTGGCCGAACTCGCCCTCGGCACCATCCGCACCGACCTCGCCGTCAGCGCCACCTACCGGCACCGCCCGCACGCGCCGCTCCGCTCCGCCCTCCACGCCCTGGCCGGCGCCGACGACCCGATGCTCGCCACCACCGGCCTCACCGGCTGGGCCGCCCACACCCAAGGCGCCTTCGGCCACCGCGTCGTACCCGGCGGGCACCTGCTCGCCACCGTCGACCGACCGGGACCGGTCGACCTCCTGACCTCACTCCTGACGCGCCGGCAGGCCTCCGCACCGGCGGCGGCCACCTCCCGCCCGGCCGCCGCGCCGCCCGCCGCCGCCCACGGCTCCGAGAACACCGCAGGCCCTGCCACCACCTCCACCCCCGCCCCGTCCGCCACCCCCGCCCCGTGCGCCACCGCCCCCAGGGAGCACTGATGCCGACCCTCACCGCCACCACCGCCGTCGACCTCACCGACCCGGCCCTGTGGGCCCGGCCCGACACCCCGGAACTCGTCGCCGAGCTGCGCCGCGAGGCACCCGTCCACCTCACCGACACCGTCGACGACGGGCCCGTCTGGTCGGTGCTCACCTACAAGGAGTCGGCGGACGTGCTCCGCAACGCCGCCGCGTTCAGCTCGGAGTCCGGCTCGCTCCTCGGCGCAGGCGAGGGCAACGTGCCCGTCGGATCGGGCCGGATGATGGCCCTCACCGACCCGCCCCGCCACCGCGAACTGCGCGCCCCCGCCAATCCGTTCTTCTCCAAGAACGGGGTGCGGGGCGCCGCCCGCTCCATCACCGAGCGGGCCGGTGAGCTCTTCGACCGGGCCGTCGAGCAGGGCGAGGCCGACCTCGTCGACGTGGTCTCCGCGCTGCCGCTCGCCGTCATGTGCGACCTGCTCGACGTGCCCGAGAAGGACCGCGACATGGTGGTACGGGTCTGCGACGTCGCCTTCCTCGGCCGCACGCCCGAGGAACGCCGGGCCGGCCACCAGCAGTTGATCCCGTACCTCCTGCACCAGGTGATGCTGCGCCGCTCCGACCCCCGCGACGACCTGATCTCCATGATGGCCACGTACAAGGTCGGCGGACGGCTCCTGCCGGTCGAGGACGTCGTGCTCAACCTGGACAACATCGTCGTGGGCGGCGTCCAGACGGTCCGCCACACCGCCGCGATGGGCCTGTACACCCTCGTCCAGCGCCCCGACCTGTGGCGGAAGCTCCAGCAGGGCGAGGTGTCCATGGACTCCGCCGTGGACGAGCTGCTGCGCTGGACCTCGGTCGGCCTGCACACCCTGCGCACCGCCACCCGCGACATCGAACTGGGCGGCCGGCGGATCCGGCGCGGCGACCGGGTCGCGGTGTGGGTGTGGTCCGCCAACCGTGACCCGGAGGCCTTCGAACGGCCCGAGGAGATCCTGCTCGACCGCTCGCCCAACAAGCACCTGGCGCTCGGCCTCGGCGCCCACTACTGCATCGGCGCCCCGCTGGCCAAGGCCGAGCTCAGCGCCCTGTACACGGCCGCCCTGGAGAAGACCGTCCGCATCGAGCCGACCGGGCCGGTCGAGCACAACCACTCGATCATCAACTTCGGTCTCGACCGCTTCCCGGTGCGCCTCGTCAGCCGATGAGCCGTCCCTCGATGAGCCGCACGCCGGGGAGCCGCCCGTCGACGTGCCGTCCCTCGATGAGCACTCCGCCGGGGAGCCCTCCGCCGGGGAGCCGCCGCTCGACGTGCCGCCCGCCCGGCCGCCCCGCGAGCGGTGCGCCGGCCACGCCGCCCGCCCCGCGGACGACCCACCCGCCGGACCCTCCGGCAGTGGGCCAACTGCCGCTCACCTGCCGGAGCTTGTGCCGCTCCCGCCGCCCCGGCACACCTACCTTCGAATCGCACCCCGGATCACCGATCACCCTACGGAGACCACCATGAGCAACCCGTTCGAGGACGACAACGCCGGCTACCTGGTCCTGGTCAACGACGAGAACCAGCACTCGCTCTGGCCGGTCTGGATCGACGTGCCCGCCGGCTGGACCACCGTCCACGGCGAGGCCCCGCGCCAGGAGTGCCTGGACTGGATCGAGGCCAACTGGACCGACATCCGCCCCGCGAGCCTGCTCGCCACCCTCGACCAGCGGTGAGCGCCGCCATGCCGACCTGGGAGCTGAACCCCGGCCGCCCGGCCCTCGCCCACGTGCCGCCCACCGCCGGCCTCGCCGAGGCCTGCGCCTGGCTGCGCGAGAACGAGACCGCGCTCACCGCCGCCCTGCACGAGCACGGCACGATCTTCCTCCGCGGCCTGCCGGTCGCGCAGCCCGCCGACGTCGCCGCCGTCCGCGACGTGCTGATACCCGAGCCCACCCCGTACCGGGAGAAGGCCACCCCGCGCAGCGACTTCGGTGACGGTGTCTTCTCGTCCACCGACCTGCCTCCCGCCCAGCCGATCCGGATGCACAACGAGAACAGCTACACGCTGACCTTCCCCGGACGGCTGCTCTTCGCCTGCCTCACCGCGCCCGAGAGCGGCGGCGCCACCCCGACCGCCGACGTCCGCAAGGTCCTCGCCGGGCTTCCCGACCACCTGGCGGCCCGCGGCCGGAGCTCCGGCTGGACGCTCACCCGCACCTACTCGGACTACGTCTCCCTCGGCTGGCGCACCGCCTTCGCCACCGAGGACCGCGCCGACGTCGAGGCGTACTGCCGGGAGAACGGCATCTCCTGGGAGTGGCAGACCGACGGCAACCTCCGCACGAGCCAGCTGCGTTCGGCCACGATCCACCACCCGCACACCGGCGAGGAGGTCTGGTTCAACCACCTGGCGTTCTGGAACGAGTGGTCGCTCGACCCGGACATCCGGGAGGCCATGGTCGACGAGTTCGGCCCGGACGGCCTGCCGTTCAACACCGGCTTCGGCGACGGCGAGCCGCTGTCCCGGGAGGACGTGGACGCCCTCAACGCGGCCTACGACGCCGCCACCGTCCGCGAGACCTGGCAGGTCGGCGACGTGATGCTGGTCGACAACGTGCTCTGCGCGCACGGCCGCGACCCGTACCGCGGCGACCGGAAGATCGCCGTCGCGATGGGCCGCCCCGTGGACCTCCTGGACTGCCGGCCCACGGTGGACCCCACCGCCGCGCGCACGGCGGGCCCGTCCACCGCGCCGACCGCAGTCCCCGCCTGAGGCGATCCGACCACCCACCACGCCGTGACGTGAGCAGAGGAAGCACCGTGATCCCGGTTTCGTACGCACAACAGCGTCTCTGGCTGATCGACCAGATCGAAGGGCCGACCGCGCTCTACAACCTGCCGTTCGCGGTCCGCCTGCGCGGCGCGCTCGACCTCGACGCGCTGCGCGCGGCCACGGCCGACGTGGTCGCCCGGCACGAGGCCCTGCGCACCGTGTTCCCGGTGGCCGACGGCGTGCCGGTGCAGCGGATCCTGCCGTCCGCGGAGGCGGAGATCGCCTTCACGCCGGTCCGCTGCACGGCCGGCGACTACCCGGACCTGCGGGACCGGGCCGCCGCCCGCACCTTCGACCTGGCCACCGAACTGCCCATCCGGGTCACGGTCTTCTCGCTCACACCGGCCGCCACGGCCACCGCCACACCCGCCGTCGCCACCGCCGGCGGACCCTGCCCGCACCCGACCGAGCCCGCCGAGCCCGCGGAGCACGTGCTGCTCGTCGTGCTCCACCACATCGCCGGTGACGGCTGGTCGCTCGGCCCCCTGCTGCGCGACCTCGCCACCGCCTACTCCGCCCGCCTCGGCGGCCGCGCCCCCGACTGGGAGCCGCTGCCGGTGCAGTACGCCGACTACGCGCTCTGGCAGCGTGACCTCCTCGGCGACGAGACCGACCCCGACAGTCTGATGAGCCGTCAGCTCGACTACTGGAGGGGAGCCCTGTCCGGCCTGCCGGAGGAGCTGGAGCTGCCCGTCGACCGGCCCCGGCCGCCCGCGCCGACCGGCGCCGCGGACGCCGTGCCGTTCCACTACGGCCCCGAGCTGCACGCCGCCCTCACCGAGCTCGCCCGCCGGCACCGCACCACCCTGTTCTCCGTCCTCCAGGCCGGTCTGGCCGCGCTGTTCACCCGGCTCGGTGCCGGCACCGACATCCCGCTCGGCACCGGCGTCGCCGGCCGCTCCGACGAGGCGCTCGACGACCTGGTCGGCTTCTTCGTCAACACCCTGGTGCTGCGCACCGACACCTCCGGCGACCCGGCCTTCGCCGAACTCCTCCGCCGCGTACGGGAGTCCCAGCTCGACGCCTTCGCCCACCAGGACGTGCCGTTCGAGCGGCTCGTCGAGGAGGTCAACCCGGTCCGGGCCCTCGGCCGCCACCCGCTGTTCCAGACCCTGCTCGTCCTGCAGAACCACGAGGAGGGCGAACTCGGCCTGCCCGGCCTGGAGACGGAGCCCGAGCCGCTCGGCCTGCGCGTCGCCAAGTTCGACCTCAACATCGGCATCACCGAACGGCGCACCGCCGACGGCGCCCCGGCCGGCCTCAGCGGCTCCGTCGAGTACGCTGCCGACCTCTACGACCGCGCCACCGTCACCACCCTCTTCGAGCGCCTCGGCCGGCTCCTCGCCGCCGCGGCCGCCGACCCCGAGGCGCCCATCGGCACCCTCGACGTCCTCGCGCCCGAGGAGCACGACCGACTCCGCGAGGACTGGAACGCCACCGCCGCGCCCGTCCCGCACGGCTCGCTGCCCGAGCTGTTCGCCGCCCAGGCCGCCCGCACCCCGGCCGCCACGGCCCTCGCCCACGACGGCGGCACCGTCACCTACGCCGAGCTGGACGCCCGCGCCAACCGGCTCGCCCACCACCTGATCGCCTCCGGCGTCGGCCCGGAGTCCCCGGTCGCGCTCCTGATGGAACGCTCCGTCGACCTGGTCGTCGCCACCCTGGCCGTCCTCAAGGCCGGCGGCTGCTACGTCCCGATGCACGCGAGCCTGCCCCCGGAGCGGATGGCCGCACTGCTCGCCGACACCGCCGCCCCCGTCCTGCTCACCGACCGCGCCGACCCCGGCTTCCCGCACACCGCCACCGTGGTCCGGCCCGGCGACGAGACGGCCGCGCCCGACCACGACCCGGGCATCGACGTCCACCCGGACCGGCTCGCCTACGTGATGTTCACCTCCGGCTCCACCGGCACGCCCAAGGGCGTCGCCGTCCGCCACCGCGACGTCGTCGACCTCGCCGCCGACCGCCGCTGGCAGGACGGCCGGCACCGCCGGATCCTGCTGCACTCCCCGCACGCCTTCGACGCCGCCACCTACGAACTGTGGACCCCGCTGCTGTCCGGCGGCACCGTCGTCGTCGCCCCGCCCGGCAGCCCGGACGCCGCCGCCCTGCACGCCGTCGTCACCCGGCACCAGGTCACCGCCGTCTTCCTCACCAAGGCCCTCTTCGACCTGGTCGCCGAGCAGGCCCCCGAGACCTTCCGCGCCCTGCGCACCGTCTGCACCGGCGGCGAGGCGGCCTCCGGCACCCTGATGCGGCGGGTCCTCGACCACTGCCCCGACCTGCTCCTCGCCCACGTCTACGGGCCCACCGAGGCCACCACCTTCGCCACCCACCACCGGCTGACGCCCGCCGACCTGACCGGCCCGCGGCCGCCGATCGGCGCCCCGCTCGACAACATGCGCGCCCACGTCCTCGACGCCCGGCTCCGGCCCGTACCGCCCGGCGTCCCCGGCGAGCTGTACGTGGCGGGAGCCGGCCTGGCCCGCGGCTACTGGAACCGGCCCGCGCTCACCGCCGAACGCTTCGTCGCGGACCCCTCGGCGCCGGGGGAGCGGATGTACCGCACGGGCGACCTGGTGCGCCGCCGGACCGACGGGGCGATCGAGTTCCTCGGCAGGATCGACGGCCAGGTCAAGCTGCGCGGCTTCCGGATCGAACCCGGCGAGATCGAGGCCGTCCTCTCCCGCCACCCGGCCGTCCGCCAGGTCATCGTCGTCCCGCGCGAGGACCGCCCCGGCGACATCCGCCTCGTCGGCTACTGCGCCGTCCCCGAGTCCGCGTCCGACGCGAACACCGAACTCGACGCCGAGCTCAAGGCGTTCGCCGCCGCGACACTCCCCGGCTACATGGTCCCCTCGGCCGTCGTCGTCCTGCCCGCCCTGCCGCTCAACGCCAACGGCAAGGTCGACCGGCGCGCCCTGCCCGCCCCCGAACTCGCCGCCGACACCGCGGGCCGCGCCCCGCGCGACGAACGCGAGCACACCCTGTGCGCACTCTTCGGCGAGATCCTCGGCATCGACGACATCACCATCGACGACGACTTCTTCGAACTCGGCGGCCACTCCCTCCTCGCCACCCGCCTCATCGGCCGGGCGCGCGCCGAACTCGGCGCCGAACTCGCCATCGGCGACCTCTTCCAGGCCCCGACCGTCGCCGCCCTCGCCGCCCGGCTCGCCACCGAACCGGCCCGCCCCGCCCTGCGCCCGGAACCCCGGCCCGAGCGGCTTCCGGTCTCCTTCGCCCAGCGCCGGCTGTGGTTCCTCGGCCAGGCCGAGGGCCCCGCCACCACCTACAACGTCACCCTCGCCCTCCGGCTCACCGGCCCGGTCGACCCGGCCGCCCTGGAGAACGCGCTGCACGACGTCGTCGGCCGCCACGAAGCGCTCCGCACCGTCTTCGGAGCCCACGACGGCATCCCGTACCAGCGCGTCCTGCCCGCCGCCCCCGGCCCGCTGCTCACCGTCACCGACCGCCCGCTGCCGGAGCTCGTCGGCCACACCTTCGACCTCGCCGCCGACATCCCGCTGCACGCCTATCTGCGGCACGAGGCGCCGGCATCGGCCGACGCACCCGGCGAGCACGTCCTCCTGCTGGTCATGCACCACATCGCCAGCGACGGCTGGTCGCTGCGCCCGCTCTTCCGCGACCTCGCCGAGGCCTACACCGCCCGTCTCGGTGGCGAGGCGCCGGCCTGGGAGCCGCTGCCCGTCCAGTACGCCGACTACACCCTCTGGCAGTACCGGACGCTCGGCGACGACACCGACCCCGCATCTCCGCTCTCCCGCCAACTCGCCTACTGGCGCGAGGCCCTGTCCGGCCTCCCGGACGAGCTGCCGCTGCCGCTCGACCGGCCGCGCCCGGCGGTCGCGAGCCACCGCGGCGACGTCGTACCACTGGAGCTCGACCCCGAACTGCACGCACGGCTCGCCGGACTGGCCGCCGCGCACGGAGTCACCCTCTTCATGGTGCTCCAGGCCGCCTACGCCACCCTCCTGCACCGCTTCGGCGCCGGCGACGACCTGCCCGTCGGCACCCCGCTGGCCGGCCGCCTGGACCCCGCCCTCGACGAGCTCGTCGGCTTCTTCGCCGGCACCCTGGTGCTGCGCACCGACCTCGGCGGCCGGCCCACCTTCGCCGAACTGCTCACCCGGGTGAGGGAGTCCGCCCTCGCCGCCTACGCGCACCAGGACGTGCCGTTCGAGCGTCTCGTCGAGGAACTCAACCCGGTCCGCACCCTGGCAAGGCACCCGCTGTTCCAGGTCATGATCGCGTTCGACAACACCGCGGGCGGCGGCCCCGAGTTCCCCGGCACGCGCACCTCCTACGAGCCGCTCGGCCTGCCCAGCACCGCCTTCGACCTGACCCTCAACCTCTCCGAGCGCCACCACCCGGACGGCAGCCCGGCCGGGCTGGAGGGCGGCCTCGAGTTCGCCACCGACCTGTTCGACCGCACCACCGCCGAACGGCTCGCCGAAGCCCTGACCCGCCTCCTCGCCCAGGCCGCCGACGACCCGCACCGTCCCGTCGCCGAACTCGACGTCCTCGGCGACACCGGCCGCGCCGAGCTCGCCGCCTGGCACGACACCACCCGGCCCGGCACCGGCACCCTCGTCCCGGACGCCTTCGCCGCCCAGGCGGCCGCGACCCCGGACGACACCGCCCTGGTCTTCGGGGACACCCGGCTGACCTATGCCGAGCTCGACGCCCGCGCCAACCGTCTGGCCCACGGTCTGACCGCCTCCGGTGTCGGTCCGGAGGACGTGGTGGCGCTCGCCGTGCCCCGTTCGGCGGAGTCCGTGGTCGCGTTGCTCGCCGTGCTCAAGGCGGGTGCGGCGTTCCTTCCGCTGGACGCCGAGTACCCGCGGGAGCGGATCGCCCACATGCTGGCCGACGCCCGCCCGGCGGCCGTGCTCACCACCGCCGGCTGGCCGCTGCCCGACGTCCTCGACGGCCTCACCGTCCTCGACGCCGCCGAGGACGACCCGGCCCGGCCCGCCACCGCCCCGCCCGTCCGCCTCACGGCGTCCCACGCCGCGTACGTCATCTACACCTCCGGCTCCACCGGCCTGCCCAAGGGCGTGGTGGTCCGCCACGGCGGCCTCGCCAACCTGCTCGCCTTCCACCGCGACGTCACCATCGCCGCCGCTCAGGAGTCCCACCCCGGCCGCAGGTTCCGGTTCGCCGCCATCGCCTCGCTGTCCTTCGACACCGCCCTCGAAGCACTGCTGTGGATGGTCGCGGGACACGAACTCCACCTGCTCGACGACGACGTGCGCCGCGACGCCGCCGCGATCGTCCGCCACGCCGAGACCACCGGCACCGACGTCGTCGACGCCACCCCCGGCCAGGCCCAGCGCCTCGTCGAGGAAGGCCTGCTCGACCGCTGTCCGCCCGCCCTCCTCATGGTCGGCGGCGAGGCCCTCGGCCAGAGCCTGTGGACCACCCTCGCCGCCGCCCCCGGCACCGTCGTGCTCAACATGTACGGCCCCACCGAGTGCACCGTCGACGCCGTCCACCACCGCCTCGACGCCGACCCGCGCCCCCTGATCGGCCGCCCGCTGCCCAACCTCCGCGCCCACGTCCTGGACGCCGGACTGCGACCCGTGCCGCCCGGCGTCCCCGGCGAGCTGTACCTGAGCGGCGACGGTCTGGCCCGCGGCTACCTCGGCCGCCCCGCGCTGACCGCCGAACGCTTCGTCGCCGACCCGTTCGCGCCGGGGGAGCGGATGTACCGCACCGGCGACCTCGTCCGGCGCCGCCCCGACGGACGCATCGAGTACCTCGGCCGCACCGACCACCAGGTCAAGGTGCGCGGCTTCCGGATCGAACCCGGCGAGATCGAGACCGTCCTCACCGCCCACCCCGACGTCCTCCAGGCCGCGGTGCTGCCCTACACCGACGGCGCGGACAGCGCGGCCGGCACCCGCCTCGCCGCCCACGTCGTCACGCGCACCCCGCTCGACCCGGCCGCGCTGCGCGCCCACGCGGCCGCCGCACTGCCCGACCACATGGTCCCGGCGGCCTTCGTGACGCTCGACGCGCTGCCGCTCACCGTCAACGGCAAGCTCGACCGCTCCGCCCTGCCCGCCCCCGACTTCGCGGTGACCGCCGGCGGCCGGACCGCCCGTACGGCCTCCGAGGAGATCCTCTGCGGCCTGTTCGCCGAGGTGCTCGGCCTGACCGGCCAGGTCTCGGCCGACGACGACTTCTTCGCCCTCGGCGGGCACTCGCTGCTCGCCACCAGGCTGCTCAGCCGGGTACGTGCGGCGCTCGGCGCCGAGCTCGGCATCCGCGACGTGTTCGAGGCGCCGACGGTGGCCGGTCTCGCCCAGCGCCTGGACGGCGGCGGCACCCGGCTCGCGCTCACCGCCGGCGACCGCCCCGAACGGCTCCCGCTCTCCTCCGCCCAGCGGCGCCTCTGGCTGATCGACCGCATGGAAGGACCCGGCGCCCTCTACAACATGCCGCTCGCGCTGCGTCTCACCGGCCCGCTCGACCCGGCCGCCCTGGAGCTCGCCCTCGGCGACCTGGTCGCCCGCCACGAGATCCTGCGCACCGTCGTCGCCGAGCACGACGGCGAACCCCGGCAGCTGATCCTCGCCCCTGCCGACGCCCCGCTCCCCGTGCACCCGGTCGACTGCGCCCCCGAGTCGGTGGACGCCGCCATCGACCAAGCCGCCCGCCGCCCCTTCGACCTCGCCGCCGAGCCTCCCGTACGGGTCACCCTGCTCGAAGTCGCCCCCGAGGAGCACGTCCTGGTCGTCGCCCTGCACCACATCGCCGGCGACGGCTGGTCGATGGGCCCGCTGCTGCGGGACCTGGCCACCGCCTACGGAGCCCGCCGCGACGGCCGGACGCCCGACTGGCAGCCGCTGCCGGTGCAGTACGCCGACTACGCGCTCTGGCAGCGCGAACTCCTCGGCGACGAGGCCGACCCCGACAGCCTCGCCGCACGCCAGCTCGCCTACTGGCGCGAGACCCTGGCC
>NZ_SDOY01000175.1:0-100426 GCF_004117935.1 Streptomyces roseicoloratus | reverse complement strand
CCGGTCTCGCCCAGCGCCTGGACGGCGGCGGCACCCGGCTCGCGCTCACCGCCGGCGACCGCCCCGAACGGCTCCCGCTCTCCTTCGCCCAGCAGCGGCTCTGGCTGATCGACCGGATGGAAGGTCCCAGCGCCCTCTACAACCTCCCGCTCGCCCTGCGCGTCAGCGGCCCGCTCGACCCGGCCGCCCTGGAGCTCGCCCTCGGCGACCTGGTCGCCCGTCACGAGATCCTGCGCACCCTGATCGGCGAACAGGACGGCGAACCCCGGCAGCGGATCCTCGCGCCGGCCGAGGCCAGGATCGCCTTCGACCGCCGTGCGGCCCGGCCCGCCGACCCGGCCGCGGCCCTGGCGGAGTGCACCGCCGTCCCCTTCGACCTCGCCGCCGAACTCCCCGTACGCGCCCACCTGTTCCCGCTCGCCGAGGACGAGCACCTGCTCGTCCTCGTCCTCCACCACATCGCCGGCGACGGCCTGTCCATGGACCCGCTGCTGCGGGACCTCGCCACCGGCTACGCCGCCCGACGCGCCGGGCAGGCGCCCGACTGGCAGCCGCTGCCGGTGCAGTACGCCGACTACGCCCTGTGGCAGCGCGAACTCCTCGGCGACGAGGCCGACCCCGACAGCCTCGCCGCACGCCAGCTCGCCTACTGGCGCGAGACCCTGGCCGGTCTCCCCGAGGAGCTGTCGCTGCCCGTCGACCGTTCCCGTCGCGCCGACAGCGGCCACCACGGCGACCGCGTCGTCCTCCCGCTCGGTGCCGAACTGCACCGGTCCCTGGTCGAGTTGAGCCGAGAGCACCGGGTCACGCTGTTCATGACCCTGCAGGCCGGACTCGCCGCGCTGCTGACGCGGCTGGGCGCGGGTACGGACATCCCGATCGGTTCGGTGGTCGCCGGCCGCTCGGACGAGGCCCTGGACGATCTCGTCGGCTTCTTCGTCAACACGCTCGTCCTGCGCACCGACACCTCCGGGGACCCCACCTTCGCCGAACTCCTCGGCCGCGTGCGGGAGACCCAGCTCGACGCCCACGCCCACCAGGACGTGCCGTTCGAGCGGCTGGTCGAGGAGTTCAACCCGGCCCGTTCGCTCGCCCGCCACCCGCTCTTCCAGGTGATGCTGCTGCTCCAGGGCGGCGGACAGGGCGATCCGCAGGCCGCGCCCCTGGACCTGGCCGGGCTCTCCGCCACCGTCGAACCGGTCGGCGGGTACGTGGCCAAGTTCGACCTCTCCATCGCCATGGGCGAGGCCTTCGACGCCGACGGCACACCCGCAGGACTCGAGTGCGCCATCGACTTCGCCACCGACCTCTTCGACCGGGAGACCGTCGAGTCCCTGGCGGTCCGCCTCGGCCGGCTGCTCGCGGCCGCCGCGGCCGTCCCCGACCGGCCCATCGGCCGCATCGACCTGCTCTCCGCCGACGAACGCGCGGAGCTCGTCGCCGACGCGGACGCCCTGCGGTCGGACGTGCCGCTGCTGCCCGCCGTCCTCGCGGCCCAGGCGACCCGCACGCCCGCAGAGACCGCCCTCGTCGCCGGGGACACCCGACTGAGCTGGGCCGAACTGAACGACCGCGCCGACCGCCTCGCCGACCGCCTCGCGGCCGCGGGCGCCGGACCGGACACGGTGGTCGCCCTGGCCCTGCCGCGCTCCGCGGACTCCGTGGTCGCGCTGGTCGCCGTGCTCAAGGCCGGTGCCGCCTCGCTCCCGCTGGACGCCGAGTACCCGGCCGACCGCACGGCCGCGATGCTCGCCGACGCGGCGCCCGCCCTGGCCGTGACGGGCGAAGGCTGGCCCCTGCCCGAACTGCTCGCGGACCTGACCGCCATCACCGTCCCCCCGGCCTCTCCGGCCCGCACGGCGGACCCGGACCGGATGGACTCCCCGGACCGGACGGACTCCCCGGACCCGACGGACTCCCCGGACCGGACGGACACTTCGCACCGTGCGGCCGACCCGGATCGTACGGACGGGTCCGCCCGCTGCTCCGCCGCGGGCAGCGCGGCGCGCCCCGTCACCGCCTCCGACGCCGCGTACGTCATCTACACCTCGGGCTCCACCGGCCGGCCCAAGGGCGTGGTGGTGAGCCACGGTTCGATCGCCGCGCTGCTGGCCTCGCACCGGTCCGCCACCGGGCCGATCGGCGCCACCGAGCGGCGGCACGGCCGCCGGCGGGTCGCGCTGACCGCCTCGCTCTGCTTCGACGCCTCCTGGGACGGCATCCTCTGGCTGGCCGCCGGCCACGAACTGCACCTCGTCGGAGACGACGTCCGCCGCGACGCCGCCGCGCTCGTCCGGCACGTCCGGACCGAGTCGATCGACGTCCTGGAGGTCACGCCCTCCTACGCCGAGCAGCTCGTCGACGAAGGCCTGCTGGACGAGCCCCGTCCGTCGGAGGACGCCCGCGTGGTGCTGCTCGGCGGCGAGGCGGTCGGGCAGACCCTCTGGGACCGGCTGCGCGAGGCGCCGGGCGTCGAAGCCCACAACCTCTACGGGCCCACCGAGTCCACCGTCGACGCGCTCACCCAGCCGATCGCCGCCACCGAGCGCCCGGCCCTCGGCCGGACCGCCCTCGGCACCCGCGCCTACGTCCTCGACGACCACCTCCACCCGGTCCCCGCCGGCGTGCCCGGCGAGCTCTACCTGGCCGGCGCCGGCCTCGCCCGCGGCTACCTCGGCCGCCCCGCGCTGACCGCCGAGCGCTTCGTCGCCGACCCGTTCGCGGCGGGGGAGCGGATGTACCGCACGGGCGACCTGGTGCGCCGCGCCCGTGACGGCCGGATCGACTACCTGGGCCGCACCGACCACCAGGTCAAGATCCGCGGCTTCCGCATCGAACCCGGCGAGATCGAGCACGTGCTGACCCGGCACCCCCAGGTCCACGCCGCCACCGTCACCGTCCACGAGGACGCCGCCGCAGGGCCCCGCCTGGTCGCCCACGTCGTGACGGACGGGCCGCTCGATCCGGCCGAACTGCGCGCCTTCGCCGCCGAGTCGCTGCCCGGCCACATGCTCCCCGCCGCCGTCGTTCCGCTCGACGCGCTGCCGCTGACCGCCAGCGGCAAGGTCGACCGGCGCGCGCTGCCCGCGCCCGACTTCGTCTCCTCACCCACCGGGCGCCCACCCCGGACGGCACACGAGGAAGTACTGTGCGGTCTCTTCGCCGAGGTCCTCGGCCTCCCCGGCCCGGTCTCCGTCGACGACGGCTTCTTCGACCTCGGCGGCCACTCCCTCCTCGCCATGAAGCTGCTCGGCCGGATCCGTACCGGCCTCGGCGCCGACCTCGGCATACGGGTCCTCTTCGAGGCCCCGACCGTGGCCGCCCTCGCCCGGCGCGTCGCCCGCGACCTCACGGACACGGCCGCCACCGACGCCCGCAGCGCCCTCGACGTGCTGCTCCCGCTGCGCGCCGGCGGCACCAAGGCCCCGCTCTTCTGCGTGCATCCGGCGGCCGGCGTCAGCTGGGTCTACTCCGGACTGCTGCGCCACCTCGACCAGGACCGCCCGGTCCACGGCCTGCAGGCGCGCGGACTGCGCGGCGCGTCCGCACCGTCCTCCGTCGCCGAGATCGCCGAGGACTACGTACGGCAGATCCGCGCCGTCCAGCCGGAAGGCCCGTACCACCTGCTCGGCTGGTCCTTCGGAGCCGTGGTCGCCCAGGCCATGGCGGTCGCCCTGCAGGCCGCCGGCCAGGAGGTCGCCCTGCTCGCCCTCCTCGACGGCCTGCCCGCCGACCCCGCCCGCTACGCCACCGACCCCGCCGGCGGCGGCGGTGGAACCGCCCGCGACACCGACGGCGCCGGCCCGTCGTCCGGCGACGACCCGGTCGACACGCTTGACGAGCTGCTCGCCTCCCTGGGCTACGACCCCGCCGACGGACGCGGCCAGGCCGAGCTCACCGCGCTCCTCGGCGAGGCCGCCGGCGTCCTGCCCGACGTCTTCGCACTGCACCGCAAGCTGATGGCCGAGCACGTCCCGGACCGCTACCGCGGTGACGCCGTGTACGTCGGCGCCACCCTCGACAAGCCCGCCGGCTGGCCCTACGGAGCGGCCTGGGGCCCGTACGTCGAAGGCCGCGTCGAGGAGCACCGCATCCCCTGCACGCACGGCGCCATGACGCGGCCGGAACCCCTCGCACGGATCGCCGCCGTGCTGGCCGAGAAGCTCGGAGAGTGACCCGCCATGACCACAGCGTCCGTCAAGCCGCCGTCCCCGGGCCCCTCCTCGCCGCCGGCGACGCAACCGCCGCGGAGGAGCCGCTGGGGCCTCTGGGCCCAGCACAACTTCCGCAACCTCTGGATCGGCGAGACCACCAGCGGCCTCGGCACCGCGGTCGGCAACGTCGCGCTCGCCCTGGTGGCCGTCGTCACCCTGGAGGCCTCGCCGTTCACGGTCGGCCTGCTGACCGCCTCGGCCTGGGTGCCGTGGCTCTTCCTCGGCCTGATCGCGGGTGCCTGGGTGGACCGCTGGTCCCGGCTCAAGGTGATGCTGGTCTGCGACCTCCTGCTGCTCGTGCTCTTCGGCAGCGTGCCGGTGGCCGCCTGGCTGGACGTGCTGACCATGGCCCAGCTGGTCGTCGTGGCGCTGCTCGCCGGCGCGGTCAAGGTGTTCCTGTCCACCGCCAACAGCGCCGTCCTGCCCGCCCTGGTCGCCAAGCAGGACCTCCTGGAGGCCAACGTCAAACTGCGCTCGGGTGACGCGGCGGCCGAGATCGCGGGACCCGGCATCGCCGGCCTCCTCTCCCAGGCGTTCGGAGCGGTCAGCGGACTGCTCGCCGACGCGGTCACCTACCTGGTGGCGGCGGTCTGCGTCGGCTCCCTCCGGGTCGAGGAGAAGCCGCCGGCGGTCTCCGAACGGCGCGGCATCCTCCGCGAGATCGGCGAGGGCGTCCGCTTCCTCGTGCGCGACCCGTACCTGCGGACGCTCGCGAGCTTCGCGGCCGTCGGCAACCTCGGCCTCAACGGCATCCAGGCGGTGCAGACCGTCTTCCTCATCCGCAGCGTGGGCGTCACGCCCGGCGGCGTCGGGATGGTCTTCGCGGTCGTGTCGATCGGCGGGCTCGCCGGAGCGACGCTCGCCGGCCGGATCGCCCGCCGCTTCGGCACCGCCCGCGGGCTCCTCCTCTGCGAGCTGGTCGGGGCGCCGTTCATCCTCCTCCTGCCGCTCGCCGGGGACCGGCTGCCGCTGGCGGCCAGCGCCGTGGCCTGGTCCGTCGCCGTCTGCGGCGTGATCGCCGGAAACGTCATCGCCGGCAGCTTCTACCAGGCGTACTGCCCGCCCGCGATGATCGGACGGATCCGCGCCAGCGCCTCGACCGTCAACTTCTCCGCCATCCCGCTCGGAGCCCTGCTCGGCGGCTGGCTCGGCGAGGTGCTCGGCGCCCGCACCACCATCTGGATCATGGCGAGCGTGCTGCTCTCGGCCGGCGCGGTGCTCCTCGCCAGCCCGCTGCGCGCGATGCGGAGCTTCCCCGAACGCCCGGCCGAGTCCTGACCGGCCGCACCACCGGCCGGCGTTCGCCACGGCCGCCGCCCCGGGCCTGCCCGGTCCGGGGCGAGCCGGCGTCCTCCACGGCACCCGCTTCCGTGCCCGTGCCGGCCCCGCACCCGCACCCGCACCCGTGCCGGCACCCGTATTTGCGCCGTGCCCGTGCCGGAACCGAGTCCGCGCCAGCACCCGCGCCCGCGCCCGCACCCCCACCCTCGACCTCACCTTCACACTCCCACCCTCCGGAGCCTCCCGTGACCCGCACCGCCCGCCCGCGCCGCTTCCTGATGTGCCGTCCCACCCACTTCGAGGTCAGCTACGCGATCAACCCCTGGATGGACCCGGCGAAGCCCGTCGACACCGACCTCGCCGTCCTCCAGTGGGAGCGGCTCCACGAGCTGTACGCCGAGCTCGGCCACCGCGTCGACCTGATCGACCCGCTGCCCGGGCTGCCCGACATGGTGTACGCGGCGAACGGCGCGACCGTCGTCGACGGCAAGGTGCTCGGCGCACGGTTCCGCAACGCCGAGCGCGCCGCCGAGGGCCCCGCCTACCTGGAGTGGTTCCGGGAGCACGGCTTCACCACCCACGACCCGGTCCACGTCAACGAGGGCGAGGGCGACCTGCTCCTGACGGGCGGCCACCTGCTGGCCGGGCGCGGCTTCCGCAGCGTCTCCGCCGGACACGCGGAGGCCCAGGAGTTCCTCGGCCGCCCGGTGATCGGCCTGGACCTCGTGGACCCGCGCTTCTACCACCTGGACACGGCGCTCAGCGTGCTCGACACCGACGAGGTCATGTACTACCCGGGCGCGTTCTCGCCCGGCAGCAGGGCGGTGCTGCGCCGGCTCTTCCCGGACGCGGTGCTCGTGGAGGAGGCGGACGCGGAGGCGTTCGGCCTCAACGTGATGAGCGACGGCCTGAACGTGGTGCTGCCGGAGGCCGCGACCGGTGTGGCGGCGCGGCTGCGCGAGCGGGGCTTCCGGCCGATCGGCATGGACCTCTCCGAGCTGTTCAAGGGCGGCGGCAGCGTGAAGTGCTGCACGCTGGAGATCCGAGAGGCGGCCTGACCCCGCGGCCGCCCCCGTCGGCGCCCCATCGACGCGCCGAACGATGCCCTTCGGCGGGCCGGTCAGCACCCCGCGACACCACGGTCGACGTCCCGATCGACTCTCCGACCAGCACCCCGACCGTCACCCGACCATGACCCGACCAGGACCCGTTCAACGCCCCGATCAACGCCCCGATCAACGCGGCCGATCGACGTACGGTGCTCGTACGTCGATCGGCCGTTGAACGCGCCTTGCCATGCTGATCCCATCAGCCCGGAACACCCCGGAAAAGCCCCGCGAAACCCCTTTCCATCAGGGAAGACGACCCAGGGAGCAGTCATGGCGAAGCGCACGAACATCCTCGGTGCCACCCGGATCCGTCCGGCCCTCGCGGCTCTCGGCCTCGGCGCGGTGATCGCCCTCGGCGCGGCCGGTACGGCGATGGCCGACGGCGTCACCGACACCGGCTCGACCGGCACGTCCACCACGCAGCAGGTCCCGGCGCCGGCCCCGACGCCCACCCCGACCGACGACACGGACTGGAACAGCACCGGTTCCTGAGGGACACCGCACGCACCACCGAGCAGTACCGTTTCTCCGGATCCTGGGGACCGAGGGTCTCAGGGATCGACGAGGGCGAACGCCGGCTCCTCCAGCAGCACGGCCACCTCGGCCGCCTCCGGCAGTCCGAGCCGGCAGAAGATCCCGTACGCTTCCCGCAACCGCGCCCCCGCCTCGGCCCCGCGCCCGAGGTCCGCCAGCGAGCGGCCCAGCACCACGAGTGCCTGTGCCTGGTCCCGTTCCGCCCCCAGCTCCTCGCAGAGCACCAGCGCCTGACCGGCGTGGTCGAGGGCCTCCTCGGCCCGGCCGAGCGAGCGGAGGCTGTCCGCGAGCCGGTAGCGCGCGTGCGCCGCCCGGTCGCGCAGACCGGCTTCCGTCGCCACCGTCAGACACTCGCCGAACCAGGTCACCGCCTCCTCGTGCCGCCCGAGTCCGTGCAGCGCCAGGCCGAGGACGTACAGCGTGTACGCACGGCCGGGATCGTCCTGCCGGGTCCTGAGCTCCGCGAGCACCTCGTGACAGATCTCCACCGCCTCGGCCGCCCGCCCGCTGCGCACCCTCGCCAGTGCGGCGTTCACCGTCGTCACCAGGGCGCCGGAGCGGTGCCCCAGCTCGTTGGCGAGCAGCAGCGCCTCGTCGTAGTGGGTCACCGCCTCGTCGAAGCGGCTGAGGAACTGGCAGATCAACCCGAGGTCGTTGAGCGCCTGCCGCAGGATCACCGTGTCACCGGCCGCCCGTGCCGAGTCCACCGCCTGCCGTGCCGCCGCCTCGGCGGCGTCGAGGCGCGTCGCCGCCAGGGCCACGTTGCCACGCAGGAAGTGCGCCCGCCCGGCAGCACGCACGTCGCCGTGTCGCACCGCCGCCTCCGCCAACGCATCGGCGGTGGTGGACAGTTGGCGACTCGGCGGAGTGAGGACGAACGGGGTCAGCGCGATCAGCAGATCGATCGCGGCACGCAGCGCCGTGCCTCCGGCCGCGCCCTCGGGCGCCGCCCCGCCCACCGCCGCGGTTCCCGGAGTTCCGGCAGGTCCCGGGGTTCCCGGCATCCCGGCCGGCGTACCCGCTCCCGCCTCCGCCGCCACCTGGGCCGCCAGCGCCGCGGCGCCCGCGCGCTCCGCCACGACCCACTCGCGCGCCGCGTCCCACCCGGTCAGCGGCACGCCGGGGGAGCGGGCCGGACCCAGCGCGCCCGCGGCCGGATCACCCGGGACCGCGTACTGGAACGCGGTGCACGCGGTGGCGAGCAGATGGTCGAGCAGCCGGTCGCGCGCCGCCACCGCCTCCCCGCCCGCCACCGGGTCGCCGGCCGTCGAGCTGTCCCCCTCCTCCGTCGGGCGCCGCCGGGCGAAGGCCCGCAGCAGGTCGTGGTACCGGTACCGCCCCGGGAAGGGCGACTCCACCATCGCCACGTCCACCAGCGCCTCCAGCAGGTCCTCGGCGTCGTACTCGTCGAGGTCGAGCAGGGCGGCGGCGGCCGGAAGACCGATGTCGGGCCCGTCCACCGAGGCGACCAGACGGAACGCCCGCGCCTGGTCCGGGGTCAGCTGGCGATAGCTCAGTTCGAACGCGGCGGCGACCGCGAGGTCACCGATCCGCAGCTCGTCGATCCGCCGCCGCTCCACGTGCAGCCGGCGGCTCAGCGTCTCCACCGTCCAGCCCGGCCGGGCCGCGAGCCGGGCGGCCACGATCCGCACCGCCAGCGGCAGATGTCCGCAGGCCACCACGAGGTCGAGCGCCGCCTCCCGCTCGGCGGCCAGCCGCTCCTCGCCGATGGTGCGGCCGAGCAGGGCCAGCGACTCGGAGGGCTGGAACACGTCCAGGTCGACCTGGACGGTGGCGGGCAGCCCGGCCGGCCGGGTGCGGCCGGTGGTGAGGACCGCGCAGCCGACGGCACCCGGCAGCAGCGGCCGGATCTGCGCCGCGTCCTTGGCGTTGTCGAGCACCAGCAGCAGTCGCCGCCCGTCCACCACGGACCGGAACAGCGCCGAACGCGCGTCGAGCCCGTCCGGCACCGCGTCGCCCGAGACCCCGAGCGCCACGAGGAACCCGCTGAGCACCGCCTCCGGATCGGCCGGTACGGGATCGGAGCCCCGCAGGTCCACGTACAGCTGGCCGTCCGGATAGAACTCCCGCACCTGGTGCGCCACGTGCAGGGCCAGCGCCGTCTTGCCCACGCCGCCCATGCCGACCACGCTGGCGATCACCAGCGCCTGCGCCGACGGTGCGCCGAGCGCCTCGCACAGCACCCGGACCGGCGCCGTACGGCCGGTGAAGTCGGCCGCGTCCGGGGGAAGCTGGGCGGGCCGCGGCGGTGCGGCCGCCGGACGGGCGGCAGCGGTCCCGTCCCGGCCGTCGCGTCCGTCCCCCTCCTCCCGGGCACCGGACGTACCGGCCGCGTCGGCCCGCGATCCTGCCGGTTCGCGGCCACCCGCCCCGTCCGCGGAAGCACCGTCGCCGGCGCCGCCCGGCACCGCGCCCGTCTCCGGCTCCTCCGCACGAACCGGGGCCGCTGCCGCCTCCCCGCCCGCGCTGGGCACCGGACCCTGCCGTGCCGCCGGCCCCGGCTCCGGAGCGGCCAGTGCCGGATCGCCCTCCAGGATCCTGCGGTGCAGCTGGTCGAGCTCCGCGCCGGGCGCGACGCCCAGCTCCGCGAGGAACAGCTGCCGCGCCCCGCGGTAGACCGCGAGCGCGTCCGCCTGCCGCCCGGCCTGGTAGAGCGCCCGCATCAGCAGGCCGTACGCCCGCTCGTGCAGGGGGTGTTCGGTGGTCAGCGCGGTCAGCTCGGGGATGCACCGCGAGTGGCGACCGAGGGCCAGATCGAGCCCGATCCGCTCCTCCAGGAGGGTCAGGCGAAGTTCTTCGAGGCGTTGCCGGTGACGCTCGGCGAACGGTCCCGGGATGCCGGTCAGCGGTTCGCCCTGCCACAGCTCCAACGCCTGGTTGAGCAGGTCGCGGGCGCGCAGCGGATCGATCCGCGCGATGCGCTCCGCCTCGGCGGCCAGCGACTCCGCCTGCGCCGAGTCGACCGCGAGCTTCGGCAGCACCAGCCGGTAGCCGTCGCCCATCGACACCAGCACGCTCGACGCGGGCCGTCCGCCCTGGCCGGATCTGGCCCCCTCCTCTTCCGCGCCGGGGTCCCCCGCGTCCAGCATCTTGCGCCATCGCCACGCGTACGTACGCACCGTCGTCATCGCCGCGCTCGGCGGTTCCTCGCCCCACAGCGCGGAGATCAGGTCGGTGGCGCTCGCCGAGTACCCCGGCCGCAGCAGGAGGACGGCCAGCATCGCCTGCTGCTGCGGACTCCCCACCTTGAGCGGAGTCTCACCTCGGTGAGCCCGCATCAGACCGAGTAACGAGAAACGGAGATCGCCCATATCCTGCCCCCCACCCGCCCCAGAACACGGTCGCCGCCCCGTTCGGCGCACATGTCAGTCTTTGTGTCACCTTTTTAACCACAGCGTCGCACCCGGTGTCGAGAGCCTGTCGCATCTGTTGAGCCTGTGGTGATCAGGTGTTGAACCCCGAAGGTCAGAATCGTCGTGCCGCGGGCCCGCCGGAGACGGAACGGCACCGCCCGCCCGCCCCCTCGGCCGCCGGTGGCGCCGGGCCTGACCATACATTCGGAGGCGGATGTCCGTGAACACCGCATTGCTGTACCGGCTGCTCGACACCGACCCGGCGGACGGGCCCGCCGAACTGTTCCACCGCGCCCGGGCCGGCCGTCACCTGCCCCACTTGGTGCTGTCCGCCCTGGCCCGCGACGGCGTACGGATGGGGCAGCCGGCCCGCGCCGAACTCCGCCGCGCCCGCGACCGCGCCGCCCACTACGCCCGCCTGGCCGCCGAACTCGCCCGCTCCACCGGCGTCCGCGCCATCCGCGGCCTGCCGCTCGCCGGCCTCTACCCGGCCGGACTGCTCCGGCCGCTGGACACCCTCGACCTGGTGGCGCCGGACCAGGCGGCCCTGTGGCAGGCCGTCATCCGGCTGGTCACCGACCACCCGGTGGAGCACATCGACGTCTCCCTGCTCGGCGACCGGCCGCACCACACCGCCGTCACCGTCCACTGGCCGGCCGAGGACCCCCTGGCCGACCCCTGGTACCGGGTCCACCTCAGCACCGCGGCCCTGCCCGGCAACGGCTCGACCGTGCCCGTCCGGCCGTACCTGGTCGCCGACCAGCACGTCGAGTGCCTCATCGCCCTCGCCGAGGCCCGCCTGAGGTGTCCCGACGACCCTCCCTGTCCGGTCACCGTCCTCGACGTCGCCGGCCTCACGGGCCGGCCCTTCGAACCCGCCGAGACCGCCGCCGTCCTCGCCGCCTACCGCCTGGCCCCCGAGGCCGCCGGCCTCCTCGACCACGCGGCGGACCATCTGCCGCTCGGTCCGCTCGCCGCCGTCCGCGCCGCACTCGCCCCGGAGCTCGGCCCCGAACGCCGCCGCCGCGCCGGGGCCGCCGCCCACCGACGACTCGTGACCCGCCACGGCACGCTCCTGCGCCGCACCGTCATCCGTCACGCCTGGGACGAGTCCCGCCTGCTCACCCCGGCCCCCGACACGCCCCTGCTGCTGACCCCCGTGGCCGACTACCTCCTCACACCCACCCCCGTCACCCCCGTCACCCCGACCCTCCGCACCGCGGCCCTGAAGGCCCTCCACGCGTGGGACGCGGCCGTGTGCTGACGTACACACGGCGGCGGCGACGGCGCCGACGGCCGGAGGCGGCGCCGCACGCGTACCGGACGTGATGGCCGACGGTGATCGTCATCGTCGCCGCGTGCGGGCACGAGCACCGGCCGGCGCGGCCGGTCCGCATCCCCGCCGACCTCCTCGCTTCCCGACCCGGAGCGGCCCGTGCTGCGATACTGGCCGGACTGGGCGAGACGGCGGCGGCACGGCCCGCCGGACGCCGCCACCGCCGCCGCTCCGACCGGAAGGCCCGTCATGAACGAGCAGACCGAGCAGACCGAGCAGACCGAGCGCGTGGAGCCGGCCGGCGAGGCCGGGAGGCCGGCGGCGCCCGTCGTCCGTCACGTCGACGCGCGCCACCGCTACGAGATCCTGGTCGACGACAAGCGCGCCGGTCTCACCGCGTACCGCGACCGGGACGACCGGCGGGTCTTCTTCCACACCGAGATCGACGACGCCTACGCCGGACAGGGCCTCGCCGGCGTCCTCGTCGAGCAGGCGCTGAGCGACGTCCGTGCCGCGGGCATGCGGATCGTCCCGGTCTGCCCGTACGTCGCCAGGTTCCTGAAGAAGCACGAGGAGTTCGCGGACATCACCGACGCGGTGACGCCGGAGGTCCTTCGGTGGCTGGACAACCAACTGGGCCGCTGACCCGACCGCGTGAACCCGTCGCCCACCACCCGCGATCCGAGACTTGCGAAAGCTGTTGCAAGATCTTGCGGACCGGCTCCGGGCGCTGTTTGACTGCGCCGCATGACCAGCGACCCCGCCACGGCCGACCCCGCCACGGCCGACACCTCCTCTGTCCGCACCTCCGCCGCGGATGCCGCCGCCCCCACCGACATCGACGTCCTCGTCCTCGGCGGAGCGGGCGTCGACACCGTCGTCTACGTCCCCGAGCTGCCCCTGCCGCTCGCCGACAGCCACATGATCGGCACCGGCATCGTGACCCGCGCCGGGCAGACCGGCGACTTCGTCGCGCTCGGGCTGCACCGGCTCGGGAGGCGCGTCCACCACCTCGACATGCTCGGCGCCGATCCCGAGGGCGACCTGGTCCGCGCCTTCCACCGGGATCAGGGCATCCCCCTCACCGAGGTACCGCAGCCCGCCGGAACGAAGCGGGCCGTCAACCTCGTCGGCCCCGACGGACGACGGCTCTCCCTCTACGACGCCACCCGCGGCCGCGACGACGACCGGCTGCCCCCGGAGACCGTGCGCGCCCTCGCAGCCCGAAGCCGGCACGCCCACGTCTCACTCACCCAGCCCTGCGCGCACGCCTTGCCCGAGCTGCGCGCCGCCGGCGTGACGATCTCGACCGATCTGCACGACTGGGACGGCGTGGCGGCCTACCACCTGCCCTTCGCCCTCGGCGCCGACCTCGTCTTCGTCTCCGCCGCCGCCCTCGACGACCCCGGGCGCACCCTGCGCGAGATCGTCACCCGCGGCCGTGCCTCCGTGGCCGTCGCCACCGCCGGCGCCGCGGGCGCGTACCTGCTCACCGGACCCGACGACGAGCTCGTCCACGTGCCCGCCGTCGCACCGGCCGCCCCGGTCGTCGACAGCAACGGCGCCGGTGACGCCTTCGCCGCAGGCTTCCTCCACGCCTGGCTCTCCGGCGCCCCCGCCCGTACCTGCGCCCTGTACGGAAGCGTGGCCGGCGCGTACGCCTGCACCGTGCCCTCCACCCGCGCCGAGGCCATCGGCGGGGACGCGCTCGACGCCGAGGCGGCCCGCCTGGCCGCCGTGCCGGGTGGTCTCGCGCCGCTCCCGGCGCATGTCAGGATCGAAGGATGACAGAGAAGATCATCGCGGCGTGCGACGGCGCGTCCAAGGGGAACCCCGGGCCGGCCGCCTGGGCCTGGGTCATCGGGACCGAGGCGGGCGAGATCGCCCACTGGGAGGCGGGTCCGCTCGGCACCGCGACCAACAACGTCGCCGAACTCACCGCGCTCCTCCGCCTCTTGGAGCGCCTCGACCCCGCCGTGCCCGCCGAGGTGCGGATGGACTCGCAGTACGCGATGAAGGCCGTCACCACCTGGCTGCCCGGCTGGCGCCGCAAGGGCTGGAAGACGGCCGCCGGCACCCCCGTCGCCAACAAGGAACTGGTGGTGCGCATCGACGAACTGCTCGCCGACCGGCGCGTGGAGTTCGTCTACACCCCCGCCCACCAGGTCGACGGCGACCCGCTGAACGACGCCGCCGACCGAGCCGCCAGCCACACCGCCCGCAGCCAGCAGCCCGCCGGCTCCGCCGCGGGCTCCGCGCTGCCGCCGGCGGAGCCCGCCTCCGCCCGCCCTGCCGCCAAGCGGGCCCGCAAGGCGACCAGCGCCTCCCGCCCCGCGCGCGCCGGTGCGCGCTCCGGTTCCACCGCCCCCTCGCTCAAGGCCCGGTTCCCCGGCCGCTGCCGCTGCGGACAGCCGTACGGCAAGGGCGAGACCATCACCAAGAACCCCGACGGCTGGGGGCACCCGGCCTGCGCGGAAGCCGCTTCGTAACACCCGCGGGCACGTCGCGGAGCTCGATGCGGGGGCCTGTGGAGGCCAATGCAGTTGCCCTACGGTCGAGCCACAGAGCTACTGGGCTGTCTCGGTCGACTTCTGGCTCCAGCGCAGTTCGTTCACCGCCTCTGCCGCTTCCTCGCGGACCTCGGGGTGGGGGTGGTGAAGGAACCGCTCGACGATCGGCAGTGCCGCCTGGTCGTGAGTCGAACCGAGGATGGCCAGGACGTAGTCCAGGAGCAAGGGTTCGAAGCCGTCCGCACCGACGGCGAGTGGCTCCACCACCCGGTAGGGAAGTTCGTAGTGCGTGGAGGCGGTGCAGGCTGCGTGCAGCGCTGACTCCCGCACCGGGTAGCTCTCATCAGACAGCGCGACCGTGACGAGGCGCCCGACGGCCCGCTCGGCGTCGTCCGGCGTCAGGCGGCCCGTCTCCAGCACGTCGCTGACGACATCGAGGCAGAGGTCCCGGCGGCCCGCATCGGAGGCGTTCAGCTCCTCCCAGGCCGATTCGATCAATGCAGTCAGTCCCTGGTATCCGTCCACGGCCAGAGCTTAGGAGACGGTCGCCGCCTGGTCTCAGGGATAAATGACGGGGTGAGGGCGGTGAAGCAGCCTGTGTTCCCTTCAGTGCCGGCCGTCCAGCCCTGCGGCTGCTCTTCGCCTTCGAGGTTGGGTTGTGGGCCCATCGGCCGGGCTGGACCGTGTCGCGTCTGGCACGGGTCCTCAGGACGGGCCAGCGGTTCGGTTTCTTGATCGCGCGTGGGCAGTCCCGGTTGCGCCGGGTCGGAAGAAGGCGTTCCCGGTGGAGCGCGACCAGCTCGGCGGCCGGATACTGCTCAGGGTCCGCAGTGTCGTGCCCAGATAGGCGACCTTGCCGTCCTTGGCGAAGGCGATGACGCGCTAGATCACGTGACGGGGAAGGGCCCGGCCCTCTCGTGCGGCGCGGAGCCGGACCTCCTTGCCTGGTCGCGCCATCGACAGGTACGAGCCGCCCGGTAGTTCCTCCTGGGCGGTGTCGAGGTGGTTGGACTGGAGCCTGGCCCGCAGATCCGCGCCCGCCACGGTGAAGATGTGCGCGAACTCGACCGACCAGAAGCCGCGGTCGGCGATGACCAGGTCGCCGGGGCCGGTGGAGCCGGCCAGCGGGTAGGCGAGGCTGCGTTCTCCGTCGCGGTAGCCGCCCAGGCGGGCATCGAGGACTCCGTGCGTTCCGATCCCGGCCAGTACGACTGCTCTGACTTGGGGGGACCCGAAGGGAACGCCGCCGGTGGTGGAGGGGCCGTCGAAGGTGTCGCCGTTGCTCGTCGCATCCGGGAGATCGAACGGGGTGCCGTCCAGGGCGAGGAGCCGCAGCCTCCGCCACCACGCGACAGGCGTCTCCGGGGTCGCGAGCGGGCCGGCCACCTGACGGAACACGGTCTCCAGCACGTCCTCCCCGAGGCGGGCACGAGCCCGGGACAACGACGACCGGTTCACCCGCGCGACGGCCCGGCTGCCCGGGATGCCGCTGGTCGGCACCCGCACCTCCTCCTCGTACGACTCCCGGGCGAACAGACACAGGGCCAGGACGAAGTTCACGACAGCCCGTCGGCAGAAGCCGGCGGCGACGCTCGGCTCGGTCGTGCTTGGCTATCGCCGCGTCGACCAGCTCGGCAGTGAATATCTTTGTCAAGATCCCGATCCGCACCCGCTGGCCCGCACCCCACCCCGTCACACGCGGGGCAACGATCTCCGCAACTCAAAAGCAACTGCATTGGCCTGTGGAGGCCCCGCGCCGAGCCCCTGCCAGGGCGGGGGCGAGCAGCCTGGCAGGGCGCTCGCGGGCCCTGCTGGGCCGAACGGGGGATGGGGCGAACCGGACATTCACCGGGCCGTGCGCACGGGTTCGTGTGGGGTTCTGTTCTCGGGGCCGCCGGGGCTGCATACTGTTCCTCCCGCCACCGATGGCGAACCGTTTCACTTGCCCTTTTCCCCTTGGGCGAAGCGGTCGGCAACGGGCGGAACCCCTCCCTTTCATCGTCGCCGCGATCCGGCGTGCGATGACCCCTGCCCGTGAAAGACCCGAGGATCGTGCCAGTACCCGTAGTCCTGTCCGGGCGCTCCGTGCGCCTGGAACCGCTGGCCATGCGCCACGCCGAGGGCATCGCCTGGGCGGGCGCACTGGACCGTGCGTCCTACGCCTATACCGCCGTGCCCCACGGCCTTGACGCCTCCTGCGACTACATCGCCCGCGCCCTCGCCGAACAGGCGGCGGGCCGGGCCCTGCCCTTCGCCATGGTCGACCCCCATACCGGCCGGGTCCTCGGCTCGACCCGTTTCCTGGAACTCGACTACTGGCGCGGACCCGTCATCTGGCCGCCGGTCACCGGGGTGCCCCACGGCGACCCGCTGACCTCGGTCCCCGACGCCGCCGAGATCGGCAACACCTGGATCGCCGGCGAGGCCCGCGGGACCGGCGTCAACACCGAGGCCAAGTACCTCATGCTGCGGCACGCGTTCGAGTCCTGGGGCCTGCGCCGGATCTCGATGCGGGCCGACGCCCGCAACACCCGCTCCCGCGTCGCGATCGAGCGCCTCGGCGCGAGCTGTGAAGGGGTGCGCCGAGCCCACTCGCGGGGCCTGGACGGCGTGGTCCGCGACACCGCGTTCTACTCGATCCTCGACGAGGAGTGGCCGGCCGTCCGCAGCATCATCGAGCTCCGCCTCCCGGGCCTCCGTCCGCGGACGGGGCTTCCGCCGGCGGGCTTCCCGGGGCAGACCCTGGAGCACGGCGGCGCGGGCGAACTGCTGCCGGCCTGACCACACGCCCCGCGGAGCGGGCGCCGGGTCCGTCGGCCCACGCGCGGGCCGCGCCCGCGGCCCGACGGGCCCGGTGGCACGGCCGGCGACGGCGACCGCACGGGTGACCGCGGAAGCAGCCGCGACCGCGACCGCGACGACGGTGGTCGCGGTCGCGGCATGGAATCGTGCCCGCCCGCCCGGGCCCGGCCCCGTCCGGCGCCGGCTCACACCGGCAGCCGGCCGGGCAGGCCCGGGCTCGGTATCGGCGGTCCCTCGTCGACCGGCGCGGGCGTCGGCGGCGAGGGCCGCAGGACGTCGTCCAAGGCGGCCAGCCGGACGAGCCGGAGGATCATCGGCTGGTCGCAGACGAGTCGCCAGGCCGCGCCGCGGTCCTGGACGCGCTGGGCGCAGCGGACCAGCAGCCCGAGCCCCGACGCGTCGCAGAACGTGACGTGGCGCAGGTCGACGGTCAGTGCGGACGCCTCGCGGGTCAGCACGTCGAGTTCGGGCCGGACGTGCTGCACCAGCACCAGGTCGAGCTCTCCGTACAGCTCGACCGTGGTCAGGCCCTCGCTCGACCGGACGGCGAGGTGCGGATCGCCGCGTCGGATCAGATGCATGGACACGCTCCACTGGATCGGTCCCCGTGCATCGAGGTTCGCGGCCCTTGCAGAGGCAGACACGTTTCTCCACATCCGCCATCACCCGAAGAGGTGAAACCGAGGCATTCTCGCCCGCTCGGTGCTCCTGCTCGGCGCGCCCGTTCAGCGCTTCTGCGCGGGCGGCACCACCGCCACCGGGCACGCCGCGTGGTGCAGGACCGCGTGCGCGACCGAGCCCACCAGCAGCGTCTCGACCCGGTGCCGCCGGTGGCGCCCCACGACGAGCAGCCCGGCCTCGGCGGAGTCCTCGACCAGCCGCGCCGCCGCGTCGGCGGGCGTGACCGCCGGGATCACCTCGACCTCCGGGTGGCGCTCGGCGAACGGCCGCAGCCGTTCCTCCTGGCGCCGGGTCGTGGTGTCCACGAGTTCCGGCGTCTCGTCCGGCAGGGGCGGCGGCACCTGGAGCGCGGGGGCGGGAGCGCCGATCAGCAGGGCGGGGGAGGGCGGCACCGGGTAGGCGGTCACGACCTCCAGGGGCACCTTGCGCCGCCGGGCCGCCTCGAAGGCGAAGTCCACCACTTCGTCGGCGGTCTCCTCGATGTGCAGCCCCAGCAGGACCCGGCCCGCCTCCGCGCCGCTCTCGAGGGACGCGGCCCGCGCCTCGTGCGGCACGACGACCACCGGGCAGGGCGCCGAGGCCGCCAGGGCCCGGCTGTTGGAGCCGACGAGGAGGCTCGCGAAGCCGCCCCGCCCACGTGAACCGACCACCAGGAGCCGGGCTCCCCGGGCGGCCTCCGCCAGGGCGTCGACCACGGACCCGTCGAGCGAGGCGTACCGCACGTCGATGCCCTCGGCCCGGGGCCCGACCTGGGCGGCGAGGGCGTCCACGACGGTGTCGGGCAGCTCGGGTCCCGGGCCGAGCGACGCGATCCGGGCGCTGCCGAGCTGCAGCTCCTCCGGGCGGACATGGGCGACCGTCAGCGGGGCCTCCAGACTCCGCGCCGTCCGCAGCGCCCACTCCAGGGCCCGCAGGCTGTGCTCGGAACCGTCGACGCCCACGACAACAGCTGATTTCTCACTCATGCCTCGCACTCATATCGGGATGTATCCCCCCGATACGGCTGCCACGCCGACGGTTGGCCACCGACCGCTCCGGGAGCCGGTCGGCAAGGACCTCCGGGCCGTCGGCCGATCCTGACGGGAGGCCATCGGCGGTGACGCCGGGGGCCGTCGGCCGACTCGGCGGAAGCCCGGTCCGTGCCCCGCCGGGCAGCCGCGCCGCTTGGCCGGGGGCCGGACGGCACGACCCTCACCCGCCGGGGAGCCGCGTCGCCCACCCGGCCGGACAACCGGTCCGTGCCCGCCGGCCGGCCGCCCCGCCTACCGCCCGCCCGCTGACCTGCCGTCCGCCGTGCGAGGAGTCCGTCGGCCGGCGCCCCGGACTCCCTCGACGCCGCCCGCGCCCCACCCTTCAGCGCAGAGACCGGCGTCGTCCCCGTGCCGCCGCCACCAGTTCCGGTACCGTTCCCAGTTTGACCCGGGGCCGCCCCGACTCCTCGCCGCGCGTCCGCTCGGCCCGTTCGATCGCGGCGAGGCCGCGCGCGTCGACCACGTGCCGGGCCCGGCCGCGGACGAGGCGGTCGAAGGCCCGCGCCGTCCCGGCCGGCTCCGGCAGGGCGCCGGCGACCGCGTCGGCCAGGAGCGTGCCCACGGTCTCCGCCGCGCAGGTGCGGTTGGCGCCGATGCCGCCGGAGGGTCCCCGCTTGATCCAGCCGACCACGTACGTGCCGGGACGGCCCGTGACCCGTCCGCCGTCGTGCGGAACCGTACCGGTGGTCTCGTCGTACGGCAGTCCCGCGACCGGCAGCCCGCGGTACCCGGCCGCCCGCAGCACCAGCCCGGCGCCCACCTCCACCGGCCCCGCCCCGTCCGCGCCGGTCACGCGTACCGCGCCGTCCAGGACCTCCTCGGGCGCGGAGTGGAAACGGAAGACGATGCGCCGCTCGGGTCCGGGGCCGGGCGGTCGGCTCCAGTCCACCCGTTCGCGGTCCGCGCCGCGCAGCAGCGCGGCCTTGTCCCGGGGCCCGGCCGCCTCCACGGCGGCCCGGACCCGCGGATCGTGGTCGTCCACGACCAGCCGGACACCCGGCAGCCGTCCGAGAGCGAGGAGTTCGGGCGCGGTGCAGGAGACGTCCTCGGGGCCGCGCCGGGCGAGCAGCACCACTTCCCGTACGGCGGAGGCGCGAAGCGCGGCGAGCGCGTGGTCGGCGATGTCCGTGGCAGCGAGCGTCTCGGGGTCCGTGACGAGGATGCGGGCCACGTCCAGGGCGACGTTGCCGGCGCCGACCACCACCACCCGTTCGACGCCCGACAGGTCGACCGCGTCCGGCGCGACCTCGGGGTGCGCGTTGTACCAGGCGACGAAGGACGTCGCCGAGACGCTGCCGGCCCGCCCCTCGCCCGGGATGCCGAGCGGCCGGTCGCCGGCGGCTCCGACGGCGTACACGACGGCGTCGTGGTGCGCGGCGAGCTCCTCCGCCGTGAGGTCCGTGCCGACGTCGACGCCGAGGTACATCCGCACCCGCGGATGGGTGTGGAAGCGGGCGAAGGTGTCGCCGATCCGCTTGGTCGCGGGATGGTCGGGCGCCACGCCGTAGCGGACGAGCCCGCCCGCCACCGGCAGCCGGTCGACCAGCGTGACCTCGGCGTTCGTGTGCAGCAGCAGGTCCTCGGCGGCGTACATGCCGGCCGGGCCGGTGCCGACCACGGCGACCCGGATCGGCGCGAAGTCGGAGGGCAGGGCGCGGGGGAAGGACGGCGCGCCCCACGCGTGGAAGACGGGGCCGCCCTCGGGGGCGGCACGCGGAGCGCGGTCCTCGTAGAAGGCCGCGTTGACGGCGGCGTACTCCTCCTGCCCGGCGGTGAGCGCGTCCGCGGGGAAGATCGCGTCGACGGGGCAGGCGTCGGCGCAGGCACCGCAGTCGATGCACGACCGGGGGTCGATGTAGAGCATCTCGGTGCGGCCGAAGTCGGGTTCGTCGGGCGTCGGGTGGATGCAGTTGACGGGGCAGACGGCGACGCAGGTGGCGTCGTTGCAGCAGGTCTGGGTGATGGCGTACGTCATGGCGCGTCGTCGGCTCTCAGATCAGGTGGGCGCGCCGGTAGACCGCGACGGCGGGGCGGGTGAGCAGGCCGGCGGAGGCCAGGAACTCCATCAGGCCCGAACAGCTCGACCGCATCAGGGACTTGTGGTGCTCGTTGGCCTTCGCCTCGGCGAGCGCCCGCTCGGTGTCGAGCCCGGCGTTCGCGTAGACCTCGCGGTTCACCATGCTGGTGACGATGAAGTACGAGGCGACGGAGACGACGAGGGCCTGGACCTGGCGCCGCAGCGGTCCGGCCTTGCGCAGCCGGGCGCGGGTCTCCTCGCGGGCGAACTTCATGTGCCGCGACTCCTCGACGACATGGATGTTGTTGATGGTCCGCACGAAGGGCACCACCCGTTCGTCGCGCATCCAGTCGCGCTGCATCACGTCGAGCACCTCCTCGGCGACGAGGATCGACGCGTACGCGGCCTCGCCGACCGCCAGCGTCTTGAACGCGCGGCCGAGTTCGAGCACCAGGCGCGGCGGGCGGTAGGCGGGGGCGCCGAGTTTGGCGGCGCCGCGGCCGAACATGATCGAGTGCCGGCACTCGTCGGCGATCTCGGTCAGCGCCCACTGGAAGCGCGGGTCGGTCGGGTCCTTGGCGTACATGTCGCGCAGCACCATCTGCTGGAGGATCATCTCGAACCAGATGCCGGTGCTGGCGACCGACGCGGACTCCTGCCGGGTCAGCTCCCTGCGCTGTGCCTCGGTTAGTTCCCGCCAGTACCGGGTGCCGTAGAGGGTGCTCCACTCGGGGCTCATGCCGTGGAAGTCCTCGTCGAGCGGAGTGTCCCAGTCGACCTCGGTGGCGGGGTCGTAGGAGAGCCTGGCGAAGGAGTCGAGCAGCCGCCGGGCCGCCTCGCGTTCGGGCTGCCGGGCCTGGTCCGCCGGCTGGACGGTGCTGCGTGCCATGGTGCGGGCTCCTTGGGGGCCTGGAGGGCGGGAACGGACTCTTGTTAGACGCGGTGTCTAGCAAGCTGTTGGACGGACCGTATAGCAAGACGGGCTCCGCGCCTACCCGTCGGTATCGAATTCCGTTGCCACGGCCCCCCGGGCGGGGCAGGATGCGTTCATGATCGACACGACGGAGAGCCCCGAGGCCCAGGCCGCGATCGCCGCGGCGACGGACGGCGAACTGCGCCTGCACGACCCCGCCGTCCGCGCCTCCGGCGAGGGCATCCGGCTGATCCACCCCGAGTTCGTCGAGATCGGCGCCTCCGGGCGGCGCTGGACGTACGAGGACATGGTCGCCGCCCTGCCCACGCTCCACGGCGGAGCGGGCGGCCCGCGCATCGAGGTCTCGGCCGTGCGCGGCGTGCTCCTCGCGCCGGACCTCGTGCACCTGACGTACGAGAGCGTCATCGCCGGCCGCCGCGCCCGCCGCAGCTCCCTGTGGCGCAAGGGTGGGGACGGCACCGGCTGGCGCCTCTACTTCCACCAGGGCACCTCGGTACCGGAGGGCTGAACCCGGCTGCGTGGACGAGGCGTTGCGCGGCGGGAGCACGGGAGCACGGGAGCACGGGAGCACGGGAGCGCGGGAGACGGGAGTGCGGGAGCGGCCCGCGAGCCGCGTCCGTCGCCCCGCCTGCCGGCCCCCGGCACCCGCCGTCAGCGGGTCGGTGCCAGCCGCTCCGCGAGGGCTGCCGTGTCCGGGACGAACCAGAGTTGGGTGCCCCGGTTCGATTCCCGGACGAAGTCCCGCAGCGCCGTACTCTCCTCCAGGTGCCGGGGGATGTCGCCCACGACGGCGAGGCCGAGACGGTAGGTGGCGAACTTCTGGACGATGTCCCCGGCCACCCGCGTGCGCAGCCGGAAGAAGTCGTCCGGGAGCCGCTCGACCGGCACCGCGACCCAGGACGCGCCGGCGTACGAACCCTCGCCGATCACGTCGACCGCCTCCCGCTCCCCGAGCAGGAGCGGGCCCTCGGGCGGGCAGAGGAGCACGGGCGTGCCGTGGAGGTCCCGCAGGGTGTTCACCGCATGCCTCCGATCAGTGCGTCCAGCACCTTGAGCAGCTCGGCGGTCGTGTCGAGGTCCCCGAGGACCACGAACTTCAGCGAGTCGCGCTCCTCGTCGAAGACGGTCTCCACCCGCAGCCGCCCGCCCGCGTCGGTGCCCGAGCCGCCGTGCCGCCCGAGGGCCGTGGCCGTGACGGCGTTGGCGAGCCGGTCGGCGGTGTGCCGGTCCACCCCGTCGACCTGCACGATGCTCGACGCGTCGGCACGCGGCCCGCGAGGGGCGGAGGCGGGGGAGACGGGCGTTCCCGTGAAGGCCTCCAGGTCCTCCCGGCTGATCCGGTACTGCCGGCCGACCCGCGCCGCCGGCAGCCGCCCGTCGCGGACATAGCCCCGCACGGTCTTCACGTGCAGGTCGAGCAGCTCCGCGATCTGCTCGACCGTGTAGTACTGCTGCGCCGCGTTCACGCCACTCCCGACCTTTCCTTGCTTCCGTTACACTCCGTATACTTCCCTAATCTATCACTTTCAAGGGAAGGTACGGGAAGGTTAGGGAAGATGAGAGAGGGTCGGGGTGAGTGAGTGAATCAGGTCAGGAGGTGGTGCCCGTGCCGTACGCGTCGACGTGGGTCTGGGTGAGGCTGTTGCCGAACGTGTCGGCCAGCTCGACCCGCAGCGAGACCGTTCCGCCCGGCTCCGGCGCGGTGACCGCGAACCGACCGCCGGTCACCGGCGCCGGAGACCAGGTGGCACCGCGGTCCGTCGACACCTCGACCGTCAGCGACCGCACCCCCGACCGCTCGGCGGCGCCCCGCACCACCAGTGGCACGTAGTGCCTGCGGCGCGGAGCGACGGTGCCGTCGACGCCCAGCGGAGGGGCGAAGCGCACGATGCTCAGCGGGAGTTCCGTCGCGGAGCGCGTCGCGGCGGACACGAAGGTCCAGGCGGCCGTCACCGTGGCCGGGGCGCCGCCAGGCGCCGGCCGGGGCCGGGACGCGGTCGCCGTCAGCAGGTACGAGGCGCGACCGGCCGGCACCGTGAACGAGGCGTGGACCGGCGTGCCCTGACGGGTGCCCAGGAGGACGCCGTCACGGTGCAGCGTCGTCCGCGCCGCCAGGAACGCCGGGGCGGACGGCGGATGACCGTCGCCGTCCGCCAGCAGCGCAAGCGCCAGGTCCAGCCTGTTCCCCGTCCGCAGACCCGGCGGCCGGGCGCCGGGGGAGGGGTCCATGGCGGGCCCGAAGACCGGGGAGTCGAAGGTGTGGACGGTGGTGGTCCCGGCCTTCACGGCGATGTCCGTCACGGTGTAGCGGTGGGCGGGGGAGGTGGCCGACGTGGTGGCCTCGGTGTCGTCCTCCGGCTCCGACGGAGCGCTGTACACGACCTCCCAGGCGCCCCGCTCGGGCGTCACCAGGAAGGTCACGCCGCCGGGCACGGCGAGCGGCTGCGCCAGCGCGGGGCTGGGTCCTGAGGAGGGACCGAAGTCCACGATCCCGAAACCTGGACCGGAAGCGGGCGCCGCGGCGCGGACCTCGAGCGTGGCCAGGTCCTCGGGCCGGGGATGCCGTACGAGCCCGGTGAGCGCGCGGTCGGTGGAGAACGTGTACCCGAGGACGTACGTGCCGCGTTCCCCCGTCCAGTACGTGTCGACCCAGGCTCGCACCGTGCCCGGCTCCGCCGCGGGGCCGAGGTGGGCGATCCGCAGGTTCGGGCGCGGGTGGACCACGTTCGCGAAGGCCTTCACGCCCCCGTACGTCACCTCGACGAACGCCCCGCCGTGCGAGAACGCGGCGGCGGACTCGGGCGGCCGCACGTCCACCGGCGCGGCGGTGCGGGCGTCGACGACGACGGTCATGTCGCGGTCGACGTCCAGGCGCGGCCGGACGATCCAGTCCGTCCCGGTGACGGAGCCGTCCGCGGCGAGGGCGGAGAGCGCACTGTCCAGCAGGTAGCGGCCCTTCGGGACCCGCAGGGTGACCGTGCCGGACGGGTCGTGCGGCTGCACGGCGGTCCCGGCGCCCGGGCCGGACAGCGCGGTCAGCCGCGTGGTGTGGTCGGCCGTCGGCCCGCCGGCGCGGTCGAGGTGGATGAGCGTGAGCGCGTACGTCTCCGCCGATGAGGCCGGGAAGGCCGAGAGCGCCGAGGAGTCGGAGCGGGCCGGACCCGGAGGGGGCGCGGCCACGGCCGTGGCGGTCGCGGGCAGGCAGGTGCCGGCGGCGGTTAGTGCGAACCCGCGCAGCAGGGTCCGCCGTTTCGTCGGGTGATCGTTCATGACCTGCACTGGACCGGCGGGCGCCGGCGTTCCCGTGAGCTGCGCCACAACGGAACTCCGGCCCGTGCGGTGTGGCGGGCGTCACGGGAACCCGGACCAACGCGCGGCCAGTACCTCATGTGGAACCACTTGTGAGAGATCGTTTCCGTGCCGGGGACCCGGCGGCGCTCGGCGAGGCCTACGACGCGCACGCGCAGGTCCTCTACCGGTACGCGCTACGCGTCTGCGGCGACCCGGCGGCGGCCGAGGACGTCGTCTCCGCCGCCTTCCTGGAGGCCTGGCGCTGCCGCACGCGACTGCTTCCCGACGGCGGCAGCCTGCGCCCCTGGCTGCTCGGCATCGCGACCAACATCCTGCGCGGCACGGCCCGCGAGGCACGGCGCAGGGACGCCGCGTTCGCCCGGATCGCCGACCGGGGCGTGCTGCCCGACTTCGCCGACGAGGTGGTGACGCGCCTCTCCGGAGCGGAACGACTCGCCGCGGCCCGCGCCGCCCTGAAGCGCCTGCGCCGCCGCGACCGCGAGGTCTTCGCCCTGGTGGTGTGGGCCGGCCTGGACTACGCGGCGGCCGCCGAGGCCCTGGGCATCCCCGTCGGCACGGTCCGCTCCCGCCTCGCGCGCGCCCGCGACCGCCTCCGCGCCCTGGCCGAGACGGAACTGCGCACCGCACGCGCGTCGCGCGGCACCCGAATCCCGGAACCCGCCACCGCCTCCACCACTGCCGCCCCCGCCCCCGCGCTCCCGCGCCGAACCGCCACGGAGAATCCGCTGTGAACGCTCCCGTTCCCGTTCCCGTTCCCGTTCCCGCTTCCGACCACGACCGCCTCCGCGCCGAACTCGCCGCTCTGCTGCCCGCGCCCGAGGTTCCGGACCTGCCGCTCCAGCGTCACCAGGCCCTCAGACGCACCGTCCTGACCACCGCTCAAGCCCCTGCGCGCCCGGCCGCGGCTCGGCGGCGCACGGGCCCTCGCGCGCTCGCCGTCCCGCGCCTCGCGCTCGGGGCCGTACTGGCCGGAGCCGTCGCGCTCGTGCTCGTCGCCGGTACGGGCGGGCCGCCGGTGCCGACCGTGCCGCGCCACGACGGCGCCGCCGGTACCCACGGCCGACCGCCCGCGGCGACCGGCGTGCTCACGCGTGCCGCGCTCGCCGCCTCGGCCGCGTCCCGGACGGAGGCGCGTCCCCACGAGTTCGTCTACATCGACAGCCTGGTCGCCCACGCCGCCCGGTCCGCCGCCGGCGGCGGACCCCCGAGCCTGCCGCCGGCGCACCGGCGCCAGGTGTGGCTCTCCGCCGACGGCACCCGGCCGGGGCTGCTGCGCGAGGCCGGGGCGCCCGACACGTCGCTGGACGAACCCGGGCGCGTGTACGAGCTGGACCGTCGCGGCGCGACGCCCCGTCCGGGCACCCTGACGCCGGCGGAACCCTCGGTGACCCGGCCCACCCACGCCTACGTGGCGGCGCTGCCGACCGACCCCGAGGCGCTGCTGAGCCTGATCCGGACCCAGACCCGGGCCACCGCCGAAGGCGACCCGGACCAGCGGGCGTTCACCGCGATCGGCACGCTGCTCGCCGAGACCTGGGCGCCGCCGAGGGTGACCGCGGCGCTCTACCAGGCGGCGGCACGGATCCCCGGCACGACCGTGCTGCCCTCCGCGACGGACGCGGCGGGCCGCGAAGGCGTCGCCGTGGCCCGTACCGGCGTCCACGGCGAACAGAACCAGTGGATCTTCGACCGCGCCACGGCCGCCTTCCTCGGTGAACGCACCGTCCTGACCCGGTCGACGGACGCGGGCCCGGCCGGCGCCGTCCTCGGCACCACCGCCGTCCTCGCCAGGGACGTCACCGCCCGCCCCGGCGAGACACCGGCGAAGGGGCGGCCCTGAGGCCGTGAACCCCTCAGGACCGCCCCTCGGTGTGCCCTACGGCATCACACCGCGCCGTTGCGCCAGACCGTCAGGTCCAGCGTCATGTAGGTGCTCGGCGAACCCTCGGGCGAGAACGCCTTGACCGTGACGAGGCCCATGTGACCCGTCCCGGTGGTGACGCACATCTGCCGGCCGGGCGCCAGCTTGTCCACGTTCACCTTCTGCGTGAACCGGGTCTCCGCCCGGCACACCTCGAGGGTGCCCTCCTGGCCCGGGTCGAGGAGCACCATGGTGCCGCCGGTGCTCTCGGCCTCGAGGTAGCTGCCGCTGTCGTAGGACAGGTCGTAGCCGTCGTCCTCGCCGTCCTGGGGCCGTACGACCTCGTCGCCGAAGGTCAGGTGGTACCCGCGCGTCAGGTTGATGTTCTCGTACGTGACGGGCTTCGGGTCGGCCTTCGCCGAGGGCTTCGCGGACGGCGCCGAACCGCTCTCGCCCGAACCGTCCGAGGACGGCGAGGAGGAGGCCCCGGTGACCCCGCCCGAACCGGTCTGCGTGCCGGGCTTGCCGTTGTCGCTCGCCGAGGCCTTCTTGTCGTCGTCCTTCGTCAGGACGTACACGGTGGCGGCGCCGCCCACGCCGAAGACGAGCGCGGCGGCGAGGCCCACCAGCAGCGTCCGCTTGGCCGTGCCCTGACGGGGCGCCGGAGGACGGCCGCCGGGACCCGCCGCCTGCGGGTGCGGGGCGTTCGGGTAGGGCGCGTGGGGGTGCTGCGCCGGGAACCCCGGTGTGGTCGGGTAGCCACCGGTGCCCGGGTACGCGGCAGGGGCGGGGCCCTGCGTCGGCGCGTAGGCGTGGCCCGGGTGCGGCGGGGGCGTCGGGGCGGACGGGGCACCGGTCTGCGGCCCGGCGGGCGGGGGCGTGACGGAGGCGGGCGCGGTGGGGGAGTAGCCCGCGGGGGGCCCGGCGGGAGCGGTCGGCGCGTAGCCCGCCGGCGCACCGGCCGGCGCCGTCGGCGGGGGCGTCGGGGTCTGGCCCTGCCCCGGGGCGGCGGTCGCGGACGCGGCGGGCGCGGGAGCCGGTTCCGGCGCGGCGGCGGGTGCGGGAGTGGCCGCCCGTACCGTGATGTCCGCGGAGACCGCACCCGGCAGCCAGTCCTCGGGCCGGCGCAGCACGGTTCCCGCGTTGGCCTCCTGGCAGAGCCGGATCACCTCGGCGACGGACGGCCGGGCCTCCGGATCCTTCGCGAGGCAGCGGGTGACCAGGGAGGTGAGCCGCTCCGGCACCGCACCGAGGTCCGGGTCCTCGTGGACGATCCGGTAGAGCACGCCGTGCGAGGTGCCCTCGCCGAACGCGGGCACGCCCGTCGCCGCGTAGACCGCGACCTGCCCGAGGGCGAAGACGTCCGTGGCCGCGGTGACCCGGCGCCCGGCGGCCTGTTCCGGCGCCATGAAGGACGGCGTGCCGATGGTGACGCCGCTGCCGGTGAGCGAGGTGGCGTCGGCGGCGTGGGCGATGCCGAAGTCGATGACGCGGGGGCCGTCGGCGGCGAGCAGCACGTTGGACGGCTTGAGGTCGCGGTGCACGAGGCCCGCGCCGTGGATCACCTGCAGCGCCTCGGCCATGCCCGCCACCAGCAGCAGCACCGTCTCGACGGGCAGGGCGCCGTGCGCGACGACGGCGTCGGCGAGCGAGGGACCCGGGACGTACGCGGTGGCCAGCCAGGGCCGCGTGCCCTCGGCGTCGGCGTCGATGACGGGCGCCGTGAACAGGCCCTGCACGCGCTGCGCGGAGCGGACCTCCTGGGCGAACCGGCGGCGGAACTCGGCGTCCTCGCCGAACTCGGGCCTGATCACCTTGATGGCCACGGGCCGTCCGCCGGGCGTGTACGACAGGTACACCTTGCCCATGCCGCCGGCTCCCAGCCGCGCGGCCAGCCGGTACCCGGCGACGGTCGTCGGGTCGTCACCCTCCAGCGGCTGGAAGACCGTTGAGGCCCCGGCGGCGCCGCCGGACTGCTGACCACTCATCAATTGTTTCTCCCCGTGCGGAACTAAGGATCCCGGTTGTTCGCCCGGCACCTTATCCGCTGTGGAGCGGTCAGGGTGACCGGTGATCGTCGGCTGGTCGGGTCAGGCACCGCAGCGCCAGATCGAGCGTGACGGTGACGTCGTCGTGGATGCCGGTGAGGTCGCAGACCTCGATCCAGGAAAGGTGCCCGCCCCGCGCGAACAGGACGACATCGCCGAGGACCGTCCCGTCCGCGGCACAGAATATCCGGGACGCCACCGACCTGGTGCCCGGGTCGCCGGTCGGAGCGGCCGGAGCCGCCGCCGTGTCGACGGCGAAGTCGGTGGTGCCGCACCCGCACGCGCAGCGCCCCGCCACCCGAAGATGCGGCACCTGGCGCCGGAGGGCCGCGTGGACGGGGTCCTCCCCGTCGAGCAGGAGGCCGACGGCGGCGACCACGTCGTCGGGCAGCGCGTCGTCCGCGCTCACGAGACGACCGCCCGTTCCTCGCCGATCCGGACGAGCAGCGCACGCGCCTCGCCCTGGCGAGGCGCCTGCCGGGCCTCCGCGAGGGCCCGGAACGTGTGGAGTCGTCCCTGTGGCGCGACTGGGCGTCTGATCGATCGAACAACCATATGAGCGGAGAGGCTACCCGCCACCCGCGCCGCCATGCCCCAGGGCCGTCCGGTCGGCTCGCGGGGAAGGGGCGGGCGGTCGGCGCGCCGGCGCGGCCGCGCGGTCGGCCGGCCGGCGGCGGCGGTCTGAGCGGGATCCGCTCCTTTCCGCATTGGTATGGACCTGTCAGGGTAGTGGGCGGCAAGCTCGTCGTATGGACTTGGAGTTGAGACACCTCAAGACGATCCGGGCGATCGCCGACGCCGGCAGCCTCACCCGGGCCGCCACCGCGCTCGGTCTCGCCCAGCCCGCGCTCAGCGCCCAGCTCAAGCGCATCGAACGGGCCCTCGGCGGAACGCTGTTCGAGCGCGGCAGGGACGGGGTGCGGGCCACCGCGCTCGGCGACCTCGTCCTGGACCGGGCCCGCGTCGTCCTGCCCGCCGTGTGCGAGCTCCAGGAGGAGGCCGTCCGCTTCGCGCGCGAGGGCGCGGCCGGCCACCGGCTCGGCGGCACGCACGGGCCGTTGCTCGGCGGCCTGGTCGACCGGCTCGCCCGCGCCGGCCAGGGAGCCCCGGTCACCACGTACACCTCCTGGTCGGAACGGGAGATCGCGGGCGGGGTCGCCGCCGGACGGCTCGACTTCGCCCTCGTCGGGGTCTGCGGCGAGAGCAGCCCGCCCGAGGCGGGGCGGCTCGCCTGGACGGAGGTCGCGCGCGACCCCGTCCACGTCATGCTCGCCGTCGGTCACCCCCTCGCCTCCCGCTCCGAGGTCGACCTCGCCGACCTCGCGGCGGAGGCGTGGACCGACGTGCCCGGCGACGGCTGCTTCGGTGACTGCTTCGCCGCCGCGTGCGTGCGCTCCGGCTTCACGCCGGTCTGCGTATACGAGACGGACACCGCCTCCTGCGTCCACCTGGTGCAGGTGGGCCGGGCCGTCGGGCTGTGCCGGGCCACCTTCCCCGCCACGCCCGGGCTCGTCACCCGGCCGCTCGCCGGCACCCCGCTGATCTGGCGTCATCTGCTGGGCTGGCACCCCGAAGGGCGGGCGGCGCGCCACGCGCCCGACGTCCTCGCCCACGCCCGCGCGGCCCACGCGGACGCCATGGCGCGCAGCGCGGCCCGCCTCCCGGCACCGGCGACGCCGTGAGGGGGCGGCGGTGCCGGGAGGGAACCGTTCCGTGAGGCCATAACACGATGGCAGGGGCCGACTGACAACTCCCGTACCGGCGGCGGGATTTCTACGGTTTCGGCAGTTCCCCCACGAAACCGAGGAGATCCGCATGCTCCGACGCTCCGTCCGCGCGGCCGGCACCGTGCTGGCCGCCGCCGGACTGGCCCTGGCCGCCTTCCAGGCCGTACCCGCCACCGCCGTCGAGCCCGCCGCCGCACCGGCCGCCGGGCCGGCCGTCCGCACCGCGGCCGACGCGCTCGGCGTGCGCGCCGCACCGCCCGAGCTGCTCCAGGCGATGAGCCGCGATCTGGGCCTGAGCCGGACCCAGGCGCTCAGCCGGCTCGCCCACGAGGCCGAGGCCGGTGCCACCGCCGCCCGCGTCCGCCAGGACCTCGGCCACGCGTTCGCCGGCGCCTGGGTCGACGGGCCCGAGTCCGCGACGCTCACCGTCGCCACCACCCGCGCCGCCGACCTGCCGAAGATCCGGGCGGCCGGGGCCGAGGCACGCCTCGTACCGCACGGCCTGACCGCGCTGGAGCGGGCCAAGGCCACCCTCGACCGCGCGGCGGGCGCCGACGCTCCCGTCCGCTACGTCGACGTCCGCACCAACCGCCTCGTCGTCGAGGAGAGCCGCCCCGGCGCCGTCGCCCGGCTCCTCGCCGCGACGGGCGTGCCGCGCGGACTCGTCACCACCGTCCGCACCGCCGAGGCGCCGCGCCCGCTGTACGACCTCCGGGGCGGTGACGCCTACTACATGGGCGGCGGCGGCCGTTGTTCCGTCGGCTTCCCCGTCACCCGGGGCACCACCCAGGGCTTCGCCACCGCGGGGCACTGCGGACGCGCCGGCACCAGCACCTCCGGCTACAACCAGGTCGCCCAGGGCACCTTCCAGGCGTCCGTCTTCCCCGGCAACGACATGGCCTGGGTGGCCGCCAACTCCAGCTGGACGGCCACGCCGTACGTGAAGGGCTCCGGCGGCGCCAACGTGCAGGTCACCGGCTCCGTGCTGCAGCCCGTCGGTTCCTCCGTGTGCCGGTCCGGCTCCACCACCGGCTGGCACTGCGGCACGATCCAGCAGCACAACACCAGCGTGACGTACCCGGAGGGAACCATCTCGGGCGTGACGCGGACGACGGTCTGCGCCGAGCCGGGCGACTCGGGCGGCTCGTACATCTCCGGCAGCCAGGCGCAGGGCGTGACCTCGGGCGGCTCCGGCAACTGCTCCAGCGGCGGCACGACCTTCTTCCAGCCGCTCAACCCGATCCTGCAGAACTACGGCCTGACCCTGAGGACCACCGGTTCCGACCCCGGTCCGGGCCCCGGCCCGGGTGAGCCCGAGCCGGGCGGCACGTGGAAGGCGGGCGCGGTCTACACGGCCGGCAGCGTCGTCACCTACGGCGGATCGAGCTACCGCTGCCTCCAGGGACACCAGGCCCAGTCGGGCTGGGAGCCGCCGAACGTCCCGGCGCTCTGGCAGCGCGTCTGATCCACCCGTCCCGGCGGCCGGCGTCCCCGAGCGGCCGTCCGGGCGGGGACCGGAACGGAACCACCCGCCGCGTCGGGCGGCGTCCCTGACCACCCGTCCCGGCTCCCGTGCCCCTGATCCACCCCGTCCCGGCGGGTCGCGCCCCACGGCGCGGCCCGCCGGGCGCCTTTCCGCTCCAGCGCTTCGGGGCCGCTCATGCCCGGTCGCCCGCGGCCAGCAGCACCCTGGCCGCGCGCAGCAGCAGCGCGGGCCGGGTGAGGGCGCGCGGGTGCTCGACGAGGTGGGCCACGTTCATGTACGCGGTGTTGACGGCGGAGTCGAGCACGGACGCCTCCGTCAGCCGGTCGCCCGCCCAGCGCAGCAGCCGGTAGCCGAGCGGGTAGGGGCCCGTGACGTGCGGCTGGGCGAGGTCGGCGGTGGTGGACAGCTGCCAGGCGGCGTCGACCGCCACCGCGGCCCGGCGGAAGTAGCCCCACCCGGGTTCCCGCCAGGCGGTGCCGCTCGACCGCAGGTGGGCGGCGAGGCAGTTCGCCTCCAGGGCCGCCAGGGTGAGGCCGTGCCCGTACACCGGGTTGACGCTGGCGAGGGCGTCACCGACCGCCACCAGCCCGCCCGGAAGACGGCCGAGCCGCGTGTAGTCGCGGCGGACGCTCTCGGTGAAGCGGAAGGTGTCCACCCCGCCGGTCATCTCGCACGCCTCGGCGACGGTGCGCAGCGGCTCCACGCACCGCCGCATCCGGGCCAGGAAGGCGGCGGGATCGGCGACCGGGCGGTGATCCGCGTAGCCGGCGAGGACCACCGACCAGCGGTCGCCCTCCACCGCCGCGAGCGCGCCGGGCTCCGTGAGGGTCGGCTGGTAGGCGCTCTTCGGACCGGCCATGGAGTGGGCGACGACGGTCGTGCCCAGTTCGTCCCCCCGCCGGAACGAGGCGGTGGCGTAGCCGAGGTCGATCCGCATGCGGGCGACCGGCGCGCGCTCCCAGCCCGCCTCTTCCAGCCAGTGGCCGAGCCGGCTCGACCGGCCCATGGCGTCGACGGCGAACCCGGCGTCGACGACCTCGCCCTCCGCCGTGGTCACGCCGCGGACCCGCCCGCCGTCCAGCACCAGGCCGCGGGCGTGCGTGCGCACGGTCCGTACGTTCGGCAGCGCGGCGACCCGCCGGCGCACCCCCGACTCCAGCAGCGGCCGGCCGGCGCCGAGCATCCGCAGCCCGTCGGCGGGCGCCTTGAGCCGGCCGTCGACGTAGAAGCGGACGTCGCCGCCCTCGCCCATCCGGGCGCCGTCCGCGACCAGTTCGGCGGTGATCCCGGGAAACCAGCGCTCCAGCTGACGGTGACCTTGAGCGAGGAGGGCGTGCAACTGCCGCCGCTGCGGCGCGCGGGAGCCCGTACCGTCCGCGCCGATGTCGTCGGGTTCGAGGACGACGACCTCGTCGGCGACGTCGCTCAGCACCCGCGCGGCGAACAGCCCCGCGTAACTCCCGCCCATCACCACGGCCCGCTTCACACAACCCCCCGATGTCACGACGCCGCCCGCCGCGGCGACTCGCCGGCGACACTACCGCCCGCGTGCGGCGGACGCGCTCACGCCGTTCGGTGAACGCGTGCCGCGCCGGCGCTCGGCTTCGCCGAGCCGGTCGGCCTCGTCCCATCCGGGCGTCGGCCCTCCCCGGGCCCCCGCCGGCGCCGAGAAGGCGTGCGACGAACGAACGAGCAGGTCACCAGCGTCTCCGTGGGTTGCCGCGCGGTCGCGGGTGCGGACCGGCGACGGGGTTTCAACTGCCTTTGCCGTTCCACCTCTTGCGCTGCCCGTAGGGTCGCCCTAACCTCACTGCGCATGTTAGGAAGCTTTCCTAACTGTTCTCTTCGCTCAGGAACCCGTCCGCCTGAACACGGGACCGCCGCACCACACGCGACCGCCCGGGAAAGTGAAGCGAGATGCCCCCCACCATCAACACCGCCCCCACCACCGACACCGCCGGCGCCGCCCACGCGCTCCGGCGCCGGCGCCGCCGTGCCGCCGCGCTCGTCGTCGGCGCCGCGACCGGACTGCTGGTGCCCCTCCTGTCCGGTCTCGGGCCCACCGCCGGCGCGGCGGCCGGCAACCTCGCCCAGGGGCGGCCCGTCACCACCTCCTCGAACGAGACCAGCTCGCTCACCGGCACCAAGGCGGTCGACGGCTCCACCACCACCCGCTGGGCCAGCGCCGAAGGCGTCGACAACCAGTGGATACGGATCGACCTCGGCGCCGGCACCGCCGTCAAGCGCGTCGTCCTCACGTGGGAGGCGGCCTACGCGAAGGCCTACCGCGTCGAACTCTCCGACGACGGCTCCTCCTGGCGCCAGATCTACGCCACCACCGCCGGCAACGGCGGCACCGACGACCTCACCGTCAACGGCACCGGCCGCTACCTGCGCGTCTTCGGCACCCAGCGGGGAACGCCGTACGGCTACTCGCTGTGGGAGGTCGAGGCGTACGGCGGCGGCACCACCACCCCGCCGGCACCCGGCACGGGCCTCGACGACCCCGCGAAGAAGGAGATCGCCATGAAGCTGGTCTCCACCTTCGAGAACTCCTCCCTCGACTGGCGCGCCCAGTTCGCGTACATCGAGGACATCGACGACGGCCGCGGCTACACGGCGGGCATCATCGGCTTCTGTTCCGGCACCGGCGACATGCTCGAACTGGTCGAGCGGTACACCGCCAAGAAGCCGGGCAACCCGCTGGCCTCCTATCTCCCCGCCCTCCGCAGGGTCGACGGCACCGACTCCCACGAAGGCCTCGACCCGGGCTTCCCGAACGCCTGGCGCCAGGCCGCCCAGGACAGCGTCTTCCGGCAGACGCAGGAGGAGGAGCGCGACCGGGTCTACTTCAACCCCGCCGTCTCCCAGGCGAAGAGCGACGGCCTGCGCGCCCTCGGTCAGTTCGCCTACTACGACGCCGCCGTGATGCACGGCGAGTCCGGCTTCCGCTCCATCCGCTCGGTCGCCCTCTCCCGGGCTCTGCCGCCCTCGCGCGGCGGCGACGAGAAGGCCTACCTCCACGCCTTCCTCGACGCCCGCGAGGAGGAGATGCGCAAGGAGGAGGCACACAGCGACACCACCCGCGTGAGCACCGCCCAGCGCCGCTTCCTCAACGAGAACAACCTCGACCTCAACACCCCGCTGTACTGGAGCGTCTACGGCGACGCCTTCTCGATCACCAGCTGAGCCCACCGGCCGCACGCGTGCGGCCCGGCGGCGCGCGCGGGACGGCGACGGCGGCGGTGCGGGCGGCAGGTCTCCTGCGCGGCCCGTACCGCCGCCGCATCCGCACACCGCCGCGGCGGTGGCGCGGCGTCAGCGCCAGGCCGGGTGGGCCTCGGGCTTGTCGCCGGTCGTCAGACGGCGTTCACCGGTGCCGTCCGCCCGTACCGCCCAGATCACCGGCTTCTCGTAGGGGCCGCGCACGAACGCCACCCAGCGGCCGTTCGCCGACCACGCCGGGTCCATCTCGTGGTCCGCGGTCGCCACCAGCGGCCGGTCGCCGGAGCCGTCCGAGCCGACCAGCCGGACGTCGCCCCTCGTCGGGCCCTGATACGTGCCGGCGGTGTACGCGAACGTCCGGCCGTCCGGCGACCAGACCGGGTCCAGAGCGGCGTGCGGCAGCCGCGTCACCTGGCGCGGCGCGCTCCCGGGATCCGCCGGATCCACCAGATGGATCTGCCAGTTGCCCCGGCCCGCCTCCAGACAGACCGCGATCCGCTTCCCGTCCGGGGACCAGGCCGGATCCTCCACCCGGCCCTTCCCGAACGTGAGCTGCCGGGCCGAGCCGTCGGCCACCGTCACCTCGAACAGCTGCTGCACGCCGTCCTTCGCCCGCAGGACGGCCAGGCGCGTGCCGTCCGGGGACCACGAGACCCGTCCGCCGGCGATGGCGGCGACGCGCCGGGCGTCGCTGCCGTCGGCCTTGGCCGTCCACACCGTGGTGCCGTCGGCCGACCGGCGGGTGAAGGCGAACGAGCCGCGGTCCGGGGCCCACTGCGGCAGCATGTCGCAGACGCCGTCCTCGCCGCCGGTCCCGCTGCCCACCAGTTGCCGCGGCGAGTCCGTGGCCGCCGGACGCACGGCGATCACGGCGTGGCACTCCTGCGGCCAGCCGGGCGCGGTGTCCTGGCGTACGAGGAGCGGCGCGGTCGGGAACGCGTCGGGCGACGGACCGGCGGACGCCCCGTCCCCGGTCTTTCCGCCCTCGGCCCGGTCACCGGAATCACCCTGCCAGGGCGCCCAGATGACGACACCGGCGACGGCCGCCGCACACACCGCGACGGCGACCGCCGTGAGCAGCCCGCGCCGCCGCGGGCGCGGTTCGGGGTGCTCCGGCGACGCGACGGTGCCGGCACCGGACCCGGACCCGGCACCGGCACCGTCGCCGGGCCCGGATCCTGGTTCGTGCCCGTGCCCCGGAGGACCGTAGCCGTGCCCGTCCCCGGTGCCGGGCACGGGCGTGTCCGGGACGGTGACCTCCGGGTACGCGGGGGTGGGCGCGGGGACCGGGACGGGCAGGGGTACGGGCTCGGGTGCGAGCACCGGCCCGGACGCGGGGGTGGTCCCCGGCCATGCCCCGTCGCCCGTCCGCTCCGGGTGCTCCCGCTGTTCGGTCCGGCCCGTCCGCTCGGTCTGCTCCGTGCGGTCGGTCGGCGCGGTGGGCTCGGTCCGCTCCGTGTGGTCGGTCGGCGCGGTGGGCTCGGTCCGCTCCGTGTGGTCGGTCGGCGCGGCGGGCTCGGGCCGCGCCGCCGCCTCGGCCCGGTCCCTCGTGTCCGTCTCCGGCATGAGGGCCGTGGTGGCGTCCGCAGGTGCCGTCGCGAGCAGCACCGTCGCGCCGTCGGGCAGCCAGTTGCCGTCCGCCGGGTGGCGGATCGTGAGACCGTCCAGGAACGCAGCCGGCGTCGGCCGCTGTGCCGGGTCCTTGGCCAGGCACGCGGCGACCTGGGCCCGGAGGATCCCGGGGACGGGACCGAGGTCCGGTTCCTCGTGCACGACCCGGTAGAGCCAGGCCGCCGAACCGCCCTCGCCGAACGGCGAGCCCCCTGCCGCCTGGCACAGCACGACGCCGAGCGCGAACATGTCGACGGCCGGTGTGATCGTGCCGCCGGTGAGCTGCTCGGGCGCGAGGTAACCCGGAGTGCCGACCTGCAGTCCGGTGCGGGTGAGGGCGGTCGAGCCGTCCAGGGCCCGGGCGATGCCGAAGTCGATGACGCGCGGACCGTCCTCGGCGACGACGATGTTCGCGGGCTTCAGGTCACGGTGGATCACGCCGGCCCGGTGGATCGCCTCCAGGGCCTCCGCGAGCCCGGCCGCCAGCACGCTCAGGGTGTCCGCCGGCAGCGTGCCCACCTCGTCGAGCACGGTGCGCAGCGTGGGCCCGGGCACGTACGCCGTCACCAGCCAGGCCGGGCGCCCGTCGGGATCCGCGTCGACCACGGGAGCGGTGTGGAAACCGCCGACCCGCCGCGCCGAGGCCACCTCCTGGGCGAACCTGCGCAGGAACTCGGGATCCGTGCCGAGCTCGGGGCGTACGACCTTGACGGCGACCGCCCGCCCGGAACGGGAGCGGCCCAGATAGACCACGCCCATGCCGCCCTGGCCGAGCCGTCCGACCAGCCGGTATCTTCCGTCTCCGACGGACTCCGGGTCCCCGGCTTCCAGCGGCCTCATACTGCCCCCTCGCGAAACGAACGTGCAGACGTTCTCCTACCAGGCGCGCGGTGCTCCGGTCGAGTCGGGCACCGCGCGTCCGGGCCCCGGCCGGGCGGACTCAGCCCAGGTCGTGCTCTTCCCAGGTCTCGTCGTCGGGGTCGTACTCGGTCCGCGCGGACTCCCAGGTGGCGGAGGCGAGCTCGACACCGGGGACGGAGCCGAGGAGCGCCACGGGGTCGATGAAGTGGGCCAGGGAGCCGGACGGGTCGATCTCGATGGCCTCCACGGACTCGGCGCGCTCGGCGTCGTCCATGTAGGTGTCGTCACGGACCTGGTCGAGCGCGGCGGCCTTGAGGGCCTGCTCGTCGGTGATCTCGGCGATGAGCTCGATGTTCACGCGCACGAAGCGCGGGGCGGACTGCTCGGCAGCGGATGAGGGGTCGAAACTGGTCATCCGGGCAGCTTAGGGCGTATCCGCCCGCACGACACACCGCGGGGGCCCGCGGACCCGGCCCGCCGGCCCGTCCGACCCTGATGCGGAAGAGAGGTCCTAGGACAGCGGCCGGGCGACGACGCCCTGGGCGGGTTCCTGGTGACCGCCCGAGGCGAGCACGCGCACCTCGTCGTGGTCGCTGATCTCCGCCCGGATGATGCCCGTCGGATCGGCGTAGACGGGGTGCCCGCCGGGCCCGCTGGCCGAGGTCCGTTCGACGACCACGACGTCGCTGACCTCGCCCGCGCCGTCGGAGAACACCAGCTCGTACCTGTGTGTGCTCACCGCACCATTTTACGTCCGGGACCCGTTTCCGCCGTTTCCGCCGTCGCCGAGGACCTCGTCGGTCACGGCGTCGACCAGGGCCGCGAGGGCGACGCCGAGGGCGCGTGCGCCCGGCCCGGCGGCGCCGCCCGGCTCGGTCATGTAGCGGTCGCGGCGGATCTCCACCATCAGTGCGGAGACCCTCGGGTCCCGCCCGTAGTGGGCCGGCGGGACGTACGTCCCGGCGAAGGGGCTGTCCGTCCCGACGCCGCCGAAACCGGCGAACGCGCGCCGGGCGGCGGCGAGCAGTGCGGGCGGCGTGTGGAACGCGTCCGTGCCGAGGCAGACCGGCGGACGCGGGCCGTCGCCGTGGAGTTCGTACGGGAGAGCCGCCGTCGGGTACGAGTGGACGTCGACGATCACCGCGCGCCCGGTCGCCGCCAGCCGCTCGTCCACGGCCCGGGTCACGGCGTCGGCGTACGGCGTGAAGTACCGCTCGACGAGCGGCGCCGGGTCGAAGTCGCGCGGCCGCAGTTCGGCGCGGTGCGTGGTCCGCGTGTACACGGCGCCCATCCCGGCCGCGAGCATCTCCTCGCGCTCGTCGGGGAACCGCTCGGGGTCGACGACCAGCCGCGACAGCCGGTTGACGAACCGCCAGGGCGCCGTGCCGGCGGACGCCGCGGCCACGGCGGCGATCGTCTCGGTGTGGGCGTCGGTGAGGTGGTCGAGCTCCCGCTCCAGTCCGGCGTCGTCGAGGACGATGCCGGCGCGTACCTCCGGGGGCACCGCACGGGAGGAGTGCGGCACGTGCAGCAGCACGGGGGAGTCCGGCGCTCCCGTGAGCAGCTCGTAGGAGGGGGCGTCGGGATCGGTCATGGGGACGGGCTCCTCGGTGGTGGTGGTCGGCGTCCTCGGTGGTGCTCGTCGTCGGTGACGCGCGTGGTCGGTGAGTCGGCGTCTCCGGCGTCGGGCTACGGCAGGGCCGCGCCGCGTGCGGTGACCCACAGCCGGTACCACTCCTCGTGGCCGAGCGCGGCCGGGTCGCCGGTCGCGGCGTCCCGGCAGGCGCGGATCCGGGCCGGGTCGGTCGTGCCGATGACCGGAGCGATCCGGGCCGGATGACGCTGCAGCCACCACAGGACGATCGTCTCCGGCGTGGTGCCCCTGGCCTCGGCGAGCTCGGCGAGCTCGGCGACCAGCGCGGCCGTGGCGTGCTCCTCGGGCGTCTCCTGGCGACCGGTGTAGCGGCCCTGGGCCAGCGGGCCCCACGCCTGCAGCGCGATCCCGTGGCCCAGGCAGTGCTCGACCGTGCCGGCAGGGAAGCCCACGGAGGCCGACGCGGGCGTGTTGACGAGCACGCCGTCCTCCAGCCAGTCCCGCCGCAGCAGGCTCATCTCCAGCTGGTTGACGACCAGGGGCAGCGCGAGCCGGTCCTGCAGGCGTGCGATCTGGGCGGCGTTCATGTTGGAGACGCCGAACCGGCGCACGAGTCCCTGCCGGTGCAGCGATTCCAGGGCCGCGGCGATCTCGGCGGGGTCGGCGAGCGGATCGGGCCGGTGGAGCAGCAGCACGTCGAGGCGGTCCGTCCGCAGCCGTTCCAGGCTCTCCTCGACCCGGCGGACGATGCTCGGCCCGCGCAGGTCGTACATGCCCGGCCGGTCGCCGTCGGCGAGCCGGATCCCGCACTTCGACTGCAGCGTGATCCTCTCGCGCAGCCCCGGCGCCCGCGCCAGGACCTCGCCGAACACGGCCTCGGCCTTGCCGTGCCGGTAGATGTCGGCATGGTCGAAGGCGGTGATCCCGCTCTCCAGCGCCGCCTCGATCACCGCCTCCGCGGCATCCACGTCGGCGGCCTTCCACGGGTCCCGGTCCCAGTCGCCGCCCAGTCCCATACAGCCGAGGACGAGGCGGTCGGCGCCCAGGAGGGGACGTGCGGTCTGCTGGGCGGCGGGCTCCACGGCGGGGCCGTGCATGTCGGTCGAGGTCACGGCCACACCCTGCCACAGGCACCCCCGGTCCCGGCCGGGCGGCGACGCCGAACCCCCTGCCGCAGGCGCCTTCAACGTTTTGTATACAATCAGTCCGGTCGTGTCGCCCGTATCCGGGCGATACGGGCGTGGGTGCAAGGGCGGGCCTTCTGTCGACCACAGGGTTCGTACGCCTGCCCGCTGATCCTGCCCTCCGCCGGCCCCGAGGCCGCCTGCCCGGAAACACCTCACCTTGAGCACCGACACGCACACGCATGCCCCCGGCACCACCTGCACCGCCACGCAGCCCCCGGCCGCGGACGAGACCACCGCGACGAGCTCCGGCCTCGGGTCCCGGGCCGCGACCGGGCCCGCGCCGGCGTCGCCGTCCGTATCCGCGTCCGCGCCGGCATCCGCGTCCGCGCCGGCATCCGCGTCCGCGCCGGCATCCGCGTCCGCGCCGGCATCCGCGTCCGCGCCGGCATCCGCGCCCGCGCCGGCATCCGCGCCCGCGTCCGCATCCGCGCCCGCGTCCGCATCCGCGGCGACCGCGATCCGTACCGCTTCCCGACGCGCGCCGGCGCGCCCCGCGCCCGCGGCGGCGTTCCACAGCGTCGGAGCCGTCACCCTCGTCCTGCTCGCCCTCGTCGCCATCGGCGCGGTGATCCACGAGCCCGTCCTGATACCGCCGCTGGCGGCCAGCGCCGCCCTCGTGCACAGCGCCCCCACGCTGCCGCTCTCCCAGCCCCGCAGCGTCGTCGTCGGTCACCTGCTCGCCGCCGCGGCGGGCTACGCCACCCTGGCCGTGGCGGGGTCCACCGCCTGGGCCGCCGCAGTGGCGGCCGGCGTCACGCTCGCGCTGACCCATCTCGCCCGTACGCCGCACTCGCCCGCCGTCGCGACCGCCGTCGTGGTGGTCCTCCAGTCGCCCGCCCCGGCCCGCTTCGTGCCGCTGTTGTCCGGGGCCACGATGGTGCTCGTCCTCATGGAGTTCGCGCTCTCCCGGATCCGCAAGGGCGCGCCGAGGTATCCCGCCTACTGGTGGTGAGAACCGCCCGCGGTGTCGCGGTCCGCGTCACCGATCCGCGGCACTGCGGTCCGCGGCACCGTGGTCCGCGTCACCCGTCGAGCGGCACGACCGCGCGCACCGTCTTGCCGTCGGCCCGTACGTCCACCGTCACCTCGCGGGACAACCGCAGCACGATCGGCCAGCCGTAGCCGCCGGGGCGCAGATCCTGCGTCAGGGTGCGGCGGCGCGGCGGGCACCTGCTGGCGTCGCTGACCGAGACGGCCACACTGCCCTTGCGCACGTCGAGGGTGAAACCGGTCACTCCGCCGCCGTGCCGCTGAGCGTTCGTCACCAACTCCGTCGCCACCAGCAGCAGGTCGTCGACCTGCGGGGACGCCACCGACGTGCCGGGTGCGAGAGCGCGGCGGATCGACTGCCGCGCCTCAGCCGGCGTACGGACCCCGGGCGAGGCATCGCCCTTCGTGGTCATCATGGGCTCCTTCCTCCCTCACCTCGCGTTCCGGCAGGTTCCACCTGCCCGCCGAGCCCGAAAAGATGCGTGATGTCCCGACTGGCAGGGCGTCAGGACGGATGTGAGACAGGCCACATAGGCCGGAAACCGTCAAACGCCAACCGGTGTGCGTGCGAACGCCGAGGGCGGGTAGGCGATGCGCCACAGGTGAACATCCGGCGAGAAACAGGAGGTTGTCCCCGTGCGGACCGAGATGGTCAAGGCGACGACGACGGCGGCCGTGGAAGGCGGCCTGCCCAGCGACCTGCCCGTACTCGAGGCTCCTCACGAGGTCGCGCCCCAGGACGCGCGCGCCCTGTCGAAGGTGTTCTTCCGAGAGCTGGCACGGCGGGAGGAGGGAACGGAGGAGTACCAGTACGTCCGCAACACCCTCATCGAGATGAACACCTCGCTCGTGCGCTATGCCGCCGGCCGCTTCCGGGCCCGCGGCGACGAGATGGAGGACATCGTCCAGGTCGGCATCATCGGCCTGATCAAGGCCATCGACCGCTTCGACCTGACCCGGGAGGTGGAGTTCGCCACGTTCGCGGTGCCGTACATCGTCGGCGAGATCAAGCGCTTCTTCCGGGACTCGACCTGGGCCGTGCACGTCCCGCGCCGCCTCCAGGAGGCCCGGGTCGAACTGGCCAAGGCCAGCGACGAGCTGAGCTCCACCCTCGGCAGGACACCGCGCGTGGCGGAGCTCGCCGAGCGGATGGACCTGACCGAGGACGAGGTGATCGAGGCCCAGATCGCCGCGAACGGCTACCACACCTCCTCCCTCGACGCGGCCTACGGCGGCGGTGACGAGGACGACGCCGACGCGTCCCTCGCCGACTTCATCGGCGAGGAGGACCCGGCCATCGAGCTCTTCGAGGACTTCCACACCCTCGCACCGCTCGTCGAACTCCTCGACGAACGCGACCGGCTGCTGCTCCACCTGCGGTTCGTGGAGGAACTGACCCAGTCGGAGATCGGCGCCCGGATCGGTGTGTCCCAGATGCACGTCTCCCGCCTCCTCGCCCGCGCCCTCGCCCGCCTCCGCGAGGGCATGCTCGCCGAGGACGCGGCCACCCCGACCCGCTGACCCACCCCGGCGCACCCGGCCGGTCCCGTGCGCCGCACGGCACCGCGCCCGCCGGTCGTCGCAGCGCACCGGGGGCGCGGTGCGACGACCGGCGGGCGCGAGCCCAGGAGGCCGGCGCTCAGCCCGCCGCCGCACCTGAGCGCGCCCCGCTCAAGGGCGCCCCACCCCACGTGAGCTCATCGCGCCCGAGCTCATCGCGCCCGAGCGCATCCCGCTCGAGCGCATCCCGCCCGAGCTCATCGCGCCCGGGCACATCCCGTCCGTCCGGCGTCTCACCGCACCGCCCTCAGGAACGCCCGGGTCCGCTCGTGCGTCGGCTCGTCGAGCAGCTGGTCCGCCCGACCCGACTCCACGATCCTGCCCCGGTCGAACATCAGGATCCGGTCGGAGACGTCACGGGCGAAGCCCATCTCGTGCGTCACGCACAGCAGGGTGATGTCCGTGGCACGGGCGACGTCGCGCAGCACGTCGAGGACCTCCGCCACGAGCTCCGGGTCGAGCGCCGACGTCACCTCGTCGAGGAGCAGGATCTCCGGCCGCATCGCCAGCGCGCGGGCGATCGCCACCCGCTGCTGCTGGCCGCCGGAGAGCCGGGTGGGCCGGGCGTCGACCTTGTCGGCGAGACCGACCATGCCGAGCAGCTCCCGTGCCCGGGCCGCCGCGGCCTCCTTGCCCTCCCGGAGCACGTGCACGGGCGCCTCGACGACGTTCTCCAGGACGCTCATGTGCGGGAACAGGTTGAAGTGCTGGAACACCATGCCGATCCCGCGCCGGCGGGCCGCGAGATACCGCTCGCTCGCCGGCACCAGCCCGGCCTTCGGGTCCGGACCGCCCGGCCCGGCCCCGGCGCCCCGCTCGCCGTGCCCGGACGGCATGTGCGAGTACGGCTCGCCGGCCACGTGGATGACGCCCTCCGTCACCCGCTCCAGCGTCATGAGCAGCCGCAGGATCGTGGTCTTGCCCGAGCCGCTCGGCCCGATCAGCGTGACGCGCTCGCCGCGCCCGACCGCCAGGTCGAGCCCGTCGAGCACGGTGTGCTCCCCGAACCGTTTGGTCACCCGGTCGAAGCGCACCGCCTCCACCGTGCCCGCCACCCCGTCCTCAGGGCCTGCCACCGTGTCCTCAGGCTCCCTTCGCAAGGCGTGCCTCCAGTCGTCGTACCAGCACGGACGTCGGCCAGCTCGCCAGCAGGAACACCGCGGCGGCCAGCGTGAAACTCTCCAGATAGGCGAAGTGCGTGCTGCCGAACGAGCTCGCCTCGTGAAACATCTCGTGCACCGTGATCACCGACAGCAGCGGCGTCTCCTTGAACATGGAGACGGCGTAGTTCCCCAGCGGCGGCAGCACGTTGCGCACCGCCTGCGGCAGCACCACCGCCCGCCACACCCGCCGCCGCGGCAGCGACAGCGCCGTGCACGCCTCCCACTGGCCCTTCGGCACGGAGTCGATGCCCGTCCGGTACACCTCGGAGAGGTACGCGGCGTAGTGCACGCCGAGCACGAGCACCCCGAGCACCAGCGCGTCCAGGGCCGGGACCAGCACCCACGCCGCGAACAGCTGCACCAGCAGCGGCGTCGAGCGGACGAACGCGGCGGCGGCGTTGACCGGTCCCGCCACCCACCGCGGCGCGGCGCGCCCGACCAGCGCCAGCACCAGGCCGAGCAGCAGCGCCACCCCGAACCCGAGCACGGTCGCCACCAGCGTGATCCCGAAGCCCTCCAGTACGGTGGGCAGCGCGGCCCACGCGGCCTCCCCGTCCCACATCACCCGTCACCGCCCGTCCCCAGCCGCGCCTTCGCGGCCCGCTCCAACGCGTTCATCAGCAGACTCAGCACGCCGGCCAGCACCCCGTACACCGCGAGCAGCAGCAGATAGGCCGCCGCCGTGTCGCCCGTCGCCGAGCGCAACTGGTCGATCCGGAAGGTGAGATCGGGCACCGTGACCAGCGACAGCAGCGGCGTCGCCTTCAGCAGCTGCACCAGCAGGTTCTTGAACGGCGCGACCATCAGCGGGTGCGCCTGCGGCAGCACCACCCGCCGCAGCCGCAGCCCGGGCCCCATGCCCAGCGCCACCGACGCCTCCAGCTGGGCCCGGGGCACGGCCGCGACCGCGCCGCGCACGACCTCGGCGCCGTACGCCCCGAAGTTCAGGCCGAGCGCCACCACGCCGCACGCCAGCGGCTCCAGCCGGAAGCCGAGCATGGGCAGCGCGAAGAACAGCCAGAACAGCTGCACGTACAACGACGTGCCGCGGAAGAACTCCACCACCGTCCTGGCCGCACCCCGCGCCGCCCGGCTCCGCGAGCCGGACATCAGCCCCAGGGCGTACGCGAGGACGAGCGCGAGCCCGGCGCCCAGCACGGTCGACTCCACGGTGACGAGCAGCCCCTCGCCGAGGCGCGGCAGCGCCCGCCCCAGCTCCGCGAGGAAGCCGCTCACACCCGTCCCCGGCCCGCGCACAGATCGGCGGTGCGCAGCCCGCGCGGCGGCACCTCCCGCTCGGTGAACCCGTAACGGCCGATCAGACCCACATAGCGCGCCGGATCACCCGTGATCCTCGCCAGCTCCCGGTCGAAGGAGTCCCGCAGCGCCCGCGCGCCCGGCCGGAACACCGCCCCGCCCGCGCTCCACTGCTTCGCCCCGTCGATCTCGGGCACGAACGGCGTCGCCACCTCCACCGCCGCGCCCCGGTTCGTCCTCGCCAGCCAGCGCAGCGAGATGCTGGTCAGCGCGAACGCGTCGATCCGACCGGCGAGCAGGGCGTCCAGACCGTCCTGCTGCTTGCCCAGCGTCTTCACCGACCCGTCCGGCACGCCCGCCGCCTTCGCGTACGAGGCCTCCACCGCGGCGGACAGCACACCCACCGTCGCGCCCTCGCGCGCGCAGGAGGCGAAGTCGCCGAGCCCCTTCGGATTGCCCTTGCGGACCATCAGCGCGGTGGTCGAGACGAACTCGGGCTCGGAGAAGATCACCTTCGCGCAGCGCTCGGGAGTGATCGACATGCCGGCGCTCACCACGTCGAAGCGGCCGGCGAGCAGACCGGGTATCAGTGCACCGAACTCCGTGAGCGTAGGCCGCAGTTCGGGCACGCCGAGCGCCTTGAACACCTCACGGTGCAGCGTCGGCGCCTCGCCCGCGAGCCGGTCGCCGTCCTGGTATCCGTACGGTGCCTCACCGGCGAAGCCCACCCGGACGTGTCCCCGCTCGCGCAGCTTCGCGAGCAGGTCCGCGTCCTCCTTCGGCGCGCCGGTGCCCACCTCGGTGCGGCTGCACCCGGCGAGCGCTCCGGCGATCCCGACGGCGGGCGCCAGGGCGAGGAAGCCGCGCCGGCTCATCGACGAGGGTCGGGACACGGCGCTCACCCGACCGGGGTGATGTCGCGCGCGGCGATGAAGGACGGCCGGCGCACCGGCGCGGCGAAGGGCAGCTCGGGCGCGTTCTCGACGCTGTTGAAGACGAGGAACACGTTGCTCCGCGGATACGGGGTGATGTTGTCGCCCGAACCGTGCAGCGCGTTGCAGTCGAACCAGGTCGCCGAGCCCGGCGCGCCCGTGAAGTGCCGGATGCCGCACGCGTCCGCGAAGGTCGTCAGCGCCTCCTCCGAAGGCGTTCCGGCGTCCTGCATCTGCAGCGACTTCTTGTAGTTGTCCTTCGGGGTGGCGCCCGCGCAGCCGAGGAAGGTGCGGTGCGAACCCGGCATGATCATGAGGCTGCCGTTGGTGGTGTGGTTCGCGGTGAGCGCGATCGAGACCGAGACCGTCCGCATCCGCGGCAGACCGTCCTCGGCGTGCCAGGTCTCGAAGTCGGAGTGCCAGTAGAAACCACTGGCACCGAAGCCGGGCTTGACGTTGACGCGCGACTGGTGGATGTACACGTCGGAGCCGAGGATCTGCCGGGCGCGCCCGACGACCCGGGGGTCGGCGGCCAGCCGGGCGAACACCTCGCTGATCCGGTGCACCTCGAACACGGAGCGGATCTCGCGCGAGCGCGGCTCGACGATCGACCGCTCGTCCTCGCGCACGGCCGGATCGGCGACCAGTCGGTCCAGCTCGGCCCGCAGTTCGGTGACCTCGTCGGGAGTGACCAGCTCGTCGACGGTGACGAAGCCGTCGCGCTCGTACTCCTCCAGCTCACGGGCCCAGAACGGCCCGGGAGTTCCGGGATCGGCCCACACGACCGGGTCCTTGCGGCCGATCAGCTGCTCCTGGGCGCCTCGGGTGGGGTAGAGGTCGACGGGACGGGTAGGGGCGGAGGTCATGACGGGCGGTGCCTTCCTTTCTCGTACGGCGGATGTGAACGGGGGAGGGACGCGGAAGGGGAACGAAGGGTCAGGCGGGGTCCGGCTCGGTGAGGAGCGGGTAGACGCCGTTCTCGTCGTGGTCCTCGCGGCCGGTCACCGGCGGGTTGAAGACGCACAGGCAGCGGAAGTCCTGCCTGACCTTGAGGGTGTGCCGCTCGTGCCCGTCGAGCAGGTACATCGTTCCCGGGGTGATGGTGTACGTCGTGCCGGTCTCGTGGTCGGTGAGCTCGGCCTCCCCGGCGGTGCACACGACGGCCTCGACGTGGTTGGCGTACCACATGGACGTCTCGGTCCCGGCGTAGAGCACCGTCTCGTGGAGGGAGAAGCCGACCCGCTCGCGGGCCAGGACGATGCGCTTGCTCTCCCAGGTGCCGGAGGCGGCACGGACGTGACGGTCGGTGTTCTCGATCTCGGCGAAGCTGCGCACGATCATGCGTGAGGGCCTTTCGGTGGTGCTGGTGCTGGTGCGGGGTGCCGGTGCCGGTGGAGGCGCGGAGGAGGTCCGGGTGCCTCCGCCCTGAGGGCCGGTCAGACGGTGGCGCGTTCGGCGGCGTGCCGCACGGAGCGGGCCAGGATGCCGAGGCCCTCGTCCAGCTCGTCGTCCGTCACGGTCAGCGGCGGCAGCAGCTTGACGACCTCGTCCCGCGGCCCCGACGTCTCCAGGAGAAGCCCCAGCTCGAAGGCCCGCCGGCACACGGCCGAGGCCCGCTCCCCGTCGGCGAACTCCAGGCCCCACACCATCCCGCGGCCCCGCAGGGCGACGGCCGCGCGGCCGTCCTCGCCGAGCAGGTCGCCGAGGGCGCTCTCGATCCGGCCGGCCCGGGCCAGGGTGCGGTCGCGCAGGGCGTGGTCGCGCCAGTACGTGTCGATCGCGGCGGTGGCGGTGACGAAGGCGGGGTTGTTGCCGCGGAAGGTGCCGTTGTGCTCGCCCGGCTGCCACTGGTCCAGCTCGGGCCGGAACAGGCACAGGGCCATCGGGAGGCCGTAGCCGCTGATGGACTTCGACAGGGTGACGATGTCGGGGGTGATGCCCGCCTCCTCGAAGGAGAAGAACTCGCCCGTACGGCCGCAGCCCATCTGCACGTCGTCGACGATCAGCAGCATCTCGTGCCGCCGGCACAGCTCGGCGAGCCCGCGCAGCCACTCGGCCCGGGCGACGTTGATCCCGCCCTCGCCCTGCACGGTCTCGACGATGACCGCGGCGGGCCGGTCGAGGCCGGAGGCCGGGTCGGAGAGCAGCCGCTCGAACCACAGGAAGTCCGGCATCCGGCCGTCCAGGTAGTGGTCGTACGGCATGCGCGTGACGTGCGGGAGCGGCACCCCGGCGCCCGCGCGTTTGGCGGAGTTGCCGGTCGTGGCGAGCGAGCCGAGGGACATCCCGTGGAAGGCGTTGGTGAAGGAGACGACCGTCTCCCGCCCGGTGATCTTCCGGGCGAGCTTCAGCGCGGCCTCCACGGCGTTGGTACCGGTCGGACCCGGGAACATCACCTTGTAGGGCAGGGCGCGCGGTTCGAGCACCGCCGACCGGAACGCCTCCAGGAAGTCGCGCTTGGCGGTCGTCGACATGTCGAGGCCGTGGGTGACGCCGTCACGGGCGAGGTAGTCGAGCAGCGCCCGCTTGAGGACCGGGTTGTTGTGCCCGTAGTTGAGGGACCCGGCCCCGGCGAAGAAGTCGAGGAAGGGCCGTCCGTGCTCGTCGTACAGCCGGCTGCCGCGGGCCTGCTCGAAGACCACCGGCCAGGCGCGGCAGTAGCTGCGCACCTCCGATTCGACGGTCTCGAAGACGGACGGAGCGATGTCGGTGAGGGTCACGGTTCTCCCGTATCTCGGTTTCGCGATGGGGCGGAGTGAGGTGGTGGGGCGGGTGGAGTGCGCCGATGGTGCGGCGGGGCGAGGCGCTGGGCGCGAGGGCCCGGGGCCCGCCTCCGGGCGTCGCGGCGGCCTGCGGAGCTACGGCACCGGCACGGGCCGCGTCACCGGCACGGGCCGCGTCAGCGGGCCGATGCCGTAGAGGACTTCCGGCTCGTGAGCCGCGGGGCCCTGCGCGGCGAGCCCCGGGGCGCCGGGGACGCCGGCGGCTTCGGACGCGCCGGAGGCGTCCGCGGGGAAGTCGTCGGCGGCGAAGAGGACCTCCCGGGTCAGGGCCGCGCCGTGGCGGCGTGCGAACGAGCGGAACAGCCGGTCCGATGCCACGTTCCCCGGGGTGACCGTCGCCTCGATCCGGAGCGGACCGTGCCCGGCCGCCGCCACCCTCGCGGCCAGGGCGTCGAGCAGTGCCCCTGCTACCCCGGTTCCGCGATGCGAACCGTCGACGGCGACCTGCCAGACGAACAGGGTCCGCGGCGCCTGGGGGCGCAGATAGCCGGTGACGAAGCCGATCGGCCGTCCGGTGGCGTCACGGGCGACGGCGGTCGTGTCGGCGAAGTCGCGGCACCACAGCAGGTAGCTGTAGGGCGAGTTGAGGTCCAGGTCCTCGGCCGCGCGGGCGATCCGCCAGAGGTCGGCGCCGTCGGACGGCCGCGCGGGGCCGATGTCGAGGGCGGTCGCCGGGGCCTTCGGGAACGTCATGTGTGCTGCGGTCATGTGGGCCGAAGCTACCGAGCGAGAGGGCGAACTTCCTGGACCGGAGGTCTTGCGGAAAGCCCCGGGCGTGCGATAGGTGCGCGGGCGGATACCGCCGCGGAAGTCCGTCGCTTCCTGCCCGGCGAACCCGGTGATACCGGGGCAAAATGACCGTTTATAACGGCTGGATAACGCATCCCGGGCGTGGTTACGGTCTCCTCAAGGTCCCATACAGGTGTGGTGACGCGCGTTTGAAACGGTGCGGCGGGGTCAGGAGTACCGGTTCGGAGGGCGTTGCGCGCGCCAGGACTCCGGGGCACGGTAGCAGGAGCGCCGACGTGCCGGGAGCGACCCGGCACGGTGCGGACCGCCGGGTCACTCCTCCTCGACGAGGTGCACGGCCGCTTCCTCGGCGGAGGCCGCGCCGCCGTCGATGCCGACGTCACGGGCGAACCCCTCCAGCGGAGACAGCGCGCTGCCGTCGTCCATGGCGACGAGCCGGCCGGCCCGGTGAGCGCCCACCTCGCCGTCCAGCGGCTCCCCGTCGGTGTCCGAGGCGTCGCCGATGCCGTCCCAGTCGAGGTTCGGGTCCTCGTCCGGGATCTCCTCCGCGAGCCGCTGGTCCAGGCTCTCGCCGCGCAGCCGCTCCGCCGCGGTGACGCCCGTGTGCTCGACGGCCAGCGGCCGGTCGGGAGGCACGTATCCCTCGTCGAGCGGGTTGTCGACGGGACCGTCCAGGGTGTCCGAGGCGTCGAGCGGCCCCGCGTCGTCCTGCACCTCGCTGCCGTCGGGCTGGTAGACGTCGTCGCCCCAGGCCTCGTTCTCGGTCATGCGGAACACTCCAGACACTCCGGCCGTTCGTCGATCACGACCCGCTTCCATGCTCCGCGCCCCGTCTCCGCCCCGCCACCGCACGACCGCCGCACGCGCACGGCGGTCAAGCGCAGCCGCCCCGGTACGCGTGCGGGCCGACGCCCGTCGTGCGCTTGGAAGGGTCCCGGAACGCGGTGGGGGAGCCGAGCCGACCTGGGCGCCGATCCGCTCCACGGCGAGCCCGGTGGCCGCCGGCAGGTGCCGCGCCTGCCGGATCCCGGCCCGGTGCGGCCACCGCAGCGGTGTCGTGCCGGTCTGCTCGCGGAACCGGCGGATCAGGGCTTCTCGCGCCGTGCCGACGGCGGACGGCGCCCCGCCATCCGGTGGTGTGATCCGGCCGCCACGACCCTCCGGAGGGACCCGGGAGGTGAACCTTCGGCGCGCACGGGGTAAAACCATGGCCTACACCCCTCTCACCTGAACGGAAACGCGCGCGTTGAGCATGCTCCCGGGATCACGTGTGCCAGGCAGGACCTGGACGATCCGACTGACCGGTCACTCCGACCACTCCGCGACGGTCACCTGCTCCACGGCGGGCTGCCGCATGCCGGCCCGGTCCAAGGACCTCCACTCCCTGCGGGTCTTCGCCGCGGAGCACGTCCGCGCCCACGCCCGGCTGGCCGCACCCCGGCCCAACGCGGCCTGCGCCTGCGGGGCGAGCGACTGCCGGCACCATGCCGCGCGCACCACGTGCACCGGCCGTGCGCTCCTCGTCCTCATCCACAACCCGGCCGTCGCCGAGGTGTGGACGCTCGCGGAGATCTGCCAGGCCTGCGCGCCGCAGATCTCCCACGCGAGCGTCCTCGCGGGTGCCGGCGGAGCGGGCGGCGACCGTGACTCGCTGGCCGCCCGTGCCGCCGCCGCGACGGCGGCCGCCGCCGGTACGGCGGGACCGCCCGCAGGACCCTCCGCCGGAGGCGCAGCGGCCGCTCCGCCCGCGCCCGCGGCTCCGGTCCCTCCGGCCGTACCGATGATGTTCTCGTCCCCGGAGGCCGCAGGCGGCTCCGCCGCACCCCTGCCGTCACCCCACCGCAGGCGCGCCCGCCGGGGCGGCGGCCGAGGCGGCCAGGGAGGTCAGGGCGGACAGGGCGGCGGAGGCCGCCGCTCGCGCGGCCGCTCCTGACCACACCGGCGCCCGCCCGGTCTCCCTCGCCCGACGGAGACCGGGCGTTTCGTTCGCTGGGCGCGGCGGTGACCACCCGGCGGATCCCGTGCCGGGCGAAAACCGGTGTCCCCGCGCGTACGGCCCTGCTTAGACTCCAGTCCGTACCGCCGAACGGACCATGAAACGAAGGGAGATGACCATGCGCGCCACGCCGCCCCCCGCCGTCGCCGTCGTCGTCTCCCGCGCCCGGTACGACGTGATCCTGGCCTCTTCGTCGCTCCGGTGCCGGCTGCGCGGCCGCCACCGCTGACCCGCGACGAACCTCGCCCTCGGGCCCGCCCGCACGACGGAACTCCCGTACGGACCTTTCCCGTACGGCCCTGTCCGCCTCCGGGCCCGGCCCTCCCGCACCGTCACGGGAATCGCGCTGCCCTGCTCACCGCATCGCACGCGAAGGACCACTCACCCCATGCGTACCCGCATCCGCAACCTCGGCATCCTGGCCCACGTCGACGCCGGCAAGACCACGCTCACCGAGCGCTTCCTCTACCTCACCGGCGCCACCCACAAGCGCGGCGAGGTGCACGACGGCACCACCGTCACCGACTTCGACCCGCAGGAACGCGACCGCGGCATCACCATCTTCTCCGCGGCCGTCAGCTGCGACTGGGACGGCCACCGGCTCAACCTCATCGACACGCCCGGGCACGTCGACTTCGCCGACGAGGTCGAACGCGCGCTGCGCGTCCTGGACGGCGCCGTCGCCGTCTTCGACGCGGTCGCGGGCGTCGAACCGCAGAGCGAGTCCGTGTGGCGCCAGGCCGACCGGCACGGCGTCCCGCGCCTCGCCTTCGTCAACAAGCTCGACCGCGCCGGCGCCGACCTGGACACCGCCGTGGAGTCCCTCCGCACCCGCCTCGGCACCGTGCCGCTGCCCGTACAGCTGCCCATCGGCAGCGAGGACGCCTTCACCGGCGTCATCGACCTCGTCCGCATGCGCGCGCACACCTGGCGGCCCGGCTCCGACACGTACGAGACCGGCCCCGTGCCGGAAACGCTGGCCGACGAGGCGGTGCGGCGACGACACCGACTCGTCGAGACCGTCGCCGGACTGCACCCCGACGCCCTGGAGGAGTTCTGCGCCCACGGCACCCTCGACGAGCGGACGCTGACCTCCGCCCTGCGCGACCTCACCCTCGCCGGCGAAGCCGTGGTGGTCCTGTGCGGCTCCGCCTACCGCAACCGGGGGATCGAGCCGCTGCTCGACGCCGTCGTCGCCTACCTGCCCGCCCCCGCCGACCTCCCGCCGGTACGGGGCGACCGGCCGGCCGACCCGACGGCTCCGCTCACCGCGCTCGCCTTCAAGGTGACCACCACGCCGACCGGCCGCATGACCTACCTCCGCCTCTACGCGGGCACCCTGCGAAAGGGGGACACCGTGCTCGACACCACCACCGGCCGCACCGAACGGATCGCCCGCATCCTGCGGGTCCAGGCCGACCGCACCACCGAGGCCGGCCATGCCGCCGCCGGGGACATCGTCGCCGTCGTCGGACCGAAGGCCGCCCGCACCGGTGCCACCCTCTGCGCATCCGACGCGCCGCCCGTGCGCCTCGAACCGCCCGTCTCCGCCGACCCGGTGGTGTCCGTCGCGATCGAGGCCAGGCTCGGTCGCGACACCGAACGCCTCGCCATGGCGCTCGCCCGCCTGAGCGAGGAGGACCCCTCGCTCACCGTGCGGACCGACCCCGAATCCGGACAGACGGTCCTGTCCGGCCTGGGCGAACTGCATCTGGAGGTCGCCGTGGAGAAGCTGCGCCGCGCCCACGCGCTCGACGTCACCGTCGGCCGGCCGCGCGTCGCCTACCGGGAGACGCCCGCCGCGGGCGTGACCGGCCTGACGTACCGCCATGTCAAACAGGACGGCGGCGCGGGCCAGTTCGCGGTGGTCGTCCTCGACGTCGCACCGCTGGACGGCGCCGACGGGGACGACGGCGGGAGCGCCGCCGCGGACGGCGGGCGGGACTTCGTCTTCCGCTCCGCGGTGACCGGCGGACGGGTCCCGCAGGAGTTCGTCCGCGCGGTCGAGGCGGGCTGCCGCGACGCCCTGGCCGACGGCCCGCTGGCCGGACACCCGGTGACCGGCGTACGCGTCACGCTCACCGACGGCGCCACCCATGTGAAGGACTCCTCCGAGCTCGCCTTCCGCACCGCCGGGCGGCTCGCCCTGCGCGAGGCCCTGCGCACCGGCGGCACGACGCTGCTCGAACCCGTGGTGGAAGTCACTGTCACCGCACCCGGCAGCACCGTCGGCACGGTCCTCGGCGACCTGACGGCCCGCCGTGCCCGGATCACCGACTCCACCACCCACGCGGACACGGCGGTCCTCACGGCGACGGTTCCGCTGGCCGCGCTCTTCGGCTACGCGACGCACCTGCGCAGCCGAACCCAGGGCCGCGCCACCTTCACGACCCGGCCAGCGGGCTACGCCCCGGCGCTCTGACCGGCCGGGGAGAGCCCCCGGAGCGTTGCCCGACGGTGGCTGTCCGACGGGGCGTGTCCGGCGGGGCGTGCCCGACGGAGGCTGTCCGACGGGGGCCCGGCGCCGCGTGCGCCGGGCCCCGGGTCCCACGGACGGGCCCGGGTCCCACGGACGGGCCCGGGTCTCACGGGCAGGCCCCGGCCCCGCCGTCGGCCTCAGCCGTCCTCGACCGGGGCTCCGCCGAAACCGATCTCGTTCCCGTCCGGGTCTCGGAACGTCGCCTTGCGCACCCCGTTCCCGTACGTCTCGCGCTGGGAGGGCCGCAGACCCCGGGCGGCGATGTCGCCGACCACGGTGTCGAAGTCGTCGACGAACAGGGTGTGCATGGCGTGGCCGGCGTGCCCTGGCCGGTGCTCGATGTACAGGGACCGGTGCTCGGCCACGTCCCACACCGCCTCGGTGTCGTTCGGGAAGAACGTCGGCGGCGCGCCGAGCAGCCGCTCGTACCAGGCGAGCGCCGAGGCGAAGTCGCTGACGGGAATTCCGGCGAAGAGGTGCACGGCCATGCCACGAGCCTAAGCCGCCGTCCCCGGGGGCGCCGGATCACCCGATCACGACTCCCGGGCGAGGTACGCGGGACGCAGCGACGGGTCGACCGGGTCGTAGTACCGGTGGAAGACCGGGGTCGCCGCGCCGGACACCGGCGGGACGATCCAGCTCCAGTCGGCGGGCGTCGGCCGTCCGTGGCGGCTCTCCTGCGCGATGTGCCGCAGGAACCGCTCGGACTCCGTGTGGTGGTCCGCCATCGTCACGCCCGCCTCCTGGAAGGAGTGCAGCACCGCCACGTTCAGCTCGACCAGCGCGCGGTCCCGCCACAGCGTGCGCTCGGACGACCGGTCGAGCCCCAGCCGGTCCGCCACCGCCGGGAGCAGGTCGTAGCGCTCGGTGTCGGCGAGGTTCCGGGCGCCTATCTCCGTCCCCATGTACCAGCCGTTGAAGGGCGCGGCCGGATAGCGGATGCCGCCGATCTCGAGCACCATGTCGCTGATCGCCGGCACCGCGTACCAGCGCAGTCCGAGCTCGGCGAACCACGCGTGGTCGGGATGCCTCAACGGCACCTCCGTCACGGCGCCGTCCGGCAGCTCGTACCACTCCGGACCGGCTCCCGGCCGGTCCCGCACCATCAGCGGAAGCACCTGGAACGGCTCGTCGTCCCGCTTCCACCCCAGGTCGACGGCCTGCGCGGTGAGCCCGGCGCCGCGCGGGTCACCGATCCAGCGGCCTTCCGGGGTGCGGTGCCCGGCGTAGCGCACCAGCTGGTCGTTGACGATCCGCGGCCCGGGCCGTCCGGGCCGGTCGGGCGCGAACACCGAGACGACCGGCCGGACCCGGCCGCCGTTGTCCGCCAGCCGGAGGTGCTCGAAGCACTCCGCGGCGATCGTGTCGGCGTCCGACACCTCCCGCAGGTCCCGGACCACGAGACTTCGCCAGTACAGACGGCCGATGCACCGGGCCGCGTTGCGCCAGGCCACCCGCGCCCCGAAGGCCAGCTCGGCGGGGGAGTGGGTGTAGGTGCCGGTCCGGCCGATCTCGGCCAGCACCTCACGAATCCGTCGCTCCACATCGCCCGCCTGCGGCTGCTCCCGGTGGAACTGACGGACGAACCGCTCGGCCTCCTGCGGGAGGGACCCGACGGCGCCGTGACCGCCGGGTGTGCCCGGGGGCGGCGCGGGCGCGGGCGGAGGCACGTACGGGCAGGTGCCGGGGCTCCCGGCGGTGACGGGGCCTGCGGCAGCGACGGGCTCGGAGTTGCGACGGCGATGAAGACGGAGACTGAAGACCACGGTGTTCCCTCCCTGATCTCCATGACTACCCCACGGAATCACCCGAGTGTGGAGAGTAGTCGAACTTCGCCCGGCGACGGCACCGCACTGCTACAGTGCCCCGCCCCCGGCGACCTCCGCGGTCCTGTGGCCGGCGGTTCCCCACCTGGCCCCCGTGGCGGTGCGAGGCCCGGCCTCCCGCGCCAGGATCGAGAGGACGCGCGCGCCGAGGCGCGCTCCGACACCGACGACACCACGGCACAGAGCCCACGGATACGGAGGCGGTCATGGCCACAGGTTGGGAACCGCGTCCCCTGGCGGACGACGAGCCGGGCGAGTTCCGCCCCGCCCTGGACGTGCCGGCTCCCGGGCGGCAGCGGCGCTGGACGGTGTTCCTGCGGTGGCTGCTGCTCATTCCGCAGTTCATCGTGGTCGCCCTGCTGTCGATCGTCGCGTTCTTCGTGACGATCGCCGGCTGGTTCGCCGCGCTGGTCCTCGGCCGTCTTCCCGACCCGGTGGCGACCGTCCTCGCCGGGATCCTGGCCTACCAGACCCGCGTCGACGCGAGCGCGTCGCTGCTGGTCGACCGCTACCCGCCGTTCGCCTTCGACGCCCCTGACCATCCCGTGCAGATCGAGCTGCGCCGCACTCCGCTCAACCGGCTCGCGGTGTTCTTCCGGCTGATCCTGATGATCCCGGCGGCGATCGTGAGCAGCCTCGCGCAGTCCGGCTGGGCCGCCGTCAGCTGGGTGTTCTGGCTGATCGGCATCGTCCTCGGCCGGCTGCCCGAACCGGTGTTCGCCGCGACGGCGGCCGTCGTCCGCTACCGGATGCGGTTCAACGCGTACCTGATGATGCTGACCCCGGTCTACCCGAAGGGCATCTTCGGCGACGAACCCGCCCCCGCCGCCGGGCAGGCGCGCTCCGCCACGCGTCCGCTGCTCCTCGCCACCTCGGCGAAGGTCCTCGTCTGGCTCTTCCTGCTGCTCGGCCTCGCGGGACACGTCACCAACGGCGCCGTCACCAACGCCGACGACGACGCCGACTACGGCGCACACCCGGTGGTGACGAACGAGGCCCCGTAGGCGCGGGAAACGGCCACCGGCGCGGTGAGCGTGACCGCGAGTCAGAACGGCCTGACCGGGCCCCGCCGCGGCCGGCGTCGTCCTGGCCCCGGGCGGCCGCCCCGGGACGAAGCTCACCTTCGTGACAGGGCGCCCCCCACGGCCTGGTCCTCCGTCAAGCCCTCCTAAGGTCCGGGACCCTCCCGACGCACCCGGAACGTCCCGCAGCAGGCGCCCGGAGGCATCGATGTCAGTGCCGCTGGTTACTGTGCGCACAACTGATCTCGTGCACAAGGGGAGGGCCCGTGCGGCGTTGGGAGCATGCCGGTGACGGCTCGGCGAAGTTCTGGGAGGCCGGTGTCGACGGTGCGTCGGTGACGGTGCGCTTCGGGCGCACCGGCACCGCGGGCCAGACCCGGGTCAAGGAGTTCGGCAGCGCCGACGCGGCGGAGTCGTACCTGGTCAAGGCCATAGGCGAGAAGGAGCGCAAGGGGTACGCCGAGGTCGGCGAGGCAGCCGGCGCACCGGACGTGACCGGCGCCGCATCCGCCGCCGAGCCCGCCGCCGCGGCCCCGCTCGTACGGCCCGACGAGGACACGTTCGCGCTGCCCGCCGCGTGGAAGCGGAACCTCCGCCCGCGACGCGGAGGGACCCAGGTCGACGTCCGCCCGGCCGAGGAGCACGGCGCCGCGAACCTGCGGCAGTGGCGCCGGCAGTTCACCAGGATCGTCGACCGCGCGCTCGACGCCACCACCAGCGACGCCGGCCTCGTCGCGGTGGCCCGCGCCCACGAGAGCGGCCTGCCCGACCCCACCGGAGCCGCCGTGATCGGCACGCTCCTCCCCGCCGACGTGAGCCCGCGCGCGCTGGCAGACGCCTGGACCGGCGCCCACGGCCTGCCGTTCGCCGCCTGCGCCGCCGTCGAACTCCTCGAGTGCCGCGCCAAGTGGACGTATGAACGGGTCAACCAGCCCTCCGTCTGCGGAATCGAGACCGCTTCCGAGGACGAGAACCACTGGCAGCGGGGCTTCGGGTACGACGCCCTCGACCGCGTCCGGGCCCTGCTCGCCGTCGCCGACGACGACACCTACGCCGCCGCCGTCACCGCACTCGCCGGTCACCGCACCGGCCCCCGCAGGAAGGCCGCCGTCAGCTACCTCGTGCCCACCGAGCGCGCGTGGGTGGACGAATGCCTCGCCGACCCGGCGGTCCGCGAGCACCCCCAGCTGTGGGTGCGGGACCTCGTCCTCAACTCGACCGGCTCGGCCTCCCACCTGGCGGCCTACGGAGGGCGGATCGACCTCGGATGGCACGGCTGGACCGCCGCCACCGTGGCCACCGTCGCCGACGGCGTGGGCCCGCTGATGGCCCCGCTGATGGCGACGGCCCTCGACCTGCCGTACATCGGCGGCGACGACCTCAAGGCGATGGCCGCCGCGCTCGCCGAGCTCCCGGTCGACGAGGCCTTCCAGGCCCTGGTGGACCGGCTCGGCAACAAGCACGTACGGGCCGCGGCCGCGGCCGCGGCCCGCCGCTACCCGGTCCGCGCCCTCCGGCTGCTCGCCGCGGCGGCGGACGGCACCGGGCCGCACGCGTCCATGGCCGGCCGGATCCTCGCCGCGCACGTGGCCACCCACGACGAGCTCGTCCGCGAGGTGCTCCCGGAACTCCCGGCGACGGTCGCCGCGACCGTGCGGCCGCTCGCCGAGGGGACGGACCCCGCGGACGAGGCACCCCAGGACGCCCTCCCCGCCCTCCTCACCAGCCCGCCGTGGACGGTCAAGCGCACCGCCGTGAAGCCGGAGGTCGTCGAGGGGCTCACGCCGCCGGCCGTCTCCCGTATCCACTGGCTGCCCGGCGAGCAGAAAGACTGGGCCTGCGCCACGTCCTGGATCAGCGGCTGGCAGCCGTGGCAGCCCATGGAGAAGATGGTCGAAGAACTCCGCTCGGGACGGCTCCCGCACTGGCACGCCGTGGGCGTGTTCACCCACGGCCCCGCCGACGCCGTCCGGCCGCTGCTCGCCGACTGGAAGGGCCCGGACCACGCCTACGAGGGGGTGAACCTCCTCAAGCCCATGATCGCCACCCACGAGCTGGCCGCCCTGCCGCCCGCCCTCCGCGCGGCCCGCCACGAACCCACCCACCTGGCCCCGATCCTGCTGCCCTTCCTCGACACCGAGGTGGCCCGGCTGATGGCGGAGTGGCTGCACCGCCTCAAGACGGCGGGCCGCACCGCCCGCGTCTGGTTCGCCCGGCACGGCGCGGACGCCGCCCGGCTGCTCGTCCCCGACGCGGTCGGAGCACCTGGCCCCGCCAGGACCGCCGCCGAAGGCGCCCTCCGGGCCGTCGCCGACACCCACGGCGAGGACGCCGTACGCACCGCGGCGAAGGAGTACGGCGAGGAGGCCGCCACGGCCGTCGAGGCACTGCTCACCTCCGACCCGCTGGTGACGGCCCTGCCCGCCCGCATGCCGAAGCCCGTCGCCTGGGCCGAGCCCCGCATCCTGCCCCGCCCGCGGCTGCGCGACGGCGGCACCGCACTGCCCGCCCAGGCCGTCGCCCACGTCCTCACCATGATCGCCGTCTCCAAGCCCGGCATGCCCTACCCCGGCATCGCCCGGCTGCACGACCTGTGCACCCCCACGTCCCTCGCCGAGTTCGCCTGGGCTCTGTTCGAGGAATGGCGCGTCGCCGGCATGCCGCCCAAGGAGGCCTGGGCCCTGCACGCCCTCGGCTGGCTCGGCGACGACGACACCGTGCGCGCGCTCACCCCGGTCATCCGCGCGTGGCCCGGCGAGGGAGCCCACCAGCGCGCCGTCGACGGACTCGACGTGCTCGCCGCCATCGGCACCGACACGGCCCTCCTGCACCTCCACGGCATCTCCCAGCGGGTCAAGTTCAAGGCCCTCAAGCAGCGCGCCCAGGAGAAGATCGCCACCGTCGCCGCCGAGCTCGGCCTCACCGGCGAGCAGCTCGCCGACCGGCTGGTGCCCGACCTCGGCCTGGACCCCGACGGCAGCACCGTCGTGGACTACGGCACCCGCCGCTTCACCGTCGGCTTCGACGAGCAGCTCAAGCCGTACGTCCGCGACGAGGCCGGCCGCCGCCTCAAGGACCTGCCCAAGCCCGGCGCACGCGACGACACGGAACGCGCCACTGCCGAACGCAAGCGCTTCCTCACCCTCAAGAAGGACGTCCGGACCATCGCCGCCGACCAGGTGCGACGCCTGGAGTCGGCGATGGTCGAGCGCCGCTCCTGGACCGGCGCCGAGTTCCGGCAGCTCTTCGTCGAGCACCCGCTGGTGTGGCACCTCGCCCGCCGGCTGGTCTGGCACGCCGAACACGAGGGCCGCGGGCTCGCCTTCCGCATCGCCGAGGACCGCACCTACGCGGACGTCGACGACGAGACCGTGACCGTCGCGGAAGCGGCCACCGTCACCCTGCCGCACCCGCTGCACCTGGCGGAGGAACTCGACGGCTGGGCCGAGCTGTTCGCCGACTACGAGATCGTCCAGCCGTTCCCACAGCTCGGCCGGCCGGTGCTCACGGTGACCGGGGAAGAGGCCACCGGCGCCCGCCTGCCCCGCTTCGAAGGCATCACCGTGCCCGTCGGCAAGCTCCTCGGACTGCAGAAGCGCGGCTGGGAACGGGGCGAACCGCAGGACGCCGGCGTGGAGCGCTGGTTCTCCCGCCGGCTCGGCCCCGAGCGCCACCTGGTCATCGGCCTCGACCCCGGCATCGCCGTGGGCATCGTCAACGAGTTCCCCGACCAGAGACTGGACACCATCTGGCTCGACAAGCATCCCGGCGACCACTGGGCCTCCCGCAGCTACCCGCTGCGCTTCGCCGACCTCGACCCGGTGACCGTCTCCGAAATCCTCGCCGACCTCACGGAGCTGACCTCGTGACCACCCTCCCCGCGCAGGAGCAGCGACTCCAGCGCCCGCCCGCCGAGGTCCGCCACGCCGAGGAGCTGGCCGCCCTGCGCGCCGCCGACACCGACCCGCGCCCGCCGGGCTGGCAGCTCAGCCTCCGTGCCGCGCGCCGCTTCGTGATCGGCGACCAGGAGGCCGGCATCGGCCGGAAGTTCGTCGGCGACACCGCCCTCGTCGAGCGCGCCCTGGTGACCCTGGCGACCAACCGCGGGCTCATGCTCGTCGGAGAACCGGGCACCGCCAAGTCCCTGCTGTCCGAGCTCATCGCGGCGGCCGTGTCCGGCGACTCCACGCTCGTCGTCCAGGGCGGCGCCGCCACCACCGAGGACCACATCAAGTACTCCTGGAACTACGCCCTCCTCGTGTCGGAGGGCCCCTCCGAGCGGTCGCTCGTGCCCGCGCCCATGCTCAAGGGCATGGCGGAAGGACGCCTCGTCCGTTTCGAGGAGATCACCCGCTGCCCGCTCGAAGTGCAGGACTCCCTGCTCTCCCTGCTCTCCGAACGGGTGGTGGCGGTGCCCGAGCTGGAAGGCCCCCGGGGCATGGTCTTCGCCCGGCAGGGCTTCAACGTGATCGCCACCGCCAACACCCGCGACCGCGGCGTCAACGAGATGAGCGCCGCGCTCAAGCGCCGCTTCAACTTCGAGACGGTCTTCCCCATCACCGACCTCGACACCGAGATCGCGCTCGTCGAGGCGGAGGCGACCGCGCTGCTCCGCCGCTCGGGCGTCACCCTCGCACCCGACCGCGACGTCCTCGAAGTCCTCGTCACCACCTTCCGCGAACTGCGCTCCGGCGCGGCCCACGAAGGCGGCGGCGACCGGCTCTCGGCAGTCATGAGCACCGCCGAGGCGGTTTCCGTCGCCCACGCGGTCGGCGTCCGCGGCTGGTTCCTGCGCGCCGAACCCGGCGACGCGGCGGACGTCGTCACCTGCCTCGCGGGCACCGCCGCCAAGGACAGCCCCGAGGACCTGGCCCGGCTCCGCCGGTACCTGGAGCAGCGGGTCGCCGGGCGGCGTGGCGCCCAGTGGAAGGCGCTGCACGCGGCACGGCACCTGCTGGCGGGCTGATGACCGTCACGTACCTGGGCGTGCGCCACCACTCACCGGCGTGCGCCCGTCTCGTCGCCCGCACCATCGCGGAACTCCGGCCCGCACACGTGCTCGTCGAAGGGCCCGCCGACCTCAACGGGCGCCTCGACGAGCTGCTGCTCGGCCACGAGCTGCCGGTCGCCGTGTTCAGCCACTACCGCGACGCGGAACGGGCCGCGACCTCCTGGACGCCGCTCTGCGACTACTCGCCCGAATGGATCGCGCTCACGCACGGACGGGCCGCCGGGGCCGACGTCCGGTTCATCGACCTGCCCGCCTGGCACCCCGCGTTCGAGGGCCGTGCCAACCGGTACGCCGACGCCGAGGCGCGCTACGCCGACGCGACCGCCAGGCTCTGCCGCCGCTTCGGCGTGGACTCGGTGGACGCCCTGTGGGACCGGATGGTCGAGGCCGACCCGGACGCCGCCGACCTGACGGCCCGGCTGGACGCCTACTTCGACGTCGTCCGCGGCGACACGGAGGCCGACGCGCCGGACCGGGCCCGCGAGGAATACATGGCCTCGTGGGTCCGCGCGGCCCGTGCCGCCACCGGCGACCGACCGATCCTGGTGGTCACCGGCGGCTTCCACCGCCCCGCGATCCGCCGTCTCGCGGAACGACCGCCCGCACCCGGCCCCGCAGCCGGCGGCGGAGCCGTACCCGGTGACCGAGCCGCACCGGCTGAAGCGCCCGCCTCGGCCGCCGGGGCCGCCCCCACCGACGGACCTGCCCCCGCCCTCGGCCCCGTAGCCGCCCAGAGGCTCGCGGACGGCGAGCCCGCACCGCCCGCCGACGGGCCCGTACCGGGTGAAAGGCCCACCCCGGCCACCGCCCCCGTACCCGCCCAGAGGCCGGCCGACGGCGGGCGCCACGCGTGGCCCGAGGTGCCCGCGGCGCCCGAGGACGCCCTCGCCGGCAGCTTCCTCGTGCCGTACTCCTTCCGGCAGCTCGACGCCTTCGCCGGCTACGAGTCGGGGATGCCCTCGCCCGCGTACCACCAGTGGCTGTGGGAGGACGACCGGGAGGCGGCGGGCGACCGGCTCGTGCGCTCGGTCGTCGGCCGCCTGCGGGAGCGCGGCCATCCCGTGTCGACGGCCTCCCTCGTCGCCGCCCGCACCTCGGCGCTCGCACTCGCCGCCCTGCGCGGGCATCCCGGCCCGACGCGCCTCGACCTGCTCGACGGCCTCGCCGGAGCACTCGTCACCGAGGCGCTCGACGAACCGCTGCCCTGGACCCGGCGCGGTCCGCTGCGACCCGGCACGCACCCCGCCGTCGTGGCGATGGTCGCGGCGTGCGGCGGCGAACGCGTCGGCAGACTCCACCCCGACACGCCGGTCCCACCGCTCGTCCACGACGTGACGACCCGGCTCGCCGCCCTCGGCCTGGACACCGGCGAGCCCGTGACGATCCGTCTGACCGAGCCGTCCGGGCTCGAACGCAGCCGCGTCCTGCACCGGCTCCGCGTGCTCGGCGTCCCCGGACACGAGCGGGTGTCCGGCCCCTCCCACGGCACCGACCCGGTCGTCGAGGAACGCTGGGAACCCCGCCGTCCGGCCGGCCGCGAGGCCGCGCTGATCGAGGCCGGAAGCTTCGGCGCCAGTCTCGACGAGGCGGCCGTCGTGGCGCTCGGCGACCGCGCGACCGCCGCCGGATCCGACTGCGGACGCCTGGCCGAGGTCCTGTTCGACACCGTCGCCTGCGGTGCGACCGAGCTGACCGGAGACCTGGTCGCCCGACTGCGCTCCGGACTCGCCGCCGCAGCCCGGCCGGGCCCGCTCGGCACGGCCCTCGCCACCGCGCTCGGCCTCTGGCGGCACGACCGCGTGTACGGGGTCGCCCGCGACCCGCTCCTCGGTGGCGTGGTCGACACCGCCGTGTCCCGGGTGCTCTGGCTCGTCGAGGGCGCGGGCGGCGCCACGGCCCCGGCCGGCCCCGACCGCGAGCGGCTCGGCGCCCTGGCCGCGGTCCGCGACGCCTACCTCCACGCCGGTGCCCTGCTCACCGTGCCGCGCGGGGCCGCCGTCGACGTCTTCCGGCGCGTCAGCCGGGACCCGCTCGCGCCACCGGACCTCCGGGGCGCGGCCTTCGGCCTGTGCCGCGTGCTGGCCCCCGAGCACCCGCCGGCCGGCCACGGCACCCGGGCCCCGCGCGCCGGGCGCCCCGCGCCCGGGACGGAGGACGCCGCCGTCGCCGTACGGGACGTGGGCGAGCCCCGCGCGCTCGGCGACTGGCTCGCCGGGCTGTTCGCCGTCGCCCGCGAAGAGCTCGGCGCGACATCGGCGGAACCGGGCCCGCTCGTCGCCGCCCTCGACGACCTCGTCACCGCCATGACCGAGACCGACTTCCTCGTCGCCCTGCCGTCCCTGCGGGACGCCTTCGCCTACTTCCCACCCGCGGAGCGGGAACAGATCGCCGCCCGCCTGATCGCACGCCGCGGCCTGCGCGGCTCCTCCCGCGCCCTGCTCCGCACCACCGCCGACCCGATGCTCATCGCACGGGCGCGGGAACTGGAGGACCACGTGTCACGCACCCTCGACCGCTTCGGCCTCGGAGCCGCACGATGACGCCCACCGACCCCGCACCGGCCGCCGCACCCGCCGCCGACGAAGGCCTCGAACGCTGGCGGCTCGTCCTCGGCGCACCCGCCGAACGCCACACGGGATCCCTCGGCACCACCGCCGCAGCCCGGGACGCCGCCCTCGACTGGCTCTACGGACGTGACGCCGAGCAGACCCGCCGAGGCGTCCGCGGCACCGGCCGCGAGGGCGGTGACGGCGCCTCCGCCGTGACGCCCGTCGACTGGCTCGACGACATCCACCGCCTCTTCCCCCGCGAGACCGTGGAACGCCTCGAACGGGACGCCGTCGAGCGCTACGAGATCCACGAGATCGTCACCGACCCGGCCGTCCTCGAACGCGTCGAACCCGACCAGACCCTCCTCAAAGCCGTGCTGCGCACCAAGCACCTGATGAACCCCGAAGTGCTGCGCCTCGCCCGGCGCATCGTCGAGACCGTCGTGCGGCGCCTCCTGGAAAAGCTCACGCCCGAGGTCCGCCGCTCCTTCACCGGCACCCGCACGCGCCGCCCGAGCAGACTCGCCCTCGCCCGCGACTTCGACTTCCACGGCACCGTCCGTGCCAACCTCGCCAACTACCGGCCCGAGGAGCGCCGGCTGCTCATCCAGCGGCCCCGCTTCCACTCCCGCACCCGCCGGCACCTGGAGCAGTGGCAGCTGATCCTCCTCGTCGACCAGTCCGGCTCCATGGTCGACTCCGTCATCCACTCCGCCGTGACCGCGGCCAGCCTGTGGGGCCTGCCCGGACTGAAGACCCACCTGGTCGCCTTCGACACCTCCGTCGTCGACCTGACCAGCGACGTCACCGACCCGGTCGAACTCCTGATGCGGGTCCAGCTCGGCGGCGGCACGGACATCGCCCGTGCCGTCGCGTACGGCACCGGCCTCGTCGACAACCCGCGCCGGGCCATCGTCGCGCTCGTCACCGACTTCTACGAGGGCGGCGACACCTACCGGCTGGTGCGCGGCGTCCGCGCGCTCGTCGAGCAGGGCACCACCGTGCTCGGCCTCGCCGCCCTCGACGAGGAGGCCCGGCCCGTCTACGACCGGCAGACCGCCCAGCGACTCGCCGACGCCGGCGCGCACGTCGGCGCCATGACACCCGGTCAGCTCGCCGAGTTCGTCGCCGAGAGGCTCGGCCGATGACCCGTACCGACCTCCTCGCCCTCGACACCACCACGCTCGTCGCCCTCACCAACCGCGGCCTCGTCAAGCGCGCCGCCAAGGACCTCGACGCCGGAGCGGGCGCCATCGTCACCACCGGCCCCGACGGCACGCTCACCGGTGCCTTCCCCGACGGCACCACCGTGTCCCTGGCACCCGCCGCGGGACTCGACCAGGGCGTCTGTGGCTGCGGCGCGCCCGGTGTCTGCCGGCACGTCCTCGGCCTCGTACTCGCCCACCGCAAAGCCCATGCCGACGCCACTCCGCGGAACGACGACGGCGACGGATCCCGACCGGGAACGGCTCCGCCGCCGTGGCAGCCCTGGTCCCCGGGCTCCACCGACGACGAGACCCTGACCGCCGCCGTGGGCGCCCGCGCCATGGCCACCGCCCGCCGCACCCTCAGCCGCGGCTACACCGCACGCCTGCGCCACCCCGCACCCGACGAACCCGCCGCCGTCGCCGAACTCGCCACCTGCACCGTCCGCTTCCCGGTACGGGACGGCGTCGCCCACGCCGTCACCGACGCCGCCGACGCCCTGCGCGGCGAGTCGATCGCGCTCGCCGTGTGGGCGTTCCGTGCCGCCCTCGAGGCGAACCCCGACGACCCGCCACGCCAGGTCGACGTCGGCGACCGGACCTCCACGGCAGCCCGCGGTGCCGCCCTCGCCTCGGCCGGTTCCCTCGCCGCCGAACTGCTCCGCGAGGGCGCCGCGCACGCCGGCCCCGTCCTCACCGCCACCCTCGCCCGGATCCGCGACGACCTGACCGCCGCCGCCCTCCACTGGCCCGCCGGCGTGCTCACCGACATCGCCGCCCAGGTCGACCAGTACGCCGAACGCGGCGCGGGCTTCCGTGCCGAGGAACTGGCCGCCCTGCTCGCCGAACTCGACGCCCGCACCCGCGCCGGCGGCGGGGGCCTCGCCGAGGCACAGGTCCTCGGCACGGGCGAGCGGGGCGACACCCCGCTGCGCCGCATCCGGCTCACCGCCCTCGGCTGCCGCGTCTCCGGCACCCCCACCGACCGTACGGCCGAGGTGTTCCTCGCCCACGGCGGAGCGGGCATCGCCCTGGTGCTGCGCCGCCGCTGGCCCGCCACCGGAGGCCGGGAAACCACCGGCCACGAACTCGCCGCACGCCGCTTGCTCGGCACCACCCTCGGTGCCGTCGCCACCGGCAACGTGGTCAGCGAGAACGCCTCCCGTACCCCCGGCCGCACCGTGTCCATCGGCGGCGGCAGACTGGCCGCGACGAGCGTGACGCCGGTCGGCGCGTCCTGGGCCGACCTCCCCGAGCCGCTGCTCCTCCGGGACTTCGCCGCCCACGCGGCGGCCCTGCGCGAACTGCCGCCCCGCTTCCTCCGCCCCCGCATCGCAGCCGACACGGTCCACGTCACCGAGATCCACGCGGTCGACGACATCGGCTACGACCCGGCACGCCAGCAGCTCACCGCGACCGTCCGCGACGCACACGGCACACCCGCCACCGTCGCCGCGCCCCACAACCCGTGCGCGCCCGGCGGACTCGACGCTCTCGCCGCCGCCCTGCGCGGCGAACACGGCGAGCTGCGCCACCTCAGCTGTACGGTCCGGGCCGCGGGCGACGGCCTCGTCCTCGACCCGATCGCGGCCCGCACCGACGACGGCGTGCTCGTCCCCGACCTCGCGGCCCCGGCCTCCGCCGCACCGCTCGCCGCGGCATCCCACCCCGCACCCGGCGACCCGGTCACCGCCGCCCTGGAGACCGGACTCGCCGCCCTGTCCGCCGCCACCGTCCACGGCCTGCGCCGGCTGCCCGACGGCGCCCGCACCGCGCTCGACGACGCGGCGGCCGGCCTCGCCCGCATCGGCCTGACCACCGCCGCCGCACACCTGCGCGCGATCCCGGCGGCCCTCACCGGCGAGGGCGCCGACGCGGCCGTCCGGGGCTGGCTGGACGCCGAGCTGTACCTCCTCACCGCCCGGGAGCTGCACGCCCGCACCGCCTGAACGGCCGACCGGGGGAGCGGACCGCCGCCCCGGTGCGCCGACCGGCTCCGCCCAGGCGGCGGGGTTACGGTCGGCGCCATGCGCGATCACGGAGACGGCGACGGTGCCCACGACGCGGACGGCCGGCGTGTGCGACAGGGCTGGACGCGCTGTCTGCTCGCCGGCGCCGTGTTCGTGGTCTGCATGGCGGGCACCACGCTCCCGACCCCGCTCTACCCCCTGTACCAGCGGGAGTACGGCTTCTCCGAGCTGACCGTCACCGTCGTCTACGCGGTGTACGCCTTCGGTGTCATCGGCGTGCTGCTCCTCGCCGGCAACGCCTCCGACACCGTCGGCAGACGCCCGGCCCTGCTGTGCGGCCTCGCGTGCGCGGCCGCGAGCGCCGGATGCTTCCTGCTCGCCGACGGCCTGACCTGGCTGTACGCCGGACGGCTCCTCTCGGGCCTGTCAGCGGGTCTGTTCACCGGCGCCGCCACCGCGTACGTCATGGAACTCGCGCCGCCCGGCGGCGCCTCCCGCGCGACCCTCGTCGCCACCGCCGCCAACATGGGCGGCCTCGGCTGCGGACCGCTGCTCGCGGGCCTGCTCGCCGAGTACGCGCCCGAACCGCTCCTGCTGCCCTTCGCCGTCCACCTCGCGCTGGTCGCCGCCTCCGCCCTCGTCCTGCTGAGGCTCCCGGAAACCGTGACGGACCGCCGACCACTCTCGACCGTACGACCGCAGCGCCCGGCCCTCCCACCGGAGGTGCGAGCCGTGTTCGTCCCCGCGTCGATCGCCGCCTTCGTGGGCTTCGCCCTGTTCGGCGTGTTCACCTCGGTCAGCCCGGCGTTCCTCGCCCGCTACCTCCACGTCGACAACCACGCCGTCAGCGGCCTCGTCGTCGCGCTCGCCTTCTTCGCCTCCACCGCGGGACAGCTCGCCGTCGGCCGCGTCGGCGTCGCCCGGTCCCTGCCGCTCGGCTGCGCCGTCCTCTTCGCCGGCCTGCTCCTGCTCGGCGCGGCGCTCGCCACCGACCAGCTCGCCCTCGTCGTTCTCGCCGCCCTCGTCGGCGGCACGGGACAGGGCCTCGCCTTCCGCGCCGCCCTGTCCGCCGTCGCCCAGGCGGCACCGGCCGACCGCCGGGCGGCGGTGATCTCCACGCTCTTCGTCGTCGCCTACACGGGAATCTCCATCCCGGTCATCGGCGTCGGCCTCCTCGCCGACCCGCTGGGCCTGGAAGGAGCGGGCCTCGTCTTCATCGCCTGCATGCTCACCCTGATCGTCCCGGCCGCCGCCTACCTCCTCCACCGCCCGATCCGCGAACCGAGCGGCACCGGAGGACGGACACGCAAGCCCTGAGTCAAGGGCCTGTCCGGGAAGCGGGCGCCTTACGGCCCGGCGTCCGGCACCGGCCGGAGCACCAGCAGCGGCCCCTCGCGCCGGGCCGCCATCGCGAACCCGAAGCGGTCGACTTCCAGGCACAGCTGTACGTCACGCGCGTGCACACCCCGGTAGCCGCGCCGGATTCCCGTGGCCAGCTCGCGGGCCGCCCGTGACTCGCGCGCACGCCGCACATACGTACCCGCGTCGACGGACGCGCCCGGCGGACGCCGCCGGGCGATGTACTCGGCACAGGCCCGGTCCTCGTCCGCCAGGCCGTCCTCACCGGTGACCACGAACGTCACCGGACCGGTGACGCTCCGCAGTGCCTTCGCCGTCGCCCCGGCCACCACGAAACTCGCGCACAGCACCATGTCGGCGTCGGCGACCGCGAGGGCGCCCACGGTGCCCGCGGTGGTCTTCTGCACCACCGTGCGGCCGGTCAGATCGGCCGAGCTGATGTACCCGGGTGAGTTCACCGCGTCGAAGCCCTCCACCGGAGCACCGTCCTTCAGCGCCAGCCACCCCGGGTTCTCCGCCTTCAAGGCCAGCGCCTCCGCCGCCGAGCGGGCGAGCACGATGCGCTCCGCACCCCGTGCGAAGGCCCACGCCGCCACCGTGAACGCGCGCATGACGTCGACGACGACGGCCACCCGGGGCACGCCCCGTAGCTCCGGAATGCCGAGGAACCGATGCTCCGTCGCCCCGCCGTCCGCTGCGAGCGGCCGCGCCGGCCCCTCAGTCACCACTGTCCTGCGTGCTGTTCGACGTGCGGCTCGCGCGCTGGGAGCGCCGTACGAGCTCGCCCGCGGCCAGCGTCACGGTGGCCACCGCCCGCACCCAGCGCGGGCCGCCGCGCGCGGCCCACACCACGCAGCCGCAGCCCGCCAGCGCGAGCACGATGACACCGCTCAGGATCAGCACGATCATGCGTGTCCCCCTCTTCCACCGTTCGAGTTGCCTGGTCACGGACATTGTGGCAGCCCGTTCGCCGCCTCCGGGCCGTCGCCCGGCAGGCCCGGCTTCGCTGGTCGTGGGCGGCCACACGGTGGCACGCTGAAGGGGAGAAGGATCCGCTCCGACGAGAACCCCTCCGACGAGAGCCCCCGGGAGGATCCATGGGACGTGACGTCCCGGCGCTGACGTTCACCCGTGACGACCGCCGCCGGTTCCGCGACAGGACACACGCCTGCCTCGACGTCTTCGCCCGGCTGCTGCGCGAGTCGCGCTTCGACACCGAGCGGCCACGGGTGGGTCTGGAGATCGAGCTCAACCTCGTCGACGAGACCGCACGGCCGGCCATGCGCAGCACCGAGGTGCTCGGGGCCATCGCGGATCCCGCCTGGTCGAGCGAGCTCGGCCGGTTCAACCTGGAGATCAACATCCCGCCCCGACGGCTCACCGCGGGCGGCCCCGACACCTGGGAGGGCGAGATCCGCGACGCCCTCAACCACGCCGAGGAACGCGCCGCCGCCATCGGCGCGCACCTGGTCATGATCGGCACGCTCCCCACCCTCGAACGCGACGACGTGAACCGCGACGCCCTGTCCGGGGACCCGCGTTACCACCTGCTCAACGACCAGATCTTCGCCGCACGCGGCGAGGACCTGCTCATCGAGGTCGACGGGGTGGAACGGCTGCGGACCTACGCGGACACCATCACCCCGGAAGCGGCCTGCACCAGCACCCAGTTCCACCTCCAGGTCGCACCCGACGAGTTCGCCGCCCACTGGAACGCCGCCCAGGCCATCGCCGGCGTCCAGGTCGCCCTCGCCGCCAACTCGCCCTTCCTCTTCGGCAAGGAACTGTGGAGCGAGACCCGCATCCCGCTGTTCGAGCAGGCCACCGACACCCGGCCGGACGAGATCAGGATCCAGGGCGTACGGCCCCGCGTGTGGTTCGGCGAACGGTGGATCACGAGCGTCTTCGACCTCTTCGAGGAGAACACCCGCTACTTCCCGGCGCTCCTGCCGCTGTGCGAGGACGAGGACCCCGAAGAGACCCTCGAGCAGGGCGAGACCCCCCACCTCGCCGAACTCACCCTCCACAACGGCACCGTCTACCGCTGGAACCGCCCCGTCTACGCCGTCGTCGACGGCGTCCCCCACCTCCGCGTCGAGAACCGGGTGCTTCCCGCCGGACCCACCGTCGCCGACGTCATGTCGAACGGCGCCTTCTACTACGGCCTCGTCCGCGCGCTCGTCGACGAGGACCGGCCCGTGTGGTCCCGCATGTCCTTCTCCGCCGCCGAGGAGAACCTCCACGCCGCGGCCCGGCGCGGCATCGACGCCGAACTCTTCTGGCCCGGCACCGGCCAGGTGCCCGTGACCGAACTCGTCCTGCGCCGGCTCCTCCCGCTCGCCCACCGGGGCCTGGAGAAGCTCGGCCTGGACGCGGGCTGGCGCGAACCGCTGCTCGGCATCATCGAACAGCGCTGCGTCACCGCCCGCAACGGAGCCGTGTGGCAGGCGGAGGCCTTCCACCACCTCCACGACGTCGCCCACCTGGACCGGGCCGCCGCCCTGCGCCGCATGACGCTCCAGTACATCGACTTCATGCACCTCAACGCCCCGGCCCACACCTGGCCGGTGGAATGACCGGCCCGGCGCGGGCTGTCGGTGCGGGATGGCACAGTGGGAACCCGCCGGGGCCGGTACGGGGCCGGCCCGGCGGGCGCGAGAGGAGCCAGGGGCGGTGGGGGACTACGTCGAGCGGGTCGTCGACCTGGAGGTCACGCAGGAGGAGGCCGCCGAAGCGGCGGCCCGGGTGATCGACTGGCTGGTCGCCGAGGGCGTCGTGATCCGCGAGACCGACGCCACCGGCGTGTACGGCCTGCACGCGGACGAGGGCCACCTGCCCGGCCCTCAGTGGACGCGGGCCGTCGTGCACGACGGCTGGGGGCCGGGGCGGCTCGCCGTCGTCACCGGCAGGCACCATCACGTGGGCGGCCAGGGAGAGGACGACGCGGAGTACGCCGTCTGCCCCCACTGCGCCACGCGCACCACCTTCATCGACCACCCCGCCTCCTTCGAGCCGGACGAGGCCGTGTGGGCCCCGTTCCGGGCGGCCGTCGAGGCCTGGGAGGCGACGGGCGGCGGCGAGGCGGCCCGCGCCACGTGCGCGGCCTGCGGCGTCGCGACACCGGTCACCGACTGGCAGTGGCCCGACGAGTACGCGCTCGGTGCCCTGTCCTTCGACTTCTGGGGCTTCCCGCCGCTCGCGGACGCGTTCGTCGCCGGACTCACCCGCCGCCTGGGCCATCGCACGGCCCGCCACCTGGGCAAGTTCTGAGCGCCGCGCCGTGGACCCGACGGGAGACACGCCGAGGGCCCGGGAGAGCCACCCCCGTGAGCCCGCGCGGGGCCCTCTGACGTCCTTCGGCGTCGTCAGGCCGTCAGGCCACCCCGCGCGATGACGTCCGCGTACCACCGGGCGCTGTCCTTCAACGTACGGCGCTGGGTCGCGAAGTCGACGTGCACGATGCCGAACCGCTTGCTGTACCCGTACGCCCATTCGAAGTTGTCGAGCAGGGACCACAGGAAGTAGCCGCGGACGTCCGCCCCGTCCTCGATCGCCCGGCGCACGGCCGCCAGATGGGCGTGCAGATACGCCACCCGCTCGGGGTCCTTCACCCGACCCGACGGGTCGGCGTAGTCGTCGTACGCCGCGCCGTTCTCGGTGACGACCAGCGGCACGCCCGGCAGCTCGTCGCGCAGCCGGACCAGGAGCTCGTGCAGACCGTTCGCGTCGACGGGCCAGTCCATGGCCGTCCGCGGGCCGGGCAGGTCGACGAACCGCACGTGCCGCTCCGCGCCCGCCCACGGCGACGGCGACTCCGAGCTGCCGGCCGCGACCTCGGCGGGGGAGTAGTAGTTGATGCCGAGCGAGTCGACCGGCGCGGACGCCGTCCGCAGGTCTCCGTCCTGGACGAAGGACCAGTCGGTGACCCCCGCGGTGTCGGCGACGAGGTCCTGCGGCAGCCGGCCGTGGAAGACCGGGTCGAGGAAGACGCGGTTGCCGACGGCGTCGATCCGGCGGGCCGCGTCGACGTCCTCCGGCGCGTCGCTGTGCGCCCGCACCACGTGGAGATTGAGGGTCAGGGACACCTCGGACGGCTCCGGCAGCGCGGCGCGCAGCGCCTGCACGGCCAGGCCGTGGCCCAGGTTGAAGTGGTGGGCGGCCCGCAGCGCGTCGACCGCGCTGGTACGGCCGGGCGCGTGCACGCCGTTGCCGTAGCCGAGGAAGGCCGCGCACCAGGGCTCGTTGAGCGTGGTCCAGGTCGCGACCCGGTCTCCGAGCGCCTCGGCGGCGATGCCCGCGTACTCGGCGAAGCGGTACGCGGTCTCCCGCTGCGGCCAGCCCCCCGCGTCCTCCAGCTCCTGGGGCAGGTCCCAGTGGTACAGGGTCGCCACCGGCCGGATGCCCGCCTCCCGCAGCTCGTCGGTGAGCCGCCGGTAGAAGTCCAGGCCCTTCTGGACGGCCGGCCCGCGGCCGGTCGGCTGCACGCGCGGCCAGGCGATGGAGAACCGGTAGTCGGTCACGCCGAGCCGCCGCATCAGCGCGACGTCCTCGCTCAGCCGGTGGTAGTGGTCGGCGGCGATGTCACCGGTGTCGCCGTTGCGGACCTTGCCCGGCGTACGGCTGAAGGTGTCCCAGATGGACGGGGTCCGGCCGTCCTCGGCGGCGGCACCCTCGATCTGGTACGCGGCGGTGGCGGTGCCCCAGCGGAACCCTGCCGGGAACCGGAGCGTCGCGGTGGTGTCGGGACGTGTCTCGAGCACGGTCATGAGCGGGGAACTCCCTGGAAGGTGAGTCGGGTCGACAGAGAGAAGGAAGGCCGGCGGGGGAGGAGGCCGGCCCGGGAGGAGACGCCCGGGAGGAGGGGCGGCCCGGTCGGAGGGCGGGAACAAGAACGGTAGGGAGAAGAGGCGCTCGGACGGGGAAGGAGCGCCGGGACGGGGCGGCGTCTCACACGGCGGCGCACGGGAAGACCACTCGCGCAGCCGCGCACATCAGGCAACGCGCGCCCGGTCTCAGCCCTTGACGGCGCCCTGCATGATCCCGCCCACGATCTGCCGCCCGAGCAGGCCGAAGACCAGCAGCACCGGCAGGGTGCCGAGCAGCGTGCCCGCCATGATCACGGACTGGTCGTTGACGTAACCGCCGCCGAGCTGCCGCAGGGCGACCTGGACGGTCGGCTCGGAGGAGGACAGGGCGACGACCGGCCAGAAGAAGTCGTTCCAGGCGGCCATGAACGTCAGCAGGCCGAGCACGGCCATCCCGGGCCGGGCGATGGGCACGACGATGGACCAGAAGATCCGCGCCGTGGACGCGCCGTCGACCCGGGCAGCCTCGATCAGTTCGTCCGGCAGCGACTGCACGAGGTACTGCCGCATGAAGAACACGCCGAAGGCGGAGACCAGCCCGGGCAGGATGACGGCCTGGAGCTGGTTGACCCACTGCAGCTCGGCGATGAGCATGAACAGCGGGATGACGCCCAGCTGCGGCGGGATCATCATCGTGCCGACGGTGATCCCCAGCAGCGCCCCGCGGCCGCGGAAGCGCAGCTTGGCGAAGGCGAACCCGGCGAGGGTGCAGCACAGCACCGTGCCCAGGGTCACGGACCCCGAGACGATGAGGGAGTTGAGCAGCGCCTTGCCGATGTCCGCCTCTTCCACCACCGCCTCGAAGTTCTTGAAGAGGTTCGGTCCGGGCAGGAGGGCCGGCGGCACCTGGGCGAGGTCGGCGTTGGACCGGCTCGCCGCGACGACGGTCCAGTAGAACGGGAACGCCGAGACGAGCACGGCCACGATCAGGATGGCGTACGCGAGCTTCCCGCCCCGCATGGTGCGCCCGGCGCGCGAGCGGCGCGGCGCGCTCTTCGCGGGCTCCTGGGGGTGCGTACGGCCGACGGGCGGATCGGCGAGCGCGGTCATCGGCCGGCCTCCTTGCGTGAACGGCGCCGTGCGATCACGGCGTTGACGCCGACGACCAGCAGGATCAGCAGGAACATCACCCAGGCGATCGCGGCGGCGCGGCCCAGGTGGAAGAAGCCCCAGCCCTGCTCGTACAGGTAGAGCCCGAGCGTCTGGTACTGGTGCGAGATGCCGCCGGAGATGGAGCCCTCGAAGAGGAGCGGCTCGCCGAACAGCTGGGTCGCGCCGATGGTGGACACGACGACCGTGAAGAGGATCGTGGGCCGCAGTCCGGGCAGCGTGACGTGGAAGAACTGGCGCAGGCGCGAGGCGCCGTCCATCTCCGCCGCCTCGTACAGCTCGTGCGGGATGGACTGCATGCCCGCGAGGTAGATCAGCGCGTTGTAGCCGGTCCAGCGCCAGACGACGATGGACGAGACGGCGATCTGCGAGGCCGTCGTGCCGGTCTGCCAGTCGACCGGGCCGATCCCGACGAGCCCGAGCACGTAGTTGACCAGCCCGAAGTCACGGCCGAAGAGCTGGGCGAAGACGAGGGTGGCGGCGGCGACGGAGGTCGCGTACGGCAGCAGCATCGCGGTGCGGAAGAAGGTGCGCCCGCGCAGCTTGTAGTTGAGCAGGTGCGCGAGCCCGAGGGCCATCACCAGCTGGGGCACGGTGGAGAGCACCCCGATGGTGAACGTGTTGCGCAGCGAGAGCCAGAAGAAGGAGTCGCCGAGCAGCGCGGTGTAGTTCCCGAGCCCGCGCCACTCCATGTCGCCGGGCGTCTGCAGCTCGACCCGGTACAGCGACACGAAGGCCGTGTAGACCAGCGGGAAGAGCCCGAAGGCGGCGAACAGGGTGAAGAAGGGGGCGATGTAGGCGTACGGGGAGACCTTCTGCCACGCGCGCCGCGCCGCGGGCGGGCGGCGACTCGGCGCCAGAGGTCTCGTGGGTGCGGTCAGGGTCACGATGCGGCCCTTCGGGAGTGTGTCGGTGCCTGGGGAGTGACCTCCGGGCCGGTCCGGCAGCGGGGCGGGCGTCCCGGACGGGCCCGGAGGTGGCGGTTCGGCCGGAGGGTGCCGGCGGGGCGGGAGGCCGGGGCCGGCGGCAGGGGAGGCGGCCGCCTGCCGGGGAGGCGGAGGCCGGTGCCAGGGGATGAGGCCGGTCGGCCGGGGAGGCGGCCGACCGGCGGCCCTGGAAGGCTCAGCCGATGGTGTTGTCGACGCCCTTCTTCGCGTTCGCCCAGGCCTGCTCGGACGACACGCCCTTGCGCTCGACCTCGCCGAGGGCGTTGGTGATCTGCTGGTTGACGTTCTGGTCGTGCACGCCGAGGACCTGGACCGGCGCGGCCTTGGCGGCGTCACCGAAGATCTTGCCGATCGGCGCGCCCGAGAAGTACGGGTCCGTCGCGTCGTGGATCTTCGCGATGGCGCCCGTGGCGGACGGGAAGCTGCCGTGCTTGCGGAAGAGCTTCTCCTGCTGCTCGGGCGCGGTGAGCCAGGCGATCAGCTCGTACGCCTCCTTCTTGTGCTTCGCGGCGCGCGGCACGGTGAGGTACGAGCCGCCCCAGTTGCCGGCGCCGCCGGGCAGCGCGGCGATGTCCCACTTGCCCTTGCCGGCGTCACCGGCCTGGCCCTTGATGTAGCCGAGCATCCAGGCGGGGCAGGGCAGGGTGGCGAAGGAGCCGGCGGAGAAGGCCTGGTTCCACTGCGGCGACCACTGGTCCAGCTTGGCGCTGAGGCCGTCCTTCGCGGCGGTGACGGAGGTGTCCCAGGCCGTCTTGAGGGCGGGGTTGGTGTCCCAGATCAGCTTGCCGGAGGAGTCGTAGTAGCGCTCCTTCTCCTGGCCGATGATCACGGAGTAGAGGCTGCCGACGCTGTCGATCCAGGCGCTGTTCCCGGCTGCCTTCGCCTTGTACTGGCGGCCGAGCTCCAGGTAGCCGTCCCACGTCGACCACTTCTTCGCGAGTTCCTCGCGGTCGGTGGGGAGGCCGGCCTTGGCGAAGAGGTCGGTGCGGTAGCAGATCGCCTCGGGACCGACGTCGGTGCCGAGGCCGAGGACCTCGCCGTTCTTTCCGGTGGCCGCCGCCCACTTGGCGTCGGAGAACTGGGCCTGGAGCCTTTCGGCGCCGTGCTTGCGCAGGTCCTCGAACTTGTCGCTCTGCTGCTGTGCGACGGACGCGATGCGGCCCACCTCGACGGCCTGGACGTCGGCCAGACCGCCCCCGCCGGCCAGCCGGGTCTGCAGCGACTTCCAGTAGTCGGCCTCGTCCTCGGTGTCGGTCTGCTTGATGGTGACGTTCGGGTGGAGCTTCTCGTACTCGGCGTAGAGCCCGGCCTCCTTGTAACCGAAGGAACCGAACAGGTCCACGGTGACCGTGACCTTTCCGCCCGCACTGTCGGAGGCCCCCTCCGTCGAACCCCCGCAGGCGGCGAGCAGGGCCCCGGCGAGAGCGACCGCCCCCAGACGGACGGCGGTTCTTCTGGCGGCTCGGGCAGTGGGCATGGGAAGCCTCCCTTGGCTCCGGATCGAACGAGAACGCGCTTTGAGAGCGCTCTCAACATGCCAGGGGAGCGTGCCTCCGTCGTGGTCGTTCCGTCAAGACTCGAACGCGTAACGGGCTGGAATCAGTCTCAACTTCCGGTGTTGCGCCATGTATTGACACTTGTGTTTCGGGAGTCTTACGTTTCCGGCGTCCTGAGAGCGCTCTCGGATACGACTGCCGGACACGAGCCACCGCGTCCGGCACGACCGGGCTCCCGCTTCGCACCCCGAGCCGCCGTACCACTGCCCTTCCGCCACACCCACGGCCGACGAGCGCCCCGCGCCGCACGGCCGACGAGCCGCCCCGTCCATCGTGATGACATGAGGTGTTCCCCATGGCAGTCCCCCACCCGCGCCCAGCCGCCGTGCTGGTCCTCGCCGCCGCCCTGGCAGCGGCAGGACTGGGACCGGCAGCGGCCCCCGCCGCGGCCGCCACCGTCCCGGTGGGCGCCGGAAGCTACTCCGACACCCGGCCTCCCGGCACCTCCGGACCCACCACCAACACCGGCACGCCCGTCACCCCCAAGGTGACCCCCGCGGCCCAGGGCAAGCCCGTGCCCACCAACGACTGGTGGTCCTCACTCGCCTTCCAGCGCTACGGCGACAACCCGTACTCCACGCCCATGTACGGCCACCCCCTCACCTACCAGGCGACCTCGGGCGGACTCGACATCGGCTACCCCACCAGCCCGAGCATCGTCGGCGACGGACGCCAGTACGAGTTCGCCCACAAGCGCGACCTCACCCTCGGCCTGACCGGCCTCAACGCGCCCGACACCAAGGCGGACGCCTGGTCCGACTGGACCGTCACGCCCTACTGGTCCGACGGCGCCCGCACCCTGCGCACCACCATCGGCCACGGCAGCCCGTTCGTGTACGCCCAGGGCAGCGGCGGAAACGCCCAGATCACCACCGCGGGCACGCCCACGGTCTTCGCCGACCAGGGCAACGTCCTCGGCATCACCGTCGCCGGCCACCACTACGCGCTGTTCGCGCCGACCGGCACCGACTGGAACGTCAACGGCACCACCATCAGCACCGGACTCGGCGGCAAGAACTACTTCTCCGTCGCGGTCCTGCCCTCCACCGACGCCCTCGCCACCTTCAAGAAGTACGCCTTCAGCTTCGTCACCGGCTCCCGCGTCGACTGGAGCACCTCCGGCGGCAGCGTCCGCGCCACCTACACCCTCACCACCGAGGCCAAGGAAGGAACCGAACGCGGCACCCTCCAGGCCCTCTACCGGCACCAGTGGCTCCACACCACCGACGCCCTCACCCCGTACACCTACGTCTCGCCGCGCGGCACCATGAAGGTCCGCGAGTCGGCCTCCTTCACCACTGTCCAGAAGGCCGCCCCGGTCCTGCCCGGCCTGCCCCGCGCCGGCGCCGTCGACACCGCCACGCTGCGCGCCCGGCTGAACGAGGTCGCCAACGCCTCCGACCCGTTCTCCGGAGCCGTCGACACCTACTGGACCGGCAAGGCGCTCGGCAAGCTCGCCCAGCTGGTCCCGCTCGCCGACCAGATCGGCGAGACCGCGATCCGCGACCGGCTGCTCACCCTCATGAAGGGCCGGCTCCAGGACTGGTTCACCGCGGGCGGCGCCAACGAGTTCTCGTACGACCCGACGTGGAAGACCCTGACCGGCTACCCCGCCTCGTACGGCAGCGACTCCGAGCTCAACGACCACCACTTCCACTACGGCTACTACGTGTACGCCGCCGCGATCGTCGCCCAGTACGACCAGGCCTGGGCCGCCGACTCCGCCTGGGGCGGCATGGTCAAGACCCTCGTCCGCGACACCGCGAACCCGGCCCGCACCGACGGCGCGTTCCCGTTCCTGCGCGGCTTCGACGTCTACGCCGGCCACAGCTGGGCCTCCGGTCACCAGGGCTTCGCCGCCGGCAACAACCAGGAGTCGTCCTCCGAGTCGACCAACCTGAGCGCCGCCCTCGTCCTCTGGGGCTCCGCCACCGGCGACAACGCGCTGCGCGACCTCGGCAGCTACCTCCTCGCCACCGAGGGCGAGGCGATCGCCCAGTACTGGTTCGACGCCGACCAGCAGGTCTTCCCCGCCTCCTTCGGCCACGACACCGCCGGCATGGTGTGGGGCAGCGGCGCCGCCTACGCCACCTGGTGGACCGCGAACCCCGAGGAGATCCACGGCATCAACGTCCTCCCGGTGACCGGCGGCTCGCTGCAGCTCGGCGGGCACAAGGAGGCCATCCGCCGCAACATCGCCGAGATGGAGCGCGAGAACGGCGGCACGGCCGTCGAGTGGCGCGACATCCTCTGGGAGTTCCAGTCGCTCGCCGACCCGGCCGCGGCGAAGAACAAGTGGGACGCGGGCAACAACGCCTACACCCCGGAGGCCGGCGAGTCCAAGGCCCACACCTACCACTGGCTCACCACTCTCGCCGCCGTCGGCGCCCCCGACACCACGGTGACCGGAGACATCCCGACCTCCGCCGTCTTCACCAAGAACGGCGTCCGCACCTACGCGGCCCACAACTACGGCGCGACCACCCGCAACGTCACCTTCTCCGACGGCAAGAGCCTGACCGTGCCCGCGCGGTCCACCGCCAGCGGCACCGGCACGGCCACCGACCCCGATCCCGACCCGGACCCGGAGCCGTCCACCGGCAACACCTTCCGGATCCGCTCCGGCGGCGTCCTCACCACCGCCACCGGCGGCACCCCCGGCAGCGACACCATCCCGTCGGCCGGCGGCACCAACCACGACGGCACCCCGTACCGGCCGCTCGTCTACGTGGCCCGCGGCGTCAACGGCACGCTCGAGCCGGGCGGCGCCACCACGTTCCGCCTCCCGGTCGACGCGGGCAGCGCCGTCGGCCTCGGCCAGCAGGTCCGCGTCAGCTACGACCTGACCGGCGACGGCACCTACGACCGCACCGAGACCTACCACTACTTCGCCACCGACCCGGTCCAGGGCTGGGAGGAGTACAACCAGACCCGCGGCCTCAAGAGCGCCACGGGCACCCTGGGCAACCTGAAGAACGGCACCGTACGCCTCGAGGTCTGGAGCGCGATCGGCAACGCCGACTCCCAGCTCCGGACGGGCACGGACACGGGCGTCGTCGTCATCCCCTTCGGCTGACGCGACGACCGGACCGGCAGCGCGAGAACCGGCGGCGGGCGCGGGACACGCTCCCACGCCCGCCGCCGGCGCGGTCGCGGATGACCGCTGCTAGCGGGCGTCCGCGCCCACGCGGCCGGTCGTGCTCGCGGGGCCGGCCGGGCCGTCCGAGGAAGCGGCTTCGGCCGGGGACGGGGAGTCGGCCGGGTCCGGCGTGGCCGCCGTCGCCTGCCACAGGCGGTGACAGGAGAGCAGGGTCGCCGTCAACAGCAGGCCGTTGCGTACGACCATCAGCGTGTTGCCCAGGGCCGTACCCTGCATGACCTCCAGGTAGTGGGTCGGGAAGGCGAGCGCCGTCACGGCCGCCGCGGCCAGCAGGACCCACGCCACCGGACGCTGGGTGGTGTGCCGGGAGGTGAGGCAGACCGCCGCAAGACCGATCGGCCACACCAGGTACTGCGGGCTGATCACCCTGCTCGTGACGGTGAACAACAGCACCGCGGCGAGGGCCGCGTCGAACGGCGTCGCCTCCGTCCAGCGCGAGGCCCGCCCCCGCCAGAACAACAGCCAGCCGAACGCGGCGACCGTCAGCAGCAGCGACAGCTGGGTCACGGCCGCCACCTGAGGACCGCTGAACTCCAGGGCCCCGTACCGGGACTCGACCACGATCGGCGCGCCCGCGGCCCGCAGCAGCGCCAGCACCGTGCCGCCGAGCGACTCGATCTGCACCCCGCGGGCGCCCTGCTGCCGGAGGAAACCGAGGCTGTCCCGGAAGGCCAGGGCCAGGACGGCGAGCAGCGCCGCCGCGCTCACCGCCGCGGACCGCCAGGCCTCCCTGCTGCCGCGGCCCCGCTCCAGGCCCAGCAGCGTGAGCAGCGGCCACGCCTTGACCAGGGCCCCGAGCGCGGCGAGCGCCCCGCCGAGCCGAGGGCGGCGCCGACTGCTCAGCAGCGCGAGGACGGCGAGGGCCGTCACCTGGATGTCGAACCGGCCGTGCGGCACGTTCAGCAGCAGCGGCAGACCGGCCGTCCACAGCCACGCCCCGGCGGGCAGCCGGCCCGGACGGGCCAGCACCCATGCCACGAGCGCGTCCGCGGCGAGGGTGAGGACGAGGAAGGCCGCGAAGTAGTCGAGGAACGGCACGGCCTCGGGGGACAGGAACAGCAGGCCCGCGCCCGGCGGGTACTGCCAGGTGACGTCGTCGACCGGGAAGGAGCCGTCGGCCAGCTGCCGGGCCCAGCGCGGATAGAGGAACTCCACCTCGTCGTTGACGTTCCTGACGCCGATGGAGTCCTGCACCAGCAGATACAGCATGCCGAGCCGGGTCAGGACCCAGACGGTCACGAGGGCGCGCGTCGAGGCACGCGGCGACCGGACGCCGTCCACGTGGTGGGCGGCCCGGACGAGGGCCCGCGCCGCGGCGCTGCGGCCGGGGACGACCTTCTGCTGCGTCATGGGCCGGAATCTAGACCGGCCCGATCGCCGCACCGGTCAGCGAACCGCCCATCCGCCGTCCCGTCCCCCGAGGGGCGGGCACCGAACAGCCCGGGTGGCCCCGCCCCGGGCACCCGCGGACACGGGGCCGACGGGCGGTCCCGTGTCCGCGCGGAGGCCGGGCCGCAGTGGAAACGAGGCGGCGGCGTCCGGAGGCCGCGTGCGGAGGCCGTGTCACGCCGGCCGGGGTCCTGCGGCCCGGCCGTGCGGCCCTCGCCACGGCCCTGCGCGGCGCCCGCCACGGCACTCAGGCCGACGCGCGCCGTACGAGACTCGTCGACGTGATCACCGACGCAGAGGCCGCGTCGGCCGCCCCGTCGAGCACCCGCATCAGCAGCCTGACCATGAGCCGGCCCATGCCCTCGATGTCCTGACGCACCGTGGTGAGCGCCGGCTCGGTGTCGCGGACCACCGAGTCCATGTCGTCGAAGCCGACGACGGCGATGTCCTCCGGCACCCGGATCCCGCGTTCCCGCAGTGTCCGCAGGGCACCTGCGGCCATCAGGTCGTTCGAGGCGAAGACGGCGTCGACGTCCGGCCGCCGGTCGAGCAGCTCGGCCATGGCGCGGGCACCGCTTTCCCGGGTGAAGTCGCCCTGGCACAGCAGTTCGGGATCGGCGTCGACCAGCACGTCGTGATAGCCGGCGATCCGGTCGAGCGCGGACGTCTGGTCACGCGGACCCGCGAGGTGCGCGATACGGCGGCGCCCCAGGTCCACCAGATGCCGTACGGCCTGCCGCGCCCCGCCCCGGTTGTCGCAGTCCACGTACGGCACCGCCGGACCCGATCCCACCGCAGGGCGGCCGCCGAACACGGTCGGGACGCTGCTGCGGGCGATCAGTGCGGGCAGCCGGTCGTCGCTGTGCAGCGAGAAGGCGAGCGCCCCGTCCACGTGGCCGCCGTCGAGATAGCGCGCGATGCGCCCGTGGTCGCCCGGCCCCTCCACCCAGAGCAGCACCAGTTGGGCGTCGTGCGCGGTGAGCTCCCGGCTGATGCCCCGAACCTGCTGCTCGAAGAACGGGTCGGAGAAGATGCGGAACTCCGGCTCCGCGATGATCACGGCGACCGCGCCGTGACGCCGCGTCACGAGCGAGCGGGCCGCGTGGTTCGGGACGTACCCGAGCTCCTCGACCGCCTCGCGCACCTTGTCCACCAGCGCCTGCCGTACGCCCGCGCCGCCGTTGACGACCCGCGAGACAGTCGCCCGCGACACGCCGGCCCGTGCCGCGACGGCTTCCAGCGTGGGGCGGGACGATCCCGCGGTCTGCTCGGGCACAGCAGGCACTCCGTGTTCCCCTGTTCTGCTCCGCGGCCCGGACCGTGTCGTCCGGATCAGGCCGCACACCGGTCCGACGCGACCAGGATAGACGCTGCGGGCTCCTTCTGAGAGCGCTCCCAGAGTCGTACGGGGCGTGCGACCCGCGCGTACTCCGATCGGTTGCAGCCTGTGACGGGCGGCGGCGCGGAGGGAACGGCTGGATGCGTACGGGGCGGGACCCGGCGGCCCGCCCGGTCGCCCGTCCCGTCTTCGGACCGCTCGCAGGAGGAACACCCGCCATGACCTCCGCGTCCGAGGACCCGAGCAGCACCCGCCCCAGCCCCGCTGCAAGCCCCGGCCCCGCCGCAGGCCCCGAAGCAGCCCGGGCCCCGGAGCCCGCTCGGGCCTCCAAGCCCGCTCGGGCCCCGGACGGCGCCCCGTCGGCGGACACCGCTCCCGCATCGGAGCCCACGCCGACCACGGACGCGCCTCGCTCGGCGGAAGCCGCCTCCGCCCCGGATCCCGGCCCCGGCCCGAATCCCGCCTCCGCCTCGCACCCCGCGTCCCCCCAGGATCCCGGCCCCGCCTCGGATCCCGTGCTCGACCGGCTGCTCCGGCACGGCATCCTCCACATCGCCGAACCGATCACGGACCGGACGGCCGAACGCGTCACTGCCGCGCTGCTGCTCCTCGCCGCCGAGACCGACCGTCCCGTGACGCTCTACATCAGCTCGCCCGGCGGATCCGTGCCCGCCGGGATGGCGATCTACGACGTCATGCGGCACATCGACAACGACGTCGTCACCATCGGTCTCGGCTACTGCGCCTCGATGGCGCAGTTCCTCGTCTCCGCGGGCACGCCCGGGAAGCGCTACGCCCTGCCCAACGCCCGGATGATGCTGCACCTGCCGAGCTTCGCGCAGGCCCCGACCGGCACGGCCGAGGCCGGCCGGCACGAGGAGCTGCGCCACAGCAGGGACCGTGTCGCCGGACTGATCGCGGACTTCACCCACCGCGAGGTCGGTCAGGTCGTACGGGACTTCGCCGACGACCGCTGGCTCACTCCCGATGAGGCCCTGGAGTACGGCCTCATCGACCACGTCCTGGACGCGACACCGCAGCGGCCCTGAGCACGACGCGAGCGTCGCGCGGCGGGCGGCACCGCGCGACGGCCGGTATCGCGGCCCGGCCGTGATCCGCCGGACAGGCCCTAACCCAGCCACTCCCGCAGCAGCGCCTCGCGCTGCGGGACGCGGGGTGAGCCGCCCTCCCAGGCGCGGCCCCACTCCGCCATCGCCGCGAGCGTGGTGGCCATGGTGGCCGCGCCCTCCGTGAGCCGGGACAGGAGGGCGCGGGAGAGCTCGACCTCGGTGGAGGAGTAGCCGACGGCCGCCGCCACGTACGCCTTCACGGCACGCTCGCCGGAGGCCGTTCCGACGCTCAGCGTCATCAGGGGCGGCGCCTCGACCGACCCGACCGGCCCCACGGGCACCGCCAGGTTCATCACCGTGTCCAGTGCCACCTCCGTGAAGACGCCGACCTGCCGTCTGAGCGTCTTCACCGGCGCGTCGGACACCGCCAGGGCGTTGACGTCCTCCCACGGATAGAGCGCGTCCTGGCCGTCCCCGAGCGCCACCACGCCGTCGGCGGTCAGCCGCACCCCAGGTGCCGTACCGGTCGGCTTCGCGCCCACGTACACGTCGCCCTCGGCGATCCAGAACAGGCCCACCATGGCCATGCGTTGCTCGATTCCCCCGACGACGGCGGCGCCGTCGAGTCACACTTTCCCAATGATCAGGTCATGTTCGGAACGCGCGAAGGCGTGGGGGAGTTCCCGCCGAGGACGGCACCGCCCCCGCCCCCGTCCCTTCGCTCCCCCCGCCCTGTCCGGTCCGTAGCGCCGGTCTTCACCGGGAACTGACAACGACGCCGCTAGCGTTGTGCTTTCGTCGTCCCGTACGCCGCGTACATCCCGAGTGCCGCATGCGTCCCGTACAACCCGTATGTCGCGTGCGTGCTCACCCGTTCACCGAGGAAGGTCCCCGAAACCCGTGAAGGTTCTCGTCGCCGGTGGAGCCGGCTACATCGGAAGCACCGTCGCCTCGGCCTGCCTGGACGAGGGGATCACCCCGGTCGTCGTCGACAGCCTCGTCACGGGCCGGCGCGAGTTCACGGACGGCCGGGACTTCTACGAGGGCGACATCTCCGACGGGGCGCTGATCGACCGCGTCTTCTCCGAACACCCCGACATCACCACGGTGGTGCACTGCGCGGCGCTGATCGTCGTGCCGGACTCCACCGCGGACCCGATCGGCTACTACGAGGCCAACGTCGGCAAGAGCCTCGACTTCCTCCGTCACCTCCGGAGGAACGGCTGCGACCGCCTCGTCTTCAGCTCCTCGGCCTCCATCTACCGGTCGGAGGACGGTTCCCCGGTAGACGAGGACGCTCCGCTGGGGCCGCAGAGCCCGTACGCCAGGACCAAGGCACACTGCGAGGGCATGTTCGCGGACATCGCCGCGGCCGGACAGATGCGCGTGCTGTCGCTGCGCTACTTCAATCCCATCGGCGCCGACCCGAAGATGCGTACCGGACTCCAGCTGAAGCGGCCGAGCCACGCGCTCGGCAAGATGATCTCCTGTCACCAGGAAGGCGCCGCCTTCCCCGTCACGGGCACGGACTATCCCACCCGCGACGGCAGCGGAATCCGGGACTACGTGCACGTCTGGGACCTGGCCGCGGCCCACGTGGCGGCGATCCGGCGCTTCGACACCCTCCTGACCGAGGACACGCCGGCGACGGTGATCAACCTCGGAACCGGCTCGGGCACCACCGTGCGCGAACTGTGCGCGGCGTTCGACCGGGTCGTCGACACTCCGCTCGCCACCGTCGACGCCGATCCGCGGCCGGGCGACGTCGCCGGCGCCTACACCGCCGGCGACCGCGCCGAGCGACTCCTCGGCTGGACACCGCGGTTCTCCCTGGAGGAGGGCATCCGCTCCTCCCTGGACTGGATCCCGGTGCGCGACGACATGCTCCGGGACTGACGCCCGCGGGTCCGCGCCGGCGGCCCGGCGCCCCCGCGTTCGAAGTCCCGTGAGCGCGCGCGAGCTCCGCCGCGTCGCCGTGGCCGTCGCCGCGGAGGTCCCGTCGCCGGTCAGACCGCCTGGGGCGCCGTCGCCGTCGCCGTGGCCGTCGCCGCCAGCCGCGCCTCCGCGCTGGTGAGGAGCGTGTCGAGCACGACCGGATAGGCGCTGAGGTTCATCCGGTGCACCAGCAGGTGCGCCGTGGCGGCGATGTGCGGATGGGTCTCCGCGGGGAGCCGGGCGTAGGTGGAGGTCCACATGTCCTCGTCCGCCTCCCGAGCCTCGTCCTTGATGGCCAGTGCTCCCGCGTCCAGGGCGGCGAACGCCAGCGCCAGGTCGATGAAGGCGTGGTAGATGCCGACCGCGTCGGCGTCGCCGAAGCCCGCGCCGCGCAGGATGCCGAGGATCGTCTCGTCCACCGCGATCTCCCGCGGCCGGCCGGTGACGCGGCTGGCGGTCAGCACGGCGGCCTGCGGATGGGCGAGATAGGAGGCGTGGACGGCGAGACCCAGCGCCCGCAGGTCGGCCCGCCACTCCCCGGTCGCGGTCCAGTCGTCCAGGGCCCGGCCCATCAGCTCCTCGCCGATGGCCCGGGTCAGCTCGTCCAGGCCGGCGAAGTACCGGTACAAGGTGCTCGGATCCGCGCCGAGCGCGGCGCCCAGGCGGCGCGCGGTCAGCCCGGAGCTCCCGTGCTCGCGCAGCATCCGCAGCGCCGTCCGCACGATCAGCTGCTCCGACAGCACGGTGCCCCGCCGGGTCGGACGCCGCCTGCGCCGCTCCGCCTCCGGAATCACCTTCTTGGCCATGGCGCCCCTCGCTCCGACCCTTATGCCAACGCCGTAGACCTTAACAGCGGACCTCGTGTTGCATCGGGGCGCCCCGGGCGTCCGCCCGGGGCGCCCCGCCGAAAGGGTGTGTGACATGCGCGTACTTCTCGTGGGTGCGGGTGGCGTCGGAACGGCCGTCACCCGGATCGCGGCCCGCCGCGACTTCCTGACCCACATGGTCGTCGCCGACTACGACCTGTCCCGAGCGGAGGCGGCCGTCGCGGCGGTCGAGCCACGCGGCGCCGAGGACGGCTCGCGGCGCGGCCGTTTCAGTGCCCGTCGTCTGGACGCCTCCGACGGGGCCGCCGTCCGCCGCGTCCTCGTCGAGGAGCGCTGCGACGTCCTCCTCAACGCGACCGACCCGCGGTTCGTGATGCCGCTGTTCCGGGCGGCGCTCGCCGCGGGAACGCACTACATGGACATGGCGATGTCGCTGTCCGTGCCGCACCCGACCGCGCCGTACGAGCAGTGCGGGGTGAAGCTCGGCGACGAGCAGTTCGCCCTGGCCACGGCCTGGGAGGAGGCCGGCCGCCTCGCGCTGGTCGGGATGGGCGTGGAGCCCGGCCTCTCGGACGTCTTCGCCCGGTACGCGGCGGACGAACTCTTCGACGACATCGACGAGGTCGGCGTCCGCGACGGCGCGAACCTCAGCGTCGAGGGCCACGGCTTCGCACCCTCCTTCAGCATCTGGACCACCATCGAGGAGTGCCTCAACCCGCCCGTGGTGTACGAGAAGGAGCGCGGGTGGTTCACCACGGCCCCGTTCAGCGAGCCGGAGGTCTTCGACTTCCCCGAGGGCATCGGCCCGGTGGAGTGCGTGAACGTCGAGCACGAGGAGGTGCTGCTGATGCCGCGCCGGATCGACGCGCGCCGGGTGACGTTCAAGTACGGCCTCGGCGACGACTTCATCGCCAAGCTGAGGACGCTCCACGAACTGGGCCTCGACTCCACCGGGAAGGTCACGGTCCCGGGCCCCGACGGCCCGGTGCCGGTGTCGCCCCGGGACGTGGTCGCCGCGTGCCTGCCCGACCCGGCCACGCTCGGCGACCGGATGACGGGCAAGACCTGCGCCGGCACCTGGGTGAAGGGGACGAAGGACGGCGCCCCGCGCGAGGTGTACCTGTACCACGTCGTCGACAACGAGTGGTCGATGCGCGAGTACGGCTCCCAGGCCGTGGTCTGGCAGACGGCCGTCAACCCCGTCGTCGCCCTGGAGCTGATGGCCGCCGGCACATGGAAGGGCAGCGGCGTCCTGGGCCCCGAGGCGCTTCCTCCCCGCCCCTTCCTGGACCTGCTCTCCACGTACGGCTCTCCGTGGGGCATGCGCGAAGAGCACTGACCCCCCGCGCACCGGCATCGCCCTGCGTCGCCCGGCACCGACGGGCACGGATCTCTGTTGCTCACCCGTCGGCCATGGGCGATGATCCCCGGCGTGTCCCTTCTTGTATCCGCCCTGATCATCGGCCTCATAGGCGCCGTGGTCGGCACGTACCGCACCCGTTCCCGCTCACGTTCCGGCTCGCGCTTCGGAGGGTCCGCCCGGCCCGCGGTCGACGCGTGGGTCCGCGATTCCTTCGTCCCCGCCGCGTACGGACTCGTCCCGCGCGAGGTGCTGGACGCCGGACGACCCGGACCCGCGCAGCCGCTCCACCGCATCAAGGAGATGCAGGCCGTCGCCGACTCCGCGTGGAGCGGCGACTGGCGGCCGGCGGCCTCGTACGTCGCGGCGGCCGGCGACGACTGGGACGAGCGCTGGTCCCGTACGGAAGTCCTCCAGGAGATCGCGTGCGAGGACGACGCCTGGCTGGAGGCCTGGCGTTCCGAGCAGCCGCGCAACGGCGACGCCGCGACGCTCCACGCGAGCATGCTCGTGCACCGGGCCTGGGAGATCCGCGGCACCGCGTACGCCAATGAGGTCCCCGACGAGCGCATGAGGCAGTTCCGGGCGATGCTGCCGCAGGCGATGAACGCCGCCGTCGACGCCTCACGGATCGACGTCCGTCACCCGGGGCCCTGGGTGGTCATGATCACCGCGGCGCGGGCGCTGTCGTACTCCCACAACCAGTTCCGCACCCTGTGGGCGGAGCTGACCGCCCGCGCGCCGTACCACTACGCCGGGCACTGGCAGGCCCTGCAGTACTGGTGCGGCAAGTGGCACGGCTCCGACCGGCTGATGCTGGACTTCGCCCGCCTGGCCGTCGAACGCGCCCCCGCGGGAAGCCCGCTGGCCGGCATGTACCTCCACGCCTTGCGGGAACTCGACAGCCGCGGCGGAACCGGCGGCGCCCGGGCCCGCAGGTCCCGCGCGCTCCTGGAACGCGTGGCCTGGTCCCTGGGGCAGGTCGCGCCCGACAACGAGGCCCTGCCCCGGCTGCGGCACCTGCTGGCGCACTACCTCCTCGAGGCACGCAGCCACGACGCGGCCCTCGAGCAGTTCCGCCTTATCGGCCGCTGGTGCGGAGCACAGCCGTGGAACGAGTCCGACGACCCGGTCGCCGCGTTCGACCACGCCCGAGGCCTCGCCGCCAAGCACGTGAAGCGGCAGGCGCACCCCAAGGGCACGGAAACCATGCCCCTCTGACCGGGGCGGGTGAGGCGGGCCCGTCGTGGAACGGGCCGCCCACGATCGCGCCCTCGCGCCGGTGACGGACACGTGCCGGGCGCTCGGGACGCTCGCCCCCTGCCCGGAAGCCGACCGCCCGCGCCGGTCATGCCGGCAGGCGCTGTGCTGCCTCGGCGGCGGTGGAGGAGAAGGCGAAGGCAGCGTCGCGATCGCGTCGATGTCCTCCATCCGACCCTTCTGGGAACAACCGGCATAGGAGTGAGAAGACGGCGCGGCGGCGATCAGACAGGCGTCCGGCCCTTCGCGCCGGGCTTCCACTCCTCCGCGAGGAGACCGAGCAGCACCTCGTCAAGGAACGCGCCCATCACCCAGGCCGAGGAGCGCAGGACGCCCTCCCGGACGAAGCCGTTGCTCTCGGCGGAGCGCAGCATCGCGGTGTTGTCGGACAGCGTCTCGATCCGCAGTCGATGCAGCCCGCGCACGACGAAACCGTAGTGGCACAGCGTCGCGACCACGTCCGTGCCGTATCCCTTGCCGCGCGCGGCAGGCAGCAGGCCCAGGCCGATGTGCGCGCAGCGGTTGTGGGTGTCGATGCCCCACAGGTTCGCGGAGCCGATCAACGTGCCGCCGTCCAGCTCGATCACGGAGAACGGAACGCTCCGGTCCGCGGTCTCGTCCACTACGAGCCGCGGGTCCTTCGAACCGGGCGTGATCGGTCGCCACGGTCCGGCCTCGGCCCGGGAGGAGTTGACCACGTCGTCGTAGAGTTCGGTCCGCAGGATCGGTATGTCGTCCTCGTGGCGGGCCCTGAGCCCGACCTTGCTTCCTTTGAGCATGGAAGCTTCTTAGCGGGCCGGACAATCCGGGGGCAATCGAAATACGCGTCCGCCCGCTCCATCCATTCCGGGCGTGCTCAGTCGGAGTCGAGAAGGAGCGGAACCGCCAGGCGGCCGGCCACGGTGGTCAGGGCCGGACCCAGGGGAAGTGCGACACGGGCGAGGGCGTGACGGTCGCCGCGGGTGGGATCCCGGTTGACGATCAGCACCGACTTCCCGGCCTCGGCCGCCTGACGGACGAACCGAAGGCCGGACATCACCGTCAGTGACGATCCGAGGACCAGCAGGGAAGAGGCGTCCCGGACCAGTCGGCGACAGTCCTCGACCCGTGGCGCCGGAACGTTCTCGCCGAAGAACACCACATCCGGTTTGAGGACGCCGCCACAGACCGCGCAGGGCACGACGCGGAAGTCCCCGACCTGCTCGTCGGTGAGATCGGCGTCGCCGTCCGGGTTGATGCCGGCCGCGACCGGCGCGAAGCCGGGATTGGCCTCCTCCAGCCTCCGGGCCAGTTCACGGCGGGAGCTCATGGCCCGGCAGGACAGGCAGACGACCCGGCCGAGGCTGCCGTGCAGCTCCACCACGCCCTCACTGCCCGCCGCCTGGTGCAGACCGTCGACGTTCTGGGTGATCACGCCCGACAGCAGACCGTGCCGGGCGAACGCGGCCACGGCCCGGTGCCCCGCGTTGGGCCGGGCGCGGCCGAACGTACGCCACCCGAGGTGGCTGCGCGCCCAGTACCGGCGCCGGGCGTGCTCGCTGGACGTGAAGTCCTGGTAGGTCATCGGAGTGTGCCGGCTCAGGCTTCCGCCCTCGCCCCGGTAGTCGGGGATGCCGGACTCCGTCGAGATGCCGGCCCCGCTGAGCACCGCCACACCACCGGCGCGCAGCGCGTCGGCGACCGGCTGCAGGTCGGTGGTGCCCGGCGGCAGGTCTTCCTCCGGGGTCCAGCTCAACGTGGGGCGCGTGCGCATGCCGCCAGGGTACGAGACGGTCCGGGAGACCGAGACCTCCCGGACCGGCGGCGGCCCGCGGGGCACCGGCCGAGCCCGCGGGAAACCGGCGGCGCCCACGGGGCCGCGGCCCGCGGGGACCGGTGGCGGCCCGGGGCACCGGCCGCGGCCCGCGCGCCGGTCGCGGGGCTCCCGAGCCGTATCAGGTCATGACGAGCAGCCGGGTGTTCGGCACGAGCTTGCGGTTCACGCTGGTGCTCTGCACGAAGATCGTGTAGTCGTCGTTGTGGTCGGGCTTGATCCGGACCTCCTCGTCCGGCAGACCGAGCAGTGCCCGGGCCTCCGGCCCGGTGTACACGCGGTCGGTCTTCTTCTCCAGCACCGCGATCTGCTTGCGCGCCTGGATCTTCTCCGACTTGCTCAGCTGGTAGAAGGCGCAGCCGGTGCGGTAGGTGTGCCCGGACTCGGTCACCCAGTTCCGGATCGCGACATCGCGGGTGACGGGTATCAGCCGGTACTGCGAGGACTCCACCGGAGTGAGACCGGCGGCCTTGATCGTGTCCTTGTTGACGGCCTCCGCGCCGGTGGAGAACACCGTCCGCGAACCGCGGATGCCCTTGGTCCGACCGATCATGAACTTCTCGGTGGCCTCCTGGATGACCTGCCCGGCCTCCTCCAGGCCCCGGGTGCTCGTCGCGTCCCAGATGGCGATGTTGTCCTTCGGGAAGCCGCAGTTCATGGCCTCGCGCTTGCCCATCTGGTCCGGGACGAGCACGGCCAGCGTCCAGTTGTCCTGCTGCGTCGCGATCATGTCGGCGACGGCCGCCGTCAGGGCCCGCGGGTCCCGGGACGGGGCTCCCGGGCAGCGGTGGCTCGCGTTCTCCTGCCCGTCCGTCAGGACGAACGTCAGGAAGCTGTGGTCGCCGTACAACTGGGCCGTCTGCGCCAGCTCGTGCTGGGACTTCAGCGCCGCGGCCAGCAGCGCCGTCATGCCGCCGACCCGGTACAGCTGCTTCAGCGAGGGCATCCGCAGCACGTCCTTGTCGTAGATGACGCACTCCACCTTGTCGGCGAACACGTACACCGTGACGCGCGTCTCCTGGTCCAGCTCCCTCGACCGGCGGGCAAGGTAGGCGATCTGCTGGTCGGCGACCTCGACGACCTTGTTCCGCAGGTGCGACATGGACGAACTGGCGTCCAGCACGAGAGCGACGTGGTTGATGTAGTTCTGGCTAACGGACAAGGCAGGCCCCCTCTTTCCGACTTGGTGCTCCTACCGTCTCATCCACCACTGACAATCGATCTTGGCTCGCGCCGCACCTCCAGGGCCCACCGACCGCGGACCGGAATCCGCCCGCACGTGGGCGATGAGTTTCGCCGCCGATCCGGGTCTGCCCTGTATGACACGCATCATCGCCGACATCTCCGTCTCCCTCGACGGGTTCGTCACCGGGCCCGGCCCCGACCTCCGGAACGGTCTGGGCACGGGAGGCGACGCCCTGCACACATGGGCCTTCTCCGACGACCCCGACGACCGCAGGGTCCTCCACGAGGGGACCGCCCGCTCGGGCGCGGTCGTCCTCGGCCGCCACCTCTTCGACGTGGTCGACGGACCGAACGGCTGGGACGACACGACCGGCTACGGCGCCGGCGAGGTCGGCAAGCCCGCGTTCGTCGTCGTGACGAGCTCGCGGCCGGCGTCGGTGCGCACGACGGGACTCGACTGGACGTTCGTGACCACGGGACTTCCCGACGCCGTGGCCGCCGCGCGCGAGCGGGCCGAGGCCGCGTCGTCGGCGGGCGGCAAGGACCTCGACGTCATCCTCATGGGCGGCGGCGCCACGATCCGCTCGGCGTTCGACGCCGGACTGGTCGACGTCCTGGCGCTGCACCTCGCGCCCGTCGTGCTGGGCGGCGGGACACCGCTGTTCACCGGCGGACAGCCACGTACGCACCCGGGTACGCAGACACCCACGCACACGCACACGCGCCCGCGCACGCTCGTGCAGCGGACCGTCGTCCCCACGTCGACGGCGACGCACCTGACCTACGACGTACTGCGGTGATCCGATGACCACCGTCAACGCCGACGGCATCGCCCCGGGCACCGAGTTCTTCGGTGACGACGACGCGCCACTCGTCCTGCTCGCGGGCGGGCCGGCCCTGCTCTGCTGACCGGACGCGCTGTGCGAGCACCTCGCGGCCGGCGGACGCCGCGTCGCGCCGAAGCCACGCGTGACCGACTCGGCGGGACGAGGCGACGCGCGCCGTGTCACGCCCGGGACCGCGCGGTCGCGCGGCGACCTGCGCGATCTTGAGCCCCCGAGCGGTCCCGTGGCAGGCTCATGCCGCATGATCGACGAATTCGCGAAGGACAACCTGCACGCGCGACTGCGGCGGGACCGCGAGGCACTGCTCTGGAAGCTCGACGGGCTGTCCGAGTACGACGCCCGGCGGCCCCTGACAGCGACGGGCACCAACCTCCTCGGTCTGGTCAAGCACGTGGCCACCGTCGAGGCCAGGTACTTCGGCGAGGTCTTCGACCGCCCCTCCCCGGAACCGCTGCCCCGGTGGCAGGACTACGACGGCGGGGATCTGTGGGCGGCCGAGGACGAGACCCGCGACCAGATCATCGCGTTCTACCGGCGCACGTGGGCACACGCGGACGCGACGATCGACGCGCTTCCTCTCGACGCCCCCGGCCACGTGCCGTGGTGGCCCGGGACCCGTCCCAACACGAACCTGTTCGCCGTCATGGTCCACATCCTCAGCGAGACCGTCCGCCACGCCGGGCACGCCGACATCCTGCGCGAGGGCCTCGACGGCAGGACCGGACTGCGCGCCGAACACGAGGCACGGATCGACGAGGAAGCCCGTGCGGCCTACCGCGCGAAGATCGAGCAGGCCGCCAGGTCGGCCGCTTCCGCGGACGGTGCACGCTGAGCCGGTGAGGCGGAAACTGCGTCGACAGCTCCCCTCGGCACCCGGCAGAGTGGCCATCCGTGACGAGCAGTGAACTGTGGACCCGTGAGACCGCCGAACGCTACGACGCCGAGGAAGCCGAGACATCGTCGGCTGCCGCTCTCGGACCGGCCCTCGACTTCCTCGCCGAACTCGCCGGAGACGGGCGGGCACTGGAGTTCGCCATCGGGACCGGACGGGTGGGAGTCCCGCTCCGGGAACGAGGCGTGCCGGTGGTGGGCATCGAACTGTCCGAGCACATGGCGGCGGTGCTGCGGCGCAAGGCCGGCGAGGACACCCTCCCGGTCGTCGTCGGGGACATGGCCACCACGGTCGTCCCCGGCGGGTTCACCCTGGTCTACCTCGTCTACAACACCATCACGAACCTGCTCACACAGGACGAGCAGGTCGAGTGCTTCCGCAATGCCGCCCGGCATCTGGAGCCCGGCGGCCGGTTCGTCATCGAGCTGGGCGTGCCGCCGCTGCGGCTCCTGCCGCCCGGTCAGCTGGCGGTGCCGTTCGACGTCTCCGACCGGCATCTCGGCTTCGACACCTTCGACCTGGTCGAGCAGATGCTCGTCTCGCACCACTTCACCCGCGACGGTGACGACGGCCGCTACCGCCGGGAGAACTCCCGCCACCGGTACGCCTGGCCGGCGGAGCTCGACCTGATGGCGAGGATCGCCGGGCTCGAGCCGGAACGCCGAGTCGCGGACTGGGACGGGTCGCCGTTCACCCAGGACTCCACCAAGCACGTCTCCGTGTGGCGCAAGCCGGCCTGAGCCCGGCCACCACGCTGTCGACGTCGGGTCGCCAACCCGTGCGCGGAGTCGTCAGGGTCCCGCCCTGCGGGTCGCTCGCCCCACGGGTTGCGACAGGACTGTCACAGGCGTGGGAGTCCGGTTGACCTGTCCGCGGAGCATGCGGCCATGATTCCTGTCGATCACACGAGTGCGCCTTCCGGGCTCGTGGGTCGCAACGCATCGGACAGGGGGAGCTCGCGTGACCGGGACCTGCGTCATTCTCGACATCGGCGGCGTGCTGGAGATCACGCCGGAGACCGGATGGGTGCACCGGTGGGAAGAGCGGCTGGGACTGCCGTACGGCACCGTCCGGGAGCGGATGGGGGACGTGTGGCGGGCCGGCGGCATCGGGACCGTCAGCGAGCGTGAGGTGCACGAGCAGGTGGCCGCCCGACTGGGGCTCGACGCGCCGCAGGTCGAGGCCTTCATGGGCGACCTCTGGGCGGAGTACCTGGGGACGCCGAACGAGGAGTTCATCGATTACGTGCGGGGGCTGCGCGGAACCTGCCGCCTGGGAATCCTGAGCAACAGCTTCGTCGGCGCCAGGGAGCGGGAGTCGGCGGCGTACCACTTCGACGAACTGGTGGAGCAGATCGTCTACTCCCACGAGATCGGCGTCGGAAAGCCCGACCCGCGTGCCTTCGAGGCCGCATGCGCCGCCTTGCACGTGCGGCCGCAGGACTGCCTGTTCATCGACGACGTCGCCGTCAACATCGATGCCGCCCGGGCGGCGGGCATGCAGGCGCACCTCTTCGAGGACAACGTCCGTACCATCGCGCGTATCGCCGCTCATCTGGATGCCACCCCCTGAGCGCCCTGTCGAGGCAAACGACGGCCGCCCGCCGTTTCCAGCCGTACCGCCTCGCACCCCACCACCGAAGACGGCCGGCCAGTTCCTTGTTCCCCATCGGTTCTTCGATCCCCGCCTGCGGCCGACGAGTTGACTGTGTTCGGCCGCCAGGAACCAGAGACTTCGGCTTACGCTTGGTCGGTACGGGAGGGAACCGACGGCAGGGGAGCGCGTGCGATTACAGGTTGTGGTCCGGGAGGCCGACAGCGCCCTGCTGGGGAATGCGACGTACAGCCAGTTCTGCGCAACGATTCTGTACGACCGAATCGGTCGGCGCCGCTCGGACCCGGATGACGCGGACGGCCGGGACGACCCGGACGACAGCGCCGGCGGATGGCGTGCGTGGGATCAAAGGATGCACGCCGCGGTCTTTGAGGTTGTCGTTCCTGACGGTGGAACGACCGTCCGGGAGCTGGCGGCCCACTGCCTTCGCCGGGCCCGCGAGACCGGTGCGGCGCAACCGGATCCGGCATCGGTGCGCGAGGCCTCGCAGGCATCCCCGGTCTCGAGCGCGTCCGACGCCCTGACCGGGGAACCGAATGCCGCGGCGGTGGCCCGGCTTTTCGCTGAGGACCACGTCTCGCGTGTGTGGCTGTGCGACGCCGCCACCGACCAGCGGCTGCCGGACCTCCTGCCGGTCTCGGAGTCGGCACTGGCCGACGGCGACCTGGTCGTCCTGATGATCGAGCACCAGCCTCCCGGCATGTACATGCTGGCCCCTGCCCGCAATGCCGAGGAGCTGCTGAGGTGGCTCCCGCTGAGGGAGGAGGTACCGGGTCCCTCACCGATGCGGGGCGTCCTGCTCTACACCGAAGCCGACATCGAGCTCGCCGCCTACGTCCGCACCCACTTCCATGACCTCAACGCCCTGTCGGGGCCCGACACCTTGGTCTTCGCGTTGGAACGCCGTGCCGGCCGGACCGCCGCCCGCAGGTACTGGCGACGCCACCTCGAACCCGAGGTGTACCGAGTCATGACCGCGGTCCGCTGGCTGAGGTGGGTGCCGTACGACCCTCACAGCGCGTACGAGGTGGCCGCGAGGCTCGGCATCGAGCCCGAATCCCTGCCGTGCCTGGCGTTCCTGCAGGGGCCCGACGGCCCGGTACACCTGCGCGAAAAGGTCGTCTTCCCCGTCGAGCACACCTCGACGGCCTACTTCAGAGCCCTCTTCGGAGGCATCAGACGCGTCCTGGACCCCACCAAGGGCAACAGGCTCATGGGAGGGACCGCGACGGAGGCCACCACCTTCGCCGCCCTGCGAAACGCCGAGGCCGACATCAAGGAGGCCCTGCGCCCGCTCGTCCCGGCGAAGCCGGAGCTTTCCCTCAGCAGCAGCCACGTCACCATCCAGGAGGCCAGAGTATCGATGTCGGAGAACTTCACCTTCAACGGCCAGACCACGTTCATCAACCGCCCACAGGACGCGGTCATACGCGACTTCCAGAACACCTACCCCGCGGCGGCCGGCACCCACGACCTCGCCCGGCTGCTCCACCTCACACTCACCAGCCGGGACATACCCGACCAGGAGCGTGAGGCGGTTGCCGCGGAGATCCACCGCTTGGCCGACCTCGTCGACGAGGCGGAACCGGACGTGCCCGCCGCGCTCACCCGCATCGACCGCCTCCGGGCCATGCTGACCTCCGCCGCCGACATCGCCCAGCCCGCGCTGACCATCCTCGCCTCCCTGAGCGCCATTCTCGGTGCCTAGTACTCCAGCCGTAGATCGTGATCTTCATGGCTGGGCGGCTGCTTGCCGTCGGTAGTGGCAGTCGCGGGCGCGGGCCTGGTGTCGGCGTCGCCAGTGTGACCAGCGGAGTCGGTGCGCGAGGTCGTGGGCCCGGCTGGTCAGGGTGGTGAACAGGCGTTGGATCTCGTTGCAGGTCAAGGGGATCAGGTCGTCGGGGGCGGGGCGTTCGGCGGCTGCGGTGACGGCGAGGAAGGCGTGGGCGAGCATCGCGAGGGTGACCCAGCGGTGCCAGGAGGTCCAGCGGCGAACCTGGTGCTCGTCCAGCCTCGCCAGGCCCCTGCCGGCGTGGAAGGTCTCCTCCACCGTCCAGCGCCGTCCGGCCACCCGCACCAGGTCGGACAGCGGGACGGAGTGGGGTGAGAAGCAGCGGTAGAAGGCGAGTTCGCCGCTTCTCCGGTTGCGGCGGACCAGCAGCCACCAGTGCCCGGGCCGGTAGGCGGGGCCGTGGATGTCGACCTGAGCCCAGTCGTAGTACCGCTCGCCCTTGGCGCCCGCTCCGGCCGAGCGCCGCTGCCAGGCCCGTTTCGGGATCTCCGCCACGATGGCCTTGGCCGGGAACTTCCCTGCCACCGTGGTGACTTGGTGGGTGCTGGAGACTGCCAGGACGTAGCCGGTCCGACGGTCTTCCAGCGCGGCCCGCACGCGGTGCAGCAGGTGCTGCATGCCATCCGGGGTGGAGTCGCCCGCGTGCTCGGCCAGCGTCCAGCAGTTCTTCCTTGGCAGGTCCGCCAGCAGGCCCAGCACCAACGCCGTTGCGTGGCGGCGTGGTTCGACCCGCGCGAACCGGCCCGCGATACGGCCCGTCAGCTGGTCGAACATCGACCGCCACCGGGCAGGCACTACGCTGCGACCTGCTGCCACCGCCTGATCTTCGTTGGTCGACACAACTCACGATGATCAACGGTGGCCGCAGCCGTCCCCGCACCGGCCCCGACCAGCAAGATCACGACCTACGACTGGAGTACTAGTCGGCCTGCAGGACGAAGAACAGGAAGCACAGGAAGCGCGGCTTGGCCGCGATGGCCTCGGGGAACATCTCGCGGGCGGCGGGATCAGGCTCCGGCTCGCTGATGACCGTAATCCGGAAGCCGGCCCCGATGAAAGCCTCGATCATCGCGTGCAGCGGCCTGTTCCACCTGCTCACCAGGGCGGTATGGCCGCCAATGGTCCACTCCACGGTCCATTTGGTGGTGTCGAAGTAGTTGTGCTCGGCCTCGCGACCGGCCTCGCGGTGTATGAGGTTGATGGCAAAGGGATGGTCGACAGATGCGATCAGTCGACCGCCGGGCCTGAGTACGCGTCGCAGCTCGGCCAGCGCCGGCCCCCAGTCCTCCAGATAGTGCAGCACCAGGGACGCCGTTACATCGTCGAATGTGTCATCAGCGTAAGGAAGCGGGTCGCCCAGGTCCGCCACCTGCAGGTCCGCACCGTTGCCGAGCCGCCGCCGAGCCAGCTCCAGCATCCCGGCACTCGTGTCGAAGCCACTCACAACGGCGCCACGGTCGCGCAGCGCGGCAAACAGGGCCCCCGAGCCGCAGCCGGCGTCGAGAATCCGTCGGCCGGCCACGTCTCCAGCGAGGGCCAGCATCGCGGGCCGCTCGTAGTAGGCATTGACCAGGTTGGCTTCGTTTGCGGCCGCGTACGCCTCGGCGAAGCTGTTGTAGTCGTTGGTCTTCGACGGTTCCGCACTCACTGCGGACGGCGAGACCAGCTTGGTGGAGATCGCGTGCTCTTGGCGCTCACTTGAGATCATGGTGCGGGAGACGTGTGCTGCACCAGTTCAGTTCCGGGCCGCTCCCGGCGGCCCTCACATCCTTCGAGATCCAACGAGCCGTTCGTTCCCGAGTTCGTCCAGCACCGCCCGGTGCAGCCGACGCCACAGGCCGGCCTCGGTCCATACCGACCTGCAACGAGATCCAACGCCTGTTCACCACCCTGACCAGCCGGGCCCACGACCTCGCGCACCGACTCCGCTGGTCACACTG
>NZ_SDOY01000174.1:50007-58443 GCF_004117935.1 Streptomyces roseicoloratus | reverse complement strand
GGCCTCCGAGGGTGCGCCACAGGAAGGTGTGTTCCAGGGCGCTGTTGTGGGCGGTCTGTTCGTGGTCGGTGGCCCCGGCGTGGCCACCGGCCAGGGTCTCGTGGAGGAGCACCCGGTGGCCGAGCTCGCGCAGCCGTGCGGCGGCCTTGCGGGCGTGGCCGGGGTGGACCCGGTCGTCGCGGGTCGAGGTGGTGAGCAGGACGGGCGGGTAGGGCCGGCCGGCGGCGAGGTGGTGGTACGGCGAGAGCGCGGCGAGGTGCGGCCGGTCGGCCGGGTCGTCGGGGTCGCCGTACTCGGCGGTCCAGCTGGCGCCGGCGAGCAGGGTGTGGAAGCGCAGCATGTCGAGCAGCGGCACGTGGGCGACGATCGCGCCGAACAGCTCGGGGCTGCGGACCAGCATGGCGCCCATGAGCAGGCCGCCGTTGCTGGCGCCGGTGATGCCGAGCCGGCCGGGCGTGCTGATGCCCCGGGCAACCAGGTCGCGGGCGACGGCCTCGAAGTCCTCGTAGGCCCGGTGCCGGTCGGCCTTGAGCGCCGCCCGGTGCCAGCGGGGTCCGTACTCGCCGCCGCCGCGGATGCCGGCCACCACGTACGTACCGCCGCGGGCGAGCCAGGCGCGGCCGCGGACGGAGTCGTAGGACGGGGTGAGGGAGACCTCGAAGCCGCCGTAGCCGGTGAGGAGGGTGGGGCCCGGTGTGTGGTCGCGGGGGCCGACGACGGTGTAGGGGACGCGGGTGCCGTCGGCGGAGAGGGCGAAGTACTGGCGGGCGTCGAGGCCGGTGGCGTCGAAGCGCTCGGGGGCCTGTTTGATCCGCTCGCCGGGGCCGTCGATCTCGCCGCAGTGGAGGGTGGGCGGGACGAGGTGTCCGGTGACGGAGAGGAAGTACTCGTCGCCGCCGTCCGGGTCGGTGTCGGTGAGCGCGACGGAGGCGAGCGGCGGGATGTCGGCGAGCTCCCTGCGGCGCCAGCCGCCGGGTCCGGCGGGCGGGGTGAGGACGTGCATCCGGCCGGCGACGTCCTGGAGGGTCTCCAGGACGAGGTGGTTGCGGGTCCAGGCGTGGCCGGCGAGGGCGGTCCGCTCGTCGGGGGTGAAGAGCACCTCGGGTTCGCGGTGCCCGGCGAGGAAGTCGTCGAACCGGAAGGCGAGGAGGGAGCCGGCGGGCCGGCCGAGCCACGGGGCCTTGGGTGTGACGAGGAGCCACTCGCGGTGCACGGAGCTGTCGGCGTCGTCGGGGACGTCGACGCGAACCGGTCCGCCGCCGTCGGTGAGCAGATGGGTCTCGTGGTGCCAGAAGTCGCGGTAGCGGACGACGAAGGAGCGCTCGAAGCCCTCGGTGGGGTCGTGCCAGGCGGAGACGGCGAGGTCGGACGGGGTGCCCTCGTGGACGAGCGGAGCCTGGTCGAGCGGGGTGCCGCGGCGCCAGCGGCGCACGGTGCGCGGGTAGCCGGAGGCGGTCAGGGAGCCGGGGCCCTCGTCGGTGCCGACGAAGACGTGGTCGTGGTCGATCCAGGCGATGTCGGTCTTGGCCTCGGGCAGGGTGAAGCCGTCGGTGACGAAGGCCCGCTCCTCCAGGTCGTACTCGCGCACCACCACGGCGTCGCCGCCGCCGCGCGCGAGGCTGATCAGGGCGCGCCGGAACGCGGGCCGCAGCACCTGGGCACCGGCCCAGGTCCAGTCCTCGTCCTCGGCGGCGGCGAGCGCGTCGAGGTCGAGGAGCACGTCCCAGGCGGGTTCGTCGGTGCGGTACTCCTCGAGCGTGGTGCGCCGCCAGATGCCGCGGGTGTGCCCGGCGCCCTGCCAGAAGTTGTAGAGGTACGGGCCCCGGCGGCGGGTGTACGGGATGCGGTCGGGTGCGTCGAGGACCTCGCGCAGCTCGGCGACGAGCGCGCCGAAGGCCTCGTCGCCGGCGAGTTCGGCGGCGGTCTCGGCGTTCCGCTCCCGCACCCAGGCCAGCGCCCGATCACCGTCGACGTCCTCCAGCCACAGGTAGGGGTCGTCCTCGGGGGTGTCGGTGCCGGGGTCCGCGCTCGTCTCGGTCATGGGGACGATTGTGGACCACGCCGCCGACGGCGGGGAGCGGCGGGACCGTCTCAGTCCTGGGGCAGCAGGCCGAGCTGGTCGAGGAAGAGCATCTGGTCGAAGTAGAGCCGGTAGCTCGTGATCCTGCCGTCCTTCACGGTCGCGAGGTCGGTCCCGCGGATGCTGATCTTCCTGCCGGTGGCGGGCAGCGTCTCGCCGTCGGGCAGCGGGATCGGGCCCGTGTTGACGCCGCTGAAGACGCCCTCGTCGATCGCGGTGTCGTCGGCCTCGTACTGCTGGAGGGGTGTGAAGGTCGCGTCCGGGATCGCCTCGGTCATCGTGCGCCAGTACTCGACGATCGCGTCCCGTCCGTGGAGCTCGCCCTCGTCGGGTGTGAAGGCGACGGCGTCCTCCGCGTAGAGCTCGGTGACCGTGGTGAGGTCGCCGTGGGTCACCGCTTCGGTGAGCCGGTCCATGACGTCGCGTGCCTCGCCCATGATCCACCTCCGGGGTCGGTGTCAGGGTGGTGGCCGGTGCTCTCATTTTCCCACCGGTGACGGTTTCCGGAGTGTCGGGCGCGGGCGCCGTGCGGTCCGGGCGGCGTGTTCCCCTCGGCACACCACTCACGTATTGGTTCTCCGTCGGACCAATTCAGCGCCCATCCCACCCCATCACCCCAACGTCTTGGGCAAGTTGACCAATCGATTACCGCACGACCGTATACCTTTGGGCTCCGTTCCCCCATCCTGTCCTCGACGTGCCACCGGGGCACAGCGGGACAGGAGAGGCGGGGCATGACTCCCATCAGCCGCAGAGGGTTCGTAGGCATCGGGGCGGGGCTCGGGGCCGGGCTCGTCGCCGGGGCGGCGCTGCCGACCGGTACGGCGTCGGCGGCCGCGCGGGCGGCCACCGGCACCATCACCGACGTGAAGCACGTCGTGATCCTGATGCAGGAGAACCGCAGCTTCGACCACTACTTCGGCCGGCTCAGGGGCGTCCGGGGCTTCCGCGACCGGGCCGCGGGCAACATCCCGGGCGGCTGGGGCATGTTCAACCAGCCCGACTGGGGCGGCCGGCAGTACCCGTGGAAGCTGAGCTCCACTCCCCCGGCCGGCGGCGTGGACGGCGAGACGCTGGCGCAGTGCAACGGCGACCTGCCCCACAGCTGGACCTCCCAGCACGCGGCCTGGAACAAGGGCCGGCTCGACAACTGGGTCATGGGCGTCGGCAACACCCGCACCCTGGGCCATCTGGACCGCGGCGACATCCCCTTCCACTACGCGCTGGCGGACCACTACACCGTCTGCGACGCGTACTTCTGCTCGGCGCTCAGCGCCACCGGCCCCAACCGCACCTTCCTGTGGAGCGGGAAGATCGACGCCTCCAGCAAGGACGGCGGCGACGAGTCCGGGCTGACCTGGGAGACGTACGCGGAGGCCCTCCAGCGGGCGGGGGTGAGCTGGAAGGTCTACCAGAACGCGCAGGACAACTACGGCGACAACGGCCTCGCGTACTTCAAGCGGTTCACCGACGCCAGGCCCGGCGACCCGCTGTACGACCGCGGCATGGGCTCGGTGCCGAAGGTGACCGGCTCGACGCCGGACGACATCGCCGCCGCGATCCGCGCCGACGCGCTGGCGGGCACGCTGCCGCAGGTGTCGTGGGTGGTGGCGAGCGAGGCCTTCTCCGAGCACCCCTACGCCCCGCCGGGCGACGGCGCGCACTTCGTCGACCTGGTCTACCGGGCGCTCGCGGCCAACCCCGAGGTCTTCGACTCGACCGTGCTGTTCCTCAACTACGACGAGAACGACGGCTTCTTCGACCACGTGCCGCCGCCGGTCGCGCCGCCCGGGACGCCGGGCGAGTACCTCGACGGGGCGCCGATCGGGCTCGGCTTCCGGGTCCCGATGGTCGTCATGTCCCCGTGGACGCGGGGCGGTTGGGTCAGCTCCGAGGTCTTCGACCACACGTCGGTGCTGCGCTTCATGGAGGTGTGGACGGCCGCCCTCGGCACTCCGGCGACCTGCCCGAACATCAGCGCCTGGCGCCGCAAGGTGTCCGGGGACCTCACCGGGGTCTTCGACTTCGCCGACCCGGTGTACGGAGTGCCGGCGAACCTGCCGTCCACGGCCGAGGTCATCGGCCAGTCGACCTGCGCACCCCTGCCCAACCCGGTCCCGCAGGACAACGCGCTGCCGCCGCAGGAGAGCGGTACCCGGCCGGCCCGGGCCCTGCCGTACCAGGTGAACGGCAACCTCGACCGCTTCGAGTTCGGCGCGGCGGGCAAGATCCTCGCCTGGTTCTCGATGACCAACGAGGGTGCCCAGGCCCGCCGCGCCGCGCACTTCTCGATCCATCCGCACCAGCACCGGGACACCGCCGCCTGGCAGTACACGGTCGACCCCGGCACCACCGCCACCGACTACTTCAACATCGGGCTCGGCTGGGGCTCCGGCAAGTACGACATCTCGATGATGGGCCCCAACCGCTTCCTGCGCCGCTTCATCGGCGACGCCTCGAAGGCGGGCAAGGACATCGAGGTCGCGGCGCGCTACGCGACCGAGCCGGGCACCGGCAGGACCGCCCTCTACTTCACCATGACCAACGACTCCGCCAAGGCGGTCACCTTCACCATCCGCTCGGACGGCTACCGCGCCGACGGCCCGTGGACGTACACGGTCCCGGCGAAGTCCACCCGCGAGGACTACTTCAACGCTGTCGCGTACCACGACGGCTGGTACGACTTCACGATCCTCGCGGACATCGACGGCACCTGGTCGCGCCGCTACACCGGCCACATCGAGACGGGCGCACCCAGCGTCTCGGGCTGAACCGGCCGCACCCCGGCCCGGCGCGCGGCACGATGGTCCGCGCCGGGCCGCGGGGGGTCTGACGACCCCTCCCGCTCCCCCGGACGGCCTACTGCTCCCGTCCTGTGGCCACGGCCCTGCGGCTACGACCCCGCCGCGGCCTTCCGGCCGCCGTAGTGCTCCCGGTACCAGGCCACCTGCTCGGCGGTCATCGACGAGGTGACGGCGTGCACGTCACCGACCCGCAGGTCCCCGCGCCGCCGCGCCCTCTTGCTGCCGGCCCCGCCGTAGCCGCCCTCGCGGGCGCGGCGCACCGTGACGGACACCTGGGACGCGGGCTGCCAGTGCAGCGAACAGACCGGCGCGTCGGCGCCCGGGACCTCCTCCAGAGTGATGCCGCGCCGCACCAGCAGCCGCTCCAGCCGGTCGAACCGGAGGCGGCGGCCGAAGCGGCCGTACCGCTCGCGGAGCACGGGGTTGACCACTCCGTCGCCGTACGGGAGCCGGTGCACCTGCAGGGTGAAGTGGTGGCCCTGCCACGGGTGGTCGGGTGACTCCCGGGACCAGAAGAACTCGGCCATGCCGTAGTCGCGCCACATGCCGTGGTCGTCGAAGGAGTTCTCGGCGTAGTCAGGACCGAGGATCGCGGTGACCCGGTCGGGGTCGTCCGCCGGCCCGGCGCCCAGCACGGTTCCCGAGGCGATGACGTCCACGTAGAAGGCGAGGGAGTACGGAGTCAACGGGTCCTTCCTTGTCGGGCCGCGACGGCTCGGGCGGTGCGCCGGGCGGTGCGCCGGGCGACGGGTCGACCGTCCACAGGGAGGGCGACTTCGCGGCTGTCTCAGCATAGAGGCCGGAGCTCTTCTCCCGTCTCGTCCTTTTGCCGGATATGAATGGTTTCCGGATGATGGGTTCGGTGAGTGAGGCTGGGAGGGCCGCCGACGGCCCGCATGCAGGACAAGGCGTGGAAAGGCGGTCCTTCACCGTGTCTCGACCGAGAATCCTCGTGGTGGGCGCCGGTTTCGCCGGGGTCGCGTGCGTACGGCGCCTCGAACGGCGGCTGACCGGGCGGGAGGCCGCGATCTCGCTGCTGTCGCCCTTCGCGTACCAGCTCTACCTGCCGCTGCTGCCCCAGGTGGCCTCCGGCGTGCTCACCCCGCAGTCGGTGGCCCTGTCGCTGCGCCGCAGCGAGAAGCACCGGACCCGGATCATCCCCGGCGGCGCGATCGGCATCGACACCGACGCCAAGGTCTGCGTGGTGCGCGCCATCACGGGCGAGACGGAGACGGAACCGTACGACCACCTGGTGCTTGCGCCCGGCAGCGTGACCCGGACCTTCGACATCCCCGGGCTGGCCGAGCACGCCCGGGGCATGAAGACCCTCGCCGAGGCGGCGTACCTCCGCGACCACGTGATCGCGCAGCTGGACCTGGCCGACGCGAGCCAGGACGAGGCCGAGCGGGCCGCGCGACTGCAGTTCGTGGTGGTGGGCGGCGGATACGCGGGCACCGAGACGGCCGCCTGCCTCCAGCTGCTCACCCACAACGCGGTCCGCCGTTACCCCCGGCTCGACCCGAACCTCATCAAATGGCACCTGGTCGACATCGCGCCCGCCCTGATGCCCGAGCTCGGGCCCAAGCTCGGCGCGGCGGCCCTGGCGATCCTGCGCAGGCGCGGCATCGAGGTCTCGCTCGGCGTCTCGGTGGCCTCGGTGGACGACGAGAACGTGACGCTCACCGACGGCCGCGTCCTGCCCTGCCGCACGCTCATCTGGACCGCCGGGGTCGCGGCCAGCCCGCTCATCGGGACGCTGGGCGCCGAGACCCTGCGCGGCCGGCTGCTGGTCGAGCCGGACATGACGGTGCCGGGCCTGCCCGGCGTGTACGCGCTCGGCGACGCGGCGGCGGTGCCGGACCTGGCCAAGGGCGAGGAGGGCGCGATCTGCCCGCCGACCGCCCAGCACGCCATGCGCCAGGGCAAGGTGATCGCCGACAACCTGGTCGCGACGCTGCGCGGCGAGCGGACCCGCCCGTACTCCCACAAGGACCTGGGTCTGGTGGTCGACCTCGGCGGGCTCGACGCCGTGTCCAAGCCCCTGGGCGTCGAACTGCACGGCATGCCCGCCCAGGCGGTCGCCCGCGCGTACCACTGGGCGGCGCTGCGGACGAACGTGGCGAAGACCCGGGTGATGACCAACTGGCTGCTGAACGCGGTGGCCGGCGACGACTTCGTCCGCACCGGCTTCCTGGCCTCGAAGTCCGGCACGCTGCGGGACTTCGAGTACACGGACGCCTACCTCACCCCCGATCAGGTCCGCGCCCACACCGCCTCGCTCCGCGCCGGAACCTCCTGACGAGAACGCGGCCCACGGCCGCGTGGGCCGCGGCGGCGAGCAGCTGCACCGCCGCGGCCAGGGCCAGCGCGGCCGTGAGGGACCGGGCCGCGACCGGCCCGGCCGTCGCCGCACCGAGGGCGAAGGCGGTGATCTTGACGCTCGCTCCGGTCGTGAAGACCTGGGCGCGCAGCCGCTCCGGGGCCTCCCGGTGCCGCACCGCGAACAGCGCGGTGAGCTGCGGGCCTTCGGCGGCCCCGGTCAGCAGCGCCGCCGTGACCAGCAGCGCGGCCGCTGCCGCCGGTGCCGGGCGCCGGCCGGCCGCCGTCGCGGCGAAGGCCACGGCGAGGGCGAGCGCGAGAACCAGCGGTGCGGCCCACAGCACGGTGTCGGGGACGGGCGGCCGTCGGCACCGGGCGAGCACCGCGCCCGCGCCCAGGGCGGCGACCGCCGCGCAGGAGAGCAGCAGCGCCCCGCCGCCCGGCCCGCCCAGGACGCGCACGCCCAGCAGCGGCACGCACGCGACGAACGCGCCCTGGCCCAGGCAGGACAGGGTCGAGGTGACGGTCGCCCTGGCCAGCGGCACGGACCGGACCAGGCACGCGAAGCCCCGCCGCAGGTCCCGGGCCACGGCGCGTAGGGTCACGGGCCCGGCCGGGTCCGTGCCGCACGGCAGGACCCGGGTGGCGGGCACGGCCAGCAGGATCAGCACGACGGCGGCCACCACGGCCGCCGGCGCGCCGAGGAGACCGCCGGCCAGACCGGCGAGTGCGGGGCCGAGCAGGCTCGCGGCGCTGTACGTCATCGCGTCGAGCGCGTGGGCCCGGTGCAGCCGGTGCGCGGGCACGACGGTGGAGAGCCGGGAGGTCCAGCCGCCGGCGAGGGCGGGCGCGAGCGCGCCGGCGGCGAGCGCGGTCAGGAGGGTGAGAGGGAACGGGACGCGGCCGAGGCTCAGCAGGACGGCCGTCAGTCCGGCCGCGTGGAGGACCAGCGAGGTGGCGAGCAGGCGTCCGGGGCGGGCCGCCCGGTCGAGGAGCGCGCCGAGTACGGGCCCGCCGAGCGCGGCGGACGCGGTGATGCCTGCGAGCAGCGCGGCGGCGGTCGCCGCCGAGCCGGTCTGGGCGTAGCCGAGCAGCAGGAGCGCGGGTCCGGACATCTCGTCGCCGGTGCGCGCCGCCGTGGCGCCCGCGAGGAGACTTCCCAATGACGTTGTCAAGCCACTGCTGTGACTGGTGGTGTGGCTTGGTAGCACGCTCCGTCGCGGATCATGGCCC